>DAIRTN010000010.1:73370-99922 GCA_036803865.1 Luminiphilus sp.
CACACCACTATCTGCCACAGGCCCACCTTATGTCCGCTAATCGCCCCTCCAGCACAGCCAAAGTTGGCTTCGTATCGCTTGGCTGCCCAAAAGCTCTGGTCGACTCCGAGCGAATATTGACCCAACTTCGCCTAGATGGGTACGAGGTGACGCCAAACTACGACGATGCTGGCGTCGTGATTGTAAATACCTGTGGCTTCATCGACAGTGCAAAAGCCGAATCACTCGCAGCCATCGGGGAGGCCCTCGAGGAGAACGGCCGCGTTCTGGTTACGGGCTGCATGGGCAAAGGGGACGATGCCCAGCGCATCCTCGCTGAACACCCAAAAGTTCTTGGTATAACGGGCCCCGCTGCCTACGAAGAAGTGCTGGGCGAAGTACGGCGAGTGCTACCTAACACTCGAACGCCCAACCCTCTGATTGACTTGGTTCCCGCACAAGGCGTAAAGCTTACGCCGCGCCACTATGCCTATTTGAAAATTTCAGAAGGCTGTAATCACCGCTGCAAGTTTTGCATCATTCCCAATATGCGCGGCGACCTGGTGAGCCGTCCCATTGGCGAGATCATGAAAGAAGCTGAAGGCCTGGCTAGAGCCGGCGTGCGTGAACTGTTAGTTATTTCACAAGACACCAGTGCCTATGGTGTGGATATTAAGTACAAGAATGATTTTTGGAACGGGCGGCCGCTGAAATCAGACTTACAAACACTGGCAGAGACCCTCGCAGAATTTGGGATTTGGGTGCGCCTCCACTACGTCTATCCTTACCCTCACGTCGACAAACTCATTCCGCTCATGGCTGAAGGTAAGATCCTTCCCTATCTCGACATTCCACTCCAGCACGGCAGCCCCTCGGTGCTGCAGCGCATGAAGCGCCCTGCCGCTGCGGAAAAAACCCTTGAGCGGATACATCAATGGCGCGAAATATGTCCCGAGTTAACTCTGCGCAGCACATTTATTGTGGGCTTCCCCGGCGAGACCGATCAAGAGTTTGACGAGCTTCTCGACTTTATCGAGGAAGCGGAACTCGATCGCGTTGGCTGCTTCCAGTACTCGCCCGTCACCGGTGCCGCGGCCAATGACCTCCCGGATCAAATCCCGGACGATGTGAAGCAAGCGCGCTGGGACACCTTTATGGCCGCCCAACAAGCCATCAGTGCCGATAAGCTTCAGCGAAAAATAGGCACCACCATCGAAGTGCTTATTGACCATGTGAGCGATGAGGGTGCCCTCGGTCGCTCAATGGCGGACGCGCCTGAGATTGACGGCGTCGTGCATCTACCGGGCGCAACCGATTTACAACCCGGCGATTTCGTTCAAGGTGAAGTCACTGCCGCCGATGAATACGATCTCTGGATCGGCTGAGCGTGAACATTGTTCTACTTGAACCCGAAGACTGGCTCGATGAAACGCGAGTGCAGTTGCGGGATCGGCGACATCAGCACCTCCATAAAATTCTCAAGGTAAAGGTTGGCGATACGCTACGCGTGGGCGCGCTCGGCGGCATGCGCGGTGTTGCTCGCGTCATGGCCTGCGATCAAGAAAGTGCTGAGCTTTGGGTGACGCTTAACGCTCCGCCACCGCCCCGTCACCCTTTTAAAGTTGTTTTGGCGCTACCTAGACCCAAGATGTTACGGAGAGTGCTGCGCAGCTGCGCCGAATATGGGATTGCGGAGCTACATTTGATTAATAGCTACCGTGTCGAGAAAAGCTTCTGGCAAACGCCGCTTCTGGGCAAAGATCGAATTGATGAGGCGCTTCGCGCAGGCTTGGAGCGCAGCGGCGACACAATTCTCCCCAAGGTCGTGTTACACACCCGTTTTCGCCCTTTTATAGAAGATCAACTCAAAAGCATTGCCGGCGATGCACCCATGTACTGCCTGCACCCTGGAGAGCATGGGGCGCTACCCGCGGACACAGGCCGAGAAGCGACAGTACTGATAGGGCCCGAAGGCGGATTTATACCGTTTGAAGTAGAGCTTGCCCAGCAAATAGGGGCGTCGCTACGCCACCTGGGCGACCGGATACTCAGCGTCGACACGGCCGTCAATGCAGCGCTAGCGCGTGAGTTACCCCGATCAGATTAGCGACAGCATTTAAGCTTCAGCTGCCACTCCGGTACCCATAAGACACGCAACCCCGGTCCCTCCAATCCCACAGTAACCACCGGGATTTTTATGCAGATATTGCTGGTGATAGTCCTCCGCATAATAGAACGCTGTAGCTTCGGCAATCTCGGTAGTGATCTCACCGAACCCTGCCGCCTTTAAACGGGCCTGGTAGTCCACTTTTGACGCATCGGCTGCGGCTTGCTGCTCAGTGCTAAACGTATAAATACCCGAGCGGTACTGGGTGCCGTAATCGTTCCCCTGACGCATGCCTTGTGTTGGATTGTGATTTTCCCAAAATACTTTCAGTAGCTCGGCGTAACTGACCTCGTTGGGATCGAAGACTACCAACGCCACTTCGTTGTGACCGGTCTGCCCAGAACACACTTCTTTATAGTCTGGATTCGGTGTCATGCCCGCTGAATAACCTACCGCGGTGGTGTATACCCCCGGAATATTCCAGAAAATTCGCTCGACGCCCCAAAAGCAACCCATGCCAAAAATCGCCTGTTGTAAGTGCTCAGGGAATGGCGGGCACAGCGGTGTTGCCAAGACCGCGTGGACATTGCTGATTGTCATCGGCGTCTCTCTGCCGGGCAACGCTGACGCAGCATCGGGAAGCGCGTGCTTTTTACGAATATCGAATAAACCCATGATGTAACTCCTCAGCAAGGGCATACGCTAAGTACACGACAACCCCCTTAATGACTATACGATCGACTATAGCGACTGTTTCAACTAAGTGGGAGTAAGCCGCTAAAATAACAAGCCGTGTATTGCGAGACATTTGGCGTGTTAGGCAAACTAGCGCCTTGAAAAACTAACGCCTTGAAAAACGAGCGCCTTGAAAAAGTAGCGCACTGAGCAACCAGCTCCTACTTGACGAACTGCCACGATCGCGGTCTCATCAGAGCACGCGTAGTCACATAACACATTGAGTCATACAACACATTGAGTCATCTAAACGGTAGCCCCCATTTCAAACCAATATCCCACAAAAAAGACCGATAATGCCGTCAGTGCATTTCTAAGCAAAGCTCGCGCCATCAGAACAGTCGCGAAGCGTCAGCCTCGATTACTGTTTGCTCTCGATGCGACCGCGAGTCGCGAGCCCTCTTGGCAACAGGCCATGCAGCTCCATCGTGAAATGTTCGCGGCCGCCCAGTCGGGCACTGGACTCGCCATTCAGCTTTGCTATTACCGCGGTTTTGGAGAGTTTCAACACAGTCCTTGGTTGACCTCTGCGAACGAGCTATTAGCGCATATGGAAGCAGTGACGTGCCTAGGTGGCGCCACCCAAATCGCTCGGCTACTTAAGCATTATCTAAATGCAGCGACACCGGCCACCCCCGTGCGGGGACTGGTTTTTATCGGTGACGCGGTCGAAGAAAGCCACGCGCAACTACTGAATTTAGCCGCTCAATGCCGTGTACGTAATCAGCCGCTCTTTCTGTTTCAGGAGGGCACGAACACAGAGGTAGCCGCCCTTTTTGAGCAAATGGCGCAATTAAGTGGTGGAGTTTACGCACGCTTCGATCACAATAGCGCTCACCGGCTCAAAGAATTGCTAGGCGCGGTGGCCAGATACGCGCAAGGTGGGCGAATTGCACTCACCAGTTCGGGTCGCGAGGGTGATAAACTACTGCTTGATCAATTGCCCAAAAAACCATCGCCCTAATGTTTTAGGAAGTCCGTTCAGCCTGCTGCATTAGCCGACCGATAACCTGCAAATTGAACAAGGTGTACCGTGCCTAGACTAATACTGTTACTAGCTATTGCGTTCGCGCTATTCATCCTAGTGAAGCGCGTGCAAGCCATGCCACCTCACAAACGACGCTCGGGTTACGTCCAGCTGATTTTAGGCGCTGCCGCCGTCGCGGCTCTACTACTCGCACTGACCGGAAAAATGCATTGGATCGGCGCGGCGCTAACTGGGCTTGCCGTTGTATTGAGGCAATCTCTGCCTATTTTGATTAGGGCGTTCCCGCACCTCAACCAGTGGTGGCAGCGCCGGCAGGGCAATGCCAATGGCCAGCAGTCCGAAGTTAACAGTGCGATTTTACGCATGAAGCTTGACCACAGCAGTGGCGAGTTATCGGGCGAAGTCATCTTAGGGCCTTTCAAAGACTGGCTGCTTAGCGAAATGACGCGCGAGCAACTGTTGAGCCTTCTCGACTATTGCCGTAGTGAAGACGAAGATTCGACGCAGCTTTTGCTGAGTTATCTTGAGCAGCGCTTCCCCGACGGCATGGGCGACGACGCAGACCACAGTGACCAAGCGCGGCCCTCGCAAACAGAGATGAATCGCAGTGAGGCTCTCGCCATTTTGGGGCTAACCGAGGAAGCAAGCGAAGAAGATATCGTACAGGCCCATCGCAGTCTTATTCAAAAATTGCACCCCGATCGTGGCGGCAATAACTATCTCGCAGCCAAGATCAATGAAGCCAAAGATTTTTTAACCCGGTAAGTAGCAATTAAGCCTGCCACTGATTTTTTTCACATCATTTATTCAAGCAAGGGAACCTCTACACCATGAGCAATGTTTACATCATCCGCAATCACGATGGCCATTATTGGGGGCGCGGTAAGCGCTGGGCAGATGGACGCGATGTGAGCAAAGTCATGCACTTCCCACACCAGGACGAAGTCGCGAATACCGTTTTTGAGCTGAGTTCGAAAGACACCGAGCTACGCTGCGAGACCGTCGCATTAGAACTGAGCGAAGGCAAATTACCCCCGCTTGAAATCTCGATAGTGCCCCTTCCAGACGATGCCATTAATCAACTTCCCCTTGAAAATTCAGAACAAGCGCCTATTACAGAGGAACACGCCGTAACTGGCGACCAAACCGCGGCTATTGATGAACAAGCCGCAACTGACGAACAAACCGCGGCTACTGTGGAGTACTGAACGTGCGCATACTTCTTTTTCTCGCAACCAATTTAGCTGTTTTGGTGCTTGTCAGCCTGATCTTCAACTTATTGGGTTTCGAAAGCATTCTTATGGCCAATGGCGTCGACCTGAATCTTACAGCGCTGCTGGTCTTCTGCGCGCTGTTTGGTTTTGGGGGTTCGGCCATATCGCTCTTCCTGTCTAAGTGGATGGCAAAGCGCGGCACGGGCACTTATATCGTTACCCAACCGCGAAACAACGATGAGCAATGGTTACTTGAGACCGTTCATCAGCTTGCGGATGAAGCCGGTATTGGTCGACCCGAGGTCGGTGTATTTCCCTCTGAAACCGCCAACGCATTCGCTACCGGCTGGAACAGGAATAATGCACTGGTCGCCGTAAGTGCCGGGCTGTTACGGCGCTTTCAACCCAATGAGGTTCGTGCGGTACTTGCCCATGAGATCGGTCACGTGGCCAACGGTGACATGGTTACACTGACGCTCATACAAGGAGTGGTGAATACCTTTGTCATGTTCTTTGCCCGCATCATAGGCCATACCGTCGATCGCGTTGTTTTTAAAACCGAGCGAGGCTATGGCATTGGCTACTTCATCGTGACGATAGTCGCAGAGATAGTGCTAGGTTTCCTCGCGAGCATGATTGTTATGTGGTTTTCTCGCTTTCGAGAATACCGAGCAGACGCCGCTGGAGCCTCGCTCACCACGTCTAATGACATGATCGCCGCACTCCAGCGCCTGCGCGTAGAGCAAGGTATGCCTAGCGAGCTGCCCGGAGAGCTCACTGCATTTGGGATCCGGCCCGGCACATCTAGCCTCGGCCAGCTGTTGCGCTCCCATCCACCGCTAGAGGATCGAATCCGAGCACTGCAATCATGAATAAAAGATGGAAAGCGCTTCTCATCACGCTTGCCGCGTTAACGCCGCTGGCAAATGCGGCCGAGACTGATACCGCAAGCACGGCCGACCTCGCTGCCGCGCCTAGCTACTTGAGCTTCGCTACCGATGACGAGCGCAACACCACAGAAATTTTCAGCAAAGCAAGTCCGGCAGTCGTCTCCGTCACCAGTAGCGCGCTTCGCCGAAATTTATTCTCCCTCAACGTCGCAGAGATTCCTAAAGGCGCAGGGTCTGGTTTTATATGGAGCGATAGCGGCTTAATTGTGACTAACTTCCATGTTGTTGCCGGGGCCGACAAGCTGACAGTATCAATCCAAGATCAGGGTGACTATGCCGCACAGGTTGTGGGAATTGCGCCTGAGCGAGATCTCGCTGTGCTGCGCCTAGAGAAACCCCCAGAAGGCCTTCAACCTCTGCCACTGGGCGACTCTTCGGAGCTATCAGTGGGTCGAAAAGTACTCGCTATTGGAAACCCGTTTGGACTCGACTCATCGCTCACGGTTGGCGTGGTGAGCGCGCTCGATAGAGAAATAGCCTCACCCAGTAATCGTCGTATTCAAGGTGTTATTCAAACCGATGCCGCCATCAATCCAGGCAACTCAGGTGGCCCGCTGCTCAATTCGCTTGGTCAAGTCATAGGGGTTAATACCGCCATATTCTCTCCGAGTGGCGCCAGTGCGGGCATTGGCTTTGCCATACCCGTCAACATGGTTAAAGAAGTCATTCCGCAGCTCATTGCCTATGGCAAGATATTGCGTCCTATATTGGGGATAGAGCTCGCCAGTGACCAATGGACTCGCCGTTACGGTGTTAAAGGCGTGGCTATAGTCCGCGTTTTTCGCGGTTTACCTGCGGCGCAGGCCGGCATGATTGGCGCATCACGAGGGCCTCGCGGTGACATTCGACTGGGCGACATTATTACCCATATCGATGACCAGCCCGTGCGTACCCACGACGACTACTTATCGGCAATGGAGCAATTTAAGGTGGGTGACACGGTTAGCATTCGAGTCCTCCGAAATAACCAACCGCAGTCATTCGATGTGACCTTGTCGGAAGCAGGTTAATTAACGCGAACCTGCGTCTCGGAATTGCTAGTGCTAGGTTCAGGTTAGCCGGTCTTTTCCGGGTCCGCAGGCGTCCCCCAACTTGCCTCATCTAAATCAAGATCGGGTAGCTGGTCCGACACAAATACGGGCGTACCGCCAGCGCGCTGCTCCTCATAGTTAGCCAGGAGCCTCCGTGCTATCGGATAGAGCGCCCATAGGGCCCACAAATTGACCACCGCCAACAACCCCATGGTGAGATCAGCAAAGCCAAAAACCGTACCCAAGTCTTGCAGCGACGCCCAACCAATTAGCAGCATTACGGCAACTCTAAAGACCGTGATTGAGCTTTTGGGAAGGGATTCAAAATAAGCGATGCTGTTCTCGCCAAGATAACAGTTATACGCAATAGAACTGACACCGAACATCACTAAGGCGATGCTAACAAGTGGTTCGCCCCAAGGCCCGATGTGGGCGGCTAGGGACAGTTGCGTCAATGCAACCCCCTCCACATCTGCTGCACCCGGCTGGTAGATTGGCGACAGTAGAATGATAAGCGCGGTACACGTACACAAGACAATTGTATCCACGAAAACGCTGAGTGCCTGTACGAGTCCTTGAGAAATGGGATGCGGTACATCGGCTGCAGCAGCGACATTGGGGGCAGTCCCTAATCCCGCTTCGTTTGAGAACAAGCCCCGACGTACACCCTGCATAATCGCGGCCGCGATGCCGCCACCAACAACCTGATCCATACCGAAGGCCGAGCGCACAATAAGCGCCAAAGCGTCGGGTACAGCACTAATATTCATCACAACCACGGCGAGCGCCGCTAAGAAATAGCCAAGCACCATAACCGGAACGACAATTTCAGAGAACAATGCCACCCGTCGAATACCACCGAACATGACGAGACCCATAACAGCTGTCAGGACAATACCCGATTGCCACGCTGGTATACCAAAAGCTGACTCTACTGAGTGAGTGACCGAATACGATTGAACGGCGTTAAAACCAAGTCCAATGGTGACCAGCAACAGCGCCGAGTAAATCACGGGCATGACTCGCCAACCGAGGCCATGGCGCATGTAGTATGCGGGGCCCCCGCGAAAGTCATCGTCGACATGCTTTTGCTTATAGAGCTGCGCAAGAGCACATTCGAAAAGGCTCGTCGCCATACCAAGCAGGGCTATGAGCCACATCCAAAACAGTGCACCCGGGCCCCCGAGGGTTATGGCCACTGCAACGCCTGCGATATTTCCGCCTCCGACGCGCCCAGCGATACTAACCACCAAAGCTTGAAAGCCACTAATACCCCGAGACGTACCCGTTAGGTGACTACCCAATAAGCCTTTGAACATCGCTATGAAATAGCGCACCTGCACCGCGCGCGTGCCCACTGTGAAGCGGAGCCCCACGGCGAGTAACGCAATAATCAGAACATAAGACCACAGCCAATCCGTTAGTGTCGCAATCATTGTCATATCAACTGCCCTGTCACATCAAACCTGTGATCAAAATTACCGCAATCGCAGGCACAGCGACAAAGCGGACTAAGAAACGCCATGTGGCATAAATACCCGACGACGCAGCAATCTCATCCCGACTGTGCTCGCGCAACATAAACCAGCCGGCAAACAGGGCGATCAACAAACCGCTGACGGGCAAAAAGAGCTGCCCATACAGGAATTCAGTGAACTCATTGAAGTTCATGCCCGCCACACCAACGTCTGCCCAAACGTTATAAGACAGTACGCTTACGACGCTGCAGGTGGTAACAGTCGCCACAACAAGTGCGGTACCTAACTGGCGACTAATCTTGACACGACCGTCGACCCAGTTGGTGACTGACTCCAACAAACCCACCATTGAGGTCACGCCAGCAACTGCCAACATGATGAAAAACAGTACGGAGAACAGGTGCCCACCCGGCATTTGCGCGAAAGCGACGGGGAGCGTTTGGAAAATAAGTCCCGCACCGCTACCAATATCGAGCCCGTGGTGGAACACCGCAGGAAACACAACGAAACCAGCGAGCAATGCCACCAACGTATCCGCGAACACCACAATAACGGCGGCGCCCGGTATCGAGAACGAGCGCGGCAAGTAGGAGCCGTAGGTCATCATGCCCCCCATACCCACGCCAATAGAGAAAAATGCCTGACCCACTGCAGCAAGAAGCGTATCGGGACCCACTTTGCTGAAGTCAGGTGTAAAAAGCCACTCTAGCGTTTCAGCGAAACCACCCGCGAAGATATTGTAAATACCCAGCCCAATAAGCAAAGCAAACATCAGCGGCATCATGATGCTCACTGCGCGTTCAATACCGCCTTTAACACCGGCAAAGATAATTGCTCCGACCAGGACATTACCCACCAAGGTCCAAAACAACATGCCGCCGCTGCTACCCAGCAAGTTGTCAAAGTCCGCCGATGCAGTTACCGCGTCATAATTCGCGAAACCGGTCATTGCCGCCTTGTACAGGTACGCCAATACCCAACCGACCACCACCGCATAAGTCACGGCGATCGTAAATGCGGTTAACACGCCGAGTCCGCCCACCGAGCCCCAAAGCCGAGAACGGCCTGACTCCTCAGCCACTCTGGCCATCGACCGCGGCGGGCTTTGCTGCCCACGGCGCCCGATCATCAACTCCGCTATGAGACAAGGAACACCGATAGCCACCGCGCACAGGAGATAAATCACTATGAACGCAGAGCCACCGTTCTCGCCGGTCACGTAAGGGAAGCGCCAGATATTGCCCAACCCAACGGCAAAGCCTACTGACGCCATGATAAATGCAAAGCGGCTCGACCAATGCGCGCCATTTCCCGAGGCTGATGCCATCTGAGATAACTCCCTAACAAACCATCGACAATGTTATCGCTCAAGCTTACCGCGTTGCAGCACATGTGCACAGGCAGCACAGACTACCGGCGGTGCTAAAAATTACCGTCGAGCTTCAAATCAAAACCGCCAGCGACCGGCGCTGCGAGCAATTGAAACGAATCGCTTAAACGCGTGTTGCGAACTGCGGGCCCGCGCAAAGTAATGTCAACACGATAGCGATTACCGTCCAAAGCGACCTGCCCAGCAAGCTCCAGTGGTCCCGACAATGTAAGCAGCTGGGCGCTGATTGGACCTTCCCTCTCGCCCCAATCTAAAACATAGTTGCCCAAGGCGACATCGCCCATGCTGGCCGCCCAGACCGCCTCTTGCCACAGCACGCGCCCCGACAGCTGCTTCACATCGATAGGCTCATCGAGCGCAAGCACTGCACTTACCGCCTGAAACTGCAGTTCACCACCGACATACAGGGGCAGCAGTTCCCGGAGAAAGCGGGTTTCGATAGCACCATCGAGATCCGTTACAGAGACCTGCCCGGAAAGCCCTGACGCAACCCTCCCCGACAGGTTTTGGCTACCCCAGCGGCTAGAGAAACTCACATCGGGGCTAAGCAGCAAGAGAGACCAAGGCTTTAAAGACCAGTCAAGCGCGCCCAAATGCACTGTCTTACCGAAGACATCGACACTGGCTCGGGCTGCAGCGCCGTGCCACAGAGTGCCCGTTATACCCGCTAACCGAACCTCTTGGGGCAGCCCATAGCCCACCAATCGAGCCGGCAAAGTCGCCAGCAGAAATAGCAGCGCAAGCATGGCGACAAGCCCTGCGGCATAACGAGAAGGTATCTGCATTAGCTCTCTTCAGCCACGCGTACCGTAGCGTTCACGCCACCGCTTCGTCCCGCTTGCGCGATGGATGCATCGACAACCACCAATCCTTCGACGGTTTCAATGCGATGAAGCCATGTAACGAGCGCATCATAGTCAACGCTCTCAAAGCGCACCTGAACCTCACCGCGACTATTGGGCTGTAAACGCCTAACCGATAATCCTGCCAATTCGGTGGAGCGCGTAATCGTGGCGGATAAGGAACCCACCGCTTTACTGCCTGCCTCACTTCTGAGGGCGATCAACTGGCTCACCTTTACATCAACCCGCGCTAACAGCGCTGCCGCGTTGCGGTTGTTGTCCATCATTTGATCTCTCTGCGCCGCAGCGGGTGCGAGTAGCAGCTGAAAGACTACCCACAACATGAGTACCGCCGCCATGGCGAGCAAGTAAAGCTGCTCTCTGCGCGTCAACGCTAAGAACCAGTTCTTCATGTGCGGCGCGCCTCTATTCGTAAGCGTGCGCGGACTCGGTCTTCACGCGATGACGACGTTTCCAGCGTGGCCACCATCCCCGATTGATCGAGACGCTGACGCAGCGATTCCACAGACGTGTAATTGTCAGCGAGTAAATCGAGTCGGATCTCGCCATTACCCGAATTAAAGTTCAGGGTGCTAACACTCACGTCACCCTCAAGGGCTAAGGCTTGCGTAATAGCGGCCAGAAGCGGCGTAAAAGCAACGCCTGCTACGCCGGCATTGTACTCCGCGAGCTGACGGTCCAACTGCTTTTCGACATCGACAACAGCACCTTTCGGGTTAGCTTGTCGGTAGCTGTCTTGTATTGCGGTTCGCAGTGCCACGTTTTCTGATTTAAGGCGCTGATACGTCAAAAGATCAGCCCCTAATTGCAGTGCTAAAGCAATGCCCGCCACTACCGCCACGCGGCGCCAGTACCCCCACCAGCGATGCAAGGGTAACCGCGGCGCGTAGTCCCCTTGGCGCAAATCTAGCTGCGGCTCATCGACATTGCTGAGTAATAACGCCTGGCCAAACCCGCCGTTGCGCCACTGGATTCGATCTTGCATTGCGGCAGGAGCGAGCGCCGTATCGTCGGCTTGATTGTGCCCATAGATAATAAGCGTGGTCGGAGGCGTATCGAGCGAATCAAGTAGAACGCTTACCAGTGAAGGAGCGAGACGTGCACCCTCGGTAGCGCTCCAGCGGATGAGCACGCTGTCCTCCTCGACCACAAGGCATGCCTCTCCGGGACTCAGCGGAAGCAGTAAGCTTTCAGGGATCCACTGACCATCAAAATCGTCCGGTAACTGCTGCTGCCAGTGTTCCACGGACGTTCGTGCCGTAAGCGCCACCTGTAAGCCTGTACCCTCTAGGGACCGGTACGCGAAATGGAGATCATCGATATCGTCGATAACCTCTTCTTCCATAATAAAAGGTAACGATTTCCGTAGATGTTTTGCCTCATCGCCCGCGACTTCCGTCTCGACAACACGCACGTCACTCGCAGGAGCTGCAAAGACCGTATTGTCGGGCCAAGGCGTTATCGCATGGGCTGCTTGAGGCGCAGCCTCGCCTGCACGCCACAAAACTAGCTGACCCGACTCAAGCCTTAAGACACTGGCGTTAGCAGAAACCGTCATGGTGTTGCATTAACTCCTATTCGTAAAAACAACGGGCGATACGGTCACAGTTCGCCCAAACTTCGATAACGACTGACGACCATTTGCCCGTCGCGTTCAAGAACACTGTACAAGCGCTGCTCTCGACCAGCAATCTCAACCTGTGCCCGCAATAAAAACCAGTCACTGGTCTCTCCAAGAATCGTCCGAAGCTCGTCAGTTACCCCCCCGGAAAAAGCGGGGTCGGCTAAGAAAGTATCCAGATCACTAAACTCACCGGCTGAGCGCAGCTCGCTCAGTCGTTGCGCATCAAATAAAGGCAAGGGTTCCAGCTGATCATCTGTATTGAGGCTTCGCAGTAGCGTGATAGGCGCGGTATGGATATTAAGCTTACTTGAATCACTGGGCCAAACGGATACCCAAGGCGCTAATGCCTGATAAATCTCTGGCGTGAAACCCTTTACTGCACGCAGCTCACTGACGCTGGCAAGGGAGCGATTAGACGGCCGATAAGCCGGCATCAAATTACGGTAGGCCTCTGCTTCAGCACCATCGGGTCGCGGGACGTCATTGCGATCAATGAAATCGATAACGGCATCTGTTAATGCTCGTGCCTCTGACACGCCGATCTCAACGTCCTCCAACGTCTGTAGAAGCCGGATAAATTGCTTTTGCTGCACCGACAGTTTTGATGCGCCTATATTCGATGCACTTGGATTAGATGAACCTAGTGCACTGCTGTCACGATCGCCCTCGCTCACCGCGGCCTCACCCGCAACAAGACCATTGAGATTGAAACGGCCCTCGAGATCTTCAAGACTACCCAACAACCATCCTTGCTCATCTAAAGGATACGGCGTCGCCTCCTGTGCCCATAGCTCCGTCAAATCATCCCGGGGAGAATCAGACGCACTGTCTTGCGCCGCATCGAGTCGAAGCCCCATTGCCGCCAAATTCTCCGCCCCCTCCAAATATACCCACGCCTGCTCCTGCAGAAAGCTGTTACTGCCGCGCTGGAGCTGTAGCGTGAAATCTCGCTGCAGTCCCACCATTAGCGCACTCGCAATTGCAAACACCAATAGCGCGACAATAAGCGCTGCACCGCGTTGGCGGGCTATTACAGCGCGTTGTTTATAGGGCAGGCAAAACATATAAACGCTCCACTTCACCCCAGCCTTCAATTTCCACTATAACCTCGACAGCGGCAGGTGGCTCTATCACTGTCCCCGGCTGGGAGATATCTGCCAGCCAGCTCTCCTCCCAAAAGCGACGATCAATCTCCACCCCACGGCTGATTCTCAATGCCTCGATGTCGGGCAAAAAGCGCACCTCAAACCGATCAATGCTGTCTAGCAGCACCGCCTCTCTCGGCTCAATGGCAGATGCACGGTCTAACACGGGGTAACTTGCTCGAATAAGCTGTTCGTTGTCCACATAGTAGGCCACGCGTTGTAGCCCGCTGCGGGGAGCACCGGTGGTGTTGTGCCAACCACTTCGTGTAAAGGCTAGCGTCTCCCGCGCCAATGGCCCACCCTCAAGCGCAGAAACCTGCGTACCAAACTCATCGGTAATGGGTCGATTAGTCAGTTGTCGAAGGTCCCTCGATATAACGTCTATAGCGCGGTTGAGTTCGTGTAAGCGCCGGGCTTCAGTGCGAATGCTATCGACCCCAGTGATAACCGTGGACAAAGTGCTGTACGCCACCAACGCAACAAACGTTGTGATGGCCATGGCGATCAGCACTTCGATCAGCGTAAACCCTCGCAGGCTATTCATCGGTTTTGGCCTGCGTTCGCCGGTGTTAAAAACGCTATTGTTGTGTGGAGTGGTTTGTCTTGATCAACAAAACCAACGCCGATCTCCACGCGAACAAAGCCAGGAAGTTCTGTAGGTAGTTGCGCTATCGTCCATTGCCAATCGCGATCGGCTAAGCGTGCCTCCCCGCTTAATTCACCGGAGGGGATATCACCCGTACTGGTAACGATGAGCTGCAGCTCACTGAGCTTATTCGCCGCAACCCAGCTCGCAAGCGTCCTATCGCGCAGGTATTCGGTACCGTCTAACTGCTGATACAAGGAAAAGAGTAAGGCTGGCAGCGCTACCGCAACAATCGCCATAGCAACCATGACTTCCACCAAAGTGAAGCCCCGCGCTCGAGACAGAGGACTAGCGCGCATCATTATCGGGCTGCTCGCCTTTAGGCATAATGGTCATACGACCAAAGAAATCCCATTGCAGACGAAACAGCAACTCACCTGTTTGTGAATCCAACCACTCGATATCACCCTCCGTGACTTCGCCACCGGCAAAAAATACAATCTGCGGAATCGCAATGATCTCGGGATCACGGGCGGCGATAAGCACCTCCGGCTGATCAATTAACGCCAGCGATAATTCCGTACCCGGCTCAAAGCGAAATGGGAGGAGGACGTCATCAATGAATTCGGGAGGCGCCCACCCTTGATCGAAGCGTCGCAACCAACTCCCCGTATAGACTCGCTCACTACCTGCTTCATTTTGCTCTATTAACAACCCATAGTCGGAGCCAGACAGCTCGGCTTCTGATTGGGCATAACCCATGGTCGCTGCCAGCTGGCGAACTTCATCGCTACGCTCGATATCTTGGCCGCCGGTGCCCACGTTTAAACTCACAACGGACGTGAGTATGACAATAACCAGCACGGCCACCAGCAACTCGATGAGACTAAAGCCACGCATCTTCCGAAGAGTCATCATGTCAAAGCACTGCAGCTGCTATTTGGTCTGGGTATCAGTCTGGGTCTAGGTCTAGGCCTCAGTCTGCGTCCCCTCTCCAATTGCCGATATCAGCGTTCTGATCGTCGCCACCGGGCAACCCGTCCGCACCCAGACTGTAAATATCGACTTGGCCGTTTTCACCGGGCGACAGGTAGAGATAAGGGCGGCCCCATGGGTCTACGGGCACCTCACTCAAGTATCCCCCTTGTTTGAAATTGCGCGGCTCAGGCTCAAGCGTTGTTGGCTCAACAAGGGCCACGAGTCCCTGCTCGGTAGTCGGGTAGGTGTAGTTATCAAGGCGATAAATTTTTAATGCCGTTTCGATCGATTTAAAGTCGGCCTGCACTTTTTGTACACGCGCATCATCGGCACTGTTGAGAACCGTTGGTGCAACCACGCTAATAAGCAGCCCCATAATAACCAACACCACTAGTATTTCGATCAGCGAAAAGCCTGTTTGCTTACGCATTGTCTCACCTCACCATTGTATTTAAGTCAAAGATCGGTAGCAGAATAGCCATGACGATCATGAGCACTAATCCACCCATCACCACGACCATCAAGGGCTCAAATAATCCCATAACCGCGCCCAACGTCATTTGTAGTTCTCGCTCCTGATTGGTCGCAGAGCGTGACAGCATAGCCTCTAACTCACCTGACGCCTCTCCCGAAGCCACCATATGCACCATCATTGGCGGGAAAAACGGCTCCTGTGATAAGGCTCTGTTTAAGCTACTGCCTTCTTGCACACGCAGCGCAACGGTCGTCGCCGATGCCCGCAAGACACGGTTCGACATGACGGCGCCCGCAATTCTCAAGGCATCGAGCAGCGGCACTCCACTTGCCATCAATATACTTAAGGTCGACGCAAAGCGCGCCGTATCCATGCTCATCAGAACACCATTGATGCCGGGAATACGAAGCAAAAAACGGTGCCATGCGGTCTTGCGCGCTTCGTTTTTCAGCAGCTGAGAAAATGTCACAGCGACCGCTACTAAACCGAATAAAAGCCATACGCCGTAGTCCCGCAGAAAATCACTGGTCGCAATCAAAGCCACCGTAAGCGGCGGTAAGGCCTTCTTAGTATGCGCAAAGATGCCGACCAACTCGGGCACCACAAACACCATAAGCGCAGTCACAACAGCGACAGCGACAGCCGCTAAGACAAAGGGGTAGATCAGCGCCATTTTTAGCTGCTGCGCAGTGTGCTGACCATTCTCGGTGTAATCGGCGAGCTGCTCGAGCACTGGACCCAGCTGTCCGGCCTGTTCTCCCGCGTGAATCATCGCGCGATACATCTCCCCAAACGCACCCGGAAATTGCGCCATCGCGCTGGCGAGAGTAAAGCCTTCAGACACCCGCGAGCGCACTTGCAATAAAATGGCCTTCGTTCTCGGTTTACGGGTTTGTTCAGCGGCGGCCTGCAGACACTCATCGAGTGGCAACGCTGATGCAACAAGCGTCGCTAACTGTCGCGTAATCAGCGCTAGCTCATTGGCCTTGAGGCTGGGCCGCCAATGCGGTAACCGCAGCGACGTAGCCTGCCCACTGCCATCGCTCGCCTCTTCGACTTCTACGGGACGCAGCTGCTTCTGCCGTAACTGCGCGCGAATTTGTCGATCAGAATCGCCCTCAAGGACGCCCTTGAGGAGCTTGCCCTGACTATTCAACGCTTTGTAGCGGTAAGCCGTCACCGATTATTTCACCGCCGTAACGCGGAGAACCTCCTCAATACTGGTCTCGCCCGACAGTATGCGCCGACGCCCATCGGTATCGATGCCAGGGTAACGCTTACGTGCCTCTAACAGCATAGTTTGCTCACTGGCGCGCTCATGGATCAACAGGCGAAGCGTTTCATCAATTTCGATTAATTCGTAGATGCCCGTTCGACCGCGATAGCCGGTGTTGTTGCACTCAGCGCATCCTTCTGGCCGATAAATCGTTGCCGAGGCCCCCGCATCCAGCTGCAGTAACTCGCGCTCATAAGCGCTGGGCTCATGCGCTGTTCGGCATTGGGTGCACAGCAACCGCACCAACCGTTGGGCCATCACACCGAGTAACGACGAAGACAGTAAAAATGGCTCGACGCCCATATCTTGTAATCGCGTTATCGCACCGATAGCCGTATTGGTGTGGAGCGTCGATAACACCAGGTGTCCCGTGAGCGATGCTTGCACGGCAATGTCAGCCGTCTCAAGATCACGAATCTCCCCCACCATCACGACGTCTGGGTCCTGGCGCAACACAGCCCGCAAGCCACGAGCGAACGTCATATCGACTTTGGTATTGACCTGAGTTTGCCCCACACCCGGCAACATATATTCGATAGGGTCTTCGATGGTAAGAATGTTGCGCGAGCTCTGGTTAATGCTCGAAAGCCCAGCATACAACGTCGTGGTTTTTCCTGAGCCCGTGGGACCTGTCACTAAGATAATACCGTGAGGGTTTTGCAGCCCGCGACGGTAGGCCGTTGCCACCTGCTCATTCATATTGAGCTGCGCGAGTTCGAGCTGCCCCGCCTGTTTATCGAGCAGTCGAAGCACTACTCGCTCACCGTGAGCTGACGGAATAGTGGACATACGGATATCGATCGCGTGACCGGCGATACGAATCGAGATACGCCCATCTTGCGGGATGCGTTTCTCTGCAATATCGAGCTTCGCCATCACCTTTAAACGCGAAATAAGAAGCGGTGCCAACATTCGGTTAGGTGATAAGACCTCTTTTAAAATGCCGTCTACGCGGTAGCGAATACTGAGTCGATCTTCAAATGTTTCAATGTGGATATCTGACGCTTTATCTTTAACGGCCTGCTGCAGGATAGCGTTAATTAAACGAATAATCGGTGCATCATCCTCCGCATCCATCAAATCCCCTAGGTCTGGGATTTCATCCATTAGCTGCCGGAGATCCACGTCGGCACTGATATCTTCAGCCATCTGAGCGGCCTCGTTATTAGTGCGTTGATACGCCCCCGTCAGCCGACGCTGAAAGTCTTCGGGTTCGCTTTCCACTAAGTCAAAGGCACTGCCAACAAATCGGCTGATTTCGAGTAAGGTATTTTTAGCTAAAGGCGGTAAGAAATACACGCGACACTGTGCGTCATCGCGCTCAAGCAGTACGCCTTTGGATTTTGCAAAACTAAAAGGCAATAATCCCATCGTCGTTGCGGCCGAGTCCATCAGTGCCTCGGGCGGCAAAGCAGCCTCATCACTGACAAGACTACCGACCAAGGCATCGAGATCGCTCTGACTCACTCGTCAGCGCCCTTTTCGGCACTCTCGCTAACATTCTGACCGGCGTCTTCAGCGACCTCAGGCAGCTGCTGTATCTGCGTATCCCAGTCGGGAATAAGCGGTAGATTGCCATCATCAAGGAACATGAGCCCACGCTGACGTCGCTCTAGCTGTTGGTCTCGAATGAAGCGGTACTTATCAGCGGTTGCACCGGCAAGGTCATCATCATCGCGCACAATGGTGGGGCGGATGAATATCAGCAGATTCGACTTGGTGACAGACACCACATCGTTGCGGAACAACCTGCCCAACAGCGGTATGTCCTGAAGAATGGGTACGCCCTGCTGACTGTCTTGAATATCGTCTTTGACCAGACCACCGAGAACGACAATGTCGCCATCCCGCGCCAACACCTTGGTCTCGATCTTGCGCTCGTTCGTAATCACGTCAGAAGCGACGAGTATCTGCTGGCTAATACTCGATACCTCTTGAACAATATCGAGCACGACCGAGTCGCCTTCATTAACTTGTGGTGTCACGGTAAGTGTCACACCCACATTCTCGCGCTGAATGGTTTGAAACGGATTCTGCACCGCGCCGTTCGTGGCGCCCGTACTCGTGTAGGAGCCTGTCACGAAGGGCACTTGCTGGCCCACGGTAATATAAGCTTCCTCGTTATCGAGGGTGAGTAGACTGGGGGTTGAGAGGATGTTCGCGTTCCCCTGCGTTTGCAGCGCATTTAAAATGACTGACATCGATAGATTGTCGTCGACTACACCCCACCCAAAGGTCGTGCCTGGTATCTGTGATAACGCACCGGCGAGATCCCGAACACCTATGTCGTTACTGGTATTGTCATCGGGAAGAATTGCGCCTGCGAGAGCCGCATTACGCTGCTGCTGAGCGGTGCTTGTGCTGATATTGCTACCGAACATGCCGCTGTCATTGGCAAACAACCACTGCAGACCTAACTCTTGGCCCTCGGTGATTTCCATCTCAACAATAATTGCTTCCACAAGTACTTGGGCGCGCCGGATATCGAGTCGAGCGATAACGGCCTCCAGCGACGCCATTTCATCGGCGTCCGCCGTAATAATCAGTGAGTTAGTCCCCTCGTCGGCCTCAATCGTGGAGTGCGAACTCGAACTGCGCGCCTTTTGGCCGTCATTATCGAGTGCTGTGATGTTTTGCATAACCCGAGACAGGACCTCTGCAATGTCCATTGCGTTGGCGTACTCAAGATAGACGACTTTGACATTGCCACTTTGCTCCAGTGGCGTGTCCAGGTAGCGGATCAGGTCTTTAATGCGCTGCAAATTAAGCTCATCTGCAGTAACCACCACGCTGTTAGTGCGCTTATCCGCAACTAAGGTTGCTTCCTCATCGGCTTCGCCCGCTTCACCTTTTGATTTTTCGAGCTTTTTAAGCATTGCAACAATGTCTTCTGCAACACCGTATCTCAACCTGACAACTTCCGTACTCTCAATCGCCGTGCGATCCATACGGTCGATAATGTCCATGATCCGATTAATATTGGAGCGAATATCGGAGATGATAATGGCATTACTCGGCGCATACGCGGCCATATGCGCTTGTTGCGGCACAAGCGGGCGGAGCACAGGGATCAACTTAGCGGCTGAAACATTCTCCAAACGCACAACCTGGGTCACATACTCATCGTTATTTATTTGGGTGCCGCCATCGGCGACGTCGACGGGTGCCGAGCGCGCATCCTTGTTGGGTATGACACGAATGACCGCCCCCGAGCGCACCGCGGTATAGCCATGGACGTCGAGAATCGACAGAAATAAGTCGTAGAGCTCAGCCTTTGATACCGGCTTGGAAGAGATAACCTTCACTTTGCCTTTCACGCTCGGGTCAATGACGATGGTGCTTCCCGTCACGTCCGCGACAAACTTTATGAACTCCTGAATATCGGTGTCTTTTAAGTTAACCGTATACTCTTGGGCCTGCACCGTGAGGGCGGGACTCGCGAAACATGCAACCACGCTCACGAACACCGTGCGCGCCACTACAACCGCAAAATAACGCTGCACTTTTTTCTTCGCCGTTATCAACATGTAACGGAAAACTCCTATTTAATATTGCTTAAACTGACAGAGATCGACACGGACGTTCCATCGCGATCGATATCAAAGCTTGCTTCGGTCGCATCGCGCATCAGCTGGTAAAGTCGCATAGTGTTCGTGGTATCGCTCAATGACAAGCCATTGACTGCGGTTACTATATCGCCAGCTTTAAAACCAAATGCTTTAAATTGTTGTGCATTGCTACCCGGAGTCACTCGGTAGCCTCTTATACCGCCATCGGCTCGCACGGCGGACAAACTGACAAGCTCCGCGAGTGACGACGGGTCATCATACAATTGCTCTCGGTAGCGAGTAGCCAAGGCGCTCCGCTCTCGATCATTGACCGTAAGGTCGACGGGCCTGTTGCGAGGCTCGGTTTGAGACGTATCCAAAGGCTCGCTTGGCGCGCTGTTACGCTTAAGGTCTAGGCCGGACTCAGCGAACAGCGTCAGTAGCTCGTAAGTGCCGTTATTATCAATAACCACCTGCTTAGGCATGACTTTCGCGAGGCTTACGGACCCGCTAACCGGCAGTTTGTCCCCTACAACATAATTCTCTTGCGCCCCACTTGCCTCGATGACCGCGGTGCCCAGGCCGGAGGTCGTCGAGGCCAAAATACCTTGAAGCGTTAATGCAAGCCGTGTCTCCTGCGCACCCGATTCAATACCCTCCCTCGAATTAGTATCAACGTTGAGTGCCGATTTATCGGTATCTGCGGTATCAATAGGCTCACCAAAAAGCCCAAGCCCTAATAAGCTCTCTACATCCACTGAGCGACGAGCCTGTTGATCGCGCACAAGGGCGGGCGGGTTGACGGCGATAGTCGTTGTCGGCGGCTGTGAAGCACCAGGAATCAGCGCCCAAACAATCTGTGCAGCCGCAAAACAGCACCACACGGCGAGTAACGCAAACAACACCCCTTGAACACGCGCAAAGATATGAGGCTCGGCGAGATAGGCAAAAGAGGTCTTAAGTCGCCGGGAAAGCTCAGTGACGCTTAATTGATCGAATCGAGACATCATAAAACGTCCATATCTCACTTCGAGTGATTAAAGGATCGGTTAGGTGGCAGCACAGCCTGATTTCTCCAGAGTTGCACATAGGTAGTGTAGAGCCGTTATACTCTATTTGGAACCTGCGGGGTGGCATTGCCTGAGATGTCCTAATTAAGGACGAACCCGTCGAACCTGAACCGGATAACGCCGGCGGAGGGACAGGCCATCGACAGTTAAACCCCTCGTGAACTGTTTTTGTGCTCCTCCTCGCGGCCTTTAGTGGGAGTAACGACAACATGGTTGTGCCTCAAAAGCCTACCTCTCTACCTGTATTGCGATCGATACCTCTAACCGCCGCTATTGTCGGCACCTGGATGAGCGCCCAACCGCTACTCGCTGCGCCGCAGCTTGAAGAGATCACCGTCACAGCAACACTGCAGGCGGACGATGGCAAGCGCAGCGCCGTGACTGTGTTTGGTCGCTCTTTTATAGAAGATCGATCGGCTCAGCATATCGAAGACCTTCTATCAGCAGCACCCAACGTCAACGTTGCTTCAGGAGCGTCTCGCGGTCGATTTTTTCAGATTCGGGGTATCGGTGAGCGCAGCCAGTTTGTAGAACCCGTGAACGCCTCTGTTGCCTTGTTACTCGATGGCATCGACCTGACGGGCATCGGTGGCGTAGCAACCACGTGGGACGTGCAGCAGGTTGAAGTGTTACGAGGACCGCAAGGCACGCTTTTTGGTGCCAATGCTCTCGCCGGTCTCATAAATTTGCAAAGCACTCCGAGCGATAGCGAACAAGATTTGCATCTCGAAGCCGGCGTAGAAAGCTACGGTGGTAGGCGCATGGGGCTTGCTTTAGGCGGCGAATTAACGCCCCAATGGTCGGGACGACTGGCCTTACAGCACTATCAAAGCGATGGCTTTTTCGACAATCAGTGGCTTGGCGCGTCGGATACCAATGAGCGTGACGAGCTGACCGGTCGCGCAAGCCTGAGCTACAGCGATGACCGACAACGCTTCGAAATTGGCGTGTACCGGTTCGATATCGACAACGGTTATGACGCCTTTTCGCTGGACAATACCCGGGACACCCTGTCCGATCAGCCAGGGCGAGACCGCGCGCTAACCGACGCAGCGCGACTACGTTGGGACTGGTTGGGTGACTTGCACTATACGCTCCAGTTAAGCCACGCTGAGTCAGACACCGAGTACAGCTACGACGAAGATTGGAGCTATGTGGGTATTGCACCGGGCTGGGAGTACAGCTCTTTTGATCAATACCGGCGCGACCGAACGATGAGTAGCCTTGAGGGGCGTGTTCAACACGATACGTCCGCTGGCAGCTGGGTTGTGGGCACTTACTTGCGCAATGAAAAAGAGTCACTGAGACGCGATTACACCTATTTAGACAGACCTTTCACGAGCGATCTCAGTATTGAAACTGCCGCACTGTTCGGACAGTTCACAGCGGACGTCACAGAGACGCTCAGCGCGTATATCGGCGCGCGCTGGGAGTATCGAGGCTCGGACTACAACGATATCAACAATGTCGATGAACAGTTCAGCGACACCTTGTGGAGCGGGCGAGCAGGCCTTGAGTGGACTCCCAACGCAGGCAATGACGTTTATCTCAGCGTCAGTCGTGGGGTTCGAGGCGGTGGCGTGAACGCGAACTTACTGGCCTCAATCAATGCGCTCCCTAATGAGGTGGCCAATGAATTTGCCTCGCGTAGCTTCTTCGACGCTGAATCACTCATAAACACTGAACTAGGCTGGCGCTGGCGAAATGCCGAAGGGTCTCTCAGTAGCGACCTCACCGTGTTCAGTATGCGACGGAGTGACCAACAGGCCAAAAGCTCGTTGGTCATACCGCGAGCCGATGGTTCCACCGCGTTTATCGATTACAGCAATAACGCAGCCCGTGGCAGCAGCGACGGCGTAGAGTGGCAGTTGGCTTGGGCGGTTACCGATGCGCTGACGTTTCAAGGGTCATTGGGCTTACTTGATGCTCACTTTGACCGATACGTGACCGTCGATGGCGATGATCTTGCGGGCAGAGACCAGCCTCATGCCCCAAAGACAATGTCGCAGCTCGGCGTGAATTGGCGTCCCTTCCCGTCTTGGCAATTCGGCCTCGACATGACAACCATGGGCGACTTTTACTTCTCCGATCGCCACGATACGAAAAGTCCGTCGAGAACGCTGTTCAATAGCTTTATTGCCTGGCAAGGTCAGACCTGGGGTATACGCTTGTGGGGGCGCAACCTCACCGACGAAGATACCTTCGCGCGGGGCTTTGGTAGCTTTGGCAACGATCCCCGCAAGGAGTACGCTGTCGAGCCCTACTATCAATACGGCGAGCCTCGCGTTGTGGGTATGACCGCGACCTATCAACTATGAAACGTCTCAACTATTAGACCTATTAACCGCAAGCAACGATAACGTGCCGACTGGAGAACAATGACCCATGCAAATGACCGCAGAACTTAGCCTTTACCCTCTAGCCGGTGACGTGAACGACAACGTGCTGGCCTTTATTGAAGATCTCGTGACCACCGGCAAAGTATCTGTGGTGACCACCGCCATGAGCACTCAGATCTCGGGCGACTACGATGCGGTCTTTGACGCTGTACAGCTCACACTGCGCCAAAGCTATGAGCGCGCTGGACGCCAGGTCCTCGTCGCCAAATTCTTGCCGGGCTTTAGACAAGAAATAGGCCCAGAGGTCGACTGATCGCCATGTCACTCCTAGAGATCACCGCTGTCGTACTGGCGCTGTTATACGTGCTGCTTGCGGTGAAGGAACACCGTATCTGCTGGGTAGTCGCGGCAGCCAGCGCGAGCCTGTACACGTGGATTTTTTGGGAAGCGGCCCTGATTATGGAAGCCGCACTGCAACTGTTTTATATCGTGATAGCCATCTACGGCTGGCTCTCATGGGGAGAAGATAACAGTGCCAACGAGCGTCCCATCCGCACCTGGTCTTGGCGCCAACATCTCATAGCCATTATCACCGTGCTTGTCATCAGTAGCGTTGCGGGCTCCCTCCTGAACCACTTCACCGACGCCGCATTACCGTGGCTCGATAGCTTTACAACGATTGCCGCTTTATTGACGACCTGGATGGTGACTCAAAAAATCCTAGAGAATTGGCTGTATTGGATAGGGATTGATGCCATCTCGATATACTTGTATTTGTCGCGAGATTTACAGCTAACGGCTGGATTATTTGTTGTGTACATTGGTCTTGCCTATGTGGGTTGGCGGGCATGGCGCGCACACTATCGCAATACTCAACTAGGCCCCACAGGTGTACCGGTGTGAGCGTGGCCGGTGCGCTAGCCGCGTGGTCGGACTGGGCAGTTGAGCCGCACCTGATTAATGAGCCCACGATTGTCTGCACGTTGCAAAGTGGCTCAGCTCACTCGGTCGTCAAAGTGTGCGATGAGACGCATCAGGGCGCTCGCGACTTTGTCATACGATTTTCTGAAACCGACAGGGAATCTCTCGCGCCCGACACAGCCGTTGAGCTGCGTTTGCTGACCTTGGCTTCTGCCCACGGACTCGCCCCAAAGGTCCTATGGCGGAGTGACGACGATAAAACACTTGTTATGGAATATATCGCGCCTCACTCTGCGCCCCACTCTGCGCAAATGACGGCAGAATCGCTGAGCGTGCTTATCAAAGGCATTCATCGACTCTCGGCCAGCGATGCCAAGATTGATCTCACACGACAACTGCAGCACTACACGCACAGTGCTAGATTGCGCGGGATCGATGACGAGCTGCTCATTGATCCTACGCACCCCGCCCTAAAAGCCGGACTTGCGGCACTTGCATCTGACCGCGACGTGCTGTGTCATAACGACCTGCATCCGGGGAATATTCTTCAAAGCGGTAACGGTCTCGTCGCTATCGACTGGGAATATGCCGGGATGGGAAGTGCTTATTTTGATTTAGCAGTCGCATTAGACAACTGGCCATCTGTCGACCGCCATGAATTGCTCGAGCACGTTATCGGTGCGGGATATTCACGCGAGCTAATCCGGAGCGCCCAATGCGTTTACGCCGCGATTGAATGGAATTGGTACTGCGCCTCTGGAACCTTAGCACCCGAAAAACTGAGTCGCACACGGGTTTTGAACATGTTGGCCAAGCTATGATGCGCGAAGAGCTATCGATCATGACAACCGAGTGGCATGTATTAGGTGCAGGCGCCATAGGGGGATTGTTTGCCCACCGCCTGACTCGAGCAGGGCACACAGTCACGCTGCTCAATCGACGTGGCTTTGCGGGCGAGAGAACCCTAACGTTCGACTACCCCGATACGACGACAACCGAGTACTTAAACTACGAGCCCGTCGAACACACCGGCGTGATTACGCACCTATGGGTCACCACTAAATCGTTTGACGTCGTGCCGGGCATTAAAGCAGTACTGCCTCGGCTCGCTCCCGATGCGCATGTGGTGGTGCTTGCTAACGGTATGGGCTACCACCCAAAGGTCGCCGAGCTCCTTCAAACCCAAACGCTTATCGTGGGCTCAACAACCGCGGGCTGTAACAAGCGCGAGGACACTACGTGGGTCATTGCAGGTACCGGTGAAACTCGACTGGGCTGCTGGCCTCATCCATCGACAGCGCCCGATTGGTTTAAGGATTTTTCAGATCAGCCCTGGGCCTGCGAATGGGAGCCCGCTATTAGCGACGCGCTACTCAAAAAATTAGCCGTTAATTGCGCTATTAACCCACCGACGGCGTTGTGGGACATTGCCAATGGCGATCTGCTATCTGCGAAGTGGCTGCCGGGCTTTAACGCTGCGCTCGACGAGCTGGCGGCCATCTTTGAGGCCCTCGACCAAACGATGCTCGCGCGCGAAATACACGACATGGCTCATCGAGTTGCCCATCAGACAGCCGCCAATACATCGTCCATGCGCGCCGACCTGCAACAAGGACGTCGCACCGAGATCGAGGCGATTCTCGGGTTTCTGTTAGACGATTTACTCCCGACGGCCGAGCGGTCTACGCCTCTGGAAACGCCTATCTTGCGCGGGTGGTTAGACAGTGTACGAACTCACGACTTAGCGCTTCAATCGCGCCAGACCAAATAGTCGACCCTGCACTCGCACGTAACAGATCTTGGTGCACGTGTTCATTCATGGAGCGCACCTCAGGGCCAGAAACCGAATCAGGAT
>DAIRTN010000010.1:100022-103051 GCA_036803865.1 Luminiphilus sp.
GTCAGGCTGCGAATCGACGTGCGCTGCGACGATCTGACAAAGCCTATCATCGCAGTCGATAGAAATACCCATCGTGTGCTCAGCCGCCTGCACAAGTTGCCATTCGCCAGGCAGACCTTGTCGCACCGCTTTATGCAACCACGCCAAAGACAGCGTCGAACCCAAGTCAGTTTTAGGGGTTAACGAGACATCGTTCAGCGTGACCGCGAGTGCAGAGGATGTGTTCTGAAGGCTCATCATCAGGCCGGACAAACCAAGCGCCACTGCAACTATCGACGTCATCACCCATGCCCTGGGGCCGCGCCTTATGTTCCTTTCACGCACCGCTTGCGTTAGACCGGAACTGTTAAAAGCCGGGCTGTTTAGACCCGAACTGTTAAAAGCCGAATTGTTAAAAGCCGAACTCTTTAGGCCCGAACCGGGATCGGACTCCGACGAATCCGCCAGGGACTGAGGCATAGTTGATGCGACAAAACGGGCAAGGTTATCTCGCGCACCCAGCGGCAGACGATCCTGATCGCGACGCAAGGATACGAGCAAATGAGAAAGTGTCGGCCGCCGTTCTGGATTCGGGTTGATGAGCGATGTGGCCACAGCCCACAGCATTTCATCGAGAAATCCCGGAGCCTTATTGACGTTATTCGGCGGCACAAAAACGCGATTACCCGCAGGGTCATTCAGTTGTGTTGGTACCTCCCCTGACAACAGCCAGAATAACAACGCTCCTAGGGCATACCTATCGTCATCGGGGGAAGACTCTAAAGGGCAATCATGGCGTAACGCGAAACCTGGCACACCGTGTCCTGAGGGCGGGCCGCCAATGCGTCCCGCCTGCCCAAAATCAATCAGGCGCGCTCTCCCGCGCTCGTCAATCACCACATTCACCGGGGAGACGTCGCCATGAACAAACCCTGCACTCGCCAGGGCATCAAGCCCAGCAACAAGATCGATCGTGATACTGAGCACGTGGGGCAACGCCAGTTTTGAACGGCCTGATCGCGCATTCAAACTCGATAACACACAACCCGGTATGTACTCGGTGACTAACCACAGCACACTCCATGGCGCCCTCAACGGCACGCTCGACAGGACACTCCGCAAGACAATGCGCTCGGCGGTCACCGCATAAATGATCGGCACAGTGGGTAGCGCCCCCGTCGCCAATGTTTCTAGTCTCGAGAGCAAGCGATCACGGGCATCCAATGACTCAGCGACAAGACGTTTAACAACCACCTGACGTCCTAGCAAGGTGTCAGTCGCAAGCCACGCCTCACCCTCGCCGCCCCTACCCAACGGGCGCACGACTGAATAGGGCTCGGGTAGGCGATACTGCGATGGATGACGAACAACTCTCGTAAGCCAATTTTTCCAAGCGCGGCTTGTTAGAGTGGAAAACGCCATCAATCACGTACCGAAAGATTTTTTAATCGTGGGCGCAGCGCGCTCACCGAAATACCGAGCGCATACGCGGCTTCCGCGCTATTGCCAAAGCGCGCCAAGGCTTCATGAATTTCTTGGTCGGCAATATCTCGCGCCAAGCGCAAGGTTGGGTGAGTTTCGATGCGTCGATACAACCTCGATCGACTCCAACCGAGCTCATCGGCAGTCGACTGCACTTCAAAGACATTGGCTTTATGCACATCGAACAATTGATCATCGTCGATCATCTGAGCGCTTGGCATCTGCTCGCCTTCTCGCTGTACGCGCAAATGAGTGCGTTCGGGACTCATCAGAGCCGCGCGCTGCAGTGCAAATCCGAGCTCACGTGAGTTACCCGGCCAGTGATGAAGCAGTGCATCGAAGAAAAAGCGCGCCCAATGCGCCGCCACTTGAGGGTTATCGCTACACGCTAAGAACGGGTAATCGGGATGATCAGCTGCCTCATTCGCCAGTAAATGAGCCCCTTGCGATCCAATGTCCTCGAGTCGGTCTCTCAATGGCGGAATGGCTATAGTGCATCCCGCGAGCCGATTAAGCAGTGCGTGTCGAAAGCCAGCGGTCTCTGTTATTGCGCCATCGGTCGCTGCAATCACGCGCACATCGATGGGCTCGGTTTTACCGCCTACTACTTGAATCTCACCCTGATCAAGCGCGCGCAGTAATTGCACTTGGATGTCTTCAGGCGTGTCGGCTATTTCATCAAGAAACAATGAGCCGCCCTGTGCCTCTCTAAAATAACCTCGACGCGCCTGAGCGCCTGTAAAAGCGCCTCTCTCAGCCCCAAACAACTCACTGGGGGCCAGGCTTGGGGGTATGGCTGCCATATTGATACTGACGAGCGTGTTGTTACGCCGCGCGCTAGCCTCATGAATAGCGCTCGCAACCAGCTCTTTTCCAACGCCGGACTCACCGAGAATCAGGACCGGCAACTCACTCTGCGCAACGGACGCTATCACCGCACGCACCTGTGAAAGTTCTACCGACGTACCCAGTAGTGATGACGCGACAGGTGACTCAGGCAAGTCGTTCACGGGACCTACCAGTCGCAATAGCGCCACCACACCGTGACCAAAGCGCAACGGGATACCGCGCTTTAGCTCGGTGCCATCGACTAAGCACTCGGAGGCACCCGACGCACCGATCCTAATATCGGCTTCGCGTACCGCTTGCAACGATAAACTCAGCGTTGAAATATCGGCTGCGCGATGGCGCTGCTCGATGCGCAGTGCTTGGCGGCTGATGTGTACGTCATCGAGGGCTCGATTATCACTCAGCAGCGGTTCATTTCTGCCCAAAAATACTACGGGGAACACGGCAAGCGGCTTATCAAAAGCCCAGCGGTGCACGTCGACGTAAGTGCCGATACGATCAAGATCGGGATGAAAGACAACCGTCAGGCGCAATCGATAAGTACCGACTGCTTGTGATGTGGCCACGGTCCGAAGTGCTGGACGAGTGATAAAATGAGAGGACATGGTTCTCGCCCGTGTTACTAGGGTGTAACCAAATCCTTATACGAGAGCAGCCGTTTGCCCAGCCAAAAGCGTGATACACGTCTCACTTTTACCGATGCCTTACGCCTGTCGATG
>DAIRTN010000010.1:103151-112722 GCA_036803865.1 Luminiphilus sp.
CCTGTCGATGTCTTACTCCTGGCAATACCTTAGCCCTGCCAATAACTTACCCCAGGATCGCAACCACCGATGCGATAACAATCCATAGCACCCACGCGCGACGCGTAATTTCTCCCACGCGCTCAACCTGTGCCGCAGGGGTTTGATCAATAAGCACAATCGATTGCTCGATACCTTGTAGCAACATCTCATCGGTCTCAATAGCGGAGTCGAGCGCTTTATCTGAAACCACCCCCAACACGCCTTTGAAATCACCGACGACGGCAAAGCTCAGTAGTAACAGTCGAGAAGGTAGCCAATCGACTAAATGACGCAACGAGCCGACGGGGACTTTGGTGTCGCCCGCACTCATTTGAATGAGGCGGTAGGCTACGGCCCAGAAAGGCCCGAGCAGGAAAAAGTAAAACGCCGCGGGGAACCAGCGCTGAAACCCCTCGTAGGCAAACGTTTTAGCCGCATGACGCCCAAAATCAACCGCGTCGTCAGCCTCAATATCGGCGCCCGCCTCTTCCAGCACCAGGGCTGCGCCCTCGTTATCACCCGCGCGACTGCGGGCGAGAAAGCGGCCTGCTAAGGCATCGTAGTCTGTGCGTCCAAACCCAAAGAATAGACAGGCGGTACCGATGATCAACATAGCGGCACCGCCGAATAGGCTCTCGACGAGACCGTAAATGAGCGCGATAAGGGCACTAGGCACCACCACTAACAAGGCGAAGCCCACCCAAAAATCCGGCTCGATGGCATCGACACGGCCGCGCAATGCATCAAACCAGTCATCACGATGAAGTGGACCGCCGGGGCCCAAACCGTAATACAGGCCGGTCGCAAACAAAAAGGCCAGGTAAGTCACTGCACTCTCCTTTTTACATCGTCATACGCCACAGGGCGTCAGTCATTGTTCGTTAGATATTGCACTCAATCCCAGTTGATCACGGCCAAGCAGTTCGCTCAAGCGCTGCCAATCGAAAGCAGGGCCAGGATCGGTTTTACGCTCGGGCGCAATATCACAGTGCCCGACAATAGCATCTGGCGAGAGGCTGGGGTAATAACGCCATAGCGCCTCTACAAGCATTTTAAGCTTCTCGTACTGCTGGTCTGTGTAAGGATCCACGTCAGTACCTTCAAGCTCGATGCCCACAGAAAAATCATTACAGTTCTCGCGCTCGCACCAGACCGAGCGACCTGCGTGCCAAGCACGGTCATCTACACTCACGAACTGTATCAGGTTGCCATCGCGCTTTATTAAGAAATGCGCAGAGACTTCCAAGTCGGCAATCTCCGCGAAATAGGGGTGAGCCTTAGCATCCAGCTGATTGGTGAAGAGAGCCTCGATATGCGGCCCGCCGTATTGATTAGGCGGAAGCGATATATTGTGTATTACCACGAGATCGACCGCAGCATTCTCGGGACGTTCGTTATAATTGGGCGACGGTACGCACTTTGCGCCGGCGAGCCACCCATCAATCATCTGTAAGTCATTATTTTTTGTCATCACCGTGAGATACTAGCCCACACCGGCAAATTTTTCTCTGTTTTGGAGCCCTACAATGATCAGCCAGCAATACCTTGAACACGTTATCGACTTTGCCTTGGCTGAAGATATTGGTAGCGGCGACGTCACTGCGGGACTGGTGAATGCAGATACACAGGCCAGTGCTCGAGTCATAAGCCGTGAACCCGGTGTTTTGTGCGGCACAGCCTTTGTGGACACTGTTTTCGCACGCCTCGACCCCACACTGCGAGTCACCTGGTTTAAGGCCGATGGCGATATCATTGCCGCGAACGACCTGCTATTTACAGTGACCGGCAATGCGCGTGTCATTCTCACCGGTGAGCGCACCGCGCTCAATTTCTTACAATTACTCTCTGGCACAGCGACCCGCTGTCGTCGTTATGCCGATCGAGTGGCCGATACCCCCGTTAAGCTTCTCGACACGCGAAAAACCATTCCTGGGCTGCGACTGGCACAAAAGTACGCCGTAAGTTGCGGCGGCTGCTACAACCATCGGGTCGGGCTCTACGATGCATTCCTCATCAAGGAAAACCATATTGAAGCCTGCGGTGGTATTGGGGCGGCCGTCCGAACGGCTCGAGAGCACGCTCCCGGCAAACCGGTCGAAGTTGAAGTCGAAACTATGGAAGAGCTGGCAGAAGCACTGGAAGCCGCTGCCGATCGCATCATGTTAGATAACTTTAGCAACGATGAGATGCGGGCAGCGGTAGCCTTAACCGCAGGGCGGGCAGAGTTAGAAGCGTCAGGCAACGTGACCGAAAAGACACTGCATGACATAGCGCAAACGGGCGTCGACTTTATCTCGATAGGCGCCCTGACTAAAGGCGTAGAACCCCTCGATTTGTCGATGCGATTTGACGCCTAAGCGCTCAAAGCCCGCTCGCTCACCAGCACACCATTGCGATCGGCGTAGAGCCAATCGCCCGGTTTCACCAGCACTTCTCTGAGGGACAAGACCACGTCGCGATCGCCAATGCCGCGCTTTTCAGTCTTCACCGGCACAACGCCCAAGGACTGAACGCCAATGTCGATATCGTCGATCACTTCGACATCGCGAATAGCGCCGATAACCACAATACCTGCCCAACCGTTGTCGGATGCTTTTTGCGCGAGGTTGTCACCAAGCAGCGAGCGCGCGAGGGAACCTTGACCATCCACAAGCAGCACCCGCCCCTCTCCGGGCTCTGCGACCGCCTCGGCTACCCGTGAGTTATCTTCGTAACAGGCGACGGTAGATACCCGACCACCAAAGCGGATCCTGCGACCAAACAAGCGAAATTGGTAGGGCAACACCTGACTGTCCGCATTCGCGTCGGACAGATCAGGGGTTGTGAAATCGGCGAGATAGCGCATAGGGTTTACAGCCAATCGAGCGCGTAGTCTGACAGGTTAGTACCCGACTCGAGAATTGATCCACAGTGGGCGTCGCACCTTGGGAGTATGCGGGCGCCATAGAATGCCGCGGTAGCAATCTTGCGCTGACAGAACATATCGCTCGCACCCCCCGCTAGCTTTTCAGCGGCAACAAGCGCCGAGCGACCCAACATCCATGCGCCGAACAGATAACCGGTTTGCATCATGTAATCAAAGGATCCACCAAAGGCCTCAAAGCTCGACTCTTTCAGTGCGTTAAGCAAGAACTGGGTGGTTTGCACGTGATCGGCTAACGACTCGCCCAGCGCCTTGCCTAAACGTTGCAGGCTGGCATTGTCCGAGGCTGACAACGCGTCGGCAACATCGCGAATTTCGCTCTGTACCGCTTCCATCGTAGCGCCCCCATCCCGTGCAACTTTACGGTTTAAAAGGTCCGCGGCTTGTATACCGTTAGTGCCCTCGTAAATCGACGTAATACGCACATCGCGCAAATACTGCGCAGCACCCGTCTCCTCAACGTAACCCATGCCTCCGTGAACTTGCACACCGAGCGATGTCACTTCCTGACCCACCTCGGTACTCCAGCCTTTGATGACAGGAATCATTAAATCGATGCGCCGCTGCTGAGCAGAACGCTGCTCGTCCGAACCATAGTGCGCGAGATCCATGGTCACCGCCTCGGTGAACGCCAATGCGCGCATGGCTTCGATAAGCGCACGCATCGTGGTTAACATTCGTTTTACATCGGCGTGCTCAATAATAGGGACGCCGCCTTGCACACGATCACGCGCGTACGCGACTGCCTTTTGATAAGACCCTTCAGAGGCGCCAACACCTTGCAGGCCTACCTTCAAGCGCGCCTCGTTCATCATGGTGAACATACAGGCGAGGCCGTTATTCTCTTGACCTACCAAGTAACCAATAGCACCGCCGTTATCACCGTAGGCCATAACGCAGGTAGGACTGCCATGAATGCCCAGCTTGTGCTCCGTAGATACAGGGTAGACATCGTTTCGCTCACCCAAAGCGCCATCCGAGCCGACTAGATACTTGGGCACGACAAAGAGGGATATCCCCTTACTACCCGCCGGCGCATCGGGCAGCCGAGCCAGAACCAAATGAATAATGTTGTCTGTGGCGTCATGGTCGCCCCAGGTGATGTAAATTTTCTGTCCAAAAATCTTGTAGTGGTCATCGTGACGCTCGGCACGAGTTTTCATGACGCCAAGATCGGAGCCAGCGCCTGACTCCGTGAGATTCATGGTTCCCGCCCACTCGCCCGAATTAATCTTGGCAAGGTAGGTCGCCTTAATCTCGTCATTGGCGTGGGCCTTAATAGCAAGTGCCGCACCGGATGACAGAAATGGTTCCAGTGCGAAGGCCATATCGGCGCCGTTCCAGATTTCGCAGGCTGCGGTACCGTAGAGCTCCGGAAGACCTTGACCACCTGCATCAGTGTCGGCAGTAATGCCCACCCAACCCCCTGCACCTAACTGCTGAATGGCGTCAGCATACCCGGGCGAGATAGTCACCTTACCGTTAGCACACGTTGCAGGCTGCATATCGCCGACGCGACGCAGCGGTGCGAGGACATCGGCCCCGAATTTGCCGGCCTCATCGAGGAGCGCGGTGGTTAATTCAGCGCCAATACCGTGCTCCGCAAATCGCGGCAGCTGTCCTAACGTGCCTTCGATATCAAGCACGTCATCGATCAAAAACTGCATGTCTTCAAGGGGAGCGCGGTACATGAAAATTCCTCAATTGTTTAGTCATTCATATCTGCCGGTTGCGACAGATAGCTTCTCTGAGCAGTCAGAGTATAATTCATCAGTATGATGGCAACCTAGCAAGGCATTCGCGGAGAAAATAATGTTATGAAAAATCTTAACCGCATCGACCTCAATTTACTGGTCTATCTTGACGTGCTTTTGCGCGAGTGCAACGTCACCCAGGCAGCCAACCAACTCAGCCTGTCACAGCCGGCCATGAGTAACGGCCTGCGCCGACTGCGCGCGCTGTTTAATGATCCGCTCCTAGTGCGTACTTCCGACGGTATGACACCCACCGCCCGCGCCAGAGAGCTCGAACCTTTGGTACGCGATATTTTAGCAGGCGTTGATAGGGCCATCCAACCCACGTCAGACTTTGACCCGAGCACCGCGAATCACGTTATTCGCATTATGGCCAGTGACTATGCCGAATCGACCCTGTTCCCAGCCGTTATGCAGCAACTGCGCGAACTCGCACCGGGCATTACCCTCGACATTATGACGCCTTCGGATGTCAGCTTCTTAGACGTTGAGCGCGGTAAAATTGATTTGGTGATTAACCGTTTTGACCAAATGCCCCAGTCGTTTCATCAGATCACGCTCTGGAAAGACAGCTTCTCCTGCCTGCTAAGTCCGGACAACCCCATTCTTGAAAACTTCGACTTAGACGCCTACTTAAGCGCCAATCACATCTGGGTGAGCAAAACGGGGATGGGTGTCGGTGTGGGTGTAGATCCGGATGACGTTCAACGTCTAGGCTGGGTTGACTCAGCGCTCGGACAACTGAAAAAGAAGCGGCGCATTCGTGTCTTCACTCGGCATTATCAAGCGGCGATGACGCTGGCCGAGCAGAACGACTTAATCGTCACGTTACCCACCCGTGCTACGTGGCTCAAACGTGATAACCCCCGAGTCGTGGTGAGAGACGTGCCCTTTGACGTGCCCGCCATGGAACTAAAAATGGCTTGGAGCCCTCTGTTGCAGCACAATCTGGCGCACCGCTGGATTCGCCAGTTAATCACTCAGACGGCACGGGACCTCGGCCCCGATGGCATGGAGAAAGTAACATCTGCGAAAAAACCCGCGAAAAAACCTAAAGCCGCCAAGGCCAAAACTGTGCGTAAGCGCGCGACTAAACCCTAGCCTCTGTTCATACCGGTCATACCTGAATTACTCGTGAACTATGTGTGAATGAGGCTTGACGCGCAAAACGCCATACATACGGTGAATACGCCCTATCATATCCATTTCTAGCGCTTATGGCCGTGACGCGACAAAATAGCAGCTGATCGTGGGTCACCGCCTGCGCACGGGTCTTCACATCGTGTGCAGCTTGAGATCGACAACATATTTGGGCTTAACCACCCGGCTCAGGGTGTAAAGAAGCCGAACAATGAAAGGAGTCACACAATGGCTGAACGTATTATTTGCGCCGGCTTGCAGGTCGACAAGGCCCTGCACGACCTACTGGTTAACGACATTGCGCCGGGCACAGGCGTTACGCCGCAGGCATTTTGGGAAGGACTCGCCGCGATCTTAAGTGACATGATGCCCCGCAATGCGGAGCTTTTGCAGGTTAGAGAAGCGATGCAAGCCCAGCTCGATGAGTGGCACCGCGAGCACTCAGGCCCAAGCTTTGATCCTGCGGCCTACAAAGCGTTCTTAGAAGAGATTGGCTACCTGCTGCCCCAACCCGCACCGTTTCAGGTAACCACTGACAATGTCGACGCGGAAATTGCCCACACCGCCGGACCCCAGTTAGTGGTACCCGTTATGAACGCGCGCTTTGGGCTCAACGCCGCTAACGCCCGCTGGGGCAGCCTATACGACGCACTGTATGGTACCGACGCCATCTCTGAGTCAGACGGCGCTACGCGCGCAGGCGCTTACAACCCTGTTCGCGGTGACAAGGTGATTGCTTGGGCACGCAGTTTCCTCGACAAGCACTTCACGCTGACCAGCGGCAGTCATAAAGACGCTACCCAGTACTCGGTTGCTAACGGCACGCTGGCCATCGCGCAAAACGATGGCTCAAGTGCAACGCTGACCGATCCGCAGCAGTTTGTGGGGTATACGGGCGATGCCACGGACCCGCTATCGGTGCTACTGAAACACAACGGCTTACACGTAGAGATACAGATTGACCGACATCACCCCATTGGCCAAACCGATGCAGCGGGCGTTAAAGACCTGTGCTTAGAGTCGGCATTAACCACCATCCAAGACTGCGAGGATTCTGTCGCCGCCGTAGACGCCGAAGACAAAGTAGTGGTCTACCGAAACTGGCTTGGCCTCATGAAGGGCTCACTCGAAGAAACCTTCCATAAAGGCGGCAAGGCCGTGACCCGCAGCATGAATGCCGATCGGGTCTTTAGCGCACCCAATGGCGGCGAGCTAACGCTGCATGGACGCAGCCTGATGTTCGTTCGTAACGTCGGCCACCTGATGACCAATGACGCGATCCTGACCGCAGACGGTGAAGAAATTCCCGAGGGCATTATGGATGCTATGTTCACCAGCCTGTGCTCTGTACACGACATTAAGGGCGACAGCCGCGTGCGCAACTCTCGCGAAGGCAGCATTTATATCGTAAAGCCCAAAATGCATGGGCCCGACGAAGTGAGTTTTACGGTCGACCTTTTCGGGCGCGTGGAACAGGTGTTGGGGCTTACTAAAAACACCATCAAAGTCGGCATCATGGACGAGGAGCGTCGCACCACTGTCAATCTCGCGGAGTGCATTAAGCGTGCAAGCGAGCGCGTCGCATTCATTAACACAGGCTTTCTGGATCGCACCGGCGATGAGATCCACACCTCTATGGAAGCGGGCGCTGTCACCGCTAAGAGCAACATGAAGGGCGAGACGTGGATTAACGCCTATGAAGACTGGAACGTCGATATTGGTCTGGCGTGCGGACTGCAGGGACACGCGCAAATTGGCAAAGGCATGTGGGCAATGCCCGACATGATGGCCGCAATGCTCGACACCAAAGTGGGCCATCCCAAGGCGGGCGCTAACACCGCCTGGGTGCCCTCCCCAACTGCTGCGACGCTGCATGCCACCCATTATCACGACGTGGACGTTTTTGCGGTGCAAGCCGGCCTGAAAAACGCGATGCGTCGAGAGCTCGGTGACATTCTTCAAATTCCGTTAAAAGGCGCAGAAGGTTTGGACGACACCGCCATTCAGCGTGAGCTCGATAACAACGCCCAAGGCATTCTCGGCTATGTTGTGCGCTGGATTGACCAAGGCGTTGGCTGCTCTAAAGTTCCGGACATTAACAACGTCGGACTCATGGAAGACCGCGCGACCTTGCGCATTTCGAGCCAGCACTTGGCGAACTGGATTCGCCATGGGATCGTCACACAAGCACAAGTCCGTGAAACCTTAGAGCGCATGGCATCGGTGGTGGACGGTCAAAATGTTTCAGACCCTGCCTATTTTCCAATGGCGGGTCATTTTGATACCAGCATCGCTTTTCAGGCCGCCTGTGACCTGGTGTTCTTAGGCACCACGCAGCCCAGCGGCTACACCGAGCCCTTGCTGCATGCATGGCGCAAGGAGTTCAAGGCACAGCAAGCAAACTGAGGGTGAGCTAAGCACTCTCCAACAAAAAAGGGCGCCAAACGGCGCCCTTTTTCTTGATAACAGTTTAGCGAGGCATTACTTATTAGAAGGCGCATCTTATAAAAGGCGCTACTTATAAAAGGCGCTACTTATAAAAAGCGTATCTCATAAAAAGCGCATCTTATAGCAGGCACATCAGGCGGACTGCATAAAGCTATTTAACGCCTTGTCAGCGGGCAAGAACTCAACGCCCAAGGCCTCGGCGACCGCTTCGTTAGTGATGTGGCCCGCATGCACGTTTAAACCATTGGCAAAATGTGCATCCGCACGCAGCGCATTTAAGCCTTGGCCTGCTAAGCGGAGCGCATAGGGTAACGTTGCATTGGTGAGCGCCATGGTCGATGTACGCGCGACGCCACCGGGCATATTGGCGACACAGTAGTGGACGACGTCATCCACCACAAAAGTGGGGTCTTGGTGCGTTGTTGCACGGGACGTTTCAAAACAACCACCCTGGTCGATTGCCACGTCCACAAGCACCGAGCCCTTTTTCATGGCGCTCACGTGGTGTCGGTTAATCAGTTTAGGCGCAGAGGCACCCGGAATAAGTACCGCACCCACCACTACATCCGCCTCCAAAGCGTAACGCTCAACGGCATCCTGCGTTGAGTAAACCCCAACAACACGGCCTTGAAAGAGGTCATCGAGCTGCTGCAAGCGCTCTATCGAGCGATCCAAAATAGTGACCTGCGCGCCCATACCCGCGGCCATACGGGCGGCATTGGTGCCTACAACACCGCCACCCAAGATGAGGACTTTGCCGGGCTCAACGCCGGGAACGCCACCGAGCAGAGTGCCGTTCCCGCCCTGCGCCTTTTCCAAATGATAGGCGCCCGCCTGGACAGACATACGACCTGCAACCTCAGACATAGGCGCCAGTAAAGGCAACCCGCCTCGGGCACTGGTCACGGTCTCATAGGCGATAGCCGTTGCCCCCGACGCTTGGAGCAACCTAGCCTGCTCGGGATCTGGAGCAAGGTGCAGATAGGTAAAGAGCAGCTGCCCTTCACGAAGCATGCGGCACTCATTGGGCTGAGGCTCTTTCACCTTGATAATCATCTCAGCGCGCGCAAACACCTCTTCGGCAGTCGCGGCAATCTCGGCACCCGCCGCCATGTAGGCTGCGTCATCGAAACCAATCGCGTCGCCGCCCTTAGTCTCCACCACAACCGTATGACCTGCTCCGACTAGCTCACGCACACCTGCAGGTGTCATACCGATACGGTACTCGTGGTTCTTAATTTCTTTCGGGATACCAATAGTCATGGGTTTCATCATGGGTGTAATC
>DAIRTN010000010.1:112822-114203 GCA_036803865.1 Luminiphilus sp.
CCAATGAGAGCATTTACCAATAAGAACAGCATGCCTGTGCCGCAACTCACCCGTCGCGTTACTCATCGTGCACACGTGCGCGTAAAGCGGCGATAAATCACAGCAGATGGCGCCAATTTATCTCGCTATTAACCCACTATCTTCGGTATATTCAACATCAAAGCAGTCGTTTCGACTGCATTTGAGGGCTATTTATCGTGATTCGACGCCAACGAGTCTTTTTAGCTATCAGCACTGCATGCGCTTATAGCGATTGCAACTAATGCGCCGAACTGCGGCGCCCACGACGTTTTGGCGCTAGATATAGAGCTGTGGCGAGTGTAGCTGTGGCGACTACGGGGAGAGCAAGACCCATGAACCAAGAAACGCTGAGCCGGATTGACCGCAAACTTCTGCGATTGCTGCAAAAAGACGCGCGCCTGACTTACGCAGAGCTCGCCCGCCAAGTGGGCCTAACCACGACGCCCTGCAAAGAGCGCGTTAAACGCCTCGAGCGCGAGGGCTATATCCGTGGATATCATGCGGACTTGAACCCCGAGAAACTCGGGAAAGGGTTGGTCGTGTTTGTACAAATAACGCTTCAGCGAACCGCAGGGGACGCTTTTGCAGAATTTACCGACGCCATCAAAGACGTCCCCGAAGTCGAAGAGTGTCATTTGGTCGCGGGTAACTTTGACTACCTCATTAAGGCCCGCGTGAAAGACATGAACTCCTACCGCGAATTTTTAGGCGGCAGCCTCATGCAACTGCCGGGCGTGCAGGAGAGTACGAGCTACCCCGTGATGGAAGCCGCTACCGAGCACGCCATGACATGGCTGTGAGCACAGCTTACAAAGCCGCGACTCGCCGACCGCCGCCCGAGAATCGACACTGAGCGCATGAAGGTGACATTTTTTGTCGCTTTGTTGTTATTTTTCTGCGCCTTTTTTCTACGCCCTTTTTCTACGCCCTCGTTCTGCGCACTGCGAACGCCACTACTCCTTAAACAGCACTCTAAACATCCACTTAAACAACCCCAAAAACCCCCTAAACAACTCCTTAAAAAACCCCAAACAACCCTCTAGACGCCCCCCAAACGCGCTCTACACAGCCCTCTACACAGTCCTCTACACAGCCTCCTATACAGCCCCCAGACCGCGTGGGTCACAAGCACCCGCGCCTTTTGAATAAAAAAACGCTTACATTTTTATTCAATTCGTAAAAGTTGGCACGGTACCTGCTAATACCTATTTGAGTGCAGCCAGCAATGGGCAACCGCACCCTAGCCCAAACGGCTTTAAATCAAACATTGAGGAGAACGACACATGAAGAAAGTACAAAAAGGCTTCACACTGATCGAACTGATGATTGTTATTGCCATTATCGGCATTTTGGCGGCGGT
>DAIRTN010000011.1:0-30026 GCA_036803865.1 Luminiphilus sp.
TCTCACGCGTCACCTACGATATTTCCGGCAAGCCGCCGGCGACTATTGAGTGGGAATGAAACGATGCAAATTTTATTATCAATACATATCCTAGCTGGAACCATTGCTCTGTTTTGTGCTGCTATGGCAGTTTCATCTGAGAAAGGCAAAAAACTCCATGTGCTTTCAGGTAGAACATATTTTTGGTGCATGGTTGCTATCTTCTTAACAGCTATTCCAATGTCGATTATCACTAGCAACATCTTTTTATTTTTAATAGCGTTCTTTTCTTTCTATTTGGCTTTTTCAGGCATCCGCTTTGCTAGAAACAGAAAAGGTATAGCTACTACTTTGGATTGGATTGCTGTGGGATTGATGCTTTTATCCGGAGCGGGGATGTGGATACTGGCTGCAATTTACTTCATGAATAACAACTCTCAATACATACCTCTTTTAGTTTTTGGGTTTTTGGCTATTGTTTTGGGTTACGGTGATTTTAAGAGTCATAAGTACAAAACAGCCATCGGAAAAGAAAGAAAAGGAAGACACTTGGGCAATATGATGGGTGGAACCATTGCAGTGATTACCGCTGTTTTAGTTGTGAATGTTAATATTGAGCCTGTGTGGATATGGTGGGTTCTTCCAACCGCATTGATAACCCCCGTTATTATTTGGTGGAAAATTAAAGTCATGAAATAAAGTTACACGCTGTGTAATAAGAGAATGAAAGTTTGTTGATATTGATGAGAAAATTAACTATCAGCAATCGATTATGGTAGATAGAGAGTTACACGAAAGTTACACACTTTTATTTTCGTGCTTGTAGCCCTTTGTCTATAAGGCTCTGTAAATCAGCGACTATTGAGTGGGAATGATTTCGCGTCTGGCACTGGCTTGCACCTGCAAGCAATAAAGCTCATTAAAGTACTATAAATACAGAGTTATTCTCCTTTTTGTCTGGCAGCGGCTGGCACCCTCTGGCACCTCCAAGCAAACTTTTTCAATGGTATAAAACATGGTTCTGTTCTCTGGACCGTCAGGGCTATGACGAAATACCAAATTACATTTTTTAGTTCATTCATGGTATTAGAATCATTTAACTCACTGATATAGAAGAGGATATATAGAAAAATATACCGCATAGAATCATGGTATTTTTTTCTACGGGAGGACTTGTGATGCTGACAGATACCAAGCTGCGCAACTTGAAGCCCAAGGACAAGATCTACAAGGTCAATGACCGCGATGGGCTCTATGTGGCTGTGACACCAGCAGGAGGCATTTCCTTCAGATACAACTACTCGATCAGCGGTCGACAGGAGACGTTGACGATAGGCCGGTATCGCAAGTGCGGTGTCGCGTTGTCAGAAGCACGAGAGCGACTCAGCGAAGCAAAAAAAATGATCGCGGCGGGGAAGTCACCGGCCAGGGAAAAGGCACGCGACAAGACGCGCGTAAAGGATGCCGAAACATTTGGTGCATGGGCCGAGAAATGGATGCGTGGCTATCAGATGGCTGATTCGACGCGTGACATGCGTAAATCGGTCTACACCCGTGAATTGACAAAGCGCTTTGGTAATCAGAAATTATCTGAGATCACGCATGAGGATCTTCGGGCTGTAACCGATGCCATCGTAGAGCGAGGGGCGCCAGCAACAGCAGTTCACGCCCGAGAGGTGGTAATGCAGGTCTATCGTTGGGAGATCGAGCAGTACACCCTAATCGACCGGGCGATTCTTAAAGGCATGGATTTCGCGCGACGCGTTTGACCTACGCCCCCAACCTTCTGTGTCCACGGTTGTGAGTTTGGGTGCTTGGCGACCATTGAGCCGCCTTGGAGTAAGGTGATCCCATCGTTACTCGGGCCAGTAGCGCACGATGAAATTGCCAAAAGTAACCGGTTGCTTTGCATGACTTACATGCCAGGTAAAATCATAGTGCACCGCAAAGCCCTGGTCGCGAACTTCCACCCGTCCCACGGTAAAGGTCAGGCTAAGCATGTCCCCGGCCTTTACAGGGCGCAGGATTCGAAATCGATCGGAACCCAGAAACAGCGCGCGTAAACCCTGCAGTTTCACATTGTCAAAATAGACCGAGTGGATTAAAGACAAGGTAAACATGCCCGGGGCAACGATCGCGCCAAAAGGTGAAGCGGCACAGCGCTCTTCGTCAAAGTGGAACCAGTCCATCTGATTCACCGAGCGACAGAACTGCTGGATCATGTCCTTGTCAGCGATTAGCGGAGGGGAGGTAAAGAGCTTCTCTCCCTCCCTGGCCTGGAAATCTTCCAAGCTGGTGATAACGATTGGGTCGGCCATTATTCGAAATAGACCTCGGCCTCAATTTCTACCGGCATACCCATCGGGAGCGACACCATTCCCACCGCCGCGCGCGAGTGGGCCGCAACGTCCGCGGGGAACACCTTGTTGACCAATTCTGAAAAAGCGTCGATCACAGGTGTTTGTGCGGTAAAGTCTGGCGCTGAGTTGACCATGCCCATAACGCGTCCGAAAGCGGTGATTCGATCCAGCGAACCCAGTTCACGCTTGAGGCTGCTTAAAAGCGCCAGGGTGGTCAGGTGCGCGGCCTGGGTCGCCTGCTCCACGTCGATATCCTGCCCGACAGTGCCGAACAGGTGGGTGGCGAGTGAGCCGTCTGCGTTGAGCGGTCCGTGGCCGGACACGAGGGCGCGGCTGCCTATTGTGCGAACAAAGGGAAACTTTGCTACCACCCCCGGTGGCAATTGCATCGGTGCCGGCAGCGTTAGACCCAGGGCGGCAATTTTATCGGCTACGGCGTCTGTGCTCATGATGAATTCCTTATATGGGGCGTTGATCCTAATAGTACTGTGACTGACACTGGCCCAGTGCCGTTGGGGCGGTGTCCATAAGTTTGCAGTATTGCTAATACGTCACTGTAAGGCCTTGTCAAATTGGGTAGATAAGCTGTCGCGCGCCCTGACCACTTATCTTCCCGGTTTGCTAAGGACTGATAGCGAGAGCCTGCTAGGCTAATTGCTGAATAATAGAGAACTGGGCCTATGTTGGATTCTTATCTGTTCCGTGTGTTTATCGTGCCGTCCTCGGTATTTCTGTCGGTGGTGTTTGGCGGCTCTTATGGTACGGGTCGCGAGGTGATGGAGTTTATCAGCCGGCACGGCCCGGTTGGCGGATTGATTGCCATCGCGGCGGTTGTCATTACCTACGCTGTTCTGCTATTTGCAACCTTTGAGTTGGCCCGAAGATTCCAGCAATTTGAATATCGCGGTTTTTGCCAGCAGTTGCTGGGTCGTTTCTGGTTCCTCTATGAGATTGTCATTCTGCTGGGTATGGTGATTTCACTGGCTTTCTGTACTGCCGCTTCCGGGGTCATTGCCGACACACGCTTCGGTCTGCCCGCCTGGATGGGCAGTGCGGCACTGCTGTTGATCGTTTTTGTGCTGACGTATCAAGGGCGGGCCCTTGTCGAGAAGACTATGATCCTGGCGGTGCTCTCGCTGGCGGCCGTACTTGTGGTGCTGTTATACATGCTGGCGGGGGAGCCGGCGCGGCAGATCGGCCAGGTTTTTGCCAATGAGCCCGTGGTATGGGATGCCTGGCAGGGAGGTGCGCAGTATGCCCTGGTCAATGCCGGATTTATTCCCCTATTGCTGTACTGTGCCCGCGGCGTGCGCAGTCGCGCCCAAGCAGGGCTGGCCGCGGTGTGTGCGGCTTCGGTCGCGGTGGTCCCGGGTCTGGTGTTTCATTACGCATTCATGAGCGTTTATCCCGCAATTGTCCAGGAAGAATTACCTGCCTACCACCTGATGAATTCGTTGGGCTCCAGCTTGTTCCTCAATATCTACATGGTAGTCCTGTTTGTATTGATTGCCCAGACTGGCGTTGGCATGTTGCAAGGTTTCCTGGAGCGTGTGAACATCTGGCACGAGCAACGCTTCGAGCGGACGCTGAGCCCAATGGGTCACGGCCTGGTGGCGGTAGCTATGGTCTGTGGCAGTATGGCCCTGGCAAGCATGGGTATTATTGCCCTGATCATAGCAGGCTACGGCTTCCTGGCTGCCAGCTTTATCCTGGTGTTTGCCGTGCCTCTGCTGACCCGGGGGATGTGGCTGATTTTTCGCCCGGCCTGAACAGGTAAATCCATTTCGCATCGTTTAGCGTGTGCTGAACAAGGGGCTTGTTATTGACGCCCGGGCTGTGGTCAACTCCCCAGCTTCATCTGCCACAGAACGAGAACGATGCCAGCGGCTGAACACACTACTATTGGTCCTATCGGGACCGTAATAGCGCAGACTATCGAAGCCGCCGGGCACGATCCTGCGGCGATGTTTGCTGAGGTTGGCCTGGATCTGGAATCCCTGCGCGACCCCAATGTGCGCATACCCTCGGAGGCATTGCAGAACCTGTTGTTGCTGGCCCAGGAACGATGCGAGGACCCAGTTTTTGGCCTGCACCTGGTGAAATTTATCCATCCCGCCACCTTTTACTCACTGGGAGTCGCCATGTATTCCAGTGAGACCTTGGGCGATTACCTGGCCCGCTTCGTAAAGTACTATCGCCTGATTACTACCAATGACTTCCTCTCGGTAGTATTGGAAAGTGGTGTCTACGAAATACGGGCCACGCCACAACCGGAAATGCGTCTTATTCCGATACGCGTAGACGGTTTTGCGGCGCTGACAGTACGTACTGCGCGGATTGCGCTGCAAAGGGAGTTTCACCCACGTTCAGTGGCCCTGGCACGTCCCTACCCACAGGGGCTGGCAGGGAAATATGAGGCATTTTTCGGCTGTCCGGTCAGCTTTGATGCAGCGGTCACCACCATATCTATTGATGAGGCGGATCTAGCGCTAAAACTGCCCAGTGCCAACCCGGAGATGACTCGCCTGTATGAACAGCTCACAATCGATTACCTGGAAAAGATCGACCGTGCAGATTTTCCTGGCCGGGTATACAAGGAACTGGTGCGATTGCTGCCTACTGGGATCTCTGGTAAAGAGCAAGTGGCCCAGGCCTTGAACATGAGCACCCGTACGCTTCATAACAAGCTGGAAGGTGCCGGCACCACATTCCGTGAAGTACTGGACAAAACTCGGCAAAGCCTGGCCGAGCAGTACATCCGCAAGAATCTTCCGATTTATGAAATCGCCTATTTGATCGGCTTTTCCGATACCGCAAACTTTTCCCGTGCTTTTAAGCAATGGACCGGGAAATCCCCCATGGAATATCGCGAGTCGATTGCCGCCTGACCGGCTTTTTCCTGACAAAACCCTTGCCCAATCTAACATGGAGGATGCGCCTAGGCTGCACTACAGTCTGTCACTGTACTCAATACATGTAAGGGCGACATGGCCGACAACAGCTTGTACCAGGGCAGTACCTATTTTGACCTTATTTTACAGGGACTGAGGCGCTGGCCGGAGCGCGAGGCCATTGTTGATGCCAGTGGTCTGGGCTTGACCTACGCCCGGCTGGAACAGCGAATCTGGCAAATCGCCAGGGTGTTGCGCGACGCTGGGCTCAAGCCTGGTGACGGTGTGGCCCAGCTCGCGTCCAACAGAGTGGATACGTTTGCCACAATGGCCGCTGTGCTAGCTAATGGCATGCGCTATACGCCATTGCATCCCATGGCTTCACTGGAAGACCAACTTTTTATTCTCGGGGATGCCGAAATCAGTGCACTGGTAGTGGATGTCCCGTATTTTTCCGAGCGAGGCGCCGCTTTGCAGGCAGGCGCGGACCGGAACCTGTTAATTTATACGCTGGGGGCATCGGACTTTGGTGTAGACCTGCCGGCTCTGGAGGAGCAGCCTGAGGCTGAAATTCTTGCTGAGCTGCCTGGCTATGATGATATTGCGTGGGTCAGTTATACCGGTGGCACTACTGGGAAGCCCAAGGGCGTTATAATGACCCAAGGCGGTATGGCCGCAAAGAGTCTGATATCCATGGCGGAGTGGCAATGGCCACAGGAAATTCGTTACCTGGCCTCGTCACCGATTAGTCATGCGGCAGGTTTTTTGCTGATACCGACCTTTCTCAATGGCGGCAAAGTCTATCTGACTGCTGGCTTTGACCCGGATCAGGTGCTGGATCTGGTCGAAAAGGAGCGGGTCAATACCTTGTTCCTGGTGCCAACCATGATATATGTGCTGATGGATCACCCACGCACCCGTCAAGCGGATCTGTCCAGTATCGAATCCATCATTTATGCCTCAGCACCCATGTCGCCTACCCGACTTCGCGAGGCTTTAGAGCTGTTCGGTCCGGTGATGATGCAATGCTACGGACAAACCGAGTGCATCCATCTGACCATGATGCGCAAAGAAGAACACCGCTTGGACAAGCCTGGGCGCCTGGCCTCCTGTGGCAAACCCCCAGTTGGTGTGTGTATGGCCCTGCTGGATGATAAGGGCGTGGCAGTGCCACAGGGCGAAGTCGGCGAAGTGTGTATTCGCAGCCAGGCTGTGATGGCCGGCTACTGGAAACGGCCTGAACAGAGTGGAGAAGCCTTGGCTGGAGGCTGGCTGCATACCGGTGATCTGGCTTACCAGGATAAAGAGGGGTTTTATTACCTGGTTGACCGTGCCAAGGACATGGTTATCAGCGGTGGCTTCAATGTGTATCCCCGGGAGGTAGAGGATGTGCTGACCGGTCATGCCGGGGTGGCCATGGCGGCCGTTATAGGTGCACCCGATGAGAAATGGGGTGAAAAAGTGGTCGCTGTGGTCGTATTGAGACAAGGGCAGTGCGTATCTGCCGAAGAGTTGATAGCCCTGGTAAAGGAGAAAAAAGGCGCGATACAGGCACCGAAACAGGTGGATTTCGTACAGTCATTACCCCAGACGGCCCTGGGAAAAACCGACAAAAAAGTATTGCGCCAACAATATTGGGGCGACAAGTAACGCTTGGTTAATTCGGCACAATTGACCGGAGGTTGGCCTGTTTGCACATGCTCAGTGTATGGACCTGCGCCAGATTTACGGTGCTTACCCCTACACCCAGGCTAGCGCACTGGAAGGTTACGGCGTATGTGAGGAAGGGCAGGGAGCCAAACTGTGGGCCTCCGGACGCTGCCGCCCTGGTGGTGATTTTTGATGTCCCGGCTCCCTGTGACAAGAGTTTCGCCACCAGCATAGAAGTGGAATTCTTCGAGCCCTTGTACGTAGGTGATGTGGTGACCTGTACCAGCAAGTTGGTGGATATCAACCACAAAGAACTAAAAGTGGGAAAGGGTGCCTTTCTGCGCCAGGAAGATATTTATACCAAGCAGACCGGCGAGGTGATTGCTGTCTCCTGCCTGGATATTTTCCGCTTTGTGACGCCTGTAGGTGGGAGCGGGTCGTGAAGTCGATGACGGGAATCAAACTGTCAACTATCAACACCGGCGACGAACTGCCCACAATCTCCATCCCTATCACCCTGCAACGACTGGTAATGGAAGCAGGGGCCAATCGCGATATGTCGCTAATTCATCACGATACCCAAGTCGCCCAGGCCACCGGTGCCCCGGATGCGTTTGTCAATACCTACTTTCTCTTGGGGATGTTCGAGCGCTTGATGCGCGACTGGGCAGGCCCCAGGGCTCGTATTCGCAAGATTGGCCCACTGCGCATGATGATCTTCAATGTCGTAGGGGAGACCGTCTACTTCAAGGGTTTGGTGGAATCTGTCGACCTGGCTGCGGGCACTGTAGACCTGGATATGTGGGTAGAAAGTGAGCGAGTCAAAACAGTCACCGCCAAGGCGCTGCTAGAAGTGGAGAATTAATAATCGGGAACTTTTTCCACTCAGTCTCTTTGCCATTTTCGCAGCAAAGCGCATAATAACGTACATTGTTATGAATAGATGGATGAAGGGAGCATGGAAGATACGGCTGACCTACCGCCATTTACCAGCTATATCGGCAACGCTTTGGGGATTGCCAAGACTCTGAATGCCTACGGTTTGGATGGTGCTGCGGTGTTGGCCGAGGCCGGTGTTGACGTTAACTTGGCTCCCACTTTTGATGCTCGCGTATCCGTCTCTCTCATCCACGAGGCAATCATCCGCCATATCGACGATCTGGATCCGTTGTTTGGGCTTAAATTCGCCAAATATATTAATCCCATTAACTACCACGCCTTTGGTGTGATGTTGACCTCTTCGACGACGCTCAGGGCTTTTTGCCAGCGCCTGCAGCGTTACTATGCGTATGTGAATACCGGTGACCGCGTCGTCTTTAACGACTCGTGCGAACTGCAGTGGAGCCATATTATTCCTCGGGAGTTTGTCTGCCAGCCCTTGGAGATACTACTGCACGAATCGGCCTGGGCCGCGACTATGTTAAAAATGATTCGCACGGTGTCTAGTCCCAGCTTTGCGCCGCGTCACGTGTGCTTCTCCTTCAGTGAGCCTGAGGGCTATGGTAAGGAATTTGTCAAATATTTCGGTTGTCCCATTGAGTACGGTACCAGCAAGACCGCCCTGTGCTTTGCCGAGGAGGATCTCGACCTGTCCCTGCCCGGCGGCAATGCCGAGCTTGCGCGCCATAGTGAAAAGCTTGTTTATGATTATCTCAAAACTTTCACAAGGGTAGAGCTAGTCAATGCTGCCCGCATGTCCCTGTTTGAATTGTTACCCTGCGGCGGCTCCTCACTGGCTTCTGTGGCAGCTTCACTGGAGATGGAGGAAGATGACCTTGCCAGCCAACTCACGGTACGTGGTACCAGTTACCAGCAGTTGCTGGGAGGCTGTCGCCGTGAATTGGCTGAGGAATATATCCTGCGTTCAGACCTGTCAGTCAATCAAATAACCTATATGCTGGGTTTCTCCGACAGCAGTAATTTTGCCCGCAGCTTCCGACGCTGGACCGGAAAATCACCTAGCGATTTCCGTCAAGACCCGCACATCGCGTGTTAGCTGACTTGGCCTCGAGTAACCGGCGTAGCAACCAGGAACGGCGAGAGCAGAGTACCGAGCAGGTATTGAGCTCAGCGCTTGGTCTTTTTGTTTCGCAGGGATATTCCTCTACCAGCATCGAGGATATTGCCCGCAACGCCGGACTCACCAAGGGCGCAGTGTACTTTTATTTTAAGGGCAAATCCGCTCTGCTGCTTGAGTTGATCGCACAGTCTGCGGGACTGTATGGTCAAGTGTTCACGAGAATGCGGGCCTCTGGCGCACTCGCGGCGGAACAACTTGAGTTGTTCAAAGATTGGGCGGCTGAAGTCGGCGCGCAGAATAACGCGCTCCTATTGTTGCCGATTTTGACGTACACGGAAATCGGCATCCGGGAAGTAGGCGTGGAGAAAGCGTTGAACGATCTCTACGATCGCTACCACGAGGAAATTGAGCGGGTGATCTGCCTCGGACAGAACAACGGTGAATTCTCCGCGGAACTCTTCCCACGAGAACAGGCCGCCATCCTGGTGGCTCTCACCGACGGCATGCTATTGGAGTGGTTCCGCAGGCGCAAACATCTTAGCGGCGGCCAACTCATCCAGAGCGTGAAGACCCTAATAATTGGCGGGTTGCAAAAGCCTAGGGTTGAATTTATTTAGCCGTGAAGTTTTGCTACCGCTAAACAACAGGGGGAATGAATCCGACCCCAGATTTTTGCAGTGTCCTGGCATGGATGCCTGACGCTCTTACTCCCTATGTATTGCGATATGCCTGAATTGCTATAACCCACCCGCTCCTTACAAGGCACTGTCAATTTCATGCTTCGATCTGAGATCTATCTGTGCTTAGAGCGACTTCCTTGAGACGCCCAATGATGATCATTCTGGCCATGGCATGGTTTTTGAGTTATGCCGATCGCGTCAGTATGTCAGTGTCTTCCATTCCCATGCAGGTAGAATTCGGTTGGGATGAAACCACCAAAGGCGTGGTCATGGGGTCACTATTTCTGGGGTATATCGGTTCCCAATTGCTGGGGGGCTGGCTGGTGGGTCGAGTCGGTGCAGCGCGTGTGATTGGGCTTACGGTACTGGCTTTCTCCATACTCACTTTGTTGACACCTGCCGCTGCGGGCATATCTTTCAGTATGCTGATCGCGGCACGAATTGGGCTTGGAATCGCCGAGGGCTTTGCTGTACCGGCTACCTACGCGTTCCTGGGGCGCTGGTCGCCCCCTGGGGAGCGTTCCCGGTTGTTGGCCATTGTGGTCAGTGGAGCGACCATCGGTGCTCCTGGTGGCTTGATGCTCAGCGGTGTGCTGGTAGAGAACTTTGGTTGGCAGTCCCCCTTCTACGTCTTTGGCCTGTTGGGGTTGACGTGGGCCGTTTATTGGCTGGTTATCTCCTATGAAACGCCTGAAAGCCACCCTCGTATCAGCGATGAAGAACGGGAATTGCTGCGAGAACCTGAATTAGAGGCAAAAGGCCCACTCTTGGTGCCGGTCAGACGCATTCTGCGTCACCCGGCGGTTTGGGCTATTATCATCAACAAATTCTGTGTCCTGTGGATGGTTTACGTATTCTTGGCCTGGCTGCCGAGCTACTTCAGTGCGGTACAGGGTATTTCCCTGGCGGGCTCCGGGGTATTCGCCGCACTGCCCTGGATTGCCATGTCGCTGGTGCTCTACATTGCCAGCGGTTACGCCGACGGCTTGCTCATTCGAGGCAAGACAATCGACTTCGTGCGTAAACTGATGCAGGTAGCCGGACTGGCGGGTTCCATGGTTTTTCTTGCCTTGATTCCCCTGGCGGATTCCGCCCTGATGGCCCTGTTAGCCACTTGTTGCGCCATGGCGGCGCTGGCCTGTTGTTACTCTGGAGCCGACCCCACCGTTATGGAAATTGCACCTCGCTACCGCGGTTTCCTCACTGGCCTGGTAGGCACCATAAGTAACCTTCCGGGAGTGATTGCCATACCCATGATTGGCTGGTTGGTAGATACCACGGGCAGCTATAGCTGGGGTTTTATCAGCGCAGCCATCCTCAACCTCATAGGTATTGTCGTATGGTTACTATACGGCACCGGACGCAAGGTCATCGACTAGGACCCATGAGATCAGGCGAATCAGGTCAGACGCCAGTCCCATCTTTGCCGGGTAGACAGGCCAGGATAGCAGGCATACACTCATTCCTACGGTATTCAGATAGTTGGACTTCAAGCTGTGATCGGTTCAAAAGAAACGTTTACCACATCGCGGGGCAATGTCCTCGCCCTCAGCCAAGCCATAGAGTCCTATGGTGTCGACGCAACGCCGATACTGCGAGCGGGCGAAGTGGATATCGCCCGGTTCGGGGTCGCCAGCCGCCTTTCCAGTGGCTCCATGGATAAGATGATTTGTTTGGCAGTAGAGGCCACAGGCGATCCGGCCTTCGGTTTGCGCTTTGTCAACTTTCTACAGCCCACCTCCTTTCAGGCTCTGGGCGTGGCTCTGCTTTACAGTCCTACGCTGCGCTCTTTCTGCCAGCGGTTGGAACGTTATTTCGCCACGGTTACCACGCTGGATGAATGCCGCTTTGTGCAGGATGATGAAGTGGCCTACCTCGTGACTCACCCGTTGATACCGTACAGCGAACTACTTTATCGTTGTCACAGTGACGGCTGGGCCGCCTGGATTGTCAAATTGCTGCGGCAGATGTGCCACCCCGACTATTCGCCTCAGGCGGTGACACTAGTCTGGTCACCGCCTGAGGCGCTGTTGCCGGTTTATGAGGCAACATTTCGATGCCCCCTGGAATTTTCCGCTGCTGAGGCACGATTGTATCTGGACCCGACAAAGCTGGACGAACCCCTGCCAACATCCAATGCCGAATTGGCGCGCCAGAACGATCAGGTAGTAACGGAATTCCTGGCCGACATGGACAGGGCGGATCTGCCAGCGTTGGTACAAATCAAACTGATCGAATTCCTGCCCTCAGGTGATTGCGATCGAGAGCATGTCGCGCGGGCGCTTAACATGACGGTGCGTACGCTACAAAACAAGCTGGAAAACGCGGGTACCAGTTACCAGCAACTACTTGATGAAACACGGCAGGAGCTGGCCCAGGACTATATCGCGAAGAAGCGGATGACGGTCAGTGAAATCGCTTACCTGCTGGGCTACACGGATATCAGCAGCTTTTCCAGAGCGTTCAAGCGCTGGACAGCATTATCCCCCAGAGCTTACCTCAAGTCAGTCGGTTAACGCGCCTCGGTCGTTGCGGGAAACTAATTTTCAGTTATTGACAAGAATTCCCCGACCGTTTTTGCGATGATCACTGCGATGAAAGAAATTCGGTAATTTTCCATGCATGTATTGGTTATCGGCGCTGGCGTTCAGGGCATCGCCAACGCTTATTTTCTCAATCGTCAGGGTTATGAGGTCACTGTCGTGGACAGTGCCGATACAGCGGGTATGGAGTGCAGCTTCGGCAATGGTGGTGGCCTTACCCCCTCGGCTACAGCGCCCTGGAACGACCCGGGGGTCTACAAGATGATGCTGAAGTACATCGGCCGTAAAGACGCGCCGATGATGTTCCGTCTCAAGGCGCTGCCTTCGATGATAGGCTGGGGCCAGCGTTTCCTGTCCTATGCGAAGGAGCCCATTTTTATCCGCAATACCGTGCTTAACACCCGCCTGTGTACCTATTCAATGAAAATGATGGCGGAGATAGACGCGGAAACGGGCCTACAATATCGCGCTACCAACAGCGGGCTACTGATGACATTTCGGGATGAACAGTCACAGCGTACGTTGGAAAGGTTTTATGACCTGCTAATTGAAGAGGGTGTTAGCTACGAGTCACTCGATAACGCGCAAACCGTTGCCCGTGAGCCTGCCCTCAAGTCCGTAGGAGACCAGCTGACCGGCAGTATGTACTGTGCCGCTGATGGATCTGCCGACCCACATTTGTTTTGCCAGCAAATGGCGCAATATACCGCGGCTCGGGGGGTGAGTTATCGCTACAACACCGCGGTGACATCGCTGGAGAAAAAGGCCAATCTGTTCCAGGCAAGTACGGCAACAAGAGAATGCATCAAAGCCGATGCGGTAGTTATTGCCGCCGGTTGTTACAGCCCTCAGCTGAGTAAGTCCCTGGGCGTAAAGATACCGATCAAGCCCGCCAAGGGTTACTCCCTTACCATTCCCATCGAGCACTGGGAAAAAAAACCGCGAACACTGGTGGCCGATATGAGCCTGCACGCTGGGCTGAACCCGATTGGCGGACAGGTGTTGCGTGTGGCGGGTACGGCGGAATTCGCTGGCTATGACTACAGACTGAGGCCAGAGCGTATTGCGAATCTGGTGGGCCTGGTTGGTGCGGTCTACCCGGAACTGGCCGCGACTATGGATCGCGAAAATCTCGAACCGTGGACCGGTCTGCGCCCCATGTCGGTCGACTCAGTCGGAATTGTCGGCAAGACGAGGATTGACAATCTTTACCTGAGTACCGGCCACGGGCATTTGGGCTGGACTGCCGCTGCGGCATCGGGGCGCCTGGTAGCCGACCAGATAGCGGGCAACAGAAGTGAAATTCCCGCAGAAGATTATTCGATCAGTCGTTTTGGCTAGGCGTACTGGCTTCAAATGGGACATAAAGAAATTATTGTTGAGGTTGTCACATGGGGTACAACCCGCCCCCAGTTCCACTGTACTGGATGGTACGCTGCGGCGTTACCGATTAAGCACTAGAATCTGAAGGAAACTAACCAATGCGGAATCCAGTCTTTATATCATCGGTAATTTTAATTTCCCTAATCTCCTTTTCTGTCATGGCGGAGGAATACGACGTAGTTATTAAAAACGGTCGGGTAATGGACCCGGAAACCCACCTCGACGCGGTTCGTAATGTGGGTGTCAAGAATGGCCGAATTCAAAGGATCAGCGAAAGTATGCTCATAGGAAAGGAAACCATCGACGCGACCGGGCTTGTCGTTGCTCCTGGATTTATCGATACCGAGCAACACGGGCTCAGCGCCTGGGGAATCAAGGTAAACCTGCGGGACGGGGTGACCACGCAGATGGATTTCGAAGGCGGCGCGCTCAACATAGATCAGTGGTATGCGGCTAGGCAGGGCAAAACCCAGGCCAATTTTGGCACCACGGTTAGCCAGGAGTTAGCGCGCATGCGTGTGCACGACAGCCTGACACTGGATGGCCCGAATATTTCCATGCCCTACCTTTTCGAGTTCAGGGCGGAGGCAGCTAAGGATGGTGTCGATGGTTGGTCGGTAACGCGTAGTAGCGTGGACCAGATGAACGAAATTACCAGCACCCTGGATGAAGGACTCCGGCAGGGTGCAATAGGTGTAGGTTCGCTCATCGGCTATGCCCAAAAGGGCATCATGACCTACGAAATGCTTGAGGCGCAGCGGGCGGCGGCCAGATACGGTCGTTTAACCTCGGTGCATCACCGCTTTCACCCGAATGCATCAACGCCCACAGAGACACCCACCGGTGTGAACGAAGTTCTGATGAATGCTATAGCCCTGCAGGCACCCCTGCAGATTCATCACGACAATGACTACGGCTGGTGGGAGAACGAGGAAAAATTAGCGCTGGCCAGGGCGCAGGGTCACAATGTCTGGGCTACTTATTATCCCTGGATCGCCGGGTCCGGCAATTATGGTGCCTCTATTGTTGCCCCGGATACCTGGGAGAGCGCCATGGGTTTCAAGTACGAAGAAACAATTTACGATCCCCAACTGGAGAGATTTGTAAGTAAGGATGAGTTCCTCAAATTCGCCAGAGATGAACCTGGTCGTACTCTTATCGCTTACAGCCCCCCACGCAAGAAGTGGTTGCCCGATTGGACCAAAGTGGAGCACTTTGTCGTGGCCAGCGATTCCATGCCAGGGCTGGATGTGAAGGGGAACATGTTGACCTGGGATGCGCCATACGAGAAGTATGCAGGGCATCCACGCTCTGTAGGCAGCCATGCGATTACCTTGCGTATTGCTCGTGAAAACAACGTGCCGCTAATGCAAACCTTGAGTCAGCTCAGTTACTGGAGCGCCAAGCATCTGGGTGACACTGGACTGAAAGCCATGCAGGAACGCGGGCGTATGCAGGAGAGTATGGTGGCGGATATCGTAATTTTCGATCCAGACAATGTCACCGAAAATGCCACCTACAAAAACGGTACTAATGGCTTGCCGTCGAGCGGCATTCCTTATGTGCTGGTCAATGGCACAGTAGTGGTAAGAGACTCCAAGGTGCTTAAGGACGTGTACCCCGGGCAATCGATCCGTTTTCCTGTGGAAGAGACGGGCAGGTTTATACCGGTATCGGATGAGTCTTGGTTACAAGCTTATTAGGTGGGAAGCATGCCGCAAGAGGGGGAGTCGACGATTGATAAGTTTTATCATGAGCCACTGCTGACCAGAAAGCTGCCCTGATTGACTTTTACAAACTTGAGTAATTCGAGCACGGTATAGACTAAAAAATATCGGGTCACGGCAATGAAAGACGACACTGGTAAGGCGACATACTTTGTTCCAACTTCCACCCACTGGGGTAATTATAGGGTAGAGACAGATGGCCAAACACTGCTGTCGGTGCACCCATACGAGGTGGACAAAGAACCGACTCTGATCGGCCAGTCCCTGCTGGACGCTCTGGATGAGGGCGCTCGTATCCCGCGGCCTATGGTCCGTGCAGGATATCTGGAAAATGGCAGGCATAGCGATGGAGCGGGGCGCGGACGAGAGTCTTTTGTACCAGTCTCCTGGGAAATTGCGCTGGAGCTAGCCGCAGACGCCCTCAAACATACCTATGATAGTTATGGCCCGAATGCCGTATATGGCAGTTCCTACGGTTGGTCCAGTGCCGGTCGTTTTCACCACACACAGAGTCAGATACATCGCTTTTTAAAACTGGCAGGAGGCTACGTAGACTCAGTCAATACCTATTCCAGCGCCGCAGCCGAGGTCATCATGGGTCGGGTCACCGGTATTCCATTCCTCAAACTGGTGCGCGAGGCGCCGACGCCGGTCGAGATAGCTGAGCATTCTAAAACTGTGGTGTTGTTTGGGGGGGCGGCGATCAAGAATACGCAGGTTAACTCCGGTGGTATCGGGAGCCATTCTGCACGTGAGCAGTTGCTTCTACTTAAGGATGCGGGGGTTAAGGTAATTAATGTCAGCCCCATACGTGACGATGTACTGAACGAACTGGATGCCAAGTGGTGGCCTTGCCGGCCCGGGTCGGATGTGGCCATTATGCTGGGACTGGCGCATACCCTGGTACTGAAAGGACTGTATGACCAGGCATTCCTGGACAAATATACTGTGGGATTTGAACAATTCTTGTCCTACCTCATGGGTCAAGAAGACGGCCAGCCCAAGGACGCTGACTGGGCTTCGAACATCAGCGATATAGCTGCCGCGGATATCCGAGAATTGGCCCTGCGCCTGGGTCATGAGCGCAGTGTGCTCGGTATAAGTTGGTCCCTGCAGCGTCAGGAATTTGGCGAACAGAACTACTGGATGATCACTACGCTGGGTGCGATGCTGGGTCACATCGGCATACAAGGGGCCGGCATCGGCTATGGTTACGGCTGTATTCACAATATGGGCTTTGGCGGCCGGCGTATCCCTAATTACAAAATGGGCGCGCTGGGCCTGGAGATCGGGGAGCGTTCCGCCCCGACAAATGCCTTTATCCCGGTGGCGCGGCACACGGATATGCTCAACAATCCCGGGGCCAGCTTTCGTTACAACGGACAAACCCTGAGCTATCCGGATATAAAGCTGATTTACTGGGCAGGCGGCAATCCTTTTCATCATCATCAGGACCTGAACGAACTTCGGCGTGCCTGGGCGAAGCCTGAGACCATCATAGTCAACGAAGCATTCTGGACGGCCACCGCCCGTCACGCAGACATTGTTTTCCCCTGCAAGACGACCCTGGAGCGCAACGACATCGGCGGCAGCAGTTACGACGTCTATCTGTCACCCATGCGGCAGGTGGTACCTGCGTTTGGAGAGGCACGCAGCGACTTTGAGGTGTTCACCGGTCTGGCGGAAAAGATGGGCTTGGATCAGGAGTTCACTGAAGGCCGTGATGAATTGCAGTGGGTGGAGCGTATCTACAATGTAACACGTGATAATGCCACCGCCGAGGGTGTGGAGCTGCCGGACTTTGAGACATTCTGGCAAGGAGAACAGATCAGTGTTGAACAGCAACTACCCGATGCGGAGTATACCCTGGAAAAATTCCGTCGCGACCCGGAAAAATATCCGCTGGACACGCCCTCAGGTAAGATCGAGATTTTCTCGGCAGAAATAGAGAGCTTTGGCTACGACGATTGCCGTGGCCATCCCCGCTGGTATGAGCACACAGAATGGTTGGGGGGAGAGCGAGCACTGCGCTATCCCCTGCATTTGATCTCCAACCAGCCCCGCACTAAGTTGCACAGCCAATACGATCACGCATCTACCAGCCGTAAGCGCAAGATAAAGAATAGAGAGCGGGCCCGGTTGAACCCGGCAGATGCCGCCGCCAGGGGTATCGCAGAAGGTGATATCGTAAAAGTCTATAACGACCGCGGTGCCTGTCTCGCGGGCGTTGAGATATCCGACGATCTTAGGCGCAGTATTATGGAACTGCCCACTGGAGCCTGGTATGACCCACAAGTAGTGGATGGGCAGCAGTTGGAAGTACACGGCAATCCCAACGTGCTTACCCCCGATAGGGGAACCTCTTCTCTGGCGCAGGGTTGCAGCGGTCACAGTTGTCTGGTGCAAGTCGAAAAATACGAGGGAGAGTTGCCCGAGGTGTTGGTGTTCAGCCAGCCGCCAACCACGGCAGGATGAGTATATGCGTGCTGTCGAATTATACCATGAGATTGCTATTTTTGCAGAGCGTACAACAAGCTGGGCGGCGCTAACGATATGCTGAATAGGATTTTCAGACTACTGCAACGATCTCTTTTAGTGGCAGTACTTCCAGGATTTGGTCTGTCTTATGCTCAGCAAGTGGAACTATCGGGCCTCCCGGATTATCCATCCCAGCCGGTTTCTGAAGCAACCTGGACACGTACAGCAGAAAATATGCGTTGGATGTCCCGAAATTTCAGCGTCAAGCCCTCTTTGATTTTATCTCGAGGCGAGAAGCTCTACGAAATACCTGCCAATTTTCCCGGTGGGCCAGGACTGGGGGATTTTGAATTCATTGTGCCGGGTAATAACCTTCCGTTGACCTTGCGGGAGGTGCTTGAGCAGGCAGAGGTGGATGCGTTTCTGGTACTGAAGGCGGATGAACTTATCTATGAACAGTACTTCAACGGATTTGATGCGCATACGCACCACAGTTGGTTTTCTGGAGCCAAAAGTCTGCTTGGTATGGCTGTTGGTATTCTTGTGGAAGAGGGTCGCCTGGATGTCGGCAAATCTCCCGCGGACTATATTTCGGAGCTGCGGGAAAGCGCGTACGCTGGGGTAACCCTGCAGCAGGTCTTGAATATGACGACGGCCCTGGCTTATACATCCGACCCGGAGGCGATGAACCCAGGACACTTGCGCCATGAATATCTTAAGCGCGGTGGGATGTTACCCGCGTTCGATATCTACCTGCAAACCCTGGAACCCTCGGAAGAGAACGTACCACGTGGAGTGCGAGCCGTGAGTACGCTGGTGACTGCCAGCACTTCTGTAGACCCGGGTAAGAGTTTTGACTATCAGAACATTAATGTTGACGTGTTAGGCTGGGTGATTGAAAGAGCGTCCGGCCAGCCATTGTCGGAATTTCTGCGAGACCGCGTTTGGCGTAAACTGCAAACAGAACACGATGCCATCATGCCCACAGACCCTAATTACACGGCGCTGGCGGCAGGTGGGCTGAGTTCGACGGCGCGGGATGCAGCGCGGTTTGGGCTGTCTGTTGTCAATGGGGGCTTATTGGGTAAGGCGAAGATTTTTCCGCAGGCCTGGATAGAGTCTACCTGTCGATATAACCAGGCTGATGAACAGAGTTTTTTCGATCGCAGGAAAACCGCAGCGGACTTTAGCGCTTTTGGCTCCGTGCAGGCTTATCGAAATTACTGGTATATCCATGACCGGGGAGAGTGTGCTATGGCAACTCGCGGTTTTGGGGGGCAGTCAATTTATATTAACCGTGCCCGTGGGGTGGTGATCGTCACCTTCGCCAGTGCGCTGGCTGAGGATCGAGAAGGCAACAATGCTCTCATGTATGTTACCCACCAGTTGGCTTCCCGGATAAGTTCGATAGCAGCTGATTAGCGTCACTTGCCGCGGATCAGAATGGTTTCTACCCATCAATTGCCGGCTGGCAAATCATTGAGTATTCGGATGTCCATTGCGGCAAGTCCAAGGTCTAATGAAGATCGTGGGTAACTACGGACAAATAGATTTCTCGAAAAGCAAAAACCTAGTTTTCGAAAAACTATATATTTGCTCTTACTAAAGTAGTGGATAACGGTAAAACGCCCGCGATTATTAATAATAAATAGAAGTATTTCTCAGGAAGGGTTTATCTATGTTAAAGAATTATTCCAGGTTTAACTTGCTTATGGCTGCAGGTCTGAGCTTACCCATCGTTTCCCAGGCCGCTCAGCTTGAAGAGATAGTGGTTACAGCCACTAAACGGGCAGCCGGATTGATGGATACCCCGATGTCAGTGACCGCCTTCAGCGGTGATGAGATGCGTCATAATGGTATTCGCGATTTTCAGGAACTCTCGGTATCAATTCCCAATCTGACGGTAGCTGAGGGGCGCGCTGGACTTACCACGGTAAACATTCGTGGTGTACAGTCCGGTGTAGACGGTAGCTTCGAATCTTCAGTGGGTATTTTCATCGACGGCGTCAACTATCCGCGCACTCAATCAGCTTTTAACCCGATGTTCGATGTGGCTCGCGCGGAGGTACTGAAAGGCCCGCAGGCTGTGCTTTATGGCCTCAACTCTACTGCGGGCGTACTGGTTTTACACAGTAATTCCAACAACCCGGGTGATGAATTCGAGGCGACTGTCGTCGGTAACTACGAAACCGAATACGATGGCTATTCTACTTCGGCTTTTGTCGGCGGTGGCTTGACTGATACCCTGGGCGCCCGATTGGCGATTCGAACCTTCGATGACGGAGATGGCTATCTGAAAAACGTCTTTACTGGCGATGACACGGTCTCCAATGACGGTACAGAAGGGCGAATCAGCCTGGTATGGCAACCGACAGATACCATTATGTCGACATTAAAGTACGCTCATGCCGATATTGATAACGAGGGCGGCAATACGCAGCAATTGGGAACTGGTCGGGGTGAAGACAAGCTCAATTGGAAGTTGGAATCGGATGCTAACGGCAGCCAGATGGCCGCTGTCATGAATGCTGCTGAAGGCAATAGCAAAGTTGAGGGAAGCAAGACAATTAACGCTGTTTCCTGGAAAACGGATTTCGGTATCGGTGAATCGGTACTCAGTGCCCTTGTTGGCTATAACAAAATGGATTGGAGTTATAACTTCGACCTGGACTCTTCTGCCTTGCCGGTTCCCCCGATTTTCTCTACCAGGTCAGAAGATTATGAGCAGTCCAGCATTGAACTCCAGTACACCTCACCGACAGGAAATACATTCGAGTATATCCTGGGTGCGTATTACTCGGAGGCCACGACGGATATCTTGGGCTCCAATGCATTGGACCTGACACTGCTGGGTGTGCCCGGCATTGCTGAATACGGCCAGCTGGATTACTCAGTGGATACTGAAGTCGTATCCGCATACGGTAACCTGACCTGGCATGTCAGTGATACAGTGAGAGTAACTGGCGGGGTCCGCTACACGGATGAGAGTAGGGATCTCACTCGGGACCCCAATGGGCTGAACTGTCAGTGGTACGCCGTTGACGGTGCAAACTTCATTGGGCCCGCACCGATCAATGTATTTTGTTCCAAGTTGTCCAATTACAAGGACGATAAATCGTCTGACAACTTTATGCCCGAACTGATTGTGCAGTGGGATATGTCGGATGACACCATGCTGTATGCCAAAGGCAGTACCGCGGTGAAATCAGGTGGCTATGCCGCTGCGGTTTCACCCCCGTCCCCAGAGTCTATGTCCTATGACGATGAGAATGCGTTCGGTCTGGAAGCTGGGATGAAGACTTCCTTTGCAGATCGAGCCGGGCGTATGAGTCTCGCAGTGTTCTATACGGAATTTGATGACCTGCAGGTTAACAGTTTTGACGAGCAAACAGCGAGTGCGTTCATTACCAATGCGGGACAAGCCCATAGCCAGGGCGTAGAACTGGATACCACTTACGCGGTGACAGATTTCATCACACTGGGTACTGCTCTTGCCTATCTTGACGCAGAATATGATCAGTACGATGGCTCTGCTTGTCCGGCAAATATCAGCGCGGAAGAAAAAGCAATACGTTGTACTGGCCCGGGGGGTACCCAAGACAGTGCAGGACAGGATCTCGCAAACGCACCTAAATGGTCGGGCAACGCGTATGCCAGCTGGGACTATCCTTTTTCCAGCGGTTTGCGCCTGGTTGGCAAGTTGAATGTATCGTTCACCGACGACTACCTGACTGAAGTGCGAAACGATCCGTTATTCAAGCAGGACGGATATACGCAGATTGATGCGCAGATTGGCCTGGCTTCGAGCGACGACAAGTGGCGGGTCGCATTGATAGGCAGAAACCTCACTGAGGAGGCGGTGCAGGACGGCGGCACTGCTTTTCTTGGCTACAACATCGTATCGATAAATCGGCCTCGTACGATCACACTCCAGGCGCAATATCGCTTTGGTGACTAATCGTAATGAGCTCTGAGTTAGTCTTTAACCCGCTGTAAGGCGGGTTTTTTTTTGGGGTGCGCCCGGTGTGGACGGAATGACGGTAGAGGAACTCAAAGGTTACCTGGAGGCTCATTGGCCCAAGCACAAGCGAGAACAATTACTAAGGCCGCACCTGATAGACACCGATAAAGAAATCTCTAGCAGGGTGGGGGTGACAAGACGATCTTAACGTTGTCGAATTCTACGCTGTGATAGAGACTGCTTCAGGACGATGGACAGCGAGAACTCAGGAACTGTTGTTTCCGTAGCAGACCTATTGAGAAACTCAATACAAAATACTTTGTTAATAAGTGGGAAGTCAAACATACCTAGATAATCTGCGTGCCAACGATATCGATACTCACATGGCGCTACTGTGTGATGCGGCATAGAACTGGAATATGTCAGCCTTCCAGTTCTGCTTGCATCTTTTCACACATGACGAACTTCTGGATTTTTCCCGTCACGGTCATTGGGTACTCCTCTACGAAACGGACGTGGCGGGGAACTTTGAAATGGCTGATCTGGTCGCGGCAAAAATCTTTTAGTTCATTTACTGTCATGGTTTGGCCGGCGTGTAGTTGAACCCAGGCGCAGATTTCTTCACCCATTTTGCTATCCGGGACACCAAAAACCTGTACTTCGGTTATCTTGGGATTAGTATAGAGAAATTCCTCCACTTCCCGAGGGTACACATTCTCACCTCCACGGATTATCGTGTCTTTGATACGACCGACAATTGGACATAGCCTTGTTCGTCCATCGTGCCCAGGTCGCCCGAGTGAAGCCAGCCAGCTTCATCAATGGTCTCTTCAGTGCGCTCCTTGTCGTTCCAGTAGCCGCGCATAACCGAGTAACCACGGGTGCAAATCTCACCTTTTTTGCCTATCTCAACCACACGGTCGTTTTCGTCTGTGATCTTGATTTCCACCCAAGGCACCGCCCGCCCAACGGTCTCAGTGCGCTTTTGCAAGGAGTCATCGGGCAGGGTCAGGTGATTGATAGGGCTGACCTCCGTTTGGCCATAGCCGCTGAGAATATCATCCATGTTCATCTCACCGATGACGCGCTTCATAACCTCTACAGGACCGGGTGCACCCGCCATGACACCAGTACGCAGGCTGGAGAGATCAAATTCACGGAATCGCGGATGATCGAGTAAGGTAATGAACATGGTCGGGACTCCATGTAGGGCCGTACACTTTTCATCCTGTACGGCTTGCAGGGAGCTAACGGGATCGAATGAGGCATCAGGGTATACTGCGGTCGCACCGTGTGCGAAGCAGGCCGGTAGCCAGTCGTTCAATTTTTTTGTGGAGCTCAAGGTATGTCCAGCGCACATTCTGGTGCTTTACCACGAGGGCCTCGCTGTCAGGATAGCGAGCAGTAATTTCGTCCAGATATTGTCCGATGGTCCGATAAATTATCTGGGTAGTGGATTGGCCGCAGTAGTAGTTTTTGGTCAGGGGCATGTCATAGCTCCGAGTGTCAATTTGTGTTCAGTCAAAGTATCGGCTTTTGATTCCTCAAGCTGCCATATCTTGTTTCACTTGCGGCCACCTGGCCAGCAGGGCTTCGAGTTTGGCATCGGTTTTCTGCACATTTTCATGTTTGATGTGGCCGTACCCGCGGATACTCATGGGCACTTCGGCTATCTCCACAGCGAGGTGGTGGTTATCGGTACTCAGGTCACGCATTAGTAACTCAACAGTGTTGAAGTACTTCTCGATCAGGCTACGCTCCATCTTGCGCTCCTCAAAGTAGCCGAAGGGATCCAGTTTGGTACCGCGCAGAAACTTGAATTTAGCCAGTACGCCGAAGGCCTTAAGCATCCATGGTCCGAACTGGATCTTGGTGGGTTTACCGGTGGTCTTGTCTTTGGGAGCAATAATAGGCGGCGCCAGATTGAACTCCAGGGTGTAATCACCGTCGAACTGTTCTCGTAGTTTCTTGAGGAACTCCGGTGCGGAGTATAGCCGGGCGACTTCATACTCATCTTTGTAGGCCATCAGCTTATATGCCGCCTTCGCGACTGCAGTAGCCAGGCTGGACTTACCGATTGCGGCAGCATTTTCGGCTGCAACGACTTTATCCACAAAGGCCCGATAACGTGCGGCGTAATCTGCATCCTGGTAAGCCGTTAATTCCTCGCTGTATTTGGCCACCCAGTCGTTCGTTGCTGTCGGGGCGAAAATCAGTGGCTTGACCGTTTCATCCATCTGCAGGAATTTCTGAATCAGTTCCGGCTGGTGTGCCAGGCGACGACCCCAGGCAAACGCTTCCTTGTTCCAGTCGACGGCGACACCATTCAATTCAATGGCCTGCAGAATGGCTTCTTCTCTAATTGGTATGAGGCCACGCTGCCAGGCAAAACCGGTCATCATCAGGTTGGAACCAAGTGAATCGCCCAAAAGCTTTATCGCAATCTGTGATGCGTTGAAGAACTCGATCTCATCATCCTTTGTGGTGGCTTTGAGGCGGCTGATCAAGGTGTCAGCGGGGTAGGCAAGTTCGGTGTCGCGGGTAAAATCACCCGTGTAGTTTTTCTCGGTGTTAATAACGGCTTTGGTCCGGCCTGGGTCCAGGGAATCCAGCACTTTGTCGCTGCCCGCCACCAACATGTCGCAGGCCAGGAAAGCATCCGCCATGCCGCTGTTGACGCGGGAGGCGTGGATCTGGTCCTGGTCTTTAGCCAGACGTACGTGGGTGACCACTGAGCCACCTTTCTGGGCGAAACCCAGCTGATCGACGATACATACACCCATGTCCTCAATATGCGCAGCCATACCCAACAGGGCACCGATGGTGACCACGCCCGTACCGCCCACGCCGGTAACCATCAGGCTGTAGCTGCCTGTGTCTGGTAGTTGCGGGAAGGCTGGATGGGGTATCTCTTCCACCTGTGGAGAAAGCTTCTCAGAACTCATACCCGACGCCTTGCGCACCTTGCCGCCCAGTACTGTGACAAAGCTGGGGCAAAAGCCTTCGACACAGGAGTAGTCCTTGTTACAGGAAGACTGGTCGATCCTGCGCTTGCGTCCAAAGTCAGTTTCCAGCGGCTGTATGGAAACGCAGTTGGACTGCACCCCGCAGTCGCCACAGCCTTCACAGACGCGGTCGTTGATAAAATAGCGCTTGGCTGGATCGGGGTAAGTACCGCGTTTACGGCGGCGACGCTTTTCCGAGGCGCAGGTTTGATCGTAGACCAGCACGGATACGCCTTTCACTTCCCGCAGTTCGCGCTGTACCGTGTCGAGTTCCTTGCGGTGATGCACGGTCGTACCATCGGCGAAGGCGGAGCCGGAACGGTATTTTTCAGGCTCATCGCTGACTACAGCAATGCGCTGTATGCCCTCATTGCGAACCTGACGCGTTATCTGGTCCACGCTCATGTTGCCGTCTACCGGCTGGCCACCGGTCATGGCGACCGCGTCGTTAAACAGGATTTTGTAGGTAATATTAATTCCTGCGGCAACGGCTGCCCTGATTGCATGGGAGCCGGAGTGGAAATAGGTGCCGTCACCGAGGTTCTGAAACACGTGATCGGTTTTAACGAAGGGTGCCTGGCCTACCCACGCAATGCCTTCACCGCCCATTTGGCTGAAGGTGTAGGTTTCCCTGTCCATCCAGGTCACCATGTAGTGGCAGCCGACACCGCCGACACCGCGGCTGCCCTCGGGGATTCTGGTCGACGTGCTGTGCGGGCAGCCGGAGCAGAAGTACGGTGTGCGCTGCATGTTCAGCGCAGGCAGTTGCGCGGCGCGTTCCAATTCCCCGCTCAGGCGCTTTACCCTGGCCTGCATTAACTCGCTATCGTGAAAATGTTTGATACGGCTGGCGATGACCAGGGCGATTTCATCGGCAGTGATAGCTTTGGCATTATCCAGCAGTTTGGCACCGCGTTCATCCTTGCGCCCGACAATGCGCGGTCGCTGATCAGTCGGCAGGTCGTAGCAGGCGGCGAGCATGCCGGTTTCCAGTACGTCGCGCTTTTCCTCTATGACGATAACTTCTTCAAGGCCCCTGGCGAATTCGGCGTAGGTCTCTGTATCGGCGGGGTAGGGCATGCCGACTTTGAGTATGGTAATGCCTAAATCGGCTGCCTGTTGTTCACTGATACCCAGGTCAACCAGCGCCTGGCGCACATCACGCCAGCTCTTGCCCATGGTGACGATGCCAATACGCGGATTGTCGGAGGGGTGGCTCACATAGTTGAGCTTGTTGGCCCGTGCAAAGGCCAGCGCCGCGGGCAGGCGATAATTACGGATGCGTGCTTCCTGCATGTATACAGAATCTTTCAGGAAAGCGTTGACGCCCTCGGATGGAAAATCAAAATCCGGTGTCACAATTTGTATGCGGTTGATATCGCCGTCGATGGAGGCGGAGGTTTCGATGGTCTCCGGCAGTAACTTGTAACCAACCCATGCACCACAAAAACGCGAAAGCGCAATTCCATATAACCCCATGTCCAGCACTTCCTGGATATCTGCGGGATACAGCACAGGCATAAACAGGTCTTCGAACAGCAGCTCCGAAGAGTAGCCATTGATAGTCGACGTCATATTGTGATCATCACCGACCGCGATCAGCACGCCACCGTGTTTGGATGATCCGTGCCAGTTACCCTGGCGCAGGGCGTCCATGGCCTGGTCAAGTCCCGGCCCCTTGCCGTACCAGAAGGAGTAGACGCCATCGTAGTTGCTGTCGTTGTAATAGTTGGTCTGCTGCGTACCCCAGATGGAGGTCATTGCCAAGTGTTCATTGGTACCGGGCCAGAAGTGGGTGTGATGCTCCTTGAGCAAATCTTCGACACGCCACAGTTCCTCGTCGATTGCGGTCATGGGTGAGCCGCGGTAGCCAGAAACGAATCCGGCTGTGTTCAGGCCCGCGGCTTCGTCGCGTAGCCGCTGTACCATCATCAAGCGCACCATGGCCTGGCTGCCACGCAGGTGAATGCGGCCCTCGTGTTGGGTAAATCGGTCCTTCAGTGTCACTTTGTGCTTTGCCATGGAGTTTAACCTTACGCTTTATTCATCAATAGCTGCTCACCATAGCAATAGCTACTCTATTAGTGATTATCAAAAGGGGCAAACGACGGGCCATGGGAGGCCTCTACAGAAAATGGCCTTGGGATTGCCGCAATCGACAAATGCTTCAGGTGAGTTGCTGTTAGTCTTGCAAAATATTTGGTCAAAAATGCCAACTCTATTGCATGAATGAACATGGTTTCAGACCGCCCATATTTCTACATTACATCCATCGAACAAGGAGGGGAGCGATGATAGATATATAGTCAAAGAAATCCATGAGCGGGAATCTCAGTATTAATTTGGCCAGGCAGTATCTAGCTCATCACGAATGGAGTCTGGCCAAAAAAGCGTTGCAGCAAGGCATTAGCAAGGGCAGGTTGTCCGAGTCGGATCAGGTCGACGTGCTGTTTAACGACATTTGCCAGCGCCTGGGCGTAGCAAATAGAGATATCGACCACACGCCAGAAACATAAACAGACCTCCTAGTTGCCTCATTTGCTATTTGGTGCATGGACATAGGCGTTTATCATCATTGGGCAAGTGTGTTTGACAGTTCCCGAATAGAGAGGCAGCCCATGGATTTCACGCTCACCGAAGAGCAACAGATGATCGTCGATTCACTGCGCAAATATGCGCAGAACGAACTTAAGCCGATCGCGAAGGACTACCGCGACCGATTGATCCCCAAAGAGAAAATGCTCGAAATCCAACGGGGCTTACTGGATTTCGGGGGGGGTGTGGGGGTGGTGTCCGAGGACTTGGGCGGTCTGGGTCTGGATGCGATAACTATGGGCCTGCTGCAATTCGAAATCGCCAGAGTATCTCCGGATATCGCGGTTACCAGCCTGATCCAGATGACCATAGGCAAACTGCTGCCGCTGGTACCCGACCACCTGCGTGCACAATATGTAAAGCCCGTACTCGCCGGTGAAAAGCTGGGATGCGTGGGGATGTCCGAACCAGGGGCAGGCTCACAGGTTACCGCAGTCGGTTGTCGCGCGAAACTTGATGGTGATGAGTATGTGATCAATGGTGAGAAGATGTGGATCTCCAGCGGTGATTACTCCGATTTTATTTTCCTGTTGGCCCGCTTTAACGACGATCCCGTAGGGGGCCTGGGCCTGATACTGGTAGATCGGGATCACGGCTACCAGACTACCAATATTGAGAAAATGGGTCTCAACAGTCAATCGACCGCCCAGGTGTTTTTTCAGGATGTCCGGGTGCCTGCGTCCAATTTGATGGTAGCGCCAGGCAGCGCAATGAAAGCCCTGTTAACCCTATTGGCCAGTTCCCGCCCGATAGTTGGCCTGATGGCACTGGCCATTGCCGATGCGGCGCTGGAAGAAGCGGTGCAGTATTCCAAAGATCGTGTGCAGTTTGGCAAACCCATTGCGGGTCACCAACTCATAGCGGCCAAACTCGGAGAAATGGCGACCAAGGTTGAGGCGGGCAAACTAATGTCGTTTCGCGCGCTCAGCGCGATCGAAAAACAGGAGCGTCCTGACGTTTACAGCGCGATGGCCAAGTGGTTTGGTACGGAGTTGGCCTGCGAAGTCGTTGCAGAGGCGATGCAGATCCACGGTGGAAACGGCATCACCTGTGAATTTCCTATCGAATACATGTACCGCTCGGTACGACCGTTTATGGTGACTGAGGGTACCAACGAAATCCAAAAATTGGCTATCGGTCGTTCGCTGACCGGTATTGATGCTTTCTAGGGATGGGCCAATGGACTTCGATTTAACACAGGAACAACAGATGATGGCGGCGACGGCGGAGAAGATTTCCGCACGCTTCGACCCCGAATATTGGCGGGATATGGATGAAAAAGGCGAATACCCCGCAGAGTTTATCGCCGATATCGGCGCCCAGGGTTTTTTCGGCCTGCCGGTACCCGAGCAGCACGGTGGTTTGGGACTTGGCCTCACAGAATTGGCTGTAGCCATGGAGGCCCTGTGTCGCGGTGGTGGCGGGGGAGGGCCGGCCCTAGGCTACCTGTTTGGCTTGTTGGGAAATCTTTCTGTCCTGCATCACGGAAACGAAGAGCAGAAAGCGCACTACTTGCCGGACATGGCCAGCGGCCAGAAGATGTGCGCCTTTGCGCTGTCCGAGCCCGATGCTGGCACCAATTCGTTGAACATCAAGACTTTTGCCCGTCGCGAGGGTGACGAGTTCGTTATAAACGGCGGGAAGTGGTTTATCACCAACATTGAGAACTCTGACGTATTATTGCTGGTGGCCAGGACCGAAAAGCCCCGGGAGGGTAAAAGCAAGGCGGGGGGAATCTCTCTCTTTCTTATCGACCTGCCCCAGGCCGCCATCACCTACACGCCTATCCCCAAGCATGGTTTCAATTACTACAAATCTAACCAGGTGTTTATCGAGGAACTGCGCGTACCTGAAAGCTGTCTGCTAGGCCAGGAGGGCAGGGGTTTTTATAACTTGTTGGGGACTCTGAACCCCGAGCGCGTACTGATAGCGGCGGGCGCAGTGGGTACGGCCCGGCTCGCACTGTCGAAGGCGGTAACGTACGCCAACGAACGCAGTGTCTTTGGTGCCCCCATTGGCTCGCACCAGGGTATCCAGCATCCACTGGCGGCGGCCCACGCCAAAGTGGAATCTGCCTGGCTTAGTATTCTGAAAGCTGCGACTCTGAACGATGTGGACAGTGCCTCCAAAGAGGCTGGAGACGTGGCCAATATGGCAAAATATGTCGCGGTGGAGGCCTGTATTGAAGCCTGTTACCACGCCATGCAAACCTATGGCGGCGCCGGTTTTGCCCGCGAGTACCACCAGGAGCGCTGGTGGCGAGAGGCACAGTTGTTCCGATTGGCACCTTTGACACAGCAGATGACATTGAACTATATCGGCGAACACGTACTGGGCTTGCCCAAGTCTTATTGAGGAGAGGCATATGACGGAAAAATCAGTATGATAAGACGACGTTGTTACAACCGCGGGCTGGGAATGGACCGCAGCCTACGTAGTTACCTGCTCAATACCGCCCTGCGCCTTTTCGTCAAACCGCAATTTAAATCAGTGTAGTGGTAGACAATACGAGAACAGAAAAACAGCGCGGCAAGCGCTCACGTGTATCGGTGGAGTCTGGACTCCAGCGACCGCCATGGGGCAGTTACTCATTGACCGACTAGAGAAAAACGCTGGGCTCTGTTTTAAAATCTGTGACCCGACAACAAGCACCAGCTAAATTGATGACTACCGCAGCCATGGCATGCTTAAACTGCATTGCCCACGCCTCGTCGGTGCCGTCAAATTCTGAGTAACGCCGTGCGAAACAAGAGA
>DAIRTN010000011.1:30126-32039 GCA_036803865.1 Luminiphilus sp.
GCCCACGCCTCGTCGGTGCCGTCAAATTCTGAGTAACGCCGTGCGAAACAAGAGATCGTAAAACACAGCATAGGATCGCGCTGGCCGCTCCTTGACACGGCTCACTGTAAAAGCTACCGTGCTGCTGCTTTTTCAGATTAAGACTCAAAGTTCGTTTGCGGTATATCCCCACACCTTAGCTTTGAGTCGCATCAGGATCCGCAGATGACTATTAGATCACTAACCGGCATGCTCAAGAGCGTGCTGAGTACCTTGGCAATTTTTGTAATCACAGCGTGCAATGACAGCGGCAGCGGTAACCCGCAGCAATCTGCTGACGACGTAGACATTCCTCCGGCCTCATCCGAACCCATGACGACTATCGATGCGGCGTTCATGATGCAGAACTACGTAACTCCTAACGTAACGAGCATTCGCGTTGTAAGTACCGACGAAGCTGAGAATGTACTGTCTACACAGCTCCTCCCGCGAGATGAAGCCGTAAGCTTCACGGTACTCACTGCAGCTGCAAAAGTTGAGATGGGCCTGCTCACCGAGGCGGAGAAACAAATTGGCGTGATCATTTTCGAGCCGGAGGGGGAAGCAATGACACTCACCCTCCCCGGCGATGGACTCTCTTTCATCGACCTTCTCAATTTAAACATCCATGTGAATGCAGACCTATGGGACCACGAGCCCAAAATGCTAGCAGGCGGGCTGGGATTTTCAAATATCATCGGGGTGCCCGGGTTTACGGGTACGGACCCTTATAGTGAGCAGGTAGTTAAAGAAGCCGGGGGTACCTGGAATACGCTTACGGGCTGCGGCGACATAGAGCCCTCCTCGAGCACGTATACAACAGCGCAATCGACGAGCAATGTTTTGCTCCTCAATGGTCCTCCCGAGGTTTTATACGCTGGCGGCATGCCCATTGAATTTTCCTGGCCCGTCCTTTTCAGCACCATCGAAGGTAGTGATTTCCTCGTCACACTCAATGACTTCAGTCAGGTATATCCAGAAATCGCCACCATGACTCCAAACTACGACTACAACGAACGAGCCGTGGTCGTTGTGTTCGGTCAGTTTGGTAATCGCTTAGCGCTTGATGATGAAGACGTACTCTATCCGGTTCGGATTGAGGTGGTGGATGACGGAACACCGCTAATGATGGTGGCACCCGATGGGTCATTGCAGTCAGGAGTTGGCCTTTATGTTAACGCACCGGGATCTCCCTATCGGACCCCCGGCAACGGGCCAAAACTGACTGGCGCTAAACTCAATGTGGCGTCAAAAATTGGCGATGAGGGACCACCCGGTGTCACTGGAAGTACCCCCAATGACGGTATCAGCCTTTACGGTGAAGATGCCCAATATCGGCTGAGGGTCTATACCACCGGAGGTTATACTCCCGATGGGGTCACTGGATTAAAACCCAACCAATACAATAATTTTTTCCAAGTGCAGGTAAGAACCGATGCAGGAGCATTAGTACCTCTGCTTCAAGCGGGCACCGAATACTCAATCGATGACCACAAAATTGAAGTGGTTGGACTTGCAGAGCTGGGTGCACCCGGCCAAATCGTAGATGGCAATGACTGCTACATCGAAGATAGAGACAATCAAATTGACATCATTCTCAAGGGCGACCTAGCCGCTATTCGCAAGGTGGTTGGAGTAAGGGTTCCTTCTGAACAGCCCGCAGGCGAACGGACCGCCGATGGCTACTGGCAGTTTTACAATCCGGGCGGTCCCGGCAATACACCGGTGCTTGGCACCACTTATACCCAAGGCAGTCCTGACCATGTGGTACCCGTGACCATCGCCATTGATGATCCAATGATGGTCACCTACATCGACCTGCGAATACCCGATTAACACCCTTCGCGGGCGGCACTTCACCTCACCCGAATTCATCGCGCTCATTGGCCTGACAA
>DAIRTN010000011.1:32139-68613 GCA_036803865.1 Luminiphilus sp.
CCTCGAAAACATCATTATCAAAAAACAATGTACCAAACGGCACAGCCGCCCTTTCGATACTCTAATTTACCGATCTGCCTATTGGAGTTAGAGCCTTGGAGTTAATCGATAAAATCATTGTAGTTACTGGCGCGGGTAGTGGTATTGGTCGCGAAGTGGGCAGTGTCGCCCGTCGCGGATCAGCGCTTAAGACTTTATTTAGCGTCAATTACCGGAGCTGAACCGGACAAGGTAATTGTCGCTCTACAGACGCAGATGCTTTTGGGCTGTTATTGGCAAGTGAGGTGGAGCATGCATCTTTTACTCTGATAGGTATGCAGCACCAGCCAGTCAGCTATGGTGATGAGCCAATTTGTATTAGTGACTATGTGTTTGTGGAGTCGCAGTTATTCACAAAGCCAGCTGGTTACTCATATCAGCATGGGTATGGTTACGCCTTTGTTGAAAGGGATGAGCTTGAAGAGCGGGATGGACAGCCTGCACAGCTGACAAATCCTCAGCGTAGAGGGCTAGCATTGCTTGCTGGGGAGCTGAATGGGTTGCTCGAACCCATGTACTGATTGCGCTGTCGCATCTTGTGACAAACTTAGATGCCAGCCGTAGTTACAAAGTTTGTAAGTGCTGAATGCGTAACATTATGAAAGACATAGGGTTTATTGGTGCTAGTTGCGGCTGATACACATGTGATGGGGTTTACCATGTATGAGGACGTTAACTCATACATGGTAAGCATGACCGCAGCTGTAGTGTCCAAGATTGCCTGACCACTACACAGGCTGGTTTGTTCGGTTGTCACTGGCGAGTAAGACACATCCTTCAGTGAAAGACCGGTGCTTCCCCTAGATTCGCTGATACAGGTTGTAATCCAAGTGGTTCCACTAAGTAAAAAGGTCGTTTAAATACCGTCCTGTCGCCATTGGGTGCCCAGCTGGCCCCTATGTTCCTAAAGGGGAGATCATCAACGATGCCCCGTGACTGGTGCGTCTGATAGGAGTTTGTCATAAATATATCGCCGGGCATGGCAACATATTTGTCTTCACCTACCCAATGCTCTACTGGTCCACTTAGCATGTAGTAAAACTCGGGGATAGAGTGACTGTGTTCAACGTAGCGGGCGTGTGGTCCCCAGACCATCTGTGAAATATTAAAGTCCCAACCCCCGTCTGGGCGTTTTGCGCGGAAGAAGCCCTTCAGTCGCATCACCTCGCTCCAGCGTTTCGTAAGCGCGCCCAAGGAGCTAATGTCTTTAGCCCAAAAGAAGCCACTGCCCTTGAGCATCTTTTCATCAATCCACCGGCTCCCTGATTCATGTGAAAACACGGGCGTCTCAGGATAAAGCATTCTTTGTTCGCCAAGGGCTGCCCTTGCAGCGGTGAGCCTAGCTGCCCGCTCCTTGTAAATTGACTCGGGACTTGCGGGCGCAACAGGTGACGACGGTTCAGGTATAGCGACGGTCTCTAATCCTTCGCCCCAGAATTGATAGTCAGGTGGAAGTGTGGCTTCTATCGGCTGGATGTGCTGATTGGCACCCGTGAGATAGTAACCCGCAGCGATGTATCGCTGATCGCCATTGGGCGCCCAACGAACCCAAATGAGTTTCAATGATTCATCGGTGCTTGCGTACACGCGACGCACATCATAGGGATGTAACTTCACAGTGGCACCCGGGGTCACTGTTTGTGTTTGCCCCTCAACCGTCACCTCACCACGGCCGCCAATAACGTAATAAAACCCGGGAGAGCCGTCAGCATGCCCAGGAAAGGTAGCGCCAGGTCCAAGAATGAGCTGTGTAATTTTGACATCAGGGTGATCAAAGGCGAGGCGTGCTTTTACCGCGCCCTCTAATTGCTCAGCTTCATCGCGTGATTCGGCGCGAATAGTTGCCCAATCAAAGGGAAACACCTCTTCCAACGGCGTCCATGACATATCGCGAATGAGATGCACGGATTTGTAGGGTGGAATCGGCTTCGGCTTGTCACTATCGGACATATCGCTCGCACGGCGTGCTCGGAAGCCTGCGTAAATATCCCGAAATGGATCGGTGGGGTCATTAAAGTCCCAGTAAATAGCCGGATCAACATCTTTTGCACTGATTGCACGATCGATAGACGTCTCCTGCGGTGACGACGACAACTGCGCAATGCTTTGGGCCAAGCAGATATTGGTTAAAAACAAAAACAGACACGATATGAGGCAACACGTATTCCGGTAGGGCATAGGTGACAAAGCTTTCAACGTTGAGACTCCAGAAGGTGAATAATGGCACATACACCCAGCACTGTCCCCAGTCGCCCTCTGACCCATTCGCTTTGTCACTGACGCTTCGACGCTGTCGGCTTCAATCGCGGCCTTTGGGTTATAGGCGGATAGGTTAGGTAGGGAAGTGCCTTTAAATGATACAAAAGCTAGTGCGCAACCTCCTTGCCATTAACGGGTCTGAGTAAGCTCTCGATTTAAGTACCTTCTAATACCAACAAAAACACCTATCAACACCGAATAGCCAATAAAGAAAGCGACAATGTACTCAGCAAGACCTAGGCACAACATAACGCTGATAATTAATAACTGAAATCCTAGGCCAAATGCAGATACCAACGTCATAAACCACTTCGGATAGTGGTGGGCCTGCTCGGCCTGCCGGTCTATCCAATAAATGGCCTTGTCAAACGCGACGTAACAAAAGGTATAGCTCCAGAACCATTTGTTAACGGTGCTTTGCTTTTCTCCCGGGAGCGCAACCGGCGGTTTATCTTCAAAGACGCGACTGGTGGTGTCGCCATCTACTTTGTTACGCAGTATTACGTAGTAGTAGTTGTACAGCGTGCCCTGCAATTGCATGGCTATAAAGGCGACAACGACCCATATAAGCGAGCCTTGGGTTGTGTAGCTAATACTATAAAGAAAACAAAAGTTCAAAATGATGTCGGAGACGGAGTCAAAGTAACGTCCGGTGTAGGAGGGCGTTTGCTTTACTCGCGCCAATTCTCCGTCTGCCGCATCCAATATCGATTTCACGATAAGGAAAAATGCCGCAAGCCAGAATTGTTCAAGCAAGATGCAGGCAATGGCAACCACGCCCGCTGCAATGAACATCATGGTGACGTGGATGGGTGTGATCGAGGTATTTTTAAAAGCGTTCGCTAGAACACGCGCTGGAGCACGGCCATAGTCAGACAGGTCGATAAATCGATGTTCTGTGGGTAGTTTGGACATTAATGTAAGGCCTTCTCTGATCTGTGGACCTGGTTTGGGCCACAAGCGATCAGCGGACTTTCCAAGTACTGCGATAAACGTGCTGCAGTCTAACGGTACCCTCGACAAACGCAAGTTACGGTCAAAAACAAGTGACATTCAAAAACAAGGTCGTGTGTAGGAAGGCTATCTAAACTGGCAAACGTTCCGTTCTAACCGATCTTTTAAAGCCCATTGTTAAAACGTTGGATGAGTCTTTCGGTGAGCGTTAATGCACTCACCACTTGTCGTTGAGTGCTTCGACGCGATCAAATGACTCACCAATGAGCACACCCAGTTCTCGCTCCTCACCTTCTTGTAGGTGAACGGCCGGGCGCCCATGCGCAAAACGGTAGTTACAGATAACGGCGATATCGCCGACCTGCCATGGGATTGGAATACCGTAGTCATCGTAAACTTTTAAAAACAGGGCTTTCTCTTTAGCCGACATTTCTGTGCCATCGCCAAACGTTAATTTGAGAGGGCGCTCAGATGCTGGCAAATGCTGAACCAGTGGCCACGTATCAAACCACATACCATCATCTGCAAGGCTACTAAAAAGTAGATTGCGATCCAGATGAGGGAAGTATTCAAACGCTGAGATATAAAAACGTGTTTTCAGTAAGCGGTCTGGGCCCCATTCGATAGAGAGTCCCCGTCGCTGAGCTTCCGCTGCCGCTTCCTCCGGGTCTTCAGTCATAAAAGACTGCTGCCAATGGTTGTAAACGCCGATATCGAGTTTATCGATAAAATTATCGCGATCGGTCAAATCTCGGTGATAGCACAGGCCAAGTGTCTTGAGCTTTTGGCCAAAGGGCGTTGCGAGCAGGGCGTCAGTGGCTTGGCAGTTATCGGAGACGTAGGTAAAGCCGCCTGTTTCTGGCATCTTGTGCGCAAGAAAGCTCACCATTTTGGTGCTGGAGCCGATATAGGCCATTTCGTGGTGGTAATGCAGCCAGGCTTCTAAAGGCGCGCCAACTTCGTAAACGTTTTTCTCAATAGGCTTGCGCGGGTTCGCGCCGCCCTCGTACTGGCGCTGGTTTTTTACGATCTGTGACGCAATCGTGCGCATACCTTGTAGGTCTTCAAGGCCCGTGTTGATCAGATAGACAAGACCTACGTCATCGAACATTGCCTGCATACGTGCTTCGAGCTCTGCGCTCGGCTCGAGTGGCTCGCCTGCAGTGCGGTACTCATTGCCATTAATAATGAACGTTTCAGGAGATAGCGCAGGCGTGCCTGTCCACCATCGAGGCTCGAGACGATCGGGCAGTGGGGCAAAAGTTTCGGCTGTGTTCATGGGCTCGCGTCTACTTAGTCATTAAATAAAGTTCAAAGAGGGCGGGAGTTTAGCGGTGAAATTCGTGACTAACAATAATAAAACGGGCTATCGATAGAACTTTAAAAAAGCACGATCTGAGAGATGCGCTAAGCAGCGCGAAAATCGTTAGATACGGCGCTCAGATTTTTTGAAAAAGTCGCCATGAGAACGCCATAGCTAACGTCATGTTTTCGCGAGCAAGCAAAGCGGCACGTTTTTCTCGATGTCCACGATAGGCAAAAGGAGTTGCCATCACTAACGCATTGATCAATACGTTATCGAGCGTTTGCTCGTGCTGACATTGACCCTCTGATACTAGCGTGGCCCCCGATATCTCGCGCTGTTTTACGGCGTGTTCGCGAGGTTCATCGTAGAGCGCTTCGCGAAGCGCCCATAGGTGTCGTGGTGCCGGCCCCACTTCAAGGTAATATCCCCCTGAACTCAAAACGCGGATCAGCTCTTCGTCATCAATGGGCGCAAACACACACAATGCAAAGTCGATTGAATCTGTCTCGATGGGCAAGTGGCTTGATCCAGCAACCGCATAGTGGTGCTCGGGGTAGGCTGCAGCTGCAAGCTTAATCGCAGGCTTGGCAATATCGATGCCATAGACCGCTATGTCGGGATGTCGATTGGTGAGGTGTGCATCGTAGAAACCTTCACCGCACCCAATGTCGAGGAGCGTCTTTACTCGCCCTGTGCCGGTAATTATTTCTACAATCGTCTCTGCCAAGGGTTCATAAAGCCGCGCGTTGTGAATAAGTCGTCGCGCATTAATCATCGCAGCGTCATCGCCTGGCTGTTTACTTCGTTTTTGATGGGCAGGCAGTAAATTGACGTAGCCCTCTTTTGCGCAGTCAAAGCAATGATTATTCTCACATTGCCATGTGAGCTTTGTAAGCGTGAGCGGGGCTTTACAAATAGGACAAATCCAAACCATGACGTGTGCGCGTCCAGGGGTAGTCAGCTAATGAGCGACACATGCTACACCGAGTTAGTAACATGTGAACTAAATTCGGTAATTACAAACTTACTGCGCCCCTAGCGGTATGCTGAATCTCGAGCCGTGTATAAAAACGTTAATGAGCGCTTCTGAACCTTGTTTGTGATGTAGACTCAGAGCGCTGCTTACAAAGGGCGCCTAAAACAAAACAGGCTAAAACAAGACGGGCCAAAATAAGAAAATAGGACTGACACTTTATGCAAGCTACAGCGCAGGGCGCGGAAACCGGCCATATTACGGGATACGGGACACCTTTCTACAGAAATTATGTGCTGCTTTTACTGATGGCGGTCTACACCCTCAACTTTATTGACCGTACGCTTATCGCTGTGGTTGCCCAGCCAATTATCGAGTCGTTTCAATTGACTGATGCGCAATGGGGGCTTCTCTATGGCCCTCCGTTCGCTATTTTTTATGCGGTGATGGGCCTGCCGATTGCTCTGTGGGCAGATCGAGGTAATCGGGTTCAAATTATCGCGCTGTGTATTGTTTTATGGTCGGTAATGACCGCGCTATGCGGCGTTGCTGCCGGTTTTGCGACGCTGTTAATGTTTCGTGTCGGTGTGGCCATTGGTGAAGCGGGATGCACGCCACCCGCAAATTCCATCATTGGCGATTACTTCATAGCTCGAAAACGTGCCACTGCGCTAGGTATCTACGCGATGGGTGTCACCTTGGGTAGTGTTCTGGCCAACTTATTTGGTGGACCTATTGCCGAGATGCAAGGTGCCGACGTCGGTAAATGGTTTAACAGCATTGGTCTGAATTGGCTCTTCGGCGGATTAGATTGGGCCAGTATCGAAGGCTGGCGGATTGCCTTTGTGGTTGTGGGTCTTCCTGGAGTACTGGTCGCCATGCTGGTATGGACGACGATTAAAGAGCCTCCGCGTGGCTATTCGGATCCACCGACTATCGCACCATTGTCTAAACCTCCTTTGTCGGAAGCCTTTAAAGAGCTGAAAGTTAAGCCCTCGTTTTGGTGGATGGCGCTGGGTGCGTCACTAGTGGCTTTTGTGGGCTACGGGCTCGTGAGTTTTCAGGCGCCGTTTTTACAGCGAGTCCACGGCTTGAGTGTTCGTGACGCGGCTGTCAATTTTGGCGCGCCGCTATCGTTAATGGCTGCAGGCGGTACCTTTCTGGGTGGCTGGATCACAGAAAAAGCCACACATCGCTTCCCGACCGCGGTGGCATGGGTTCCCGCTATTGGTCTGATGCTGGCAGTGCCGGCCTACGTCGCAGCGTTTTTCATCGAGGACCCGTATTGGGTGTTTATTATTTGGGGCGTGGGCGCGGTTCTGCACTACAGCTACCTGGGTGCGCAGTACAACATTGGGCAGGGCGTTGTGAGCAACCGCTCGCGCGCGACTGCTATTGCCGTATTACTGATTTTAGTCTCGCTGATTGGCAATGGCTTGGGGCCGTATTTTGTTGGGTTTACCAGCGATTATTTCATGACGGCACATTTAGCGGCGGGGGATTTACTTACTGACTTATCACCTGCACTTTGCCAGGCGAGAGACGGTGGTCTGAATGAAACACAATTAGCGAGCTGTGCGAGTGCGAGCGCCGAGGGATTGAGGTGGGCCATGGCGGTCACCGCGTGTGTATTCCTCGTTGCTGCATTTTGCTTCGTCATGTGCGCAAGAACCTTGAAGCGCGATTTCGTTGCTGAACTAGGGGCGAGTTAGGCGCAGGCAAAGCGTCGTAGCAGTGCCCTCGCAGTGACGTAGTCGTGCTAGAACAGTTTGTAAAATGGCTGATAACGCAGTGCTCTGCCTTTTGTTTATGACAAAACCAGAGCACTCAGGTAACGCCAAAGAAAGCTCAGCCAAACACCGGCACAAAATAGCAGCGAAACAAGCACAGCTGCTGAGCCCAAGTCTTTCGCAAGCCCCGATAGCTCATGATACTCAGGGCCAATGCGATCTATTGTTGCCTCAATGGCAGTGTTGAGAATTTCAACCACTAAGACTAAGACAAGCGACAACAACAAGAAAACTAGTTCCACTAAGCTTTGACTAATAAGAAATGCAAAGGGGGTAAGCAGTGCTGCCAATCCAGCCTCTTGCCTAAATGCGGCTTCATTCTTCAATAAAAAAGAAAAGCCTTTTATTGAATTATCGAAGGCGGCAACAATTCGCTTAAAGCCGGTCAATTTGTCCATAGGATTCATTCACCCGTAGTAAGTGCCCTAATTTAAATACCGTTTGCTCGGTGACGTAAGTATATCCCTAGGTCTTTGAGCTGCTCTAATTATTAGCATTCACCACCGCCGTCAGTGAGGCGCCAGCAGAACCTTTTATTTCAAGCAATACTTCTTGCGGTGTCACTGCAGCAATATAGGGCTCTCTTAGTTTCAGGTCAGTCATCTTTTTTAGACCAAGCAAATGGGCAACAGGCGTCAAGCTATTTTGTTGGCACACTGCTGAATCGTGGGCAACGATGAACAGCACTGGGTACTCCGTTGCAGCCTCAGTGATTCTGGGTAGTATGTCGGCGGTACTTCCATTCGCGTCGACAAGCGCGGCAGAGCAAGTATCTGCGTGAGCGATAGTCATCAACGTACCATCGGCGGCGGCAGCTATAACGTTCAGCCCTCGTTTAAGCGACAGAGAACCGCGGGCGTCAGTTCGAGCAAACGAAGTGCCCTGGTGTGGTCCTCCAAAAGAGATGATGGTGATTTTTTCCGCACCTAACAACGATGTATCGAGTGCCTGAGCATCAAGAACACCCGTTAACGTATAGTTACGCAACTGCTCCCGGCGCCAATCGGCCGTCGAAGATGTCTGTGTCATCGCGTGAAAATAAGAGGAAATCTGCTTGTAAGAGAGCGTTTCGCCATTTTCAACGGATAAGACGGTAAGCTTCTCGGTAGCTAAGCTGCCCATTACCACGCAATAGCGTGTGTGCACCGTTCGCAGTTTTCTATCGACGATGGGCATAACTTCCGAGCAGGCATCCACCCATAAAAACCGCTGCGTATCGTCAAACTGCTCAATTCTTTTACGTAGGCCATCAGCGTCAAAAAAATCAAACAGTACCTCCTGTACGCCTAGCGTCTCGTTCAGCTGAATGACGACAGGTAGCCTCAATGCCTGAGGCCCGAGTGATGCGCTACCTAGTTCAGTATCAATAATTAGGCCCGAATAGACTTGGGGGAAATTCCATAAAGAGGATAAAAATGGCCGGTAGGACCGGAGCTCTTTATGCCAATCAGGAGACGTTTCAGCAAGCGTCGGAGAATCACTTAATAGATTCCTGCCGAACCCCATGGCGCTTATTTCTCCACCAATCAAACTGGTGACCGTGGCGCTTAGATCAAGCGTGGTTCCGGTTTTAGTAATTGTCCTAGGTGAAATATCAGCGCCCAAAATCAAAGCTAAATCTCTTCTTGGTAACGTCTTAAGTCGATCTGTGGCCGTATTGCGCATGGCGAGGTGGTCGGAAGCAATCACTAAAATCGTGTTTTCCAAGAGGTTGTTGGCGGCTAATTTTTCTACAAACTGACCGACTAAGTAATCGGCGCAATGCACCGCGTTGAGCATGGGGTTAGCCCCGTCAAGGTAGGGCTTACTTTTACAGGAGGCGGATACATTTCCATTGGGGTGATGGGTGTCGAGTGTTAGCGTGAATAATCCAAACGGTTGTGCGGTAGCGTGCAGGCTTTTGATGCGCTCAAATAGTAGCGGATAGAGACTGTCGTCGTAGAGCCCCCACCAGTTTCGATAATCGGGATCTTCTAATTTTGGGAGTAATTCATCAACGCCTTCAACCGACTCAAAACCATGATCTTTGTAGAAACTGCCTTTGCCGGCAAAGTTCAACGACGCACCACCCATATAGCTCAGCGCATAGCCGTTGGCTTTGAGCATATCGCCTACACAAACAGCGTCAGGTAAAAATCTGCCCATGCCGGAAACTGAGTTACTGTCGCCGGGTGTTACCAGTGGAATGCCGCATTGAGAGCTGACCATCCCCGCGATGGTCCAGCCTGTTCCATAGGTTTCTCGAATATCGGTAAACTGAATCGCACGTTCGCCTAATGACACCAAATTTGGCGCGAGACCCGGGAACACCTGCTGATCTAAGTAGGTTAGCTCTAGAGATTCTAGATAGATGTAAACTAAGTTTTTCTTGGCGTTAATGTTAGTGTCAGGCTCAACCTCGATGTAGCTAGTAGGAGCATCTTGAAGCGGATTTGGCAGAATTAAAATTTCTGCAAGCCCGTATAGTCCAGCTGTCCCGGGGCTAAACGCGATGGCGACCCACACGAGGAGGGTGGCGAGTGCGGATCTACACTTACTCTGAGCTCGTTTAGGTCCACGCGATGTTGGGATAAGCGGGAATAGACTTATGCCGGCAACGGTCACCAAATACGCCACAGAGGTAATGATCGCGGCCCTGAAGTCGCCTAGGCCTGCTCCTGACTTATCCGCAGACAGATGGTAAAGGAACGCTTCGTTTATACCGTCATCAGTTAAGTAGTCAGATAAGAGAAATAGGCCGCATATTAAGAAGGACAGAAAGATCAGTGCCGATAACAATCGCTTGCCTGTGCCTGCCTGAAGATGACTCTTCGATAGCAGAGCGCTCAGTAGTGTGAGTAGAAGACAAAAGTAAACCATGGAAGATCGTTGGGTTCGCTCGTTTGTTGGACGGATGGTGGCGCACTGTCACGGATGCGGCGATGAATAACCTTGATCGCCTGCGGTATTTTATCAGAACAGATAACGCTTCTTGGGTAAATCAGTACTTAGAGTGAATTTTGGAGATAAGATCGCATGCTCGGCACTGACTGACCTCGCCGTTACCGTGAGCCCCGTCAACGCAATGATTGCAATAAAGAGGTAGTACATGGCTTTGCATATTGTCCTTTTCGAGCCTGAAATACCGCCGAATACCGGCAACATTATTCGCCTGTGTGCAAATTGTGGCGCTCAGCTACATCTTATCGAACCGATGGGCTTTGTACTGGATGACAAGCGGTTACGGCGTGCTGGGTTGGATTACCATGAGTTTGCAGAGGTAAAAGCATGGCCCAATTTAGATGCTTACCGTGCGGCGTATCCTGAGCGACGTCTTGTTGCTGTTGAGACGCCCGGAAAGATCTATCACTCAGCGTTTGAGTTTACGTCCAATGATGCGCTGTTGTTTGGCCCGGAGACACGAGGCTTATCTGAGGATCTTCTGGCAACTCTGAGTCCCGAGTGCATCATTAGAATGCCTATGCTGCCGGGCAGTCGAAGCCTAAATCTTTCAAATGCGGTAGCTGTCGTTGTTTACGAGGCTTGGCGACAAGCCGGCTACAACGGCGGCCTTTAGGAGACGTCGCCGCCGGTTGTTTTAAAAACACCTAGTCGACCTTTTTTCATGAGACTATTTGCCTGATTTTAATTTTTGCAGCAACACAACGTGCATTTACACCGTTCCCATAGACATAAGAGGGTACACCTATGTTGAGAGCTTCAGTGCTTTGCTTCTTTTTTACTCTCACCGCGTATTGTGTGGCCAGCGAGCCCGGTGAATCAGGTTCAGACCTTGCGAAGCAGTTGGGCGTAACACTGCCCAGTATTGCTCCCCCGCGCGCCAGCCACGAAGGGCAGGGACCTTATGAACGCTTAGTCATTGATAACGCGATGCTTGTCGATGGCTTAGGTTCTCCCCCGCGAGGTCCTGTATCCATTATCGTCGAAGGCAGTTTGATCAAGGCGATCACGTCACGTGCACCGAAGGCTTCGCCGGGTGAACAGCGCATCGACGCTGCAGGCATGACAGCCTTGCCGGGTTTTATTGATTCGCACGTGCATATTGGCAATCCGCTGCAGGGTCTTGCGGGACCGATTACGCCCCCTGAGTATGTGTTCAAGCTATGGCTTGCGCACGGTATTACAACGGTGAGAGATGTCGGTTCGGTGATGGGCTTGCAGTGGACGGTAGAGCATGCCAAGCGCAGTGCGGCCAATGAGATAGTCGCGCCAACTATTGTCCCCTACGCGATGTTTCCGGGGTCAGACATTACGGACGCCAAGGGCGCGCAGGCTTGGGTAAAGTCAGTGCAGGCTCGAGGAGCGAAAGGCGTCAAGCTTAGAGGTGGTACTCGAGAAGCATTAACGGCGGTGTACGAGGCAACTAAGGCATTGGGAATGGGTACCGCCAATCACCATGATCAGAATGGTGTTTACGATATGAATGTGTTGGATAGCGCACGTTTGGGTCTGGACAGTATGGAGCATTGGTACGGACTTCCAGAGGCTATGTTCACAGACCGTACGATCCAGGATTATCCCAAAGGTTACAATTATTCAGACGAGCAATGGCGTTTTGGCGAGGCAGGGAATTTATGGTTGCAAGCCGCTGGGCCTGAAACTGAGACCTGGACGAATACCATTAAAGAGCTCATTGCGCTCGATTTTACGCTTGTTCCTACGTTTACGATTTACGAGGCTAATCGCGATGTGATGCGCGCGCGCCGCGCTGAGTGGCACGAGGAATATACATGGCCGGCGCTCAATCAGTTTTTTCAGCCTGACCCTCGACTCCATGGCTCTTATCATTTTGACTGGACCACGGGCCATGAGGTCGCGTGGAAAAACAATTTCAATCGTTGGATGCGCTTTGTAAACGAGTTCAAAAATGCGGGCGGTCGAGTTGCGACCGGCTCGGACGCGGGTTTCATCTACAAAGTATTTGGCTTCGCCTATATTCGCGAGCTGGAGCTTTTACAAGAAGCCGGCTTCCATCCGCTGGAGGTTATCCAGGCTGCCACCCGCAATGGCGCAGAGCTTATAGGTATTGACGATTTGACGGGTTCGATTACACCGGGTCGGCGGGCCGACATCGTGCTGGTGGATGGGGATCCGATTGCTAACTTTAAGTTGCTATACGGAACTGGGCATATGTACCTCGATCGAGAGACCAATACCTTAGGCCGAAAGGGCGGTGTTAGCTATACCATCAAGGACGGCGTGGTTTTTGACGCGAAGGCGCTATTGGCTGATGTTAAAGCGATGGTGACGAGCGCTAAGCAGGGAGTAAGCGACTAGCTTGTCGAGATTGTTTAATGGCGAAAAATGAGCAGCAGGCAGTTGAATTGTGCACTCGGCGCTGGGTTAGAGAGTTTGTAATTGAACTTAATCTCTGTCCTTTTGCGCGTCGTGAATGGGAGCGAGATACGATTCGCTACCGACTCTATGCCGGTCGTAGTTCAGAAGATTTGTTGGCTGTTATCGATGACGAATGCAGTTTGCTTGACGTCAATGCCCACACAGAAACAACAATGATTATCGTGCCCAACATGCTGCAGGATTTTCTCGACTTCAATGATTTTCTTGGCTCGTGTGAAGAGCTAATCAATAGCACGTCGAGGGAGGGGGTTTATCAAGTGGCCAGCTTTCATCCGCGCTATCAGTTCGCAGGCACGGAGCCTGACGATGCTGAAAACTACACCAACCGCTCACCTTACCCGATGCTACACCTCCTGCGCGAAGCCAGTGTGGAGATCGCTATTGCCAATCACCCGGACATCGGTGCTATTCCCGATAACAACGTTGCAAGGCTCAACGCCCTCGGAGCGCCGGAACTTGCTGCGCAGCTCGACGAATTTCTTGCAGCAAAGTCTTAGTACCCGCGCAGCGGATCAACCTCGTAACGCAGGGGTTCTCCACGTGCGAAGCGTTCAAAGTTTTCTTTGAACAGCGCCACCACAGCGTTAGAGGGGGTGGCCGCAGCGGTGTGGGAGGTAATGAATACGTTGGACTTCTGCCAAAATGGGTGATCACTAGGCAAAGGTTCTTCTTCAAACACATCGAGAACGGCGTAGCGAACTTTCTGGCTTAACGCATCAAGTAGGTCCTGCGTCCGAAGCGCATTACCTCGTCCAACATTGATGACTATTGCGTTGGGATTTAAGCACTGTAGTAGGTCAGCATCGATGATGTGATCGGTGGCGGGGGTGCTCGGTAAAATACTGATGAGATAATCGAGTCCCTGAGCAAAGCTCAAGCGATCATCGCTGGCGTAAACGTGGTCAAAGCCTGCAATCGAACGGCCGTCGGAATTTAAGCCCCGGCAAGTGATACCAAGCTGCGTGGCAATGGAGGGTAGCGCGGACCCAATAGATCCGGTACCCATAATGCCCATCGTCTTGCCGGCGGTGCTGCTGTCCTCGATGGCTTGCCAGCCCGTCGCGTGGGCGTGGTTTAGGATATTTCGCTCCAGCGCTAAGAGCCAGCCAAAAACATATTCCGTCATGGACTGACCAAAAACTCCTTTAAGTGCAGTAACGCTCAATGAGTCGCTAGCGAAATGACTGATAGCATCGACCCCTGCCCAGGTGCTTTGCGCCCATTGAAGCCGTGGGCATTGAGGTATGAGTTTGGCCAATTCTGTCGGTGCACCTAACAATACGGTGACCTGGCTGAGATCAATATTGTCTGCCGCATTGGCGATATTGCATATATGCCGAGGGGTAAGCCATTGCTGAATTTCTCTGCACCAACTGGCGCTCGAATCACCGACGATCAACGTATTCAATGTTTGGCGATCTGTCATTTCTCAGGCTCCTTAACTAAACGCGATTCTAAGTCACAACGTTAAACAGTGTCGGCGCTTTGCAGAGGAAGCGGTCGAGTGAGATAGCGCACGACTGCTGCCCCCAGTAGTACGATGGGTACCAGTGTAGCGACTACAACGGCCTGCCATCCAATGCCACTGAGTACGACGCCCGCAAGTAGGCTAGCTAAAGCAGAAGTGCCGAACACTAACGCCTCGTTAAAGCCCTGAGCGCGAAATCGTTCGACCGGATGGTAGGTTTTGACCAGTAATGTGGTTCCACCGACAAAGAGAAAATTCCAACCGACCCCGAGCAGGATCAACGCTAAGCCGTAATGAATAACCTCTTGGCCGCTCCAGGCTATAGCCATCGTTGCTGCGTAGATGAGAAGCCCCGCGATCATCAGCCGTCGCTCGCCAAACTGACTAATCAACAGGCCTGATGCCAAGGAGGGTAAGTACATGGCCAAAACGTGAGCACGGATAACGCTGGCAGTATCGGCGACGCTGTGCCCATCAAGTACATGCATCGAAACAGGGGTGGCAGTCATGACAAATGTCATGATCCCCTGGCCGACAACGCCCGCGGCAATGGCTAACAGGAAAAGTGGTTCTGCTGCGATTAGTCGCAGTGACCGAGGTTCAGCTTGCGTGCTTTGTGTGTTGGCTGGCTCTTTTGTTAACGTCAACCCTTGAAGAAATAGGGCAGCGAGGAGATAAAGCAGGCCAGCACTGGCAATGGCGCCGTTAAAGCGCTGTTCAGCCCCTAGCTGCCCAGCCCCTAGATGCTCGGGCCCGAAAAAGCCCCCTGCAGGCCAGAGATACTGACTTTGACTAACAAGTTCAGGTCCAATAACAGCGCCACCAACGCTGCCTAGCAGGATGGCCGAAATAGCACTCCCCGCCTTATCAATAGTTACAGTTTCAGTGGCCGCAAAGCGAAATTGTTGACTGAAGGCTAAGCTGACACCTATTAAAAATGTACTGATACAATAGAGTGAAAATGCTTGTCGGGAGACTGCTATGAGTGACACCAGGCAGGCGATGGATGCCAACAGTGCGGCACTACTGAAGCCCATTTTCCGACCGAATCGCTGCATTAATCCGGTCGCAGGAAGCGTTCCGAGTGCTGTCCCCGCGACTGTTAACGATATAGGCAGCGTTGATAGTGCCGATGACGGCGCGAGCTGAGAACCGATAATGCCACCAATGGTCACCGTCATCGCCGAGCCTGATACGAAGATCATTTGACTGATCATTAATAGGATGAGATCACGGTTTATCAATGAAGATGAGACTTGTCTAGGACGGGGCAAGGTTAGACCTCGAGGCTAATCGTGGCGCTTTACTTTACCGTGAAAGACCATTGGTAGGGCCGCATTAAAGGAATACTTTTCATGGCGCGGGCTAATAGGGCTTCGTCGGGGGGGGATCTCGTCGGTTAAATGAGCGATAAATGACTAAAAAACCGCTTCTCGGACCAGAAAATGCAATTAATGTGACCCGATTGGTCGAAAATGGGCATTTTGCCATCCCTTGCCCTTCAGACTCGGCGCTGAATATTGTATAAAGCGCCCTCGAATTTGAAAGTGTGTCCTTGGGCCAAGAAAGTTGGCCTGCCAACACACTATTGGCGTCTTGGATGTCCCTTACCTTCCGTGAGTGAATCGATTTGTCAGTTAACTGCGAAGCAGTCGATTAACACAGCGTTATCTCACCGAAGCCGCCGGTCAAGACAAGCAAAATCATATTTTCCTACGAAATGAGTGGAGCAATGGCAGACCTATCCCTTTACAGAAATATCGGTATTTTCGCCCACGTTGACGCCGGTAAAACGACGACGACCGAGCGTATCCTCAAGCTAACCGGCAAGATCCACAAAACCGGTGAAGTGCATGATGGCGCCGCTACGACGGACTTCATGGACCAGGAGCAAGAGCGCGGAATCACCATCCAGTCTGCAGCGACCACATGCTTTTGGAGAGACCATCGTCTGAATGTCATTGACACACCCGGACACGTGGACTTCACGGTTGAGGTGTATCGTTCATTGAAGGTTCTCGATGGCGGGGTTGGCGTATTCTGCGGTTCAGGTGGCGTAGAGCCTCAGTCAGAAACTAACTGGCGTTATGCGAACGACTCCGAAGTTGCGCGAATCATTTTCGTCAACAAGCTTGACCGAATCGGTGCCGATTTCTATCGCGTTGTTGATCAGGTCCGCAAAGTACTTGGTGCGAACCCGCTGATCATGACTATGCCTATCGGCCGCGAAGACGACTTTGTTGGCGTCGTTGATGTTCTGACCAAGAAAGCCTACGTTTGGGACGACACTGGTCTGCCCGAAAATTTTGAAGTCACTGACGTTCCCGCAGACATGGTCGATGACCTCGAGATGTATCACGAACAGCTCATTGAGGCGGCCGTAGAGCTCGATGACGATCTGATGATGTCGTACATGGATGGCGAGATGCCTTCTATGGAAGACATTAAGCGTTGTATTCGTGAAGGTACGCGCACAATGAAGTTCTTCCCAACCTATTGTGGTTCGGCGTTTAAGAACAAAGGTGTTCAGTTGGTGCTCGACGCTGTTGTCGATTACCTGCCAAGCCCCACTGAGGTTGACCCGCAGCCGTTGACTGACGAGGAAGGTGAGCCTACAGGCGAAGTTGCCGTGGTATCAGTCGATGAACCGCTGCGCGCCTTGGCATTTAAAATTATGGATGATCGTTTCGGTGCGCTCACCTTTGTTCGGATTTATTCGGGCAAGCTGAAGAAGGGTGACACTATCCTTAACTCCGCAACCGGAAAAACTGAGCGTATCGGTCGAATGGTTGAAATGCACGCCAATGACCGTAACGAAATCGACTCTGCGCAAGCGGGCGACATTATTGCTTGTATCGGTATGAAGAACGTACAAACAGGCCACACTCTCTGTAGTGTTGACAGCCCATGTACCCTCGAAGCGATGGTCTTCCCAGAGCCTGTGATCTCTATCGCGGTTGCTCCTAAAGATAAGGGCGGCTCAGAGAAAATGGGTATCGCTATCGGTAAAATGATCGCGGAAGATCCTTCTTTCCGTGTTGAAACTGACGAAGATTCAGGCGAAACCATCCTCAAAGGTATGGGCGAATTGCACCTGGACATCAAGATCGACATCTTGCGTCGTACGTACGGCGTAGAATTGGTTGTCGGCCAGCCGCAGGTTGCTTACCGCGAGACCATTACCCAGAAAATTGAGGACAGCTACACGCATAAGAAGCAGTCAGGTGGATCTGGTCAGTTCGGTAAGATCGATTACCGCATCATGCCCGGCGAGCCAGGCACTGGATTCGTGTTCACCTCAAGCGTTGTGGGCGGTAACGTACCGAAGGAATTCTTCCCAGCTATTGAGAAGGGTTTCAAGAACATGATGGCCGAAGGTCCTTTGGCTGGCTTCCCGGTACTGGATTGCGCAGTTGAGCTATACGACGGTGGTTTCCACGCCGTTGACTCATCGGCGATCGCGTTTGAGCTAGCAGCCCGCGGTGCCTTCCGTCAGAGTATGCCTAAGGCGGGACCACAGTTGATCGAGCCGATGATGAAGGTCGACGTGTTTACTCCTGAAGATCACGTAGGCGACGTTATTGGTGACTTAAACCGTCGCCGTGGCATGATCAAGGATCAGGAGCCTGGTGCTACAGGCGTACGCATCAAGGCCGACGTACCGCTGTCGGAAATGTTTGGGTACATCGGCACGCTACGTACAATGACTTCAGGCCGTGGTCAGTTCTCTATGGAGTTCTCGCACTACCTGCCATGCCCCTCTAACGTGTCGGCGAAGGTCATTGAGGAAGAGAAAGAGCGCAAGGCTGCAAAGAGCAAGTAACCTCTAGCGCGCCTCTAGCGTAACAAAAAGCCCGAGCGGTATTACATGCCCCTCGGGTTTTTTTATAACTTGCCGTTATTCATCTGCCCAAATATCGTATTCTTTGGTCCGTAACCTATTACCGTAACCTATTAATGGTGTCTCTATGGCCAGCACCCGCTATCGACTGACAAAACAAGCTATCCGGAAGAGTCTTGATAAACTTGCCGCCTCTGATCCGCGGATTGCAAAGGCGATTGAGCAGGTTGGCTACCCTGACTCGAGGCGTCGCGAGCATGGCTTTGATCCGCTCGTAAGAATAGTTGTTGGCCAGCAAGTGTCGACCCACGCGGCCCGGGCAATTGCCGGTCGCCTTGTCGATACGGTGGGTGGTCAACTAACGGCGCAAGCCATTATTGGGGCGTCCGATGAGTCATTGCGGAGCGCCGGACTGTCGCGCCAAAAGGTTAGCTATTTGAGAGCGCTGTCAGAAGCTGTTCATAATGACACTCTGCCAATAGATGCTTTGCCTCAACTTGCAGATGCCGATGTGGTCAGCTTGATCACCGCCGTGCGTGGTTTTGGTGAATGGTCAGCGCATATGTATTTGATGTTCTCCCTCGGTCGGCCCGATGTTTGGCCTGTGGGGGACTTGGCAGTGCGCGCTGGTTTTGGGCGCCTATTAGGCTTGGAAGAGCGGCCGACACCCAAACAAACACACATTCTTGGTGAAGCATTTGCACCGCATCGGAGTGCGTTAGCACTGTTGTGCTGGAAGTATTATAGCGAGGCACCACTATGAACGCTGTTGAACGTGAGCGTCATGAGTATTTTATGCGCAGGGCGCTGTTGTGCGCCGCTGAAGCGAGTGAGCGCGGGGAGGTGCCGGTTGGCGCCGTGTTGGTCTCAGAAAATGGCGAGGTGTTAGCGCAAGCGGGCAACGCGCAAATCAACACGAGCGACCCGACTGCACACGCAGAAATCAGAGCGTTGCGTGCGGCTGCAACCGTGATGGATAACTACCGGTTACCCAATACAACGCTTTATGTCTCTTTAGAACCCTGCACGATGTGCTGTGGCGCACTGGTACATGCAAGGATTGATCATGTCGTCTTCGCGGCACGAGAACCCAAAGCGGGCGCAGTGGTTAGCACGGCCTCACTGCTGGACAGTCCTGCACTCAACCATCAAGTGACATGGAGTGAAGGGGTGCTCGCACACGAAAGTGCGTCGCTTCTCAAAGCATTTTTTGCCGCACGGCGTAAACAAGCAGCCAATGACAAACTCTGATGCAGCTGACTTAACGGTGCATTCACGGGTAACCGGTGACAGGTAACAGGTGACAGAGGACTCGCCTCAAGTCTAAAGCGCCACGTCAATCGCATCGGCAGAGCGGAGCGCTTTCTCGACCGCTGCATCAATGGTGTCATCAATCGCCAAGGCTACGCCCATGCGTCTTTTGCCGGCAAGTTCAGGTTTGCCAAACAGCCGTAAATCTGTCCCCGCCTCTTGCAGCGCGAGGTGAACATTGCGGTATTGAATATTTGTGGAGTCACCTTCGACCAATATGACTGCAGAGGCGGAGGGCCCCAGTTGACGTATTGCTGGAATGGGTAGCCCGAGAAAGGCCCTAGCGTGTAGATCAAACTCTGATAGGTCTTGGGAAATCATGGTAACCATGCCGGTATCGTGAGGTCGCGGTGATACTTCACTGAACCAAACCTGATCATTTTTAATAAATAGCTCAACACCAAATAGTCCCCAGCCACCTAAAGCTTCGGTAATCCGCTTGGCGACGTCTTCTGCTGCTGCGCGCGCAGCGGGCTCCATTGCCTGAGGCTGCCAAGACTCGCGGTAATCACCGTCTTCTTGACGATGACCGATGGGCTCACAAAAGCTGGTGCCATCGCGATGCCTCACGGTGAGTAAGGTGATTTCGTAGTCGAAATCAATAAAGCCTTCGACAATGACGCGTCCGGCACCCGCTCTGCCGCCCGATTGGGCGTAATCCCAGGCACCGCGGATGTCCTCTTGGGTCTTTATGGTGCTCTGACCTTTGCCAGAAGAGCTCATGACGGGCTTGACGACACAGGGGATGCCCACGGTCTCGACACCGATGACAAAGTCTTCATATCTGTCTGCAAAGTAGTACGGTGATGTTGGTAGGCCTAAGTCTTCGGCCGCAAGTCGGCGGATTCCTTCGCGGTTCATTGTGAGTTGAGCGGCTCGTGCCTTGGGAACAATGTTGTAGCCCTCAGCTTCTAGCTCAACCAACGTGTCGGTAGCGATGGCTTCAATTTCTGGGACGATGTAATCGGGCTGCTCGGTCATAATCACGCGCCGCAGTTGCTCTCCGTCGAGCATCGATAACGTGTGTGCGCTATCGGCCACCTGCATCGCCGGAGCATTAGCATAGCGATCGCATGCAATCACTTGGCAGCCTAGCCGCTGCAGTGATATCACCACTTCTTTGCCTAGCTCGCCAGCACCGCACAGCAGAACTTTAGTCGCTGACTCAGAAAAGGGCGTTCCTATATCACTCATTTTATCCTCACAGGCCTAAGGGTAATAAATCGGTAGTATCAAACGTCAGTAGATCATCTGCACGCAATGGTGGCTGCATTTTGTTGTCTGGCATCGACCTCAATTGAAGCGTGTTGTAGTAGTGTCGAATGTTAGCAACGTAGGTCAGGGCCTCTTTGCCTCTTGCGAAACCATAGCGCGTTGTCGGATAAATATCTGGGTTCTGTAGTTTGGGAAGCTGTTCTCTAACATCTTGCCACCGATGTGGATCGAGGCCTGCCCGCTCAGCCAGCACGCGTGCATCTTCTAGGTGGCCCATGCCAATATTATAGGCAGCTAATGCCATCCACGTGCGATGAGGTTCGTCGATATCGATGGGTAAGCGCCGCATAAGATTTTTTAAGAACCGGGCACCTCCGCGCAGACTTTCGCGGGCATCTAGACGGTTCTTTACACCGAGATCTTTGGCGGTGTTTTGAGTAATCATCATCATGCCTCGAACCCCAGTTGGAGACTTGGCCTTTGGGTCCCAGTGTGATTCTTGGTAGGAAACGGCAGCCAATAATCGCCAGTCAAGCTGATACTCGCTCGCTACCTCCTCAATGAGTGCTTGCCACTGTGGTAGTTCTGATCGCACCTTGCGTTGGAATGTGAATGAGCTAATCCGAGATGCAAATTCAACGCTGCCGAAGTGCCTTTCTTTAAGCGCCTCAAGAGCGCCATTTTCCGTCGACTGCGCGAGAAATTCATTAACGTCTTCGAGTAGGGTCCTCGCGCCGGGTTTGTCAGGCAGGTACCACGCGATACCATCTTCCCCATTTAATTCCAGTGCGGCAACTAAACGTGGAAAGAGGCGCTGCTGAATACGAAACTCGACGGAATCGATGATGGCTAATTCAGCTTTTTCCTCGGTGACTTGTTGCATTAACTCGAGCGTATCTGCGGCTCGGATTTCGCGCCATCTTAACTCGGGCAATTGCCGTTTCATTTCTTTCAGTAGCTCGACATGACTGCTTCCGGCGAGGGCGACGATATCTTTATTCTGCAGATTCTCCAGCATGCGAGGTCGTGACATGCCGCTTTTATAAATCACCAGCGGTTGCTGGAGAAGGTAGCTATCGGTTGCGAGGAATTGGCTGTCACGCTCTGGTGTTAATGTCAGTCCTGCGGCAGCGATATGACCTTCGCCGTTACTTAACATGCCGATTAGCTCTTCGAGTGTGAAGGCAACTTTTACTCTGAGTGAGAGGTCGCGTGTCTCAGCATAATGCTTGACTAACTCGTACTCGAACCCCGTGGCTTCGTCACCGTCGAAGAAATAGGTGGTCGGGCTATTGCGAGTTAAAACGATCAATTCATCGCCCGGCGACAACTGATCAAACGCCATTTCCTGGCTGCAGCCTATGACGGCGGCGCAGAGCGCGAAGGCAGCTATATTTTTTGTCAGACGTTTTACCATTTACACAGTTTACCGCGTTTTCTGTGGCTTGCACGGCTGTAGCCTTGGCCTTCTGGCAGGTATACTACCGGATCAAATTCCGGGACTTTATACATGTTTCTTCTACCAGGACACGCAGCCCTCAGTTCACCTCGTTTTTTAGCACTGCAAAGACAGCTGAGCGGTGTCAGTGAAACCCTTGTACTGAGTGGCGCTAATTACTTCTACGCGGTTGAGGCAACTCCCGACGTTGATTTAGAACGCTTGGGTCGTCTCCTGACGCCGGGTACTGCCCAGGTTGTCCAAGAATCTCTAACCAGTGACGCTTCGCGTATTGTTGTTCCTCGCTTGGGAACGATTTCGCCCTGGGCATCGAAGGCCACTGACATTGCCCACAATTGTGGCTTCTCGTCTGTGACGCGCATTGAGCGCGGTGTACGTTACGTGATCGCGGGTCTGTCAGGTTTGTCATCTGAGCAATTGGCAGCCGTTGATAACCTTCTTCACGATCGAATGGTTGAGTCTGTCCTTGGTCACAATGACCAACTCGAAGCATTGTTTGCCCATCGGCAAGCGGACAGTTTCAGTACCGTTGAAATTTTAGCTGGTGGGCGCAGTGCGTTGGCGGATGCCAACACGCAGTTGGGGCTCGCTCTGGCGGATGATGAAATCGATTACCTCGTCGATGCATTTACTCAGTTGGGTCGAGATCCCTCCGATGTCGAGTTGATGATGTTTGCGCAGGCGAATTCTGAGCACTGTCGCCATAAGATTTTTAATGCCAGCTGGACGTTGGACGGCGCAGATTGTGAGTATTCGCTGTTTGGCATGATTCGAAATACTTATGCACAAGGCGGTGAGGGTGTGCTGTCTGCCTATTCGGACAATGCTGCGGTAGTGGAGAGTCACACAGCAGGGCGTCTGTATCCCGAGCCCATGAGTGCAGAGTATCGGTACCATCAAGAGCCTATTCACTTGTTGATGAAGGTTGAAACCCACAATCATCCCACGGCGATAGCGCCGTTCGCAGGCGCAGGCACAGGATCCGGCGGAGAAATTCGGGATGAGGGCGCTGTGGGTCGAGGCTCAAGGCCAAAAGCTGGATTAGTTGGCTTCTCGGTATCTCATTTAACCATTCCAGGTGTTGATCAGCCGTGGTTGATCGATCATGGCAGGCCCGATCGGATCGTTTCACCTTTACAAATTATGATTGATGGTCCCATTGGTGCAGCTGCTTTTAACAATGAGTTTGGGCGACCTAATCTTGCGGGTTATTTCCGTAGTTACGAGCAGTACACGGCGGCAGGAGTCCGGGGTTACCACAAGCCGATAATGATTGCTGGTGGCTACGGCAACATACGAGAAGAACATGTAGAAAAAGGTGACTTCAGGCCTGGAGCAAAGCTGATTGTCTTGGGTGGGCCCGCAATGCTAATCGGTCTCGGCGGTGGTGCTGCATCATCAATGGCTAGCGGAGACAGTGCCGAGGACTTAGATTTTGCGTCTGTGCAACGCCAGAATCCGGAGATTGAACGCCGCTGCCAAGAGGTTATCGATCGTTGCTGGGCTCTGGGGTCTGACAATCCTATTGCGTTTATTCACGACGTTGGTGCAGGCGGATTGAGCAACGCACTGCCAGAGCTTGTGAAAGACGGAGGGCGAGGTGGTCGATTTGCGCTGCGTAGTATTCTCAGCGACGAGCCCGGTATGAGCCCGCTTGAGATTTGGTGCAACGAATCGCAAGAGCGTTATGTGATGGCCGTTGAGCCTGAAGATTTAGATGTTTTTATCGCTATTTGTCGGCGTGAGCGTTGTCCTTATGCGGTGGTAGGCGAGGCCACAGAAGAGCAACATTTATCCCTTGTAGACAGTCAGTTCGGCAATAAGCCGGTTGATGTGCCCATGTCATTATTGTTTGGCAAAGCACCGAAAATGCACCGTACGGCAACTCGTTCACTGCCGCCGATAGATGACTTTTCATCCGATTTGCCCATTAGTGATTGTGTGGAGCGCGTTCTGACGTTCCCGGCTGTCGGTAGCAAGAGCTTTTTGATCACCATTGGTGACCGTTCAGTGACAGGCATGGTTGCGCGGGATCAAATGGTGGGGCCTTGGCAGGTACCTGTTGCGGATTGCGCTGTGACTACCGTATCCCTCGATTCTCATTTGGGCGAGGCCATGAGCATGGGGGAGCGAACGCCTCTTGCAGTTCTGGATGGCCCGGCATCTGCACGCATTGCGATTGCTGAAGCCGTGACTAATATTTTAGCTGCACCCGTAGCCGCACTGTCTGACATTCGCTTGTCTGCTAACTGGATGTGTGCCGCGGGGCATGACGACAACGATGCGGTGCTCTACGATACTGTTCGCACAGTGGGTATGGAGTTCTGTCCCGCTCTCGGTATCACAGTGCCCGTTGGTAAAGACTCGATGTCTATGCGCACCGCTTGGCAAGATAATGGCGAAGAGAAAGTCGTTACCGCACCTGTCTCGCTGGTGGTCTCTGCCTTTGCGCCGGTCGGCGATGTTCGCGAAACGCTGACGCCTGAACTAAAGCGCGATGAAGAAACGCTGTTAATGCTTATTGATCTCGGCCGCGGACGTAACCGGCTCGGTGGGTCAGTTCTCGCACAATGCTGGGGCAAAGTCGGTAGCGAAGTACCCGACGTTAATGCCGCTGACCTAAAAGCACTGTTTGAATTCATTACCGCGTGCCGGTCACAAAACTTACTGTTGGCTTATCACGATCGCTCTGATGGCGGCTTGTTGGTGTCGCTGTTAGAGATGGCTTTCGCGGCGCGCTGTGGTCTTAATATCGATCTCAGTTGCGAGGGTGCCGAGGCGATTGCAGCGCTCTTTTCTGAAGAGGTCGGCGTGGTGATTCAAATTGCTGATAACGATCAGCATACGGTTGAGGCACTCGCGCAGTCTTTTGGTTTGGGTGATTGTGTCACTGTGGTTGCAAAGCCTCGCCTTGACGAGCGTATCGTCGTGAACAGTCCGAAGTTTGAGCTGGTTGATAGCCGCCGTGGCGTTTTGCAGCAGATGTGGTCGCGGGTTAGTCATGGTATCGCTCGTATACGTGACAACGAAGAATGCGCGGACCAAGAGTTCGCGCTACTGGCCGCGGAGGACAACGGCTTATCGGCGCAGTTGACCTTTAACTGTGATGACAATGTCGCGGCACCTATGATCGCTACAGGTGTAAGACCTCGCGTCGCAATTTTACGTGAGCAAGGCGTTAACGGTCAGTTGGAGATGGCTGCTGCGTTCGATAAGGCGGGTTTCACTGCCGTAGATGTTCATATGAGCGATCTGCTTTCTGGTGCGGTGACGTTGTCAGATTTTCATGGTCTTGCTGCCTGTGGAGGCTTCTCGTATGGCGATGTTCTGGGAGCGGGCGAGGGCTGGGCGAAAAGCATTTTGTTTCACGATACCGTGCGCAGTGAGTTTGCTGCTTATTTCAACCGCCCTGACACGTTTACTTTGGGCGTCTGCAATGGCTGTCAGATGCTGTCGGCACTTCAGGAGCTTATTCCGGGTACCGAGCACTGGCCTCGATTTGCGCGCAATACGTCCGAGCAGTACGAGGCAAGGCTGACATTGGTTCGGGTAGAGCCTAGCCCCTCGATTTTGATGGCAGGTATGGCAGGATCCCACTTGCCCATTGTGGTAGCTCACGGAGAAGGTCGTGCGCAGTTCTCGTCGGACAACGCGCTGTTAAAAGCCGATGAGTCGGGTACGGTTGCTATGCGTTATATCGATAATGCGCTTCATGTCGCTGAGCGGTATCCTGCTAATCCTAATGGATCACCAAACGGCATCGCAGGTTTGTGTAGCGACGACGGCAGGGTAACAATAATGATGCCTCACCCAGAGCGGGTTTTTCGCGCTTCCCAGCTGTCATGGGTCCCTCCAGGTTGGCAGGAAGATTCTGGATGGATGCGGCTATTTCGAAATGCGCGAGTTTGGCTTGGATAATTCCTGCCGGTTGAGGGCTGTCAAAGCACCTCCTCAGCGGCTAAACTTCGCGCCGGCCTAAACTTTCACGCCTCTTATTCGCGATGGTCGAAAAGAGGCCCTTAAGCAACGAGTCCTGAATGCTCAATCGTTATCCAGTTTGGAAAAATCTCATAATCGTGGCAGCCGTGGTTTTCGGCTTTTATTACGCGATGCCGAATCTTTACACCCCAGATCCCGCGCTACAAATTGGCGGTGCCTCGGGTTCACAGGCAATATCGGACGATATTCTTAAGCGCGCAGAAGCTGCACTTGAAGAGAAGGGCATCGTATTTTTTGGAGAGGAGTTACAGGACGGCGGGAAGACCGCGTTGCTTAGGCTCCAAGATCGAGACGCTCAGTTGAGAGCGCAAACGATAGTCAGTCGAGCCTTGGGTGATGAATTTATTGTCGCGTTGAATCTCGCACCCACGACGCCCGATTGGCTGCTGAAAGGCCGCGCGACACCAATGAAGTTAGGGCTTGATCTTTCTGGCGGCGTGCACTTTAAGCTCGAAGTCGACGTAAAAGCCGCAACCGAGCGGCGTGTAGAAATGTATGAGGCGGGTATTAAGCGCAGCCTGCGTGAACAGCGTATACGGGGCATGGTGACTCTTAATGGGCGTCGAGTCGCACTTCGATTTAGAGATGAAGAATCGCGCGAGGCAGCGCGCCGGGCAGTCTATGAGCTGTACCCCGAATTATTTCTCGATCGTGTCGAGGAAGATGACGATTGGTTGCTCTACGCTGAGGTCACTGACCAAACAATCGCTGAAGTTGTTGATTACGCGGTGTCACAAAATTTAACGACCATCCGTAACCGTGTTAACGAACTCGGTGTTTCCGAACCGTTGGTGCAGCGCCAAGGTTCTAACCGCATTGTGGTAGAGCTGCCCGGCATTCAGGACACCGCTGAAGCTAAGCGAATTCTGGGGAAGGTGGCGAATCTAGAATTCCGATTGGTCGCCGAAACGAGCGCGCCAGTCACAGAGCGGCAGCGTTACGAATACAGGGGTGAAGACCGTGCCGGTGCGACTGAGTGGCTAGAGCGCGACGTCATTATTAGCGGCGAGCGTGTTTCTGGTGCCAACGCAGGTTTTGACCAGAATGGGCAGCCCAACGTGTCGATCAGCTTGGACAGTGAGGGCGGTATGCTCATGTCCAGAGCCACTAGAGACAATATTAAGCGTCGCATGGGGGTTCTGTTTATCGAGCGCAAGTACCGCACTCGTTATGAACAGAATGAAGCCGGTGAAGAGATTGCGATTCGTGTCCCCTACGATGAAAAGAAGCTACTCACTGCGCCTGTTATCCAGTCCTCACTGGGCGCCCAGTTCCAAATTACGGGCCTTGATAGCCCCGGGGAGTCGTCAGAGCTCGCTTTGATGCTGCGCGCAGGCGCACTTGCCGCACCCATTACCTTTGTCGAAGAGCGTACCGTGGGCCCGTCTCTGGGCGCCGAGAACATTGCACTGGGCGTTAAATCGGTGCAGATAGGGTTGTCGCTTGTCGTGCTATTCATGGTGTTGTACTACCGCGTTTTTGGTGTGGCAGCGGTCATAGCGCTGACGGTGAACTTGGTATTGTTAGTCGCATTTATGTCTTTATTGGGTGCCACTCTGACCCTGCCCGGTATTGCAGGTATCGTATTGACAGTGGGTATGGCGGTGGATGCAAACGTGCTGATTTTTGCTCGTATTAGAGAGGAATTGGCAAATCGCATGTCACCACAAATGGCTATTCATGCCGGCTTTGAGCGAGCTGTCGCGACTATTCTCGACGCCAATATCACAACGCTAATTGTTGCCGTCATTTTGTATGCCGTGGGCACTGGGCCAATCAAAGGCTTCGCGGTGACATTATCGCTGGGTATCCTGACGTCAATGTTTACCGCCATTATGGGCACTCGAGCCATCACTAACCTTATATATGGCGGCCGCCGTGTCGATAGTCTGTCCATTGGGAAATTACCCAAGCCGATTGATGGGAGTGGCGCATGAATATTTTACCGTTTATGAAGTGGCGCCTTGCGGCCGCCATTTTCTCCGCGATAGCCATGTCTATTGCCGTCGGTTCTCTTAGCGTGCAACAACTCAATTGGGGCTTGGACTTCACCGGTGGAACATTGGTCGAAGTCGAGTACGCCGATAGCGCCGATTTAAACGTTATTCGCTCAACTCTCGATCAGAGTGGCTATCAAGGTGCGGTGGTTGTGAGTTTTGGTACTGATCGAGACGTTCTCGTTAGATTGCCTCAGGGCTTTAGTGACGATGAAGGCGTGGCAATGGTCGAAGTATTACGAGCCGCGTCTCCGGTTGATGTGGAGCTCAGACGCGTCGAGTTTGTTGGTCCGCAGGTGGGCGATGAACTGCGCGAGCAGGGCGGGCTAGCAATGCTGCTGGCTCTCGGCCTGGTGATGCTCTACGTCGGCTTTCGGTTTCAGTTTAAGTTTGCTGTGGGCGCGGTTGTCGCTTTGATTCACGACGTATTGTTCGTTCTGGGCTTCTTTTCACTGACGGGTATTGAGTTCGATCTCACGGTGCTTGCGGCGGTGCTCGCCGTAATTGGCTATTCCTTAAACGATACCATTGTAGTTGCTGATCGTATTCGAGAGAACTTCAGGAAGCTTCGACGCGTGAGTACTATCGAAGCCATTAACGTGTCCCTCACAGAAACGCTTGGGCGGACCTTAGTCACGTCTTTAACCACGCTGTTAGTGCTTTTGGCGCTGGCTGTATTCGGTGGAGAGATGATTCACGGTTTCGCACTGGCGCTGCTGGTTGGTGTTGCTATTGGTACGTACTCGTCTATCTATGTTTCCGCAACCACGTTGCTCGCGATGGGTGTTTCGAAAGAAGACGTTGCTATCCCGGTGAAGGAAGGTCTCGAGTCAGACGAAGCTCAGCCTTGATCAGCTGAGCTTAGGCCCCACAGTTTGTAGCACTTGCTTGAATATCTTTGGCGCGCCACAGACCACATTGCCACTGCTTAAGTAGTTCTCTGAGCCATTGAAGTCCGCGATAAGTCCGCCGGCTTCTTTTATAAGCAGCGCGCCAGCGGCGATATCCCACGGTTTGAGGCCGATCTCCCAGAACGCATCTAGACGACCAGCAGCCACATAAGCGAGGTCGAGGGCTGCCGCACCCGCGCGACGTATACCCATCGATTGGCCGGCTAGCGTGCTCATGGTTTCGGCATACGCGGGCAGCTTTTCCTGTTCGTGACCTAAAAAGGGTATTCCTGTTCCAAGAAGCGATTCTCGAAGTTCAGTGGCATTGCTGACCCGGACGCGGTGTCCGTTGACCTGTGCGCCACGACCTTTTGATGCAATAAACTCCTCGCGCCTTACTGGATCTACAATAACAGCATGCTCTAATTTGCCATCCTTTAGGCAGGCTAGTGATACACAATAGTGTGGAATTCCGCGCATGAAATTTGAGGTGCCATCAAGCGGGTCAATTAACCAGGTGTACTGCGCATCTGGGCTGCCCGTTAAGCCACTTTCTTCACAGTGAAATGCGTGGTCTGGATACGCCTTTTGCAAGTGATAAAGAATTTCCCGCTCGGAGGCAATGTCAACTTCCGTGACAAAATCTGCAGCTCCTTTAGCGCGGTGTCCGACTCGATCCAGTTCGTCTGAAGCTCGAACGATTAAGTCCCCGGCTTTTCTTGCAGCACGCAGGGCTATCGTGGTCATCGGCTCCATGGGTTTCTCCTTAGCAGGCATCTGTATTACGAAAACGTGTCATTGGTCCATTTACTACAGGACTTCATGAGGGCGCGCATCATAGCAGGCAAAAGCAGATCACATAACGGGCTTTTGTTACACTTCGTCACCAAATTTTCTCAGGCAAACCAATGGATCCGAACAATATTCAAGTAGTTCTCGTACATACGACCCACGCCGGTAATATCGGAGGTGTCGCCAGGGCGATGAAAAATATGGGTCTAACACGCCTCACCTTGGTTAAACCAAGGACATTTCCCGCTCCAGAAGCTGAATGGCGCGCGGCATCCGCAATCGATGTTTTAGAGAATGCGCGAGTCGTGGAAACGGTGGAGGAGGCCATTGCTGATGCGCAGTTTGTGGTGGGTACCAGTGCGCGCGAGCGAAGAATCCCTTGGCCTGTGCAAGATGCACGTCATTGCGGAGAGCGCATCGTAAGGCAGGCCCGAGCGGGTGAAAGCGTAGCCATTCTCTTTGGTCGAGAGGATCGGGGACTGCTTAACGAAGAGTTGCAGCTGTGTAATTTGCATTGTCATATCCCCACTCATGATGCGTATCCGTCGCTTAACCTCGCGATGGCGGTGCAAATTTTGACCTATGAAATACGCATGACCGAGTTAGGTGACAGTATCCCTGCCGAGCAAGATGCTAATTGGGACACGCCGTTTGCTACAACCGCGGACATGACGCGCTTTTACACGCATTTAGAGGAGACGTTAATTGATATCGAGTTCCTCGACCCTCAGGCGCCAAGGCAGCTTATGCGTCGCTTGCGCAGGCTGTTCAATCGTGTCCGTCTCGATGAGATGGAGCTTAACATTTTGCGTGGCATGCTCTCTGAGACTCAAAAACGCCTGAAGGAGCGTGGCTAAAAGAATGCGTTATTAACAACGCTTGAACAGAGCCTCGAGGGCACACTAAAAACCTACTAAATTACTAAGCCTTTTACTTGAGTAATTTAGTAGGTTTTGTCATACTGACCCTCAGGAAAGAGGACGGACTATGAAGTTAACGACGCGTGGCCGATATGCCGTAACAGCAATGCTGGATTTGGCGATTCACGGTGAAGAACGCCCGATTTCCTTGGCGGACATATCTGGCCGTCAGGAGATTTCACTGTCTTACTTAGAGCAGCTATTCGCGAAACTGCGGCGTGGTGGCTTAGTGTCCAGCGTTCGCGGTCCCGGTGGTGGTTATCGGCTTGCTCGCAGCTGCGACGGCATTTTTGTCGCGGAGATCATCGATGCCGTAGACGAATCGGTAGACGTCACTAACTGTAATGGTAAGGGCGATTGCTACAACGGAGAAACCTGCCTGACTCACCATCTGTGGCAGGATTTGAGCGAGCAAATACATGAATTTCTCAACGCTATTAGTCTGGCAGAGCTGGTAGCGCGTAACAGAGCGCGAGAAATGGCAGGTGTTCAGCACCGCGACTCGGCTGACAATACTCAACGTTTGGTGCTTCGCTAATCGAAGTTGTTATGGAATTATCTTTTTGGAGTTCATCAATATGAACGCAACAGTGAAAACACCTATTTATTTTGATTACCTGGCGACTACGCCTGTGGATCCGCGCGTGGTTGAGGCAATGACGAATTGCCTGTCCATCGAGGGTACGTTTGGTAACCCCGCCTCTCGCTCACATGTCTTTGGTTGGAAGGCAGAAGAGGCCGTGGAGAATGCGCGCAATCATGTTGCGGACTTAATCGGCGCTGACCCGCGCGAAATTGTATGGACGTCGGGTGCCACCGAGTCCGATAACCTCGCGATAAAGGGCGTCGCTCATTTTTACAGCAAGAAAGGTAAGCACATCATTACCTCTAAGATCGAGCACAAAGCAGTGCTAGATACGTGTCGGCAGTTGGAGCGAGAGGGTTACGAGATAACCTACCTTGATCCGAACGATAAAGGGCTAACAACGCCTGAAATGGTTCGTGACGCGATTCGTGACGACACTGTGTTAGTGAGCATAATGCATGCTAATAACGAAATCGGCGTCGTTAATGATATTGCGGCGATCGGTGAAGTATGTCGAGAGAGCGGCGTGTTGTATCACGTCGACGCAGCACAAAGCGCTGGCAAGATGCCCTTAGACATGGCCACGATGAAGGTTGATTTATTGTCGATGTCTGCGCACAAGATGTATGGTCCGAAGGGTGTTGGCGCACTTTATGTCCGACGTAAACCGCGCGTTCGTATCGAAGCGCAAACCCATGGCGGTGGTCATGAGCGTGGCATGCGTTCAGGTACGCTCGCCACTCATCAAATAGTTGGAATGGGCGAGGCCGCGCGAATAGCTCAAGAGGAAATAGGGCAGGAGGCTGTTCGTTTGACGGCTCTTCGGCAGCGCTTCTGGGATGGCGTGAAAGATATGGCAGAAGTTCATATCAACGGCGATGAACTGCAGCGTTTGCCGGGTGCGCTCAACGTGAGTTTTGCATTCGTCGAAGGCGAGTCTCTGATCATGTCGTTGCGAGACTTGGCGATTTCAAGCGGTTCTGCATGCACGTCAGCCAGTTTAGAGCCTTCTTATGTGTTACGTGCGCTCGGTCTTAACGATGAGCTTGCGCACAGTTCGTTGCGATTCAGCTTCGGTCGTTTTACTACCGAGGCAGAGGTCGATCACGCGATCAATCAAGTCCGCCGAGCAGTTGAGAAACTGCGTGAATTGTCCCCCTTGTGGGATATGTACCAAGACGGCGTAGACATCAGCTCGATCGAGTGGTCGGCACACTAATTCAAACTAGTTAATGCGCGCGATGGTCGCGTGCTGTGGAGGTAGGTATGGCTTACAGTGATAAGGTAATTGACCACTACGAAAATCCGCGGAATGTCGGCAAGCTTGACGACAGTGATGCGGGTGTTGGTACCGGTATGGTGGGAGCGCCTGCATGTGGTGACGTGATGCGTTTACAGATTAAGGTAAATGATCAAGGCGTCATCGAGGATGCAAAATTCAAGACGTATGGTTGCGGTAGTGCAATTGCGTCGAGTTCATTGCTAACCGAGTGGGTTAAAGGCAAGAGTGTCGATGAAGCTGCGTCAATTAAGAACACGGAAATAGCGCAAGAGCTCTCGTTGCCTCCCGTCAAAATACACTGCTCTGTACTGGCTGAAGACGCTATCAAAGCAGCAGTGAAGAACTACCGCGATAAGCAGGGACAGTAATGGCTATTAGCGTGACAGAGTCAGCGGCCAAGCACGTCAGTGGGCAGTTGGCTTCTCGAGGACACGGTGAGGGTATCCGGATAGGTGTTAAGACATCAGGATGTTCGGGTCTCGCTTATGTGCTGGAGTTTGTCGATCAGCCAGAGAGTGAAGATCAGGTCTTTGAAGGTTTCGGTGTCAAACTGTTCGTCGACCCCAAAAGTTTGGTCTATCTCGATGGCACGGTTGTGGATTTTGCACAGGAAGGGCTCAATCAAGGCTTGGAATTTAAAAATCCCAATGTAAATGGCGAGTGTGGTTGCGGCGAGAGTTTTACAGTTTAAACGATGACGGTATCCGAGGGTATGCAAGGCGGGAGCGCGCGAAATTATTTCGACTTGTTTCGGATTCCAACGTGCTTTGATCTTGATGTAAAAGATTTGGGTAATCGCTATCGGACGCTTCAGCAGCAATTCCACCCTGACCGCTTCAGTGACGGCTCCGATGCGGATCGTCGTGTAGCGGCTCAGATGTCGGCGGATATTAATGCGGGTTTTCAGATTCTGAGCGACCCCACAAGCCGCGCAGGTTTTTTGCTTCAATGTGAGGGTTTCGATCTACAAGCACTCGAAAAGCAAGCCCCCTCCGGCGAATTTTTAATGCAGCAAATGGAGTTGCGTGAGCAGCTTCAATCTATACCGCCCGGCCAAAGTGACGCGCATAATCAACTGTCCGCTGAATCCCGTCAGCTGTTCGATAGTCAGGTTGGTATCTTTCGGGATGCCTACGCTCAGGGTGAGTTCGATCGGGCAGGGACGGCTTGGGTCCATTTGCTCTACCTCAAAAAATTGCGCGAAGAAGTTGAGCGCCGCGAAAATAGCCAGTAGGACATACCATGGCCCTCTTACAGATAGCCGAACCTGGTGCTTCAGCTCCAGTCATCCGACGTCGAAAGGTGGGGTTGGGTATCGATTTAGGCACCACTAACAGCTTAGTCGCGCATTATAACGGCGGGCATCTTACCGTATTCACCGATTCGCAAGGTCGCGGCACGTTGCCCTCCGTTGTTCACTACACGCCAGAAAATACCGTTGTGGGTTTTGCGGCGCTTGAACATATGAATGCGGATCAAGCCGATAACATTGCCTCTGCGAAGCGCTTTATGGGTCGAGCACGAGTCGATATCGACGATGCTAGCCATATTCATTTTGCCGAGGGCGATGTTCTCGCCTTCGCGACGTCAGCGGGTGCCAAAACGCCCGTAGAGGTGTCAGCGGACATTCTACGCGCCCTTAAAGCCCGCGCTTTCGACGCGCTCGATGAGGATATCGATGGCGTTGTTATTACTGTCCCCGCTTATTTTGACGACGCCCAGCGCCAAGCGACGCGCCAAGCTGCAGAGTTCGCGGGTTTAAAAGTATTGCGCTTATTAAATGAACCTACGGCTGCAGCCGTTGCCTACGGACTGGATAGCATAGCGTCTGATCTCGATACGGATGATCGGACTATCGCCGTTTATGACTTGGGCGGTGGGACCTTTGATGTCTCTATCCTGCGTTTACATAAGGGCGTTTTTGAGGTGCTTGCTACCGGTGGTGATAGCGCTCTCGGTGGCGATGATTTCGATAAAAATTTGGCCGATTATTTTGTTTCTCAGTACCAGTTAAGCGTTTCGGACAGCAGTGCTCGACGTCGATTGCTGACGGCAGCTCGACGCATAAAGGAATCACTGACTGACAATGAGTGTGTGTTGGTCAATCTGACCGATGTTATTCCTGAGGCACCTGCTAATGCAGAGCTTACTCGACAGCAGTTCAATGCCGTCAATGCCGATCTTGTTAACCGGACTCTTGATGCTTGTCGTCAGTGCGTTCTGGATGCAGGCGTAGATGTAATCGACGATATTATTATGGTGGGCGGTTCAACTCGGATGCCGATCATCAAAGAGGTGGTTGGCGCTCTATTCGCGAATGAACCCCTTTGTAGTTTAGACCCTGATCAAGTAGTTGCTATGGGTGCAGCGCGCCAAGCCGATATTTTGGTGGGCAATCGCAGTGACGAGGATGTCCTATTGCTTGATGTGACGCCCCTGTCGCTTGGCGTTGAAACGTTCGGTGGACTCGTTGAGCGTATCGTACCTCGTAATACGACGATTCCGGTTACGCGGGCTCAGGAGTTCACCACGGCGCGCGACGGACAGACTGGTTTGGATGTGCACGTAGTGCAAGGCGAGCGAGAGCAGGTGCAGAATTGCCGCTCACTGGCTCGTTTTGAGCTAAAGGGTATTCCGCCGATGGTCGCTGGTGCGGCTAGGCTTCGCGTGACGTTTCAAGTCGATGCCGATGGCCTCTTGGAGGTGTCAGCGCAAGAGGAAACGACAGGTACAACGGCGCATGTTGTGGTGAAGCCCGCATTTGGCTTGCAAGATGATCAGGTCGCTGACATGTTGCGAGCAAGTTACGAATTTGCCAGCGAGGATATGCGAGCACGCCAGCTCGTTGAGGCTCGCACCGATGCTCAGCAATTGATCGAGGGTGTGGCGGCTGCGTTAGATGTCGACGGAGATCTTCTTTCCGATAGTGAGCGTGCCCTCCTGGAGCAGGTGATGTCAGAGTTAGAGGCAGTAGCGAAGTCTGATAACGCAGATGAAATACGTTCGGCAACTGAATCGGCGGGTCGCGCCACTGAGGTGTTTGCTACGCGCCGGATGGACCGAAGTATTCAGGCCGCACTTGGCGGCATGTCTCTAGATGCACTTGATAAGGAATTCGAAGAATGACGCAGGTTATTGTATTGCCCCATCGTGATTTCTGTCCCGAGGGAGCGGCTCTTGAAGCTGAGCCAGGGGAGACAATTTGTCAGGTGCTTCTGCGCAACGACATCGAGATTGAGCATGCGTGTGAAATGTCATGTGCCTGCACGACGTGTCACGTCATAGTTCGTGAGGGTTTCGAGTCGCTTAGTGAGGCGGACGAGCTTGAGGAGGATTATCTTGATAAAGCTTGGGGTCTTGAGCCCGAATCGCGATTGTCTTGCCAGGCGGTGGTCAACGAGGAGCCTCTAGTGGTTGAGATTCCACGCTACACCATCAATCATGCCCGCGAGCACCACTAACAGAGAGCCTGTGACCTATTCCCAGACTGACGCTAAATTGTTATCAGGGGTAGCAAAAGACCGTATACTCCGCTGCCTTGGAAGGGCGCTTTTGAAGTGCCCTAAAAATTGATTCCTGAATTACGGAGAGTTACATGGCAGTTGAGCGCACCCTTTCTATTGTTAAGCCTGATGCGGTTGGTAAAAACGTTATAGGCGAAATTTATACGCGGTTTGAGCAGGCCGGTTTGCGCGTTGTTGCCGCAAAAATGCTGCACCTTTCAGACCAAGTTGCGGGTGGTTTTTACGCCGAGCACAAAGAGCGACCATTTTTTGCTGACCTCGTTACTTTTATGACCTCGGGCCCCATCATGGTTCAGGTTTTAGAAGGCGAAGGCGCGGTACTTAAAAATCGTGACCTGATGGGCGCAACTAACCCCAAGGAAGCTTCAGCGGGCACCATTCGTGCAGATTTTGCAGAAACAATCGATGCTAATGCCGTTCATGGCTCTGATTCGCCTGAGTCTGCAGCGCGTGAAATCGCTTATTTCTTTGCAGCTAGCGAGATTTGCGGTCGTTAAGTAGAGCAGGGCTA
>DAIRTN010000011.1:68713-109308 GCA_036803865.1 Luminiphilus sp.
TCTCAAAGCCACTGTGGTCACTATGACAGCTAATGAAGCCATCATTGCAACGAGTGAGCTCCAGCAGAAAGTTAATTTGCTGGGGCTTACGCGTGAGCAAATGGAGGCTTTTTTTGATGAGCTAGGAGAGAAACGCTTCCGAGCTCAGCAGCTTATGAAATGGATACATCATCAAGGAGTTCGTGACTTTGACTTGATGACTAATTTAGGCAAGGCACTGCGTCAGAGGCTTGCTGAGTGCGCCGAAGTTCGTCCCCCCGAAATTGCTGAGCAACATGACTCTGTTGATGGAACACGTAAGTGGGCTATTAGGGTTGAGGGTGGCAGTTTGGTTGAAGCCGTATTGATACCCGATGGTGACCGCGCAACCCTGTGTGTTTCATCTCAAGTGGGTTGCAGTCTAGATTGCAAGTTCTGCTCTACCGGAAAGCAAGGTTTTCAACGAGACCTCACAGCTGCGGAAATTATCGGCCAAGTATGGCTGGCCATTGATTCATACGGTGCTTGGCAGCCCGGTAGTCGGAGAGTCGTTACCAATGTTGTCATGATGGGCATGGGTGAGCCGCTGTTAAATTTTGATAACGTCGTAGCGGCCATGAGCCTCATGACTGACGATTTGAGTTACGGTCTTTCAAAGCGCAAAGTCACATTGAGTACATCCGGTGTTGTGCCCGCGCTCGACAAATTGGCTGAGTTTTCTGACGTCAGCCTGGCGATTTCATTGCATGCGCCGAATGATGAAATTCGATCTAAGATCATTCCGATCAACAAGCGCTATCCAATTGCTGAGCTGCTGGCTAGCGGTCAACGCTACATTGATGCCCAAACTGACAGAAAGCGTGTCGTCACAATTGAATACACGCTGTTGGCCGGCATTAACGATCAGCCGGAACATGCTCGAGAGTTGAGTGAGCTGCTTAAACATTACCCTTGCAAGATTAACTTGATCCCCTTCAATAGCTTTCCTAACTCGGGTTTTTCGCGGCCGAGTGGTAACGCTGTGAGTCGATTTTGGAAGGTGCTTATTGACGCAGGTTTTGTTGTGACGATTCGCACAACGCGCGGCGATGATATTGATGCTGCCTGTGGCCAACTTGTGGGTGACGTCGTCGATCGAACGCGTCGTGCTGAACGTTATCGAGAGCAGCATGCTTCCGAGGTGACTCCATGATACGTCGTTCTCTGCTCATCTTCGTCATGTTGCTGCTTGGCGCTTGCGTTACTGAGACGACAGGGGGCAATGACGTAGAAGCCGATCCGGCTGCCGCGCTGAGTCGTCGAGTTGAACTCGCGCGCCAATATATTGGCAGCGGTGACTGGGAAAACGCCAAACGTAATCTGGAGCTTGCGTCTGAGATTGACAGTAATAACGCAGAGGTCTTCGAAGCGTTTGCACTTGTTTACCAGAGTACTGGCGAGTACGAACTCGCCGAGGAGAACTTCAAGAGAGCCTTGCGTTTCGACCCTGACTTTTCACGAGCTCGAAACAATTACGCAGCGTTCTTGTTTTTTTTAGGCCGATTCGAGGACGCCGAGCCTGAGTTTGAGCGGGTGACCTTGGATTCTTTGTACTCTGGCCGTCCTCTCGCTTATGTCAATTTGGGTTTATGTCGGTTACGACTGACCGACGACTCAGGTGCCGAGCAAGCGTTTACGCGCGCATTGCGTATGGATCGCCGAAACCCGCTAGCACTTCTAGAAATGGGGTTTTTAAAGGTCAGGGCGGGTGATTTTAAGGCCGCCGAGAGCTACTATGCGGTGTACCAAACTGTTGTTAGGCGCCAGCCTCCACGTGGTCTGATTTTGGGACTGGAAATTGCTCGGGGGCAAGGTGATAAAAATGCTGTGAGTAGCTATGAGTTGGCCCTTAGGAATCTATACGCTGACTCCCCTGAATATCAGCGTTACTTGCAGGATCAGGCCGCGAAAGGCAGGCTGTGATGAGTGGCAAGTGTCGAACATGTACAATGGTCGACAACAGGAAAGGGTTTGATTGATGCAATCGAAAACACCAATAAAGCGTAGGGTCAGCCGACAAATAATGGTGGGCAACGTGCCGGTTGGCGGCGATGCTCCTATTGCTGTTCAGAGCATGACAAACACTGAAACCCGTGACGTGGCGGCCACGGTTGCACAGGTCTCAGCGATTGCTGATGCGGGTGCAGACATTGTCCGTATTTCTGTGCCATGCCTTGATGCTGCTGAGGCATTCAAAAAGATTCGCGAGCAAGTTTCGGTACCCTTGGTGGCAGATATTCACTTTGATCATAATATCGCCCTAAAAGTCGCTGAGTATGGTGTTGACTGCTTGCGAATAAATCCCGGGAACATTGGCCGTGAGGAGAAAGTACGCGAGGTGATCGCTGCTTGTCGCGATCGGGGTATTCCAATTCGTATCGGTGTTAATGCAGGTTCGCTTGGCAAAGAGCTGATGCGCAAGTATCCAGAGCCTACGGCTGAGGCCTTAGTTGAATCAGCGATGCGCAACGTGGACATTCTCGATCGCTACGGTTACGCGGACTTCAAGGTCAGCGTGAAAGCCTCTGAAGTATTTATGGCCGTTGATGCGTACAGGATGCTCGCCAAGAAGATAGACCAGCCGCTTCACCTTGGAATTACCGAGGCCGGTGGACTGCGAGGAGGCACTGTTAAATCTGCCGTTGGATTGGGCATGCTTTTGATGGACGGCATTGGCGATACCCTGCGAGTGTCTTTAGCTGCAGACCCTGTTGAAGAGGTCAAAGTCGGATTTGAGATCCTGAAGAGCTTGAAGTTGCGTGCTAATGGAATCAATTTTATTGCCTGTCCTAGCTGCTCTCGCCAGAATTTTGACGTCATAGGCACGATGAACCAACTTGAGCAGCGTCTAGACGATATCCGTACGCCGATGGATGTCGCGGTTATCGGCTGCATTGTGAATGGTCCTGGAGAGGCTCGTGAGGCGGATGTCGGTTTGACAGGCGCTGACCCCAGTAACCTTATTTACTTGGCAGGTGAGCCCGATCACAAAGTGAGCAACAAGGACTTTGTCGATCATTTGGAATCGGTAATTCGCCAGCGAGCCGCAACTCTTGAGCAAGAGCGCGCTGCGGCCGATGCCGATGTAATCGCCCGCAACTGAAAACGGATTATTTATGAGTCAATACCGAGCTGTTCGGGGAATGGTAGATATTCTTCCCGACAGCACTCCCCAATGGCAGCGCGTTGAAGGCGCAGCCAAGCGTGTTCTTGATAGCTACGGCTATCAAGAAGTGCGACTACCTATCATTGAATCGACAAGTTTGTTTGCCCGCTCTATTGGTGAGGTGACTGATATTGTTGAGAAAGAGATGTATACCTTCAATGATCGAAGCGACGACAGCCTGTCACTTCGGCCCGAGGGTACTGCCGGGTGCGTAAGAGCGGCAGTGCAGCACAACCTGATCAGTACTCAGCAGCGGCTTTGGTACACCGGGCCGATGTTTCGCTACGAGCGACCACAAAAAGGTCGGCAGCGTCAGTTCAACCAATTGGGGGTTGAGGTGTTTGGTGTGGGTACTCCCGATCTTGATGCAGAGTTACTTCTCATGTGTCGAGCACTGTGGCGGGACTTGGGTATTGAGGACGCATTAACTCTGGAGATTAACTCTATAGGCAATAGCGAAGCGCGGTCGGCGTATCGTGACGCCTTAGTTGAGTATTTGTCTGCGCGTAAAGAGCAGCTTGATGAAGACAGTCAGCGACGGTTAGAGAGTAACCCGCTGCGGATTCTCGATAGTAAGAATGCTGAAACGCAAGCGCTCCTCGATGGCGCTCCACAAATGCTCGATTACCTCGATGAGGAGTCTCTAGCGGACTTTGAGATACTCCGCGATATGCTGGAGGCGGCTGGGGTGAAGTACGTGATTAACCAGCGTCTGGTACGAGGGCTCGATTACTACAATAAAACAGTGTTTGAATGGACTACCAACGCGCTTGGTGCGCAGGGTACCGTGTGTGGTGGAGGTCGATACGATGGGCTTGTTGCGCAGTTTGGCGGCCGCGATACGTCGGGAGCGGGCTTTGCAATAGGGTTAGAGCGCCTAGTCTTGCTTTTAGATGCAATGGGCCAGCAGGCGAGCGATACGCTTGATATCTTTGTTATTACCGTTGACAGGGCTGCGCAAATTCATGCTCTACCGCGTATTGAGGCTTTGCGCAGTGCATTGCCAAACTTGGCTATTCAAGTGAATCTCGGCGGTGGTAGTTTCAAAAGCCAATTTAAACGAGCAGATAAGAGTGGCGCGCGATACGCCCTGGTTTATGGTGAGTCAGAAGTCAGCTCAAACTCAGTCACCCTAAAGCCATTGCGTGGCGAGGGTGAGCAGGCAACATTTCCCGATGAAGAATTAGCTAGCTGGCTTAAACAAAGCACAGCTGATGAGTAAGTAAAGGAATAAGTCATGGCAGATCATTTAGAAGACGACGAACAGGTAGAAGCACTCAAGCGATGGTGGGATGAAAACGGCCGTAGCACGATTGTGGCAGTCATTTTAGCCGTGGGTGGCACTCTCGGCTGGCAGCAGTATCAGGGCTGGGATGCCCAACAAACGGCGGCAGCGGCTGATACGTGGGCCCAGGCCGAAGCGGCGTTGAATGCCGACGTTCCGAGTCTTCAAGCAGCAGGTGAGCGGTTAGCGCAGAATTTAATCGACACCCACTCGAATACAACGTATGCACAATTTGCCGGTATGGTGCTGGCTAAGCGGGCTGTCGAGAAAGGCGAACTGAGTGCTGCCGAGCAATACTTGCGTGACGCGCTCGCTGCGGGTGATAGTCAGTCCGAGTTAGGTCAACTTATTCAGCTCCGGCTCGCGCGCGTACTTGCTGCTACAGGAGAAGAATCGGCGGCTCTCGCTATCTTGAATCAATCAAATGGTTCGCTACCCGCAGCCTATGCCATTGCTCGAGGCGACCTACATTTGGCTGCGGGCCGTCAGCGCGAAGCACTGAATGCGTACTTGGAAGCGCGAGCGGCAACATTGGATCTTGGGAGTCCTCCTGGGCTTCTCGAGGCAAAGATTACGAGCTTAGAATCTCGCCTCGCGAATGAGGAGCAGTCTTCGTGAAACTCACTCGAACTCTAGTGGCTCTGGCTGTGCTCGTGGGCTTGTCCGGTTGTGAAACCATCGGTGAATGGTTTGACGATGAGGACTACGATCCGACGGCACCTGTTGAGCTAACCGATATCAATGAGACTGTAGTGCTGGATAAGCGATGGTCACGATCAGTAGGTAATGGCCAGGGAGACGGTTTGTACCGTCTCAATCCGCTACTCGCCGATGGTGTGATTTATGCCGTTTCTGAAGAGGGTGAATTAGCGGCTTTTGATGCCGACTCTGGAAAGCTACGGTGGGAAAGTGAGCTCGAGATACCGATTAGCGGTGGAGTAGGGAAGTACCGAGACTCCTTGTTGCTCGGTGGTGCCGATGGCCTCGTCATGCGCTTGAGTGCTGAAGACGGCTCAGAAATTTGGCGCCAACCGGTAACGGGCGAAGTATTGGCTGCTCCTCAAAGCAATGGTCAAGTCGTCGTAGCACAAGCCTATGACGGTAAGTTGATGGCCTTCGACTATGAGACGGGCGACAAGCTGTGGACATTTAGCAACGATGTCCCCGTACTAACCTTGAGAGGTACTTCAACACCAATAATTTACAATGACTTTGTGATTGCCGGTTTCGCAGATGGCAAGGTCATCGCTGTATCCTTAGATTCTGGCAGCGTCGTTTGGGAGGCGCGAGTCGCCATTGCTCAAGGACGTTCTGAGATTGAGCGAATCGTCGATATCGACGGCACGATGGCGGTTCAAGGTGCTGAGCTTTATGTGGCCAGCTATCAGGGGCGAATCGTCGCGCTGGAAATGCGAGCAGGCCGCAAGCTATGGCAGCGTAATGTTTCCGCGGTATCCGGTGTATCCGTAGGTTTTGGTAACGTTTACGTAGCAGATGAAGATGGGACGGTTAGCGCTTTCCTTCGCAATGGACAGAGTATTCGTTGGCAAAATATTGAGCTTGGGTATCGGGAGCTTTCGCGCCCAACGCCGATCGGCAGTTATGTCGCGGTAGTAGATTTCGAAGGTTATTTACACCTTCTCTCGCAAGTAGACGGCGTAATAGTCGGACGTGATAGGCCAGACAGTGATGGCGCGCGGGCGGATATGATTGCTAAAGGCAACATTTTATATGTGTACGGTAATAGCGGAGAGCTAATTGCGTACGACATTGAGGTTAAAAACTAAAAAGTGACCGCTGTTATCGCCCTAGTAGGGCGCCCCAATGTGGGTAAATCTACGCTCTTTAATCAATTGACTCGTACGCGAGATGCATTGGTAGCAAACCTTTCAGGTCTCACGCGTGATCGCAAATACGGCGACGGTAAGCTGGGAGACCAGCCTTATATTGTCATCGACACTGGCGGTATCTCGGGCGATGAGGCGGGTATTGACGTTGCCATGGCGACTCAATCGCTTATCGCGATCGACGAAGCCGATATCGTTCTTCTTATGGTCGATGGTCGCGCCGGCTTACACCCAGGCGATGAGGCTCTTGTTAAGCATTTGCGCCAGTCTGAAAAAGCTTTTCATTTGGTGGTCAATAAAATTGATGGTGTCGGCGAAGAGGTCGCTGCAAGCGATTTTTATCGTTTAGGCATTGCCGATATCCACACTATCGCCGCGTCGCATAATCGTGGCGTGACGCAGCTGATCGAAGACGTTTTAGCGCCGTTGCCGCCGGTGGAGTTGCCGGAGCCTTTGAATACAGATGCGATTCGCGTTGCAGTTGTTGGGCGCCCAAACGTGGGGAAGTCGACACTGGTCAATCGTATGCTTGGTGAGGACCGCGTCGTTGTTTATGACCAGCCGGGCACGACGAGAGATAGCATTTATATTGACTACGAGCGTCGTGGTCAGAACTACACGCTTATCGATACCGCGGGCGTTCGACGCAGAAAAAATGTGCGAGAGACGGTCGAGAAGTTCTCTATCGTAAAAACGCTTAAGGCCATTGCCGAGGCGCACGTTGTTATTCTGCTGATGGATGCGCATGAAGGCATTGTTGAGCAGGACCTTCACTTACTCGGCCAGTGCATCAATGCCGGTAGGGGGTTAGTGGTCGCACTTAATAAGTGGGATGGTATCGATGCGGATGAGCGCGAGTGGATTCGCTCAGAACTTAGCCGCCGGCTAAAATTTGTCGATTTCGCCGATATACATTTTATTTCTGCGTTGCATGGAACGGGCGTAGGCAACCTGTACCAGTCAGTACATACGGCCCATGAAGCGGCCACTCGCAGCTTAAATACCAATCGATTAACGCGGATTCTAGAGGATGCAGTTGCTACTCATCCTCCGCCCATGGTCAATGGCCGGCGCGTCAAATTGCGCTACGCCCATGCAGGTGGTCAGAATCCCCCGCTCATTGTTATTCACGGTACGCAAACCGATAACTTACCCAATAGTTACTCGCGCTATCTCGAGAAGGTCTTCCGGCGGGAGCTGGATTTGCAGGGCACACCGGTGCGTATTGAATTGCGTACCGGAGATAATCCTTATGCCGGTAAGCGTAATAAGCTGACAGAACGGCAGGCACATCGTCGTAGACGACTTGTTGCGCACGTAAAGAAAGCAGAGCGCAAGAAGAAGCAGAAAAAAACTCGCTAAACATACCCCTACGAAAGTAAGTCCTGCCATTCACCTTTAATCATTTGGTGAATGGCAAGCATCTTATCTATTTATTTCAAAAATGTTCCCTGTCTCCGTAATATGCGCCAACGCTGACGCATTCGTTAGCTTTTGATCAATTACTTGTTCGAGCGAGGACATCTCATGAGCATCTATCTGGATACAATTAAGAAATTTGAGGGCGTGACTACTGCGGCTGGCAGCACATGGTCCGATATCAGCCCTGAATATGCAGCCCGCATGAAGCTCCAGAACCGCTTTCAAACAGGGCTCGATATTGCGCGTTACACCGCCGACATCATGCGTAACGACATGTCGGAGTACGATGCCGATACCTCTAAGTACACTCAGTCGCTAGGCTGCTGGCATGGATTCATCGGGCAGCAGAAGCTAATTTCGATCAAGAAGCACTTCGGAACAACCGACAAAAGCTATCTCTACCTGTCGGGCTGGATGATTGCCGCGCTTCGATCTGAGTTCGGTCCATTGCCTGATCAGTCCATGCACGAGAAAACGTCGGTTCCAGCCTTGATTGAAGAGCTCTATACGTTCTTGCGTCAAGCCGATGCCCGCGAGCTTGGCGGTTTATTCCGCGCGTTAGACGCGGCTCGTAAGGCAGGCAACGATACTGAAGTTCAGCAGTTAATGAATCAGATTGACAACTTCCAAACCCACGTAGTGCCTATCATTGCTGACATTGATGCGGGTTTCGGGAATGAAGAAGCAACTTATCTGCTTGCGAAGAGAATGATTGAAGCTGGTGCGTGTGCAATCCAGATCGAGAATCAGGTGTCCGATGAGAAGCAGTGTGGCCACCAGGATGGCAAGGTAACGGTGCCTCACTCAGACTTTCTCGCTAAGATTCGAGCAATTCGCTACGCGTTTTTAGAGCTAGGGGTTGAGAACGGCATTATTGTGGCGCGCACCGACTCACTAGGTGCGGGTTTGACTAAGCAGATTGCCGTGACAAATGCGCCTGGCGACCTTGGCGATAAGTACAATAGTTTCCTTGACGGCGATTACATTGAAAGTGCAGCAGATATTGCCAATGGCGATGTGGTAGTGAAGGCGGACGGTAAGTTACTCAAGCCCGCCCGATTAGCGTCTGGTCTGTTCCAATTTAAGAAGGATTCAGGAGAGGATCGCGTTGTACTAGACTGCATTACTTCGCTGCAGAATGGCGCGGATCTACTGTGGATTGAGACAGAGAAGCCGCACGTAGGACAGATTGCCGCGATGGTTAATCGAATCCGAGACGTCGTGCCGAATGCGAAGTTGGTTTACAACAACAGCCCCTCATTTAACTGGACTTTGAACTTCCGCCAGCAGGTATTCGACGCGTGGACAGAAGAGGGCAAGGATCTGGGTGCCTATGATCGCGCTGGGTTGATGAGCGTAGACTACGATGATACCGATCTGGCAATTGAAGCGGATAAGCGTATTCAGTCGTTCCAGGCGGACGGAGCACGTGAGGCCGGAATCTTCCATCACCTGATCACGCTCCCAACCTATCACACAGCGGCATTATCGACTGACAATCTGGCCAAGGAGTACTTTGGCGAGGCGGGTATGCTGGGCTACGTAGCGGGTGTTCAGCGCAAAGAAATTCGTCAGACTATCGCGTGTGTGCGCCACCAAAACATGGCGGGTTCGGACATGGGCGATGATCACAAAGAGTACTTCTCTGGTGATGCAGCGTTGAAAGCGGCGGGTGATGACAACACCATGAATCAGTTCGGTTGATTAAACTTCCGCTGATTAAATAGTCGGTTAAGAACCCGTGTGCTGCGCTTAGCCCACGGGTTTTTTTATGCCTAATGTAGAGCGGCTAGCTCGGAGCTCTCACAAGATCGACTCACCTAGGGCAATGTTGCATAATCCAACCAAGATGAGTAAAGGTATCGTGATGAGCGCACACAGTGACTTTGAAGGCTCGCGATCTGGGCAGATGCTGCAAACGCAGATTAGGCGAATGCGGTACGTGGTACGAGGGCTACTGGTTGTTGGCAATTTAGCTAACGATGTGCCGAATAGCAGACGATAGGCAGCGCCCGCATGAAATGGAATGAAGTAGATCAGCAAGTTTGTTCAGTCGCACGCGCTCTCTCTATTGTCGGTGAGCGCTGGACATTGCTGTTAGTCCGAGATGCATTTAAGGGCACCCGACGTTTCGATGACTTTCAGCGAACTCTTGGCGTGACGCGTCATCGCCTAGCGGAGAGGCTGCAAAAATTAGTCGATGAGGGAGTGTTGACCCGTATTCCGTATCAAGATCGACCTGTTCGTTACGAATATCGACTCACCCGAAAAGGACTTGCGCTGTACCCGGTGCTCGTAAGTCTCAGCAACTGGGCGGATGAATGGATGGACGATGGTGCCGGTCCACCCATGACCTTTTGGCACAGTCGCTGCGGTAAAGAGTCTAAGCCACTGATGACCTGTTCTGAATGCGGTGATCCCATGAAGCCTGAGGAGATGTCTCCGCGGCTCGGATCAGGCTTAACAGCCTACGTAGAATCATGTCGCGCGAATGAGAGAGCTGTTCCCGACCCCGCAGAGCTACCGATTGCTGCGATGGCGTTTTATCGACAGTATCTCGATAATTTAAAATTACAGTCTGTTGAGGATAAGCAATGAATGAGTCTTTAAAAGCGCAGATACTTAATGCCCCCGATGATTTGAATGCCATGATGAACGGTGATCGTACTCCGGAAGAGGAGCGTACCTTCCGTAAGCAAAGACTCGCAGCAGCATTGAGAGTTTTTGGGAAATTTGGTTTTGACGAGGGTGTTGCCGGGCATTTTACGGTTCGAGACCCCATTGAGCCCGATACTTTCTGGGTTAATGCGATGGGTCGCTCGTTTAAGCAGATGCGCGTGTTGGACCTCTTGCGAGTCAGCCATGATGGGCGAGTAGTAGAAGGGCATGGGATACTTAATGCCGCTGCGTTCGCGATCCACAGCAGTGTTCACAGCGCGAGACCCGATGTGGTTGCAGCGGCTCACGCGCATTCGCTTTATGGTAAGACGTGGTCGTCCTTAGGCCGGCTTATCGACCCCATAACACAAGACGCCTGCGCATTCTTTGAAGACCATGCGCTATTCGATGACTACACGGGAGTAGTTGTGGATACGAGCGAGGGGGACCGATTAGCGGCGACGTTAGGTGATAAAAAGGCCATCATCCTTCAGAATCACGGGCATCTCACCGTCGGAAAGAGTATCGAGGAGACGTGTTGGTGGTACGTTACTTTCGAGCGTAGTTGTCAGGCGCAATTACTTGCTGAGTCTGCCGGGACACCAAAGGTAATTCCCGATGAAATGGCAAGATATACACAGCAGCAAGTGGGCAGTACGTTTGCAGGCTGGTTCAGTGGGCAGCCACTGTTCGACGTGATTCTTCAGGAACAGCCAGATCTGCTTGAATAAATTATTCAGGTAGGTTGGGATCCGATTGCCATAGTCTCTTAAAAGCGCAGATGAGTAATAGAATGATGGCCAGCTCCACAATGACTAATGGCCAGTGCATAGCTTGTACCTGGAGTAACTTGTCTGTTACTCCATGGCCCCTTTCTATAGCTTCGTAAAATCCCCAGGCGCCGGCCATGCCGACTAGGTAGCCCACTTGTTTGGCAATATCTAACTGTGTCAGCGCTTTCTTGTCCCCAATGAGTAAGGTTTCACATCGCACTAAGTAGCTACCAAATGCAAAGCTGAACTGGTAACCGATATAAACGAATAGCGCGAGAAAGGTGCCAATTGGGTAAACCAGAACGGCAATGACCCCGAGAAGGATCGTTAATTCAACCACAAGAGATAGGCTGAAAAACCATTCAGCCGTGAAAAGCTTTTGGTATTGGGTAGCAATAACGAGTGTGCCAAGGGCTAGACCGATGCCTCCGGCGGAAAAAACAGCGGGCGATAACGGCGTATAGATAACAAAGATTGAGCCAATTGATAGGCCCAAAAAAAGCGAATTGAAAAATTTATAAGCGGTGAACCAGCCAATAGCGATAGCGTTGTCGACGGATTGGGTTAGCACCTTAAAAATCGACGCCTCGACGCGCACGAATCCCTGACGTAAAGGCATGTTTGACGTCTTTGACTTCAGAAACGGTGTCCATAATATCCCTGAGTGCGCTGCCGCCGCCTCGTCCCGTGACAACAACGCTTTGCTCCGCAGGACGGTGCTGAATCGCGTCGAGTATCCGCTTTTCCTCCAGGTAGCTAAAAGCAATCATGTAAGTTAGCTCGTCAAGAATGACTAAGTCGTAGCTTGCATCGGATAGCATTCGCTCGGCTTCGCCCCAAGTCCTTTTGGCAGCTGCAATGTCATTGCTTCTATCTTGTGTATCCCAGGTAAAGCCCGTGCCCATTTGATAGAAGTCGGCCTTATCGAAACGGTCGCGTAGGTACAGTTCCTCTCCCGATAATTGCTCGCCCTTAATAAATTGCACAACACCAACTTTCATGCCGTACCCCATGGCTCGTAGCACCATACCGAAGGCTGAGCTGCTTTTACCTTTGCCGTCACCCGTTAATAGAACAGCTACGCCACGCTCGATATCAGCAGCTTCAATAGAGCTATCCACGGCAGTTTTCTGTTTTTCCATGGCACGCTTGTGCCGTGCTTCTTTGGTGGTCGTTTTACTATCAGACATAAAACCTCAATATTGGTAACGCAAGCCCAAGTACCATGTACGGTGTGCACTGAAGTATCCTTGAATCTGCTGGTAAGTTTCGTTTGTTAAGTTTTCGATACGTGCCGTAAGTTGCAGGGAGTCGCTCACATTCACAGCGAACGAACTGTCTAAGAGTGTGTAGTCAGCCATTGGCTCGCCCTCGGTATCAACAACGCTTTGCGTGTGTCGTCCGGTAAACGAAGCCGTCAACCATGCATTCTGCCAGGTTAGCGACACAGCGGCGGTGAGCTCGGGCCGGTAAGGACGCTGATTACCCAGTGCATCTTCTGTGCGATTAAAGGTTACGTTACCCTTGACTGAAAGCTGAGGACTCAACGCTGCTATCCCCTCCAGCTCTAAGCCCTCCGATTTATTGTCACCTTGGCGTTGCAGATACCCCGAGTAGCCCGATAAATCAAAATAAATTTCATTGCTAATATCTTGTGAGAACCACGTAGCCGTTATCTGCTGGTCAGGTGTGCCCATTCGTAAGCCGACTTCCCAGCCCTTGCTCGTTTCTTCTAGCAGTCGCTGCTCACTCGCGGGCGCGTAAGAAAAAGGACCTTTGTTATAAGCGATCTCATAAAGACTGGGGGCTCGAAAGCCAGTGCCTACTGCGGCTGTTATAGCAAGTGGAAGCGTAGTCAGGGAAAGAGGTTGAAACGTACTCACACGCCACGAATTGTGCCGGCCAAAATCATCGTTATCATCGGTTCGGTAACCCACTTGAATATTGCCGCTCAGAAAATTGCGAGCGTACTCCGCAAAGAACGCCTTGTTATTACGGGAGCGCGTTTCGCTGCCATCATTCAGCGACTGCACTAAAAAATCACTTCCCATCGTGAGACGCTGATCCGACGGAAGCTGAAGATTAGCGATAACAGAAAGCTCTTCATGACCACCATCCGTTTCGAACGTCTGCACTGCTCCGGTAAAGTACTGGCGCTCAATGGTATTTCTCTCATAGCTGGCTACGACATCGGTTTTGTCATTGAACCAATTAACATAGCTGCGCCAGGCGAGTTGGGCGTAGTCGTCAGTGCAGTTATTAACGGTTGCAAAGGTATCTGGATCGAAACACCCATCGTAATCGTTAGCGCCATCCACCTTATGAGCGCTTCCGCCCGCGCGCCACTGCTCACTCAGTACAGCTGTAAGCGTCGCGTGAAGGGTTTTATTCTCATAGCCATCATCGTCGGGTGCGATACTGTCAATTTCGCGTGCGTTAAAATTTTGGGTATCAACCGTTGCTGCACTAATAGAGCCATAAAGGTACTCACTACCACCTGTCAGTGTCGCACCCAAGCGCTGAAACGTATCGCTACCCATTTCAGCTGTAAGGTCAGCACTAAATGCATCTGTCGGTTGGCGTGTTGTAATCGCAATGACACCTCCAGCATCTGCTCCATACATTAAACCTTGTGGCCCCCGGAGCACCTCAATACGCTGGATGCCTTCGCTGAGCAGGTGTTCAATCCGAGGGCTGATTTGTGGTGAAGAAGGGTCGGCGATATCGATGCCATCGAGCTGGATACGTGTGCGGAAACCTTCCTCGCCACGAATGCGAATGGTACCGGTTTTCCCGTAGCCCCCCGCTTCACTGACAGTGACGCCAGTTTGCATGTCCAGAAGGTCTGAAAGGGTGGCGTAGCCAAGCGTCGCAATGTCATCGCGATCGAGGGTTGAAGTGGATACCCCGAGGGTATACATCGGTGTGGGAACCCGAGAGGCGACAACAATGGTCTCTTCGAGCTTTTCATCAGATGCTACGGCACCGGCTCCTACGAAGCTGGATGCCGCTAAACTGAGGGTAGTGAGATTGCGAAACATCAAAAGAGACACGCGTAGAGGTGCGCTGTGGTTACGTGCGCCGGATTGGTTGCCATCTGCTCTATAGATCAAACGTTGTTGCTCCCTGTCGCCGAGAGTTATCGGCTTCGCAGTAGAAAATACTGGTGGGGAGAGCTGTGTTTAGAGCACACGCAGGATAGGAACCGCACAACGCGATTCTTTCACCTGACAGAGCCCTCCGCTCCGCGGTTGAACGTTGTCAGGCAGGTATCGGGCTTTAACCGTTGCGGGGGCAGCGCCGGATAGTTTAGTTCACCGGACTTCCCTTTTAACCTGCCCAAATCGTAAGATCTGCAGGCACCTGACGCGCGAACTTTACTGCGCTTAAGTAGCGCGGTCAAATGCCATGAGGTGTTAAGATGCACACATGAAAACTGATGTATCTCTTTCTCTGGAATCCGAGCTGACGCGCTGGCTTCCCTATATTGAGGCGCGACTGGGCCGCCAGCCGCGCGGTTTGCGCGCTATAGCCGCTTACAATACAGCTGGGGAGCCCGCGGTTATCCGAGTGGCGTCAGTCGTTGAGAAAAAACCTTTCCCGACGCTGTTTTGGCTAATCGACCCGATTTTGAATTTGAGCTTGGATCGACTCGAAGCGAAAGGTGAGATCGCACGTCTGCAAGAACAGGTGGAAGGCTCCCTTGAGATGCAAGAGGCTATGAGCAACGACCACGCTCGTCACAAAGAGCTGCGAAATAGCTATTTGACAGACGAGCAGCGCGCGTTTCTTGTCAGCAAAGGAATGATGGCGGCCCTCGAAGAGCGTGGTATCGGCGGTATTGCTGAGTCAACCAGGATTCGCTGTTTACACACATGGTATGCGGCCCATTTGGTCGAGCCGAACACGATAGGTGCACTGATAGATAGTGCATTACTTGAGTCTAACAATTCTTAATTTTTTGGAAAAATGAATGACAGTCCTGACTGACGATACGCGTATTCACACAGTTAAAGAGCTAGTTTCTCCCCAGAAGTTACTCAACGATATTCCTATCTGTGAAGAGACAGCCGAGCATGTTGCGGAGTCGCGCGCTGCACTGCATCACGTTTTACACGGTGAAGATGACCGATTGATCGTTGTTGTGGGGCCTTGCAGTATTCACGATCCTGAGGCGGCGATGGATTACGCCCACCGATTGTTAGCTCTCGCGAAGCATTATCAAGATGATTTGCTCATCGTCATGCGCGTTTATTTCGAAAAACCCAGAACGACCGTAGGATGGAAAGGTTTAATCAATGATCCCGACCTCGATGGATCCTTTAATATTAATAAAGGGCTGCATTTAGCGCGTCAGCTATTGGTCGATTTGAATCGCCTGGGCTTACCTACCGGCACGGAATACCTCGACCTCATATCGCCTCAGTACATTGCTGATCTTGTCACGTGGGGCGCGATTGGTGCGCGAACAACGGAGAGTCAGACACACCGAGAGCTAGCCTCAGGGTTGTCGTGCCCTGTGGGATTTAAGAACGCGACCGATGGCGACGTACAAGTAGCTGTCGACGCGATAGGTGCTGCCTTACGCCCCCACCACTTCTTGTCGGTAACAAAAGAGGGTTCCTCTGCCATTTTCGAGACCACGGGTAATGAAGACTGCCACATAATTTTGCGCGGTGGAAAATCACCTAACTACGATATGTTCTCGGTGGACGACGCCTGCGCTTTGCTTAAAAAAGCGGGTTTGCCTGAACGCTTGATGATTGACGCGAGTCACGCGAACAGTCGAAAAATACCTGCGCGCCAGGCGGACGTGGCTGCAGATATAGCCACCCAAATTCGGCGCGGTAATCATGCAATAAGTGGCATCATGTTGGAGAGCTTTTTGGAAGAGGGTAGTCAGAGTGTAAAGCCTGGAGAACCCCTAGTTTACGGTCAAAGTATTACGGATCCTTGTATGGATTGGAGTACTACGGAGCGGGTTTTAGATGATCTTGCTGCAGCGGTTAGTCAGCGTCGTTTAATGGCGTAGTCAACACGGCTAATGTAGAGGGCATTTATGTCATTGAGAAGTCGAACATTTTCTAAGCAGCGTTTTGGGCTCATAGTTTCAATGTTGCTTGGGCTTGCCTTTAGTTCGGTAGTAGCTGCACAAGTGAATCCTGAAGAGAGCTTTCCTACAGAGCCGTTTCCTGAAGAGATTCATCCCCCTGTCACAGTCGCTATACAGCTGTTAGATGAGTTAAGCGCACAGTTCTCTGCATTAGAACTCGATCGCGACCTCGTGATTAGTGCGCAGGGCGAGCGAGAGCAAGCAGCACTCTTTCGCTACGACGAGCGCGCACTGAGTCTTTTATCTACCTTCAGCAGGGTCGCACAATCAATTGTAGAAAATGAAGCCGCTCAAATAGACCGCGGCGAGCTAGCCGCTCGGTTGGCAATGCACAACATACCGCTCGATCAGGCGCTCACTGCGCGACTGGCGGAGATTGAGGCGCGGATTGACGAGGGACTGGCGCGGCTCGAAAGTTTGTCGGGCGAGGATAAAGTTATCGCGCGGGCGCAAGTCTCAAGCTTGGATAATCAGCGATTGCGTTATCTTGAACTAATCATCGATATTGTCAGTATTCGAGATCAACTGAAATTCCCCAAGCAAACGATCGAGAAGTTGGCGCGGAGTAGCTTAAGCGCCTATTCAGAAGAGCTTGTTGGCATGATCGAGTTTCATCAGGCCACGCGAAAGGCGCTGAAGGGACAGCTCACGCGTAGCCCTGATAATGCTGAATTGAAGTCAGCGATTGCCACACAAACAGTATTGATTGAGCGAGCGCTGCAGCGTTTAGAGCGGGTGGTAGTTCAGTTGGAGCGTTTGGATCTTGAGACCGCCGATCAGCGTCGCCTGCTACTTGCTCATGCAAAGGGTGTTTCAGTTTCCTTGGTTGACGCAGATTTACTGGCTACGCTTTTTGACGATTTTTCCCAGCGTTTTGAGCAGTGGCTGTCTAGCCAGGCGCTGGATATTACGAGTCAAGTTGCGCTGTTTTTAGGTATCTTGTTCAGTGCACGATTGCTCGCCAGATTTGCGCGCGCAGCGGTGCACCGAACGCTGTTGTCACGCGGTGAAAATATCTCGGTTCTTTTGAAAGATGTGCTGGTCTCTATGACCGGCGCCACTATCGTGGCCCTAGGCTTTTTTCTAGCACTAGCGCAGATTGGGGTGTCCGTTGCGCCTATGCTCGCAGGTCTAGGGGTCGCCGGGTTCATTATTGGCTTCGCGCTGCAAGACACCTTGGGGAACTTTGCTGCGGGCGCAATGATTCTCGCGTACAAGCCGTTCGATACCGATGACTATATTGAAGTTGCAGGTGTTTTGGGAACCGTGAAGAGTATGAACATGGTGTCAACTACCATTAACACCGTGGATAACCAGATGCTGATTATTCCTAACAGCAAAATATGGGGCGATGTTATTCGTAACTACACAGGACAGCGAGTTCGCCGCGTCGATTGTGAGTTTGGCATCAGCTATGGCGATAGTATCGAGAAGGCTGAGCGAATACTGGCTGAGGTTGTCGCAAGCATTAAGCAAGTTCTCCCCAGTCCAGAGCCGATAATTCGTGTTCACCGACTTGGTGATAGTTCAGTGGATTTCGTGGTGCGACCATGGGTGAAAACCGAAGATTACTGGGAAACCTATTGGGCCCTACACAGGGAAGTGAAGCTACGCTTCGACGCTGAAGGAATCAGCATCCCGTTTCCTCAGCGAGATGTACACCTGTTTGAACGCACTAAATGAGCGTTAAACGGCGCGTCCTCTTATAGTGGCCAGTTATTGTTATAGAGCCCACTTACTAGAGAGCCCACTTAACCCACATCGTAACGCTGTGCTCAAAACGTGTTTCAGGGTGGCTTAGACATTCAAAGTACCGTCAACCTGATTGGCATCAGACTCTGAGTCAAATGCGGCGGTGGCAGTTAGATTCCATACAGAATTGGTCACGTGAGGGCAAAGCGCGTATTCTTGTGTGCTCACGAGAACGATTTTTTGCAGGTTACCTATGGAGCAAATTTTGGTAGCACTAATAGTCAGCTGGCTGTTAGTGGCACTCATTGTTACCCGTTGGCCTGTGCCATGGATCTTTAGTAGCTCGATGCTAGCCTGTTATTTATTGGGTCTTGTCGATACCCAGACTTTGTTGGACAAGGCATCTAATGAGGGCGTGCTGACTCTCGTATTGTTAATGCTGGTGTCTGTTGGGCTCGAGCGACTCCCATGGTTGTCAGCATTATCCCAACGTATGCTTGTTCCTTCACTCGGTAAATCGCTGCTTCGGCTATCGTCGATTACGCTACTTTTTTCTGCCTTTGTGAATAACACGGCTGTCGTTGCTGCGCTTGCTGGCACCATCCGCAAAAATCGTCGGCATGCGGCGAGCCAGCTTCTCTTGCCGCTATCTTACGCAGCTATTTTGGGTGGCACACTGACGCTGATAGGGACATCTACCAATCTTATTGTTAGTAGCTTCCTGCAAGATGCGACGGGCAGTGGCTTGGGATTCTTCACTTTTTTGCCCGTTGCCTTACCCGCTGCAGTCGCAGGGATTATTGCGCTGCTAATCTTTCGCCGTCGACTGCCCGTTAAAGGTGAGCAGGGGCTGCAAGTTGACGAATACCTGATTGAAACCGAGGTTCTTACTCACTCCAAATTGGTGGGCAAGAGCATTCAGGACAATGGCTTGAGAGACCTCGAGGATCTTTTCTTGGTTGAAATAGTTCGTGGCGACGAGCTGCTTTCCCCTGTGTCACCTACGCAGCGAATTGAAGCAGGCGACAAATTGATTTTTTCAGGCGATGTAACCCGCATAGGCATACTTGAACGTTTTGATGGCTTACAACTTTTCGCGGTTGAGGCTGGCTTACTGAATACCAATATGACGGAAGTAGTGGTTATGCCTACTGCCTCGGTTATGGGTCAGACCATTAAAGAAAGTAGTTTTAGAGCGCGATTCGATGCTGCTGTCGTTGGACTCAAGCGCGACGGTGAACGACTGTCAGGCAAGCTGGGGTCGATCCGATTACAGGCTGGCGATTCCTTAATGTTGGCCGTCGGTTCAGATTTTTCCCAGCGGTCAAACTTGACTAAAAACTTTCTCATTGTCGATCGTGAGATTGACGCTATGCGGCTATCGCTCGGCAAAAGCGTGTTCTTAACGGTTGCACTTATTGCGGCTATTGTATTGTCGGCCTTCGAATGGCTTAGCTTACTTAAAGGTTTGGCCTTTGTTTTAACGTCGATGCTAATACTAGGGGTGGTAAACGGCGGTGACTTGCGCCGGCGCTTTCCCTTTGAGATGTGGCTAATCATCACTTCGGCGCTCACAGTCTCTCAATCATTGGCGAACACCGGGCTGGTGGGCGCATTTATCGATTCAATGGGGCCATATTTAGCCGTGGTGCCACCGTACATGGCGGTGGTTGCTGTTTATCTGCTGACACTCGTGTTTACGGAGTTAATGACTAATAACGCGGCGGCGGCGTTAGTCTTTCCACTAGCGTATTCACTCGGAATGAGCAGTGGCTCTGATCCCATGGCATTTGTCATGGCAGTGGCCTTTGGCGCGAGCGCATCCTTTGTCACGCCATTTGGCTATCAAACGAATCTGATGGTGCAAAACTTGGGTGGTTATCGACGCCAGGATTATCTCCGTTATGGCTGGCCAGTGTCGGTGGCATATAGCGCCACCGTCCTGACGTTACTGCCTATGGTATTTCCGCTGTAAGTTGTGAGCCTCACGCTCATTTCAAGAGGACGTTACTCGGAAAACCAGACAACGCTAGTACCCTAAAGCAGCGCGTCAACGTGCGCAAAGTACCGAAGATAATCTACCTTGATATCGGCATTGTGGCCCTCGCCACCTTTGGTGCCGTCTTTACCGAGTGATTGAAGCTTGTACATCACGCGGATACCCGCGAAAGGGTCGCACCGATAGTCGTAATCACGACCCCAGGGGTCCTTGGGAACTTCACTGATATATCCCCCTTCCGGGAAGTTGCGGGGAGGGTTTCCTTTAGTGCTCGGTGTGACCAGTGCAATTAGGCCTTGATCGGTCCAAGGAAAATAGCGATTGGCGGCTTCGTAGTCGAGCAGCGGCTGCTCAAGCGATGTCATGTCAGCAACGATGGTGTCAATCTCAGATTTTTGCGCAAGATAATCAATGTTGAGCGCTTTATTAAGGCTGTCTAAGGGCTTGTTGGAGCAGTAAATAGCGAGGTCTAAGGGGCTTGGGTTCTTGTTGGCTTGGTTGTTGACGACGACAAAGTTGCGATATTCAACGCCGCCCATAAAGTCAGCGACAAGGTATTTTCCGCAGGTCACATTACCTGGGTAAGTTTGTAGCTCATCGTAGCTGGTGAATTTACCATCCAAGCTTTCATCCATAGCCATAGTGGCTTTCTGCTCCGTCGATGTGCAGCCCACAATGGTCGCACTTAGAGCTAACATTAGTAGTGAAACTTTTATATTTTGCACGGTACATCTCCAGAGATCAGTAGGTTCCACAAAAGTGGGGTTTCGCTGTAAAAATTCAAGTGCTGTGAGTCGGTTAGAGTTTCTGCATTGACTGCTAAGTACAGCTGTATTGGAGCGCAAGTGTGGCTGAGAGTGCCGGCGCATGCTAGTGATTATTTTGCCCTTTAACTCTCTGTGGGCACTTAGCAGGGCTATCGATGTTGCTACAAGTCAATGGCTTGTACCTGAGCAGAATAGCCGTAAACTTGCTCGCTACTATAAAAATACTATTTGGAGATAACGTGGATTCACCCGATCAGTGGGTTGAGAGTGTGCTGGGCCCCATAGCGGCTTCTTTTGCGAGTTTTGTATTTTATTCAGTGCCAGTGGCTGGGTATCAACTACCCTTAATCGTCGCATGGCTGGGTATAGCAGCTGTATTTTTTACGCTGTATTTTCGGTTTATCAACTTTCGTGGGTTATGGCTGGCCATTCGACACGTTCGTGGTGACTTTAACGATCCTGATGCACGTGGAGAAATAAGCCATTTCAAAGCCGTTGCTACGGCGATCTCGGGCACGGTCGGAGTAGGTAATATTGGTGGCGTAGCCGTTGCCTTGAGTATCGGTGGGCCGGGAGCAGCATTTTGGTTGTTCTTCGCGGGCTTATTGTCCATGTCGACTAAGCTTGTCGAATGCACGCTCGGAGTGCGCTTTCGACGACATAATGAAGACGGCTCTGTGTCGGGTGGTCCCATGTATTACTTGGAGGCCTATTTCCGAGATCGACAGTTACCCTCACTGGGTAAATTGTTCGGTGGCTTTTACGCGATCGCACTCGTTATTGGCTGTTTTGGTATTGGCAATATGTTCCAGTCCAATCAAGCCTATGCACAGGTACTCGTCATTACGGGTGGCAGTGAGAGTTGGCTGGCCGATAAGGGCTGGTTATTTGGACTTGTGCTTGCTGTTATTGTTGCCTCGGTGATCATTGGTGGTATTAAAGCTATCGCTCGTGTCGCGGGCGTTTTAGTGCCTTTTATGGCGTTATTGTATGCCTTGAGTGCCGTGGTTGTTGTCGCGTTAAGCTATGAGCACATAATGCCTGCACTCAATCTTGTTATGACCTCAGCGTTCTCTTCTGACGCGGCGATAGGGGGCGGTTTGGGTGCTCTCATTGTTGGTTTTCAGCGAGCGTTATTTTCTAACGAGGCGGGACTGGGATCGGCATCAATCGCACACGCAGCGGTTCGAACAGAGCGCCCAGCGTCAGAGGGCTTGGTGTCACTGTTAGAGCCATTTATCGACACAGTAATAGTTTGCAGCCTGAGTTCGCTTGTTATTCTGACAACAGCAGTACCTAACAACTTGATGAGCGATGGTTTGGCAGGGATCGAGTTGACGAGCGCTGCTTTCGGGCATCACTTTAATTGGGCGCCCTATGTTATCGCTGTCGCAGCCTTGTTATTTGCCTTTTCTACCGCGTTAGCATGGTCATACTATGGACTGAAAGCATGGACGTATTTGGTCGGTGAGGGGCCCAAAAGGGCGCTCGCGTTTCAGCTAGTATTTTGCGGATTTCTGATCATTGGCGCTATGCTGAAATTGGGTGCCGTGTTGGATTTCTCTGACGCAATGGTTTTCTTGATATCGGTGCCTAACTTGATAGCGCTTTACCTCTACGCACCCGAGGTGCGCAGAGAGCTGATAGCTTACATGGCAGAATTAAAAGCGCGAGCTTAGTAGGGCATATCGCCTTCACTCACCACGCGATTTAGGCGTCGCGTCGCAGGGAAGAAGTCATTGACTGGCTTGTGATGGGTGCTGCGGTTGTCCCACATGACGATGCTATCGGGCCGCCAGTTAAAACGGCACGTATGCTCTGGTAATGCTGCGTGCGCGTAAAGAAAGCGCAGTATTTCCGCTGACTCGAGCGGCGGCAGGCCTTCAATGTGGCTCGTGAATAGCGCGTTTACGAACAGGACTTTTTTACCCGTTTCCGGATGTGTTTGTATGACCGGATGACGCACGGGTGGGTTGGCAGCTACTGCGTCAGCCAAGCGTTCACGTCCGCCCGGCTCGGCCAGACTTTCTTTAAAGCCCTGAGTGAAATCGTGTACGGCAACTAAGCCGTCTAAATATTGCTGCATCCCAGTTGATAGGGTGTCGTAGGCTGTTGTCATACTTGAAAACAAGGTGTCGCCACCGACTTCTGGTATCACTATGCCCCGCAGAACGGTTACCGATGGTGGGTGTTGTCGAAACGTCATATCCGAATGCCACACCTCAATTTTTGACGGCTTTTCTTTGGTGCTTTCGAGAACCATAACTTCAGGAAAACCATCGATCGTGCCGTAGGCGGGGTGCGTTTGAAGAGGACCAAAGATGCTTGCAAGATCGCGCTGCTGCGCGGGCTCAATGGGTTGGTCTCGGAAGAACAATACCTCGTGCTCATTCAGTAACTGTCGGATCTCGACTTGCATATCTTCTGCTAGAGACTCGACCAGGTTGATGCCAAGAATTTCCGCGCCGAGGGCGCCAGCGACACGTTTGACATGCATAGTGATTTACCTTTGATGATAATTACTTGTAAGGGTGCGATTTTGCGCGGTTTCGCTCTGCACTATCAAGTGCCCAACGGACTATATTGTATTGGCTTACCGAATGGCGATCTAAAACTGTTTGGCGAGCTCATCATCACACTCCCCTCAAGGAAGAGGGGGTTATAAAACACGGAGAGTTTTAATCATGAAGAAAGCGATAGCGGGGATAATTGGCGCGACATGGATTACTTTAGCGGGTAGTGCGAGCGCCGCAACTCAACTCACAAGTCTGAGCGAGGCATCGGAGGTGTTAAGAGAAATACCTCAGGGAGCCATCACCCAGCAAATACTGGATCCTATTGAGCTGGAATCAACGCGCGGCGGCATGGTGCCTCTTGCAATAGCATTGGGTGTTGCGTCTTTCGACTTAGCATTGATGGGCTTTTACTGGGGGGTTTACGTTCCTTATTATGCGCCGCAAGGCCCGTCGTTTAATTCACAGCTACCCTAAATCAGAGGAGAGGCGCTATGAACGCTAAACAAATGCTCGCGCAAAAGCTGGCCCAGCAAAAGAAAAAATATGACGAGGAACATCGCTGGTCAACGATCTTTGCAAAGCTGCTAGCTTTTTGGCTCTTCGTAGTTGCCTCTGCCTTCGCTTTTTTTGCACAGGAGGTGCCTTATGGTGTTTGGGTTACCGTACTTGCGGGCGGTGTTGGTGTGTGTGTCTCCATTGCACTGCTTCTCAGTGCACGCAAAGACGATAAAGACCGCGAGCATTAGGTCGATATGTCGCTCTGCGTTAGCCGCACTGTTTTTCGGGCTTACTGCGGTTAACGCTCAGTCGTTTAACGAGCTGCCAGCATTACAAGCTAGGCCCAATAGTTGCGGGTTAGCGGCAGTCGCCTTTATAGCTGAGTCATTCGGTATTCAAGGGATCACCGAACAAGGTCTAGCAAAGCTGCTTGCGCCTTCTTACGCAGCGTCTCAGGGCGTACCGCCACAGGCGGGCTATAGCCTAGGAGATATTGCACGCTTGGGGAGACATTTAAGCCTACAAACGGTCGTAATGCGCAGTGATATTGCTGGTTTGAGATCGGCGAATTTGCCAACCATGCTTCTGCTCGACGCTGCCTCGTCGCCTCATTTTGTCGTTGTCACTGAGCTGAAAGAGCGCGTGGCGACGCTCTTTGATCCCGCGCAAGGTTGGCATTCAGTCGATCTTATGAGCCTCCAGTCGCATTGGCTTGGCGCCAATTCAACAGGTGTTTATGTGCAGTTCATGCGCTAGTCGCGCAAAGCTAGGCTGTTAAAGCAGCTCTTGGCGTTCGAGCGCCAATTCATTGAGGAAGCTATGCTCTTGCTTTGCCACATCGGCATTGGTGACCACCGCAATGCTGGGTTGAATATCCACAAGATACGTACTTGCCACGCGCTTCAAATTATCAAGATCAGCCTTAATAACGCCACTTCTAAAGGCTGCTCGATGCTCTTGGGTGCGGTCAAATAGCAATTCATGGAAATGCTTCTTCGCCTCGCCCGCGGGTGAGCCGGGTTTGTCCATACTGCCAACGACGCCAAGAATGGCTTCTTCGAGAGCCAGCTGAGTATGTTGAGTGTCGATAAACCATTGTATTGATGCTTCGAAATCCCGCAGGGTGCCTTGAAGTCTTGGGTCCCGATAAGAAAAGAAGCGGAACGCGCCGATATTGGCGTCATGACTTGCACCGCCGCCATAGGCCCCACCCTGCTCACGAATAGATCTGTGCAAGTAGCCGTTTCGAAGCAGTGCGGCTAATACCGTCAACAGTGGTGCGTCAGCGTGTCCTGAGGGAACGGTAGGAAACGCCATGGCGCAGAAGTTCACTTGGGTGTTGGTTACCCACACCTCCCGATTAGCTTCTCGCACGGGTGCTGGGTGCCATATACCTGCAGTGGCATTAGGACTCATTGCGTTAACCGCAGCAAGAGCATCGCCATGTGCACTCTTCAAGTGCTCGGGATCCGCGATCGTGGCAACTTGCATGGCGTTTGCGGTAAATAGTCGACTGTGAAGTGCCGTCAACTCACCCAGTAGCTGTTGCAAGTTGCTATCGGTGGAGAGCCCCTTGTCCAGCTCACGAAGCCGCCTTATACCCTCTAGACCAGACTGTTCATGGGTTCGCTTGGCAAGCGCATTCATCCCCGCTGTAGCGGCCATCATTGCGAGCATATGACCATTGCCCGTGATGCTCTGGTCTTTACGAGCACGGGTCTGACTGACCAACTCTTTAATGCGCGAGCCTTCATCAAAACGCGCTGATGTGAACGTATCCTTCATTAATTCGCTTTGTGCGGCGCTGCGATTAGCGAGCGCTTTGGACGACATTAACAGCCAGCCCGAACAGTCTTGAACATCGTCTCTGGCGCTGCGAGTAAGTGTTCCAGCACCCAAAGAGCCCACTGTGGCGGAATGACGATCCTGAAGTGCGAGATAGTCTTGTGAGCCCACACCCACCTCTGTGAGGAGCCCGGTCATTAGCGGTAAGCGCTCAAATTCCTGGTCTGATAGCGGGGGGAGCGGGCGCACCCATTGTTGATAGACTAGGCCATTGGTACCAGTCGCGTAGGTCACGCTCCGAGTGCCATTATGGTCCGCTAATTGAGGCGTAGGTTCAGGAAGCATGGCGGGGATATCGCTGAGTTCTACACGCGGCAGCACATCAGGATCGTCCTCTTGTTCTTGGCGCTCGCGTAGTTTGTCGGCGAGGTCGTGTATGCGAGCTTTCTCATCCTCTCCCATTGCCGCTGCCATCGTGGCCAGTTTAGCTTTCTCCGCCTGATTACGAGCCTCTGACAGTGAGGGATCGGGCGCGACGGTTAAACGAGCGCGGTGAGGATTATCGATGAGCAGTGACTGTAGCAGTCCTGGGATATAACGAGGGTCTTCGATACGTGTACGTATCTCAGCCAAGGCAGGATCCAGATCCAGCGTAGCTACCGCATCACCATGATGAGTCGCCGCGCTCAGTGCTCGCAGCATCAGATTGAGCCCGTAGGGCATCCCGTCACCACTTACTTCCCGTTGATGCAGTTCAATCTGATGCAGGATGGACTCGAGTTTTTCTTTTGCAACCCCGTCGCTTATCAGGGTTTGAATAATAGTGAGGACATCATGCTCAAACTGCTCGGCATGCGCACTTTCACTGCCCTCAATGCCGCAGCAAATGACCATTTCACGCATGGATTCTTCGAGGCCACAGAGTGGTGAGGGTGATGTTCCTAGGGTAGTGGTTTCTAAATAGTGCATGAGCGGTGACGCACTATTTTCCATAAGCACGGCAGCCACCAACTGAGCTTCAAGCATTGACATTAAATCGGCGCTTTCGCCGAGTTTCCAACCTAGTATGAGGTGGGTTTTGGCGTCAACGCCTTCAGCGGGGTCGATGGCGTAGGTGTGGCTTGCACTAATAGGCGCACTGAACGGGCTTTCCAAGGCAACTTCAATTTTCGCATCTGAGCGCTCGAACCGTTGGAGCGCTAACTGCTCGAATGTTGCTTGATGTGCCGAAGCAGCGATATCACCAAAAGTCAGAAAAATAGCATTACTTGGATGATAATGGCTCGCATAGAAATCTCGAAGTTGTTGATACGTCAAGTCGGGTATCGCTTCTGGGTCTCCGCCACTATTGTAATGGTAGGTGTTGGTTGGAAAGAGCTCGAAGCAAAGCTTATCCCAGAGTACCGATGACGTTGACGACATCGCACCTTTCATTTCGTTGTAGACGACGCCCTTGTAAACAAGCTCTTCTTTGTCGGCGCTTTTCTCAAACTCGACCCGGTGTCCCTCTTGTGCAAAATCAAGTGGATCGAGGCGCGAGAAAAATACAGCGTCTAAGTAGACCGACAATAGATTGTCAAAGTCTTTGCGATTTTGCGTTGCGAAAGGGTAGGCGGTCCAGTCAGAGCTGGTGAATGCGTTCATAAATGTGTTGAGCGATCGCCTCAACATCATAAAAAATGGGTCTCTGACCGGATAGTTTTCGCTGCCGCAGAGCGCAGTGTGTTCAAGAATGTGCGCTACCCCCGTAGAATCCTTAGGGACTGTACGTAGAGCAACCATGAAAACATTTTCTGGGCTATCGCTCGCAAGGTGTAAATGCACGGCTCCAGTGCGGGGATGTTGATATTCCTCGATCTCGAGATTCAGTGCCTCAATCGCGACTTTGCGTTGTAATTCAAATGTATTGTGCGATTCCGATACAGCGTTGCTGGCGTCCATGAAACTCCCGATAGCGTCATTGCTTTAGCGTAGGTTGGCGATTAGTGCCTTGTTTGTATAGTGATTGTAACGATATGGGGGCAAGGTTACCGCGATTCTAGTGTGATTTTATACAGCCAGGGCCAGCGTTTACCCGTGACCCACACGTCGCCGGTGTCCCTATGTAAAGCGATTCCGTTTAAAACATCGGTGTCCGCCTGTCTGTCACCCTTTTCAAGAAGTTGAGGAAGGTGAATGACACCCGTTACTCGCCCCGTGCTGGGCTCGATACGCATAATTTGGTTGGTTTGCCATACATTGGCCCAGATCTCACCATCGATCCATTCAAGCTCATTTAAGCGATACACCGGCGCTCCGTCCAAGGTCACGTGCATCACGGCTATTGTGCTGTCTCCGCCAAGCTCAACCGACATAATTCGATCGCTTCCGTCACTCCAGAACAGCTGGTTCTGGGAACTCGTTGCGCCCCATCCTTCGCCAGGTAGTTGCGCCGCACTCTCAATTTTTAGGGTTTCTGCGTTAATAACGAGCAAGCGTCTTGCCCGCCAAGTGAGGAGATAAATTTTTTCGTCAATTCGAGTAAGGCCTTCCCCAAACAGTTGGGCGGGAAGTGGCTGCTCTTTTACGCGTTCTAGCTCAGGCCAGCTGTAGGCTCTGAGTACAGATTGTCCGTAGAGTCCCGAGCTGACGAGTAGGGTATTTCCATAAAACTCTAACCCCTGCACAAAGTTGGCTCGGTCAAAAGGTTTTTTTTCGATCGCAACTGCATCGTAGTGGCGAGCTTTGGGCGAATAGGCGACGGGGGTATCTGACGCGTGAGAGCAGCCGCTGGCCAAGACAAAGACTGTCCAGTAACAGTAAGCGAACCGTTTTGACCATAAGCGACAGATCATAATGGTGCACCTCTGACTAACGCTCGGTGTAAGAATCGTGCGGGTGAAATAGCTTGCTGTAGATACCGGGGGAGTGGTGGAGGCTCTCCCAGCATGTCGGCGGCGATACTTTCGGCGGCTAGCGGCGCCGCGGTCAGTCCGCGTGAGCCAAGGCCTCCCAGTACCCAAAGCCCGGGAACAACCGGACTCGGTTCGCTGATGATCATTGATTTGCGTTTGCTCAGTGCGGCGTAGTGGCGATTAAATGCGTCACGATCGGGTACCGGTCCCGCTATGGGAAGATAGTCAGCGGTTGTGCAGCGTAACGCGACATGACCCGCGTGGGCGGTTGACGATTCAGAAAAGCCCAGGTCGGGCATCCAGTCTGAGAGGGCGTTGACATTGAATTCGTGATCTTCAATTCGCTCATCAAGACGCTGATCGTTGGGGCCATAGGTCGCACCAATACAGTGAACCCCGTGTCGTTGCGGAGGAAAATAACCGTCATGACATAACGCGCAGCGGAGCTGACGAGACTTCATATTTGCCGGCACATGCGTGACCTGCCCGCGAATAGCTTGCAAGGGCAGCCAATCAGTAAATGGTGAACTGCCCACATTGCCCGCGGTTGCCAAAATGAGCGTGGTTGTCTGCAACGCTAAGCCGTCTGGACCCGTTAGCTGCCAACGACCATTGACGTGCGCATACTCAATGGAGCCGCAGTTTTCTTGCACCTTAATCAATGGATGATTGAGGCGCTCTCGACAAACTGCAGGAGGGTGTAGCCAAAGCGCATTCGGAAAGTAAAGGCCAGCATGGTTAATGCCAAGCCTGGTCGCCGCCATCGTTGGCGTTAAAATTTCAGCAAACTCGTGATTACTCTCTAGGGCGCCAGAAAGTTTTTCTAGGGTTTCTTGGTTCCCAACTTGAAGATAGCCACACGCGTCGGCATCGTCACCGGGAATAAGCGCTCGAGCGCGGAGTAATTGCTGATATAAGCGAGTTCCATGGTCATAGGCTGCATTTGAAAAATCACCCAGCGGCGCGAATCGATGGGATAGACGCGTGTAAGTTAAACCTTGAAGATTGCTTGAGCCTCCCGACGCTATTGAGCCTTTGTCGAGGACCGTGACGTTAATTCCACGCTCTGCAAGGCTACGTGCAATAAAGGCGCCGGCAAGTCCAGCGCCGATAACAATCACGCGCTCTGGGCGATTATCACTAGGATTAAGATCCCAGTGTGTCGCCCTGATTCGCTCCGTGGTTTTAGCGGTTAGGTGGCCGTTAAAGCACTCGCGTTTGGGCCTAACGGAGGTTTGGTTGGCAAGCTCAAAGCCCACCGCTTGCAACGCCTTTGCCGTGGTTACTGAGCTTGAGTATCCCGCTATTGAGGCATTGTGTTGGCTCAGGCGCCTTATTGCGGCGTAGCTTTTTTGGGCGGTGCTTGTTTGTGCGGTACTTGTTTGGGCGGTGCTTTGGTCGGCCCAGGCATCGTCAGCTTGCTTATTTGCGCTAGTGAAATACCAGCAATTCACCCATGCTCGGTTTCTTGAGGCGAGATCGACTAATGCGTCCTCCGTATTTTCCCACCATAGATCGAGGGTCACTCCCCATTGGGGCCAATGGACCCTGTGACAGCCTTTAATGGGCGGTGGCCAATCGGCCAGCAGCATCGACGCGAGGTCGTACAGGTGGGGAACCTGCTCTAAAGCCTGCTCGAGCATCGATTTGCGCAGCGGATGGTCATCGAGCCCGAGATAGTGAAGGCGGGTGTGGGGGGGACGATGAGTAAGCCACTCTTGTAGCGTCAGCAAGAAATTGACCCCTGCCCCAAAACCGATCTCAGCCAGAGTAAGGGTGCCGCCTGACGGCAACGTATTGAGCCTCTCGTTAAGCTCGATACCCTGTAAAAATACGGATCTGCGCTCCGCTAGACTCTCGTTCAATAAAAAGTGGTCTGTTCCAGGGGCGTCGATGTCCGCAGTCCCCAAACCGAGATTCATTGAGGGGGAGGGCGCGAGTTGCCATGCTTGGTTGTGCCTTTTGATCACACCGAGTCCAACGTTAAAAGAGCGTAAAGTCGCGTGATATTAACAGAGCTGCGAACAAGGCTGGAGTCTACAAAGCAAGGGGCGGTACACTAGGCCTTTTTTGGACGAACCCACCATGCAGAGTAAAAAAGATATCAACCCAGTGCAGTTTGCGACAATAGCCGCCAATCTGCTCAATCAGGGCTTATTAGAGTCAGGGCGTACCACTGCAAAGCGTATGTTCCGAGAGCTGGAAGCAGGTAGAACGGTGACCTTGACCAAGCTTAGAATGGAAGACGACGGTCTCACTCGGATCGACCTGCGTCTCGATAAGGATGCATTTCAGGGGACGATGAACTACTCGGCATTCCGTGATGGCGTTTTGTCGCTTATTGCGAGCTTATCGGATACTTTGCGAGAGAAGAGTAGCATCGGCGTGTTGTACCCTATCGTAGACGGTCAGTCGGTAACTGATGATTACGACAATCTTAAAATGTTTGACGTTGGGGGTCTCACCGTTCACGGCGAAACGCCGAACGTGCTCATGCTAGGCGTACTGACCAGCGCTGATCAGCCCCTAGTAACGCTCAACCTAATGTATGTTGATCCAGAGCAATTCAAGAAGGATCAGTCAACCAGCTGAATGCTAGGTGGTGGCACAATCGTGACCGTTTCTTTTACTGTCGGCGCCATCACCGACGCTTCACCCGTCGCAACTTTTTTGCCGTTCTGGTTTTTGACAATGCAGCCGATGGTGAGCCACGGCTTTGAGTCGTGCTTGCCTACAACTTCAAGATCTACGCTGAGCGTATCACCTAATAAAACGGGTGCACGAAAACTCAACTGCTGTCCTAGATAGATGGTGCCCGGCCCCGGTAGCTCCATAGCAATTGCTGCCGATATAAACGCTCCAGTAAGCATGCCGTGAGCAATGCACTCACCGAATTGAGTGGTAGCTGCGTACTCTGGATCTAAATGAACAGGGTTGTGATCGCCCGATACCGCAGCAAAAAGTTGTATTTCTCGCTCAGTGACCAAACGAGTATAGGTGGCGGTATCACCGATAGTGATTTCATCAAATGTTTTGTTGGTTATCTGAAGAAGAGGGTTCACGGGGTAATGGCTCCTTTTTTGAGTGTCAACGGGGTGTATTAAGTACTGCAATTGTGAGTCAGCACTTGACCTCGTTGCCGGCGATTCAACATGATAGCGGTAATTTAAAAAGAAAGGTGAAAAGCTAAGATGCGGCAGTCTCAAATCAACGAAACAATCGAAGCCACCCTCGCGCGGTTGGGTCTTGCGACGCATATTGATACTGACCGTTTTCAAAGTATCGTCGAGCTATTCGAGGACGCACTAAAGCGCCACGATACTGCGATTGCCTGTTCAAGCTTGGGCCATGATCTACGCTATGCGGAGCTTGATAAGTTATCGGGAGACTTTGCCAGCTGGCTACAAAACGAGTCGGGTCTGATTGCGGGTGATCGCGTCGCCATACAAATGCCTAATCTCATTCAATATTTGGTGGTCGTTCTTGGCGTGTTGAGAGCTGGATTCGTCGTTGTAAATACCAATCCGTTGTACACCGAAAGAGAGTTAGAGCATCAGTTTAACGATGCGCAAGTGAAGCTATTAGTTGTTCAAGCCAATGTTGCACAGACTGCTGCTGCGGTACTACCTCGTACGGGTGTAGAAAAAGTAGTGGTCACCGAACTTGCCGATCTGCACCCCCAGCCGAAACGTTCCCTGATCAATTTCATCGCGAAGCATGTAAAGAAAATGGTGCCGCCATTTGATATTCCCGGCGCATTGTCGTTGCGGGCAGTCTTGGCTGTCGGCGCGAAACGGGCTCGACAGTCGGTTAGCCCGCAGCCGGATGATCTAGCTATGTTGCAGTACACGGGCGGTACTACTGGAGTCGCTAAGGGGGCGATGTTGTCCCACAGAAATTTAGTGGCAAATGTAATGCAGAGTGACGCCATGTTTGCTTCGCACAAGCTACAGGGTACCGGTGATGTTTTCATGCAGCCGCTGCCCGTCTACCATATCTACGCTTTTACAGCGTCCATGTACGCACTTTACGGCGGGGCGCAGACTGTTTTTATTCCGAATCCACGCGATCTTGGTTCCGTCGTTGACGCTTTCGATCGTTACCGTCCAAAATTGTTTTGTGGTTTAAATACTTTATTTGTAGCGTTAAGTAATGACGAGCGTTTCAGGAAACTCGATTTCAGTAATCTGAAAGTGACTTTATCGGGCGGTATGGCATTGACTGAAGCCGCGGCCAATGAGTGGCAAGCTATTACAGGGTGCACCGTTTCAGAGGGGTATGGTTTGACCGAAACATCACCGGTTGCCACCAGTAACCCCGGTTATGCGCAGCAAATTGGCACTATTGGTGTGCCCGTCCCTCACACTAATGTGCGCGTATTAAACGACGCGGGTGAGCTTCTCGGCTTTGATGAGCCCGGTGAGCTGGGCATTCAGGGGCCCCAGGTGATGCAGGGTTACTGGCAGCGGCCCGAGGCAACGGCGGAAGTGATTGATGCAGAAGGGTGGTTTGCCACGGGCGACGTTGCAGTAATTCAGCCAGACGGCTACCTGCGTATTGTGGATCGTAAGAAGGACATGATCGTGGTGTCGGGCTTTAACGTGTACCCCAATGAACTCGAGGATGTGCTCGCGGGCCATCCTGACGTGTTGGAGTGCGCGGCGGTGGGAATTCCCGATAGCAGCTCAGGCGAAGTGGTCAAAATGTTTGTCGTGCGAAAAGATGTCAGGCTTACCGAGCAAGAAGTCAAAGACTTCTGCCGCCAGCATTTGACTGCCTACAAGATCCCGAAACAGGTAGAATTCCGCGACGAGCTACCCAAGACTAACGTTGGTAAGATTCTTCGACGTGAGTTACGAGATAGCTAAATTCATCGCCGGATACAATCCGGCATCGCGTAGACTTATTTGACCCTCATGACCGACCTACCGTCTGGACGTGTTCCACGTCCCATTCCTTCCGCTATTAGTTATCCCGAGCAGTTGCCGGTATCTGAGCGGAGAGAGGATATAAAACGCGCACTCGACAAGCATCAAGTGCTTGTGGTTGCCGGCGAAACCGGGTCAGGAAAAACCACGCAGTTACCCAAAATCTGCTTAGAAATGGGGCGCGGTACGCTGGGCAGAATAGGGCACACTCAGCCAAGACGTCTAGCGGCGAGAACGGTCGCGCAGCGCATCGCCAGCGAGCTGAACACCGAGCTCGGCAGTGTCGTGGGCTATCAGGTTCGCTTTACCGATCAGGTCTCAGATGCATCGGCCATTAAGCTTATGACTGATGGCATATTGCTAAGCGAGCTGCAGCACGACAAAAATCTTTCACAATATGACACGCTAATCATTGATGAGGCCCACGAGCGCAGCCTCAATATTGACTTCATCTTGGGCTATCTGAAGCAGCTTTTACCCAGGCGTCCCGATCTCAAGGTGATCATCACGTCTGCCACTATCGACGTAGAGCGTTTTTCGCAGCACTTTGATAATGCGCCTGTTATCGAGGTGTCAGGACGAACCTATCCGGTCGATGTTCATTACTTCGGCGACATTGAAGATCGCGATCAAGGTGTGACTGAACAGATTGCCAGCTTGGTGGACGATATCGAGTCTCAACGCTTCGGACCTCGAGGAGACGTATTGGTATTCCTGCCCGGCGAGCGCGAAATTAGAGACTTGTCCAAGCGTTTGAAGTCCACCGAGCACCGCCAAATTTTGCCGCTTTATGCGCGTTTGTCCGCCGCTGAGCAAAATAAAGTGTTCAGCCCCAGTGGGCGCGGCATGCGCGTCATTCTCGCAACAAATGTCGCTGAGACGTCGCTTACCGTGCCGGGGATTCGATACGTTATCGATCCCGGAGATGCACGTATAAGCCGCTACAGTCATCGTACGCGCTTACAGCGACTGCCTATTGAGTCTATCTCACAGGCGAGTGCCAATCAGCGTAAGGGGCGTTGTGGACGTGTGGCTGAGGGCGTCTGTTTGCGTTTGTACAGCGAGGAAGATTTCAACTCGCGTCCTGAATTTACCGACCCGGAAATATTCAGAACCAATCTGGCTGCGGTCATATTACGCATGTTGCAGCTAGGCATCGGTGAGCCCGGTGATTTTCCTTTTGTTGATCCACCCGAGCCTAAGATGGTCCGAGACGGCTTCAAGCTACTCGAGGAGTTAGGCGCTGTTTCAAAGCGCGGCAAGCTGACATCAACGGGTCATAAGATGGCCCGGCTGCCTGTCGATCCCAAGCTCGCCCGCATGCTGCTCGCGGCGGCAAATAGCCAGTGTATCGCTGAGCTCTTGGTGATTGTCAGCGCCATGGCAGTTCAGGATCCGCGGGAGCGACCAGCAGAGAAAAAAGCACAGTCAGATCAGGCGCACGCACGTTTCAATCACACCAAATCTGATTTTATGGCGTGGATTAACTTGTGGCGTTACTACGAAGAGCAGCGTCAATCTCTTAGCCAAAGCCAGCTTCGTAAGCTCTGTAAAAAGGAGTTTCTCTCCTATCTCCGAATGCGAGAATGGCGGGATCTCCATGCCCAGCTAACAATAGCTTGTCGTCAAATAGGCTTTAAAGTATCCAGTGTCCTCGCAGAGGATGAGAATTACGAAGGTATTCACAAAGCGCTGTTGGCGGGGCTGTTAGGACAGATCGCTCAGCAAGATGAAGGCCGTCTGTTCAATGTCGCGCGAAACCGGAAGGCTCAGATCTTTCCCGGTTCAAGTCAGTATCGGAAACCCCCTCGATGGTTGGTTTCCGGTGAGATCGTTGAAACCTCGCAAGTTTTTGCTCGCCAATGTGCCGCAATCGAGCCGGAGTGGCTGCTCAGCGTTAATCCGTATCTGTTGAAGTACCACCACTATGAGCCTAGCTGGCAATTGCGCTCAGGTAGGGTCATGGCCCTCGAACGTATTACTTTGTTTGGTTTGACTGTTAGCGACGGAAAGCGCGTTCATTTCGGCAATATTGAGCCTAAAGTAGCGCGAGAAATTATGATTCGCGATGCGCTAGTACCCGGGAATTTTAAATCGCCACCGGCATTCTTGAAGCACAACTTGCGGATGATTCGAGAAGTTCAAGATATGGAGTCTCGAGTTCGGCGACGCGATTTATTAGTCGATGAGGAGGCCTTGTTTGCCTTCTATAACGAGCGCTTGCCCAGCCATGTGTTCAGCGCTTCGAGTCTCGAAAAGGCGCTGAGTAAAACCGCAGAGTTAGCATCGACTTTGCAGCTTAAACGAGATCAAGTGTTAACCCGTGATCCCGATGCTGAGCTTACTGAGCAGTTTCCATCGACGCTCACGTGGGCCGGTGTAGATTATAAGCTGAGTTACCAGTTTGAGCCCGGCAAAGCAAACGATGGCGTGTCAGTAACGGTCCCACTGCCGTTGCTCAATCGTGCTCCGAGATACCGTTTTGATTGGCTAATACCTGGATTATTGCGCGAAAAATGCATTGCCTTGATTAAGGGATTACCTAAGTCTCTTCGGAAGCAGTTAGTTCCTGTCCCCGATGTTGTTGACACGTTGTTAGAGCATGTGACGCCCGACGATCGCGACCTGTGTGCAGCGTTAAGTGATGTGCTGAAGCGACAGCGTAATATAACGGTGCCGGCCGGTGATTGGGGCGAAGAGCGTCTCGAAGATTTTTATCGAATGAATATTAGAGTGGTCGATGAGCGCGGGAAATTACTAGCGCAAAATCGAAATATGGCGCACCTCGTTGAGCAGTTCCGTGATGACAATCAGAGCGCGCAGGCGAGCAAGAGCGGCATGGGCTTTGAGCAGCGCCCCGTTAGCGACTGGGATTTTGGTGTGCTACCTCGAGAATGGAAAAGCCGAGCAGCCGGTATGGAGGTGCTTGCTTATCCGGCGCTAGTTGTCGACAACGACCAAGTTTCACTGACTTTGCTCGACTACTCTGGCGATGCTGAGCTTGCGCATCGAAAGGGCTTTGCGACGCTTGCAATGAAACGCAGTTCGCAGACCAGCAAGTATCTCAAGAAGCAGTTGCTATCTACCAACGAAGCGGCCCTTGCTCTGGCGGGCTGCGGTGTCGACCGCAGCGCGTTGGTTCACGAGATGATAATGACCGCCTTCATATTGACCCTGGAGGATGCACCAGTTCCTCGCTCAGATGCCGAATTTGAAAAGTGCTTGGCAAATGCCCGCACGACTTGGGTGCCACAGGCCTTAGAATTGGAGCGCGCCCTCGTCAATTTTCTATTGCCCGTAGCGCAAGCTTTGAACAAGCTGAAGGCTTATCCGGACGCGCAGTTTCAGGACAGCAGGACCGATATGCAGCAGCAGGTACAGGCCCTTCTTAATACTGAGCGCTTGTTCCATACCCCTGGACGTTGGTTGCAATACTATCCTCGCTACGGGAAAGCGCTGCTGCACAGAGTCGAGCGTTTGAGCGGGCAATACGCTAAAGATCAAAAAGGGATGGCAATGCTTGCTCCGTTTGCGGCCAAATTAAAAGAAGCTCGGGAACAGCGCGTGGGTTTAGAGGCGCTCTGTTCGGAGGCGCAAGAGTTGTTTTGGATGCTCGAAGAGTTTCGGATTTCGTTATTCGCGCAGCAATTGGGCACCAAAATTCCTGTATCCAGTAAGCGGTTGGAACAACAATGGTCGAAAGTAGCTGCATGGATGCAGGAAAATCCGCGATAATCGGGCACAATAAGCTGCAGTAGTGAGCAAAGAAAATATCGGGCATTAGTCATCGAGAGTGGGCCCGATAGCGTACAAGTCGGTAAAGAAAAGGAGAGCTCGTTATGGTGTGTTTCGAGCGGTTACATCGATCATTGTCTCATTGTCTGGCGGTATGCTGCCTAGCATTGATAGTTAGTGGCGCGCAGGTTTCAGTGGCATCGGAAGATGACCCTCTGGAACCTATTAATCGAGCTACATTTGAGTTCAATATCCAGGCGGACAAATACCTGCTGAGGCCAGTCGCGCAAGGCTACGATGCGGTTACTCCTACGGTAGTGCGTCGCGGGGTTAATAATTTCTTCGGCAACTTTCTTGACGCCAATGCCGCGCTTAATGCGTATTTACAAGGTCGGGTAGGCTTCGGATGGGACAATACGCTGCGGGTGCTCGCGAATACAACGCTCGGTATTTTCGGCCTTTTCGATGTGGCGACGGACATGGGTATTCCTCGCTATCAGACTGATTTCGGGCATACGCTCGCACTGTGGGGTGTCCCGGAAGGTGACTATATTGTTTTTCCTTTTCTAGGCCCTCGCACCTATCGATCGGGGGTTGGTACATTTGTCGATGCGTATGCATCGCCGGCAGGACAAATCAACGGGCAAGAAGCGCAGTGGGGATTACGAGGTGTTGAGCTGATTGATTTACGTGCAGGGCTTCTTGGTACTGATCGACTGATTTCCGGTGATCAATACATCTTTTTTAGAGATGCTTACCTGCAGCGTCGAACCAGTCTGGTTTCTGATGGCCAAGCGGTCGATTCATTTTCTGAGTTTGATGACGGTTGGGAGGACGACGATCTGTGATTACCAATGGGTGTGCTAATCGCTAATGTCTGATGAATTTGCAGACGGTCGCTTGCTGTTAATTGATGATCAGGGCGAACGGGCTCGAGCTTTAATCGATAATTTTGGCGATTGTTATTGGCAGATCGATGTCCGATCCGAGGTCTCGGATATCGAAAGCGTTCTTGGGCCCAAGAGTCCTTACGATTGTGTTTTGTGCAACATGGATCTTGCGGACGTTTCATGGAGCTCTGTTCGCAGAACGATGCGTAACTTCGACGTGCAAGTGCCGGTGATTGCACTTGCAGACGATCGTAGTAGTCACAGTATGAAGACCGCCCTGGGCCTTGGCGCGACTGATTTCTTTGTGAGACCCCAAGAGCGGCCAGGTTTGCTGTTGCGGTCGGTGGAGCGATGTATTCATCACCGCCACCTACAAAGAGAGCTTAAGGCCAGTAAAGAACACCTAGAAAGCGCTAATCGTAAACTTCGCCACTCCCTGCGCATGCTCGAGCAAGATCAGCAAGCGGGGCGACAAGTACAAATGGCTCTGCTGCCCTCTGCGCCACTACAAGTAGACGACTATTGGTTCAGTCACACAATCTACGCGTCTTTATATCTCAGCGGTGATTTTACGGACTACTTTCAGGTTGGCGATCACGAGATAGTCTTCTTTTTAGCTGATGTATCTGGCCACGGCAGTTCTTCAGCATTTGCTACCGTGTTACTGAAAAATCTTTTTGCGCGAAAACGCTCAGATTTTTTGAGACGCCAAGACGCTTCAATTACATCTCCGGTAAAAATGCTCAGTTTAGCGAACAGAGAGTTGCTTGAATTGGAAATTGATAAATACGCGACTATGATCGTGGGCGTATTAAATTTCCGTGAGCACTCGCTCAGGTACAGCGTTGCAGGACATTTACCTCAGCCCGCATTACTTATCGAAGATCATGCGGAGTATCTCGAAGGGGAGGGTTCGCCCGTTGGCTTAATGGCCGAGGTGGCGTTTCAGGAGCAAACTATCGCACTGCCAGAGCGCTTTTTACTTACCTTGATGTCCGATGGCATCCTTGAATTAATGGACAAAGATGATCTTGTCGAAAAGGAGCAAGAGTTGATCGACCGCCTGTCAGGACCACTGGTAAGACCCGCTAATTTGATTGAGCGCTTAGGTTTAGAGGACGTTGATCAAAATGCGCTGCCGGACGATGTGGCGGCGCTATTTATCAGTAGGGGTCTTGGGTGAGCGATTGCCGAATCGGGGGGGCCAGTAATGACGGCGCCTATTTGTTGCGTTTAGAGGGCGATGTACGCTTAACGATGTGCACGGCCTTAGATGAGTATTTTGATCGCATATTCAACGATCCTACCTTTTCTTCGGTTGCTATAGATGTCACCGACGCCACTGGTTTGGACAGTACGGTGCTTGGCATGCTCGCAAAATTGGCGATACGCACTAAGGAAGGACTTGGCGTTAAGCCACCACTTTATAGTTGCAATCAGGGCATTGACCGACTGCTTAATACGATGGGGTTTTCTCAGCTATTTGAGCTGCATTCTGGCGGATGTGAAGGTATTGATCAGACGCTGGATATACCGGTTGCCGCTGCAACCGAGGAAAAGGTTCGTGAAAAAATTATTGAAGCGCACCGAACCTTAATGTCGATGAGCAAGGAGAACAAGGCAGCGTTTGAAGATTTGGTTAAAACCCTCGAGTCAAACTAGAGCTTGGCGATTAGCGCCTCCAGACTCTCTTGGTCTACTGCAAACTTTCGAATGCCCTCTGCCAGCTTCTCCGTAGCCATCGCATCCGCGTTGACTCCATAGCGGAATTGCGACTCTGAGAGTGGTGCTGGCCTTGCCTTCACGTTGCCCTCATAGGACAGTTTCCGCTCGAGAGGGCGCTCATCGGCAGCCAGCTGATCCATAAGATCGGGGCTGATGGTCAATCGATCGCAGCCCGCGAGCGCTTCTATCTCACCTATGTTCCGAAAACTGGCACCCATGACCACTGTGTTGTAGCCGTGCTTTTTGTAGTAATCGTAGATTTGTCGTACCGATTGCACGCCGGGGTCATCCTCCGCAGTGGCGATGGGTAGATCACTATTGGCTTTGTACCAGTCTAAGATTCGCCCGACGAAAGGCGAGATGAGAAATGCGCCAGCGTCGGCGCAAGCCTGCGCTTGTTCAAAGCCAAAAAGCAGCGTCAAATTACAGTTGATACCTTCGCGCTCGAGAATTTCTGCGGCGCGAATGCCTTCCCACGTGGCGGCGATTTTAATTAAGACGCGTGACGCGGGAATTCCAACGTCATCGTAAAGATGAATGAGTTGTCGAGCTTTAGCGACCATCGCGTGGGTATCGAAAGATAGTCGAGCATCGACTTCGGTGCTGATACGTCCTGGGATTATTTCAAGAATTTCCCGTCCAACCGCGACTGCGAACCAATCGCAGGCGTCCGCCTTGTCGGTGTAAAGCTGTGCACTTTTGGCCAGCAATGGTCTAAATCGGGGAAGTTCCGCCGCTTTGAGCAGTAACGAAGGGTTTGTTGTGGCATCGGTTGGACGTAATCGCGCAATGGCCTCGACGTCGCCGGTATCGGCTACCACATCGGTTATTTGTCTCAGTTGCTCCAACTTGTTCATGCTGATTCCTGCTCAATATCTGTTGAC
>DAIRTN010000012.1:0-5985 GCA_036803865.1 Luminiphilus sp.
AGTGGTGCCCAGAGACGGAATCGAACCGCCGACACGGGGATTTTCAATCCCCTGCTCTACCAACTGAGCTATCTGGGCCAAACGTGGAGGCGGCGTATTAAACCTTTGTCGCGGCTTAAGGTCAAGCGCCAGTTAAGGCGCATCTCCCATTGGAATTGCTGACGGCGGAACCGTTATCCCGTCGGTTTGATCAGTAATCTCTGTGCCGTGGTCAGACGCTAAGACCGCATAGATCGCAGGCAGCATAACCAGCGTGAAAAACGTGCCGATGAGCATGCCCACCACCAATATAAAGCCAATACTGTTTCGTGCTTCCGAACCTGCTCCCGAGACGAGAATGAGCGGGAAGTGACCCAATACCGTCGCGCCGGTGGTCATTAAAACGGGTCGCAGGCGGCTTGCCGAAGCGGCGCGAATGGCGTCGATTTTGGCAAGGCCATCGCGCTGAGCCTGGTTGGCAAACTCTACGATTAATATCGCGTTCTTGGCCACGAGTCCCGCAAGCGTAATAAGACCCACCTGAGAATAAATATTGATGGTCGTTAAATTACTAAAGGTGATGACTAGGGCCGCAAACAAGGCAAGAGGGATCGAGCCAAGCAGAATAATGAGCGGATCCCTGAAGCTATTAAATTGAATGGACAGTACAAAAAAGACGAGCGCCATCGCAAGCGCGAGCACACCCAGAAGCGTGCTGCCTTCACTGCGAATCTCTCGAGATTCTCCCGTGTAGTCGAGGACATAACCCTTGGGTAGGATCGCAGCTGCCTGCTCTTCGATGAAAGCCAGTCCCTGTTCTTTGGTTGTGCCGGGAATCACGCCGCCGTAAATCTTAAACGCATTTTTCTGTTGGAACCGCGCGAGAGCTCGAGGCGCCGTGACTCGCTCTAAGGTAGCTAGCGCGCCAAGAGGAATGAGTTCACCTGAGGGTGTTCGAATGGGCATGTCAAGAATGGCTTCAGGTGAGGTGCGCTCGCTTTTAGCCACTTTAGGGATCACGCGATAAGCGCGTCCCCGGTCGTCAAAGCGCGTCACATAGGCTTCAGAATTCAGTAACCCGATTTGGTTGGAAATATCGCTCAATGACATACCGAGATCTGCAACGCGCTGTTTATCAATGTCGATTCGCGCTTGTACGAGATCGACGCGAAGGTCGGTATCGGCGAACATAAACAGGCCGGACTCTTCAGCCGCTTTCACAAGCTGCTGCGCGTAAGGCAACATTGTTGCCGCATCATGAGAACTACTTATGGCTACCTCGACATCAAATTGTCCGGCGCTGGGCAGACTCGAATCCATGATTGGAAATACGTTTAGCGATGCGATTTGCTTGAGGTCGTCGTACATCTCAAAAACACGATCTTGTAGCGCCCAGTCTCGATCACCTGTTTCTACAAAGTCCTGACCGCCGTAGCCTCCCGAGGACACAGCCACGTGCCATATTTGAAGTGCGCCTTCATATTGCGCAAGTGTGCTGACGACTTGGCGCATGTTGGCAAAGGTATCCTCGATCGCGCTATCGGGCGCTGCGTCCGCGACAATGGTTACCCCGCTTTGGTCTTCAACAGGCGCCAGTTCCTTTAAGGAGTAATGGTATAGCGGCACAGTTGAGACGCTGAAAAACATGCCCGCAACGATGAGCTGCCAGCGGTATTGCAGCGAGAAATCCACCACTTTGGCATAGACAGTTGCTGATGCATCGAAACGTTTATTAACCCATCGGGACGCCACCGTTTCGTGGCCTTGGTCTGGGCATACCCAGGCGCTCATAATGGGGGAGAGCGTTAGAGCGACAACCCCAGATATCAGTACGGCGACCGCGAGGGTAAATGCAAATTCTTTAAATAAGACGCCTGTAAGGCCGCTCAGCAGCCCGATGGGCGCATAGACCGCGGCCAGTGTAACGGTCATTGCGACAATGGGTGCAAGGAGTCTTCGCGATGAAGCGAGCGCAGCCTGGCGGCGAGTCATGCCTTCACGCAGATTCCGAGCGACATTTTCCACTACCACAATGGCGTCATCGACTACCAAGCCCACTGACAATACGATTGCCAAAATAGTGAGCAGGTTCAATGAAAAGCCCATGAGCGACATGGCGGCGGTCGCTCCGAGCAGTGAAATAGGAATGGTGAGAAGCGGCACTAGGGCGGTTCGAAATGAACCCATAAGGGCAACGACGACGAAACCTACCAATACAATGGTCTCGGCGAGCGTAATAAAAATATCCCTCAGCGCGTCGCGCATATACTGCGTGACGTCATACGCGATAAAGAATTCGAGATCATCTGGCAGGGATTCATTAATCGCAGCAACTTCCGCATATAGGGCATCTGCGACGGCAATTTCATTCGCACCAGGAGACGGGTAAATCCCAATAAATACCACGTCGGTCTGGCTGTAGCGGGTCAAGCGATTGGCTTCCTCAGCACCCGCCTCAATACGCGCGACATCACCGAGGCGAACATCAACGCCGTCGCCGGTTTTGAGTACGATATTGGCGAAGTCCTCAGGCGTCCGTGCTTCAGTATTCCCAACGAGATCGACCTGTTGTGTGTTGTTTTGTGAGCGCCCCAATGTGCTGATGACGTTGTTACTCCGAAGCGCGTTTTGAATATCGCTCGCACTCACATCGAGTGCCGCCATTCGCGGTGTATCTAGCCAGATACGCATGGCGGGTCGAATCCCCGAGTTAATCGCGTTTTGTACATCGGGAATTGACGTGAGCCGGGGTAAAATATCCCGCTGCATAAGGTCAGTGATAGAAGCTCGAGTTTCGTCCTTTGGTACGCTGAGCGCTAAATAAAAGCTGGCATAAGGGCTGTCCGCGCGGACGACCTCAATGGACGGATCTTCAGTGCCATCCGGTAATTCATAGCGGATTTGGCTCAGGCGGGTATTGAGCTCAGCTAAGGCATCGGTACTGTTTTCATTGAGCTTAAGCCAAACCCTTACCAAGCTTGAGCCGCTGGTGGTAGTTGAGTCGACGTAGTCAACGCCTGGAACACTGGCAGCGACGCGCTCAATAGGTTCCGAGACAAAGCCTCGGACAGTTTCTGCACTGGCTCCGGGATAAATAGTACTTATTTCGAGTGACGAGCTTTGGATGACGGGAAATTGGATAACGGGAAGTTCAAAAGCAGAACGAATGCCGATAAGCAGCAGTGCTAGCGATAAAACAACGGCAATAACAGGTCGCGTTACAAAGAGGTCAGTCCAGCGTGGCACTGTTTCAGGATGGGCGTTCATTGCCCTCGTTCCTCGCCGGCGATCCTAACGAGGCTGTCATCGCTGAGCTTAAAGGCGCCGTTGAAAGCAACGGTCTCGCCTTCCTTAATATCCCCAAGTGCAATGACTCGTCCATCTTGATCACCCAGAACACTGATCCGGCGGAGCTCGGCGCGATGTTTCACATGGGCATTAGGTTCCGCATCTCTCAGCACAAAGACATGGGGGCCTTCGATATCCCAGCGGACAGCGGGCCCTGGTAATGAAAAGGTAATCCTAGCGTCTCGGGTGCGCACCTCGACGAGAACAAGCTCTCCATGACGTAGGCTCGCGTCTTCGATCTCAGCGCGTACATCGTACGCCCGTAATCCGCTCGTAAGAGCATCCGAGACGGCAATAATTGTCGCTTCACCGAGCAGCTCATCGTTGAGTGACATGATGCGCACAGTATCGCCGGGGCTCACTCGGGCAACGCCTTGGGGTATCTTGAAGTCAATCCAACGCGCACTGCTGACCCCGGTGAGCGTAGTGAGTATGTCACCGGTCCGAATGAGATCGCCTACCGATTGGGTATAAATGCCGAGCCTGCCAGTGAAGGGGGCCCGAAGAGTGAGCCGGCTCAGTTGCGCATCGGTTGATGCGATTTGCGCGCGTAAGCTCTCTCCGCGAGCGAGCAGTGTGTCGAGCTGGTCTTGCGAGGCGAGCGACTGTTGTTTGAGCTTTTGGACTCGCTCGAGCTGTACTTTGATTAAATTGAGATCGGCAACCAAAGCGTCTCGCTGGGCTTTTAAGTCTTCATTAAACAGTTTGAGCACGATGTCGCCGGTTTTCACGATATGACCAGCAGCGGCGGGCAATTCAATAACGCGGCCTGTGGCCTCCGCGGCAATTTGTACGAATTGAGGCGCTCTTACCGTGCCTGTGAGCCTGCGTACAGGTGTCCATTCAGTAGTCGCTACATTTTCGGCGCTGACGACTGAATAAGGCGGCGGAAAGCTCTCTACCATTGCCATAGCATTGGCATATTGAAGGTATTTAATGCCCGTTAATAAGCCTGTGACTACAAAACAGACGCCAACGGTGATGGCCCAAGGAAGCACGCGCATAGATCGATTCCAAAATCGTGGATTGGTCATAGTTAGTAACGCCAATAGTGTACGTTGCACAGGCGACGCATGCTCACTCCGTGGGCGCTACATACCCTTCGGCGCGATCGTAGCTGTCTCCCGCAAGGAATCTGTCCATTTGTTGCTGAAGGTATTTGCGCGAATCGGGATCCATCATGCTCAAGTGCTTTTCATTAATAAGCATTGTTTGCTCCGCCTGCCACTCGAGCCACGCCTTCTTTGACACATTGTCAAAAATTTCCTGACCTTTGGGGCCGGGCAATGGCGCCCGATCGAGACCCTCAAGTTCCTCTTTGTAGCGTCTACAATGCACGGTTCTTGTCACGAGTAGCTCCTTTGATGGTGTAATGTACATAGCGCGCTGCCGACCTTGTATTCAGCGCGAGGTTTATACCAGCGCCAATACTTTCAGCAGCCGAACGACCGGCGCAGGCAGGCCTTTTTGGGTGATCGCCGTTTTGGACATCCACCCGGCTTGCGGCGCATCATTTACCTGAGTCGCGTGCACCTGAGTTGCGTGGTGGCGTTGTGAGCTTTGCCTTACGGTAATAATCGCCGGTTGGATGTCTAAATGGAAGTGACTAAAAGTATGCCTTAATGCGGAAACCAACTCGATGCTATCTACGTCGGTGTTTAGAGTGTGCCGACACCATTGGGCAATTTGATCTTCACTTTGGAGCTCAGGGAAGCTCCACAGTCCGCCCCAAATGCCGCTCGGTGGGCGCTTTTCTAGCCATAGAGCGTTTTCAGCATTGCGCGCTATCACGAATACAGCGCTTTTAACGGGAAGCGTTTTTTTAGGTTTTTTGCCGGGAAAATCGGTGGGGCTATTTAGCGCATAGGCTCCACAGCTTGTTTGCATTGGGCAGCGATCGCAGTCGGGTCGACTGCGTGTACAGAGGGTGGCGCCTAGATCCATGATTGCCTGGGTGTAGTCTGCAACGCGCATCTCGGGCGTATGCAGGTCGGCCAACGACCAAAGCTCCTTAGCAGTCGCCGTTTTTCCTGGCCAGCCACTCACGCAGTGATGGCGCGCCAGTACACGTTTCACATTGCCATCTAAAATGGGCGCTCGAATTCCCATGGCAATACTCGCTATCGCGCCCGCGGTTGACTTTCCAATGCCCGGCAGCGTTTCAAGTAGTGCGGTATCACGGGGGAATTCACTCGCGAAATCGTTAACAACGCGCCGTGCGGTTTTGTGAAGATTTCGCGCGCGTGAATAGTAGCCGAGGCCAGTCCATAGGCGGAGTACCTCATCTTCGCTCGCGCCGGCTAGTTCAGTCACGGAGGGGAAGCGTTGCATGAATCGCTCGAAGTATGGGATGACCGTCGCGACTTGGGTTTGTTGCAGCATGATTTCGGACACCCACACCCGATAGGGCGTGATACCTTTTTGCCAAGGCAGATCTCGACGGCCGCACTCATCGAACCAATCGAGCAGCCGGTCAGCAAAGCTAGCCTGTTCTTTTAGTATTGCCACACTTGATCCGTATCAGGGTTGTAAATTGTATAAGTGAAGTGTTCGCCATGTTTGGATACAATTCGCGCCCTAGTGTAGCGTGCCGCGCCCTTAAAGGCAGGGGCAGTTGCAAAGGGTCGCAGAGGGTCGCAGGCAGTGTCGCGTGTAAGT
>DAIRTN010000012.1:6085-33371 GCA_036803865.1 Luminiphilus sp.
AGTAATGCCCCCTAAACCATCTCAATTGAGCAAGGAGCTTTTCATGACAGAGTCCACTGAACCTCGCAGTGCCAGTGTGAGCAGGGATACGCTTGAGACTCAGATCAGCGTTGATTTATGTCTCGACGGGTCGGGTAAAGTCGAATTTGATACTGGCATACCCTTTCTTGAGCACATGCTTGATCAAATTGCGCGTCACGGCATGATGGATATTAAAGTGCTGGCTAAAGGTGATTTACATATCGATGCCCACCATACGGTTGAAGATATCGGCATTACTCTTGGCCAAGCATTTGCACAGGCTGTTGGTGACAAAAAAGGCTTGCTCCGTTATGGGCACGCTTATGTGCCCTTGGACGAGGCACTTTCTCGTGTCGTAGTAGATTTTTCTGGCCGCCCTGGTCTGACATTTAAAGTTCCCTTCACACGGGCTGTGATAGGCGCTTTCGATGTCGACCTGTTTGTGGAATTTTTCCAAGGGTTTGTTAACCACGCTAATGTGACACTGCATATCGATAATTTGCGCGGCCACAATGCTCACCACCAGGCCGAGACCGTCTTTAAAGCCTTCGGTCGGGCACTGCGTATGGCGCTTACGCGTGATCCCGCTATGGCGGGAATAACGCCTTCGACCAAGGGAGTACTCTAAGTCCGTGTCGACAAGCGTTGCTGTTATTGATTACGGCATGGGGAATTTGCACTCAGTGGCTAGCGCACTTGAGTATGCCGGCGCAGGCGAAGTGGTCGTTAGTCATGACCCTGAAGCCATTGCACGCGCTGATCGTGTGGTATTCCCCGGTGTGGGCGCAATCCGTGACTGTATGACTGAAATAAGGCGCTTGGGCTGCGACCATTTATTAATCGACGCATTAGCAGACCGCAACAAACCTGTGCTCGCTATTTGCGTGGGGATGCAAGCCTTACTGGGCCATTCTGAGGAGAATGGCGGTGTGGAGACATTAGGTATTATCGATGGTCAGGTTCGATTCTTTGGGCATGAGCATCGCACGACCGAAGGTGAGCGCTTAAAAGTGCCACACATGGGGTGGAACCATGTCGATCAGGCAATGGACCACCCACTTTGGACAGGCATACCTGATCACAGTCGTTTTTACTTTGTTCACAGCTATTGGGTCGATGCTGCCGATTCCGCTCTGGTTGCGGGCACGTTTGACTACGGTGTCATCGGTGCTGCCGCACTGGCGCGTGACAACCTATTTGCCGTGCAGTTTCATCCGGAAAAGAGCCATGATCTCGGACTCCGGCTACTCTCAAATTTTCTCACTTGGAATGGACAATGCTAGTTATCCCCGCGATCGATCTTAAAGACGGCCAATGCGTGCGCCTGCGTCAGGGGCTAATGGATGACAGCACGGTTTTTTCCGATAACCCCGCGGCTACAGCAACGCGTTGGGTTGAAGAAGGCGCGCGTCGCTTACATTTGGTTGATTTAAATGGCGCTTTCGAAGGTGAGCCGATGAACGCGGCCGCCGTGGAGGCGATCGCTCGAGCACACCCCAATCTGCCCATTCAAATCGGTGGTGGTATTCGCGACTTGCCGACGATCGAGCGCTATCTAAAAGCAGGCGTGAGCTACGTTATTCTCGGGACCAAAGCGGTGAAAGAGCCCGATTTTGTGCGCACCGCGTGCCAGGCGTTTCCGGGTAAAGTCATTGTGGGCATTGACGCTAAAGACGGCATGGTGGCGACAGATGGCTGGGCTGAAGTCAGTTCGATTGCCGCCACTGAACTCGCGAAATCGTTTGAACAAGCAGGGGTGAGCGCCATTATCTATACCGATATTGCGCGCGATGGGATGATGCAAGGCGTCAATGTAGAGGCCACTTTAGAAATGGCCCGCGCTTCAAGCATTCCCGTTATTGCTTCTGGTGGTATCACTGACCTTGATGATATTCGTGCGCTTGCAGTGCATGCTCATGAGGGCATCGAGGGCGCAATAACGGGCCGTGCTATTTACGAGGGTACCCTTCAGTTGGCCGAGGCCAACGCACTAATCGACGCCCTCATGAGTGGTAATTAATGGCTTTAGCAAAACGCATTATCCCCTGTCTCGATGTTGACTGTGGTCGCGTGGTTAAGGGCGTCAATTTCGTGGGTATTCGCGATGCGGGTGATCCCGTGGAGATTGCTCGACGCTACAATGAGCAGGGCGCCGATGAGATCACCTTTCTGGACATTACCGCCAGCCATGAGGGCCGAGACACCACCGTTCACACGGTAGAAAAAATTGCGCGTGAGGTGTTTATCCCGCTAACGGTTGGCGGTGGGATTCGGTCGGTCGATGATATTCGCACAATGCTCAATGCAGGCGCCGATAAAGTCAGTATTAACACCGCTGCCATCCATAACCCCGACTTAGTGGCGCAAGCCTCAGCGCGATTCGGTGCCCAGTGCATTGTTGTCGCGATGGATGTCAAACGGGTCACTGATGCTCAGGGGGGCGATGCAGGCAGGCCTCGCTATGAATTGTTCACTCACGGCGGTCGAAACCCTACCGGTATTGAAGCCGTCTCGTGGGCGAAGCGCATGGCGACTCTTGGTGCAGGCGAAATTCTTCTGACCAGCATGGATCGCGACGGCACTAAAGACGGCTTCGAGCTTGTGATTACTCGAGCGATTGCCGATGCTGTCGACATACCTATTATTGCTTCAGGGGGTGTGGGTACTCTGCAGCACTTAGCGGATGGCGTGACTAAAGGCGGTGCAGATGCGGTATTAGCAGCAAGTATCTTCCACTTCGGTGAGCATACTATTCCCGAGGCAAAAGCATTTATGGCTGCTCAAGGTATCGAAGTCAGGCTTTGAGTCTGCGCACAGCGCGCAATAATAGATGCCGGCGTCAGTAGCACCGAATTGGGCAGTCGCGGGAGATTGGATTTTAAAATTTGTAAGGTCTCGGGATAAGGGTGGCCAATAGCGATTGCACTGCCTTCATTTTCCGCTATTTCAACGGCGTCTTGTAAGTGTCGAGCAATCAGCTCAGGGTCGCGCTCGTTATCAAGAAAAACAGCTCTGGATGCGTTAGGAACGCCTTTCGCTGTAGCAACCTGTGCCGCTACTGTGTCTGCAGTCGTGCGGGAATCAACCCAAAAAAAGTTTTCCTCTTTCAATAAACTCATGAGATGCGACATCGCCGCGTAATCTTGGGTCAAACTACTGCCCATGTGGTTATTCATGCCGGTAGCACTGGGTATGTCAGCTAATGCTTGGTGAAATACTGTCACAAAGTCTTCGTCGCTGAGGTCGCTTGTGAGTGCTAGGGGCTCAGTAAGAACCCTGTGAGCCGACGACATGGGCATGTGAACCATGATTTCTTTGCCCCGGCGCAATCCTTCTTCTGCAAGTCGTTTGCCGTGAGGCGTGGCGGGGATGACCGACAGGGTAATAGGCGCTGGGAGCGCAGCGAGTGCCTGGCCACGTTCCCAGTGGTAGCCAATATCATCAATAATAATGGCGAGTTGCGCGCGCCCGGAAGAGGGACAGTCAGCGCCAGCAACCGCTGTAAATGCTACAAGGGCCGTAGCAAGGAGCGAGCGCTTCACTCAGTGCCCGCAGAACTCTGGGGCTCAACGGTAACTGTGGCTTCCGTATTTGTCGGGGCGTGAGAAGCGTCGCTGTGTGATTCGCGTTTATTCAGTAGATTGACGCCTCGTAGCAAGGTCAGCGCCTCATACAGCTGATTATCATTTTCACGCATTTCGGCAAGCTTCTCGCTCTCAGCACTGAAATCATTGGTGCTATTTTCGACATCGCTATCCGCGTCGCTGTGGGCATTGTCGAGACGACCGCGAAGATCGGCTTCTGTGATTCGCCGGCCTCCCTCAAGGCTGGTTATTTTGCCTCTCTCTACAACAATATCAGGGACAATTCCTTCAGCCTGAATGGAGCGACCATTGGGGGTGAAGTATCGGGCGGTCGTGAGTTTTACGGCACGTGTCTCAGATACAGGCAGTACGGTTTGAACCGAACCTTTTCCAAAACTGCGAGTGCCCATGACGACGGCGCGACCTCGGTCCTGTAGAGCGCCGGCTACGATTTCTGCAGCGCTAGCTGAGCCACCATTGATCAGCACAACAATGGGCGCGCCATTAAGTAGATCTCCCGGTTGCGCTGTAAACTGCTCTTCAGAGCTTGGGTGTCTGCCTTCGGTATAGACCACGAGGCCGCCATCAAGCACCGCCTCTGATACGCCAACGCTTGCGCCAAGCACGCCACCAGGATTGTTGCGTAAATCAATGACTAAGCCTTTGAGCGCTTGCTCATCGATCAGTTTGGTGATGGCGGTTTTTACTTCGTCGCCTGTGTTGCGTTGGAATTGTGCAATCCGCAAGTAGCCATAACCCGGTGTGATCATTCTCGACCGTACGCTGGCCACCTTTATCGTATCGCGGACGACCGTTATCTCGAGTGGCTTTGTTTCACCCGAGCGTCCGATTTCTAAATCGATCGGACTGCCAATAGGGCCGCGCATGATCTCGACCGCTTCATCTATTGATAGGCCTTTCACTGAGGTTTCGTTCAGCTTAAGGATCACGTCCCCCGGCTGAAGACCTGCCTCTGCTGCGGGTGAGCCGTCAATCGGTGAAATAATTTCGATGTAGTTACCCTTGCGACCGATTTCGATGCCAAGCCCTGAGAACTCTCCGTCGGTGGTTGTTTGGAGGTCTGAATAATCTTCTTTGGTCAGGTAGACCGAATGCGGATCGAGGCCTTCAAGCATTCCCCGAACGGCGTACTCGAACAGAGTGCTGTCGGGAATTTCTTCTACGTAGCCTGAACGGATTTGCTTAAAGACGTCAGCAAAGGTCTGCAGCTCTTTTAACGGCAGCGCCTCATGACCTTTACTCGGTGCATGGGGATCCTCACTCTGCTGGGAATCCTGCGCATTGACCCCTGACGCCAGCAAACTGACGAGGCAGACGAGTATGGATTTTCGGTAAACAGCAAACATGCAGAGTTCTCTCACGGACTAAGAAGTCTATCTTACCTGATTCTGAGCCCGATCCATGGACTTCGCACTCGTGGGCCATCAAATCGTTAAGCAGGTCTGCGTTAGCGTTTGATCCAGTGACTCGGATTGACTGGCTGCCCATCGTGGCGGATTTCAAAATATAACCCTGGGCTGGTCGCACCACCGCTAGCGCCCACTGTCGCAATGATATCGCCGGGTTTCACCCAATCGCCGACCTCGCGTTGTAAACTTCGATTATGGCCGTAAAGACTCAGATAGCCTTCCCCATGGTCGATAATCAGCAGCAAGCCTTGGCCTCGAAGCCAGTCGGCGTAAACGACTCGGCCGTGATGAATGGCCTTTATTTCAGCGCCCTCAGCTGCCGGCATTAGCCAGCCTCGCCAGCGCATATCAGCAACATTTGTGCGCGCACCAAAGCGGTTGCTCGCTTTACCGCGCACGGGGCTCGGTAGTTGACCTTTAACCGTACTGAAAGGGGTATAGCTGCTGGGTGTATCGAGCTCCGCCAAGGTCTGTCGCAGCGCTTCGAGAAGCGTTTGCAGTTGCTGACTGTCGGCCTCTAGCTTGGCTTTGCGCTTAGCGTCGGTGCCTAGCGCTGTATTTATGGCAACTAACGTCTGTCGCCGCTCTCCTTGAAGTTGCTCGATTTGATCGCGCTGGCGTTCCAATTGTTCACGTTGGTTGGCTAGGCGTTGTTGTGATGTGCGGGTAGCCTCGGTATTGGCGGCTACTTGCTCAATCAGGGTCGCATAGCGCGTAATACTGTCTTGGCGCGAGGTTAAGAGGCGTTTGTAGTAAGCGAGATTACGGACCAACTGATCGGGGGTTTGATCGCTAAACAGGATCCGTAATCCGCCGCCTTGCTGCAATGCCCATAAATTTTTCATTTCTTGGTTCATCGTGGCTTGCTCAGCACCCACTTTCTGCTGCAATTCCACGCGCTGACTATCGAGTTCCGCCAAACGCGGTAGTTCATCGGCAATGGCGGCCTGCACTCGGGCGATCGACTGGTCGAGTGCCCCAAGGTCTTTCTCCGCATCTTTCAAGCGTTCCTGTAGCTCGTTTCGTTCCGACTCTTTGCGTGCCATACCGCGCTGAATGGCTTCAATTTGTGCTTTGAGCTCGGTAATCAGCGCCGTGGTTTCTTGCTCTTTCGTATTACCAAGCGTCGGAACCGAATGCCACGCGGCACCAGTCCCACAAGCCACCAGTAGGCCGAATACGATTGCTCGGTGCGCGCGCGACTGCATTAACGACTAGCGCGAATTCGTCAGCAAAGACGTTCCTGTCATGGTCGAAGGCTTCTCAATGCCCATCATATCTAGGATGGTGGGTGCCACATCAGCGAGAATGCCTGTGTGACTCGCGAGCCCCTCTAGTTTGTTGCCTATGAGTACCAAGGGGACGGGGTCGGTGGTGTGCTGTGTGTGCGCCTGTCCACTGTCGTAATCGAGCATTTGCTCGCAATTACCGTGATCCGCAGTGATGAGTGCTTGGCCTCCTTTGGTCAAGAGCGCCGCTTCAACACGACCAATACAGCCGTCAAGGGCTTCTACGGCTTTTACTGCTGCACCGAAGTTGCCGGTATGACCCACCATATCGCCGTTGGCAAAGTTCACTACAATCAAGCTGTACTGATCTGAGTTGATCGCGTCCACAAGTTGGTCAGTAACTTCGTGGGCGCTCATTTCAGGCTTGAGATCGTAGGTGGCCACATTGGGAGAGGGTATTAGCGCTCGCGTTTCATTCTCAAATACGTCTTCACGGCCGCCGCTAAAGAAAAACGTTACGTGGGCGTATTTTTCTGTTTCAGCGATACGGAGCTGTTTAAGGCCTTGCCGAGCCACGATTTCTCCCAAGCTGTCGCGCACATTTTCAGGCGGGAACGCGACTGGGCAGCTGAGTGCCGCGCTGTACTCCGTGGTTGTTACCATATTTATTTGAGGCCAGACGTCACGCTCAAAACCTGCGAACTGTGAATCAGTCAACGCTTGCGTCATTTGGCGCGCGCGGTCGGCTCGAAAATTCATAAAGAGAACCGCGTCACCTTCCTGCAGTGGCGCCCGTTCTCCAATCTCTGACGGAGCAACGAATTCGTCGGTTTCACCACGTTCATAGGCGGCTGCAAGAGCGGCTTGGGCTGAGGTATAAGCATACTCACCCATTCCCTCGGTCAGTAATCGATAGCTTTTTGTAACGCGATCCCAGCGATTGTCTCGATCCATCGCCCAATACCTGCCATGAAGGCTTGCGATGCACCCGACGCCTAGTTCAGCAAAGACGGCTTCAGCCGCTTCGATAGATGACTGCGCGCTTTTTGGCGGAGTGTCCCTGCCGTCGAGGAAGGCGTGGAGATAAACGGCTTCGGCGCCTCGTTTTACGGCGAGCCGAATGGCTTGAAATATGTGTTGCTCATGGCTATGAACTCCACCAGCGGATAGCAGACCGAGAATATGCACGGCCTTGCCGTTGGCAACGGCGTTATCAATGGCGTCGGTGTAAATCTTGTTATTATCGAAATCCCCATCCGCTATCGCTTTGTCAATACGAGTGATGGATTGATAAATAATACGGCCCGCCCCCAAACTCATATGTCCGACTTCAGAATTACCCATCTGCCCTTCGGGTAAGCCAACATCGAGTCCTGAGCTAGAAATTAGGGTATGCGGAGCTTGCGCCCAAAGTCGGTCCCAGTTCGGCGTTTGTGCCGCTGCGATAGCATTATCCTTGCTCTCCTCTCGAAAGCCAAAGCCATCGAGGATGATTAGCATTGTGGTGCAGGCAGGCTTGCTCATGGTTTACGAGTCCTAGATTACGCGAACAGGCATTGTACCGCGCTCGCGGCAAGAGGCCACGTTTTGAGAAGCTTAGACAGTGGAGCATAATTGAGCAAACAGCTATACTCCCGCCCTGTTCGCCCTCTTCGCCAGTTCTTTTGGGGGCATTGGCACCTAAACTATAAGCTCACCCTTGCGGGACTAATCTGTGCAATTCGATCTGATACTGGAATTTCTCTCTGAACAATGGATCCTCGTGCTGGCCCTAGCGTCGACACTGGCGATGCTGTTTGTTCACGAGTCACGTAAAGCGGGCCCTGCGGTATCGCCTCAACAAGCGATTAACCTCGTTAATGGCGAGGAAGGCATTTTTCTGGATATTCGCGACGGTAAAGACTACAAGCAGGGCCACATTGTCGATGCGCTGCATTTGCCGCTCGTGCAGTTGGGTAGCCGTATGTCTGATCTAGATAAGTACAAAGACAAGCCGATTATTGTGGTGTGTAAAATGGGGCAATCTGCTTCATCGGCGACTAAGCAGTTACGCGCCAATGGGTTTGAACGCGCTCAGAAAATGACAGGTGGCATGATGGAGTGGAATACGCTCAAATTGCCCGTGGTTTCTGAGTGAGCCAGCCGGAAATAACAATTTATACGACTCGATGGTGTCCTTTCTGTGTCAGAGCAAAGTCGTTGCTAAACCGCAAGACGCTCAGCTACAAAGAAATTGGAGTTGACGGAGACCCAGAGACTCGACGAGCAATGGCGGCACGAGCTGGTCGTACTAGCGTGCCCCAAATATGGATTGGCGATCGGCATATTGGGGGCTGCGATGAACTACATGCCCTCGAGAGTCGAGGTCAACTAGATGCATTGACCCGCGGTGATGGCTAAGTGAAGCATCCCTCACTAATTTAAACACTACTGTTAGGAGAACCCTCATGGCTGATGAACAGGCCGCAGCACAAGAACAAGCGCCACAGCAGCAATTCACTTTGCAGCGCATTTACACCAAAGACGTATCTTTTGAGTCGCCCAGCACGCCGAAAATTTTTCGTCAAAACTGGCAGCCCAATGTCAATGTTGATTTAAATACCAAGAGCTCACGCATAGATGAAGAGGGCAACTTTGAGGTTGTGCTCACTCTTACTGTCACCGCTAAGGTAGAGGAAGACACAGCATTCTTGGTTGAGGTCCAGCAAGCGGGTATTTTCTACGTGGTGGGTATTGAAGGTGAACCTCTTCGACAGGTTCTTGCGACTGTCGGTCCAAATATACTCTTCCCATACGCGCGCGAGAATATTGATTCGCTAGTCATTAAAGGTGGTTTCCCAGCGCTGATGCTTGCTCCTGTGAATTTTGATGCTCTGTACCGCCAAGCGCTTGCTCAGCAGGCGGCTCAAGAGGGTGGAGCAGCTGTTGAGGCGCCTGCGGAAGATTCGACGGAGCACTAATCGGTTGTGAATCCGCTATTAAAAGGGGCGTCTAGGGACGCCCTTTTTTTTGTGTGAAATATTTTGTCATGTCGATTGGTTTTAACCCAGGCCTGTGATCGATACGTGATCGTTTTCAAGCTCCTTCAACTTTCTAGTCAGCGTGTTGCGTCCCCATCCCAAGAGTTCCGCTGCTTCAGCGCGACGCCCCTCAGTGTGCTCTAGGGCAGCTTCAATCATGATGCGCTCAAATTCAGGTAGCGCTCTTCTCAGTACGTTAGTTTCTCCTGAGGCCAATCGTAGTTTTGCCCAGCTCGCAAGAAGCGTTTGCCAGTCGCTTTGAGCGCGTTCACCAGAGCCTCTGTTGCTGGCAGGTTGAAGAAGCTCGGGGGGCAGGTCGGTCAGGTTGATTTCTCGCCCCGCAGCCATAACCGTTAACCACCGACAGGTATTTTCGAGCTGCCTGACATTGCCCGGCCATGGCAGTTGGCATAGGAATCGCTCGGCCTCATCACCGAGCACTTTCGCCTCAACGTCTAACTCTTTCGCTGCGCGCCTTAAAAAATGCTGCATTAATTTGGGGATGTCCTCCCCCCGCTCCGAGAGGCTCGGTAAATGCATGCGGATCACATTAAGTCGGTGGAACAAATCCTCTCGAAACTTCCCTTCGGCAACTAACAGCTCCAGGTCTTGATGGGTTGCCGCAATAATGCGCACGTTGGCGCGTACGGGTGTCATACCACCAACCCTGAAAAATTCACCGTCAGCCAGCACTCGTAAAAGTCGAGTTTGTGTTTCCGCTGGCATGTCCCCAATTTCGTCGAGGAACAAAGTCCCTCCATCGGCCTGCTCAAAGCGGCCTTCGCGCCGAGCGGTAGCGCCAGTGAAAGCGCCTTTCTCGTGCCCAAAGAGCTCAGATTCCATGAGTTCTTTAGGGATTGCCGCCATGTTCAGGGCGATAAATGACGCTTTAGCCCTGGGCGAGTGGCGATGGAGGGCGCGCGCCACCAACTCCTTACCTGTGCCCGACTCGCCATTGATTAAGACCGTAATATGACTTTGCGCAAGGCGGCCTATCGCGCGAAAAACTTCCTGCATTGCTGGGGCATTGCCGATGATTTCTGCACTCTCGATGGCTTCTTCAGTGTTTGATGGCGTTGGCGATTGGTTCTGCCGCTGAGCCAGCGCTTGCTCTACGGTGGCCACCATCTCGTCGACATCAAAAGGTTTGGGTAGATATTCGAAGGCGCCTTCTTCATAGGAGACTACCGCGCTATCAAGATCTGAATGGGCGGTAGTGATAATGACTGGAATCTCTGGATGGCTTTTTTTCAATTGAGTGAGAAGCTCAATGCCGTCCATGCCCGGCATGCGGATATCGCTGATAATGACGGTTGGTAGATCAGTTTTTAGAGCCTCTATCATTGCGTCTGCGCTTTTAAAGGACTCACAGGCATAGTTTGCATTGGCGAGGGCCCGTTCAACGACCCATCGGATTGACCGATCGTCGTCGGCAACCCAAATCGTGGGTGTGGCTGACATGTTTAGCAGATCTCCATGGGTAAAAAGACGGTGAACACGGTGGCGCCGGGTTCGCTTTGGCATTGAATGAGTCCGCCGTGGCGATTGGCGATCATCTGCGCTATGGACAGTCCTAAGCCGGTGCCATTTGCGCGGCCAGTGACCATTGGCAAAAACAGCCGAGGCATAATGTTTTCTTGAATGCCCGGGCCGTTATCAATCACTTCAATCGCACACACGAGTTTGTGCCGTTGGCCGCCTAAGGTGTACTGCCGTCGCGAGCGAGTGCGGATAGTGATTTTCCCGGACTCACCGGTGGCCTGCCAAGCATTGCGCACAATATTTAGAAACACTTGGGTCAGCTGGTCTTTATCGGCCGAAAATTCGGGCAGGCTTGGGTCGTAATCGCGGTCGAGGTAAACGTTGCCCTGAGACTCGACCTCGATGAGCTGCAGAACTCGCTCGGTAATTTGATGGATATTGGTGGGCACAAGGTCAAGTTTCTCGCGTGGCCCCAGCATCTTGTCGACTAATGTTCGCAGCCGGTCGGCTTCGGCCATAATGATCTCGGTGTACTCGGAAAGCGTTTGATCGCCTAACTCTTTCCCAAGTAGCTGCGCGGCCCCTCTAATACCGCCCAGTGGGTTTTTGACTTCGTGTGCTAAGCCTTTAATGATATGCCGTAGCGACTCCTGCGACTCCCAAATAGTCTCGCCCTCGCTGATCGCATACAGCCTGTCGACGGCAACCAATTCGAGTAGCAAGTGAATCCCAGATCCGCGGGCAATAGGGCTGACAGTCAAATCCACGGCTTGCTGATGACCACTTCGAAGGCGCAACATGATTCCACGGCGAACGACTGGGAATTCTTCTGTTTGAGCTTGATGAAGAAGGTCGCGCCATTCTTCATCGAGAGCTGTTAGCAGTTCTAGTGACTCGCCCAGGGCGCGAGTAGCGGATGCATCAAATAACGTTTCACCGGCTAGGTTCATGGCGAGAACACACCACTGCTCATCGATAAGCAAGACACTCGTTGCCAGCATATTGAGCGTACCGTCATCAAACCTATCGAGTCCGTGACTTTCAGCGGGGTGGCGCGGTTGTGGGTGCGAGTACTTCATTAGCGGATTGAGGGTCTAAGTACATAAACGGTTACGGGGACGGAGCTATCAACGACGTTGCTACTGTTGACTCGCTGGACGATCATATTATGTTCGCCCCGAAATACATTGCTCAGCTGCCAGCTATTCGAGCGCTGGGGATTGCCTACAGGTGCGCCATCCATCGTGAGCTGTACGAACTCATTGGCGCCCAGCGAGGGTGATACAAGGGCTGTGACTGCGAAATTGCCGGGCCCCATAGGAATTGTGGTGTTATCGGCAGGGCTGGTAATTACGGTTTCGTAGACGACAGCTTCTGGTTTGGCTGGCTTGCGCAATGGCTCGCTGCTCGGAATAGTGCGCGGGGCCTGAGCACTATTTGTCGTGCCGAGCTTAACTTCTTCTACCGATTCATTTTGATCACCCGCAGGGCGTTTGTCGCTGAACACAACATTCCCATCGGCGTCTTTGTATTTGTAGATTTGTGCAGCGGCTGACTGACTGAGGAAGGCAGCTATTACGATGCCTGCGAGGGCGAGTTTTCGGATGCTTGTTATGTCTTGCATGGTGTTGCTCTCCCGAATAACCGACTTACACATTGCACCAAGTTGGTGCGCATTGCCAGTAATGAAATGTCGGTCTTCTCACTCTTTGTTTAAAGAAAAAAGCCCGCTAGGGAGCGGGCTTTTTCGGATCACTGGTACTTTACAGTGAGTAGTACATGTCGAACTCAACGGGGTGAGTTGTCATATCGAGACGCTCAACATCATTCTGCTTAAGCGCGATGTATGCATCGATCATGTCATCGGTGAATACGCCACCTTTTGTTAAGAACGCGCGATCAGCATCGAGTGCTTCAAGAGCCATGGTCAAGCTAGAGGCCACGGTAGGAATAGACTTACCTTCCTCGGGCGGCAGGTCGTACAAGTCCTTGTCGGCGGCTTCACCGGGGTGGATCTTGTTCTGGATACCATCGAGGCCAGCCATCAACAGCGCTGAAAATGCTAGGTAAGGGTTGGCTGTCGGGTCAGGGAAGCGAACTTCAACGCGCTTTCCTTTTGGCGATGGCTCGTAGGGGATACGAATAGACGCTGAGCGGTTACGCGCCGAGTACGCGAGCATTACAGGTGCTTCGAAGCCGGGAACCAAGCGCTTGTAGCTGTTGGTTGATGCGTTAGTAAATGCATTCAACGCGCGTGCGTGCTTGATGACACCGCCAATGTAGTAAAGCGCAGTTTCCGAAAGACCTGAGTAGCCGTCACCCGCAAAGGTGTTAGTACCGTCTTTAGAGATCGACTGGTGAACGTGCATCCCTGAACCATTGTCGCCCACGAGAGGCTTAGGCATAAAGGTTGCCGTCTTACCGTATGCATGCGCAACATTGTGAACGCAGTACTTAAGTACCTGTACTTCATCGGCTTTTTTGACGAGCGTATTGAATTTAACGCCGATTTCACACTGACCTGCGGTGCCCACTTCATGGTGGTGAACCTCGATAGGCAGACCCATTTGTTCCATGGCCGTACACATCGCTGCGCGGATATCGTGCAATGAATCGACGGGTGGTACTGGGAAATAACCGCCTTTTACGCGGGGGCGGTGGCCAGTGTTACCGTCTTCGTAGTGGTGATTTGAAGACCAAGCCGCCTCTTCAGAGTTAATGGTGTAGCCGGCGCCACTGATGTCCGAGTGCCATTTCACATCATCGAAAACGAAGAATTCAGGTTCTGGCCCGAAAAACGCGGTATCGCCTAAGCCGGTCGAAGTAAGATACTCCTCGGCACGCTTAGCGATGCAGCGTGGGTCGCGCTCGTAGCCTTGCATGGTTGTAGGTTCAATGATGTCGCAACGCAAAATGACGGTTGTGTCATCCGTGAAGGGATCAAGTAGTGACGAGGAATCATCGGGCATAAGAATCATGTCCGATTCATTAATACCCTTCCAGCCGGCGATTGACGAGCCGTCAAACATCTTGCCTTGTTCGAAAGTATCCTCGTCAACATCTGCAGCTGGGATAGTGACGTGCTGTTCTTTACCGATGGTATCGGTGAAGCGAAGATCAACCCAACGAGCGTCGTTGTCTTTGATCAAATTGAGCGTGCGCTCAGACATGGTGTTTCTCCTTCAGAGTTTGCTTTGAGTCGGTCACCCGACTCGGGTTTGACGAGGACGGGCCGAAGCACCGTGCCATCTTTTAAGTCTGGATGAAAGAGCAACCAGCGTGCCAAATTGCTTTTTTTTTACTAAAAATTGCTAAGCGTATGATTTTTAAAGGAGTTTGGCTTGATGGCGGGCTTTTAATGTCGAGTATTTGGTGCGCGCAGCGCATTTATTTGGTGCAACGCGCACCAATTCAGTGCAAATGCGCCTCTTGTGCGCGATTTTAACGTCGCTTGTCATGCTTAGTGGTGCTTAGTCGCGCTTAAATAGGGCATGTTTAAGGTATGTGCGTCTTAAGCATAGCGCTGTTGTCGTGCTTCACGGGGGTGGCGCCCACTTTTGGTGCGCTCTCGATTCCCTCTCGATCCCCTCGATCGGTAATATGTTGCTACCTGAAATGCCCCATGTGCGACTGGTCTCTGGTACACTCCGCGCGCCTTAAAGGGCACCCCCCTCCTGTTAAGAGATTCTGCACGTGATTAGCCAACTACGTAATATCGCAATTATCGCCCACGTCGACCATGGGAAAACCACACTCGTTGACTGTCTCCTGCACCAATCGGGAACTTTGGATCGCAGAAGCGCAGGCGCTGAGCGGGTCATGGATTCGAATGACCAAGAGCGCGAGCGCGGCATTACTATTTTGGCAAAGAACACGGCCATTCGCTGGAATGACTATCGCATCAATATTGTGGATACCCCTGGGCACGCAGACTTTGGTGGAGAGGTGGAGCGAGTGCTCTCCATGGTCGATTCGGTACTGCTACTGGTCGACGCAGTGGATGGGCCAATGCCACAAACACGGTTTGTGACCTCTAAAGCTTTTGAACGCGGTCTCAACCCTATTGTTGTGGTCAATAAAGTCGACCGACCGGGTGCGCGGCCAGATTGGGTTGTCGATCAGGTATTTGATCTTTTTGACAAGCTAGGTGCCAATGAAGAGCAGCTGGACTTTCCGATCATCTATGCCTCGGCGATTAACGGCATTGCTGGTGAAGATCACGAAGCGATGTCCGATGACATGACACCGCTATTCCAAGCGATAATCGACAAAGTGGAGCCGCCTAAGGTTAATTCCGAGGGCCCACTGCAAATGCAAATTTCCGCGCTTGATTACAACAGCTATACCGGCGTTATTGGTGTTGGCAGGATCACTCGCGGCGTGATGACACCCAATACCCAGGTCACTGTGGTCGATAGTGAAGGCGGTAAGCGTAACGGCCGTATTCTCCAGGTAATGGGTTACCACGGATTAGATCGTGTCGACGTCGAACAGGCCGAGGCGGGCGATATTGTCTGTGTGACCGGCATTGAAGCGTTGAATATTTCCGATACTCTGTGTGTGCCTTCGCACCCTGAAGCGCTCCCGCCACTATCGGTGGACGAGCCAACGGTCAGCATGACCTTCCAGGTTAATGATTCTCCTTTTGCAGGGCTTGAAGGCAAATACGTGACATCGCGCAATATTAAAGAGCGATTGGAGCGTGAACTTATTCACAACGTTGCATTACGTGTGGAGCAGGGCGACACACCAGACAAATTCAAAGTCTCAGGGCGAGGTGAGCTGCATTTATCAGTCCTTATTGAAAGCATGCGCCGAGAAGGATTTGAGCTAGGTGTATCACGTCCAGAAGTTATCCAAAAAGTCATTGACGGAGTTACTTCTGAGCCCTACGAAAACCTAGTGATTGATTGTGAAGAGCAGCATCAAGGTGGGGTCATGGAGGAGCTTGGCCTGCGCCGAGCAGAGATGAGAAATCTAGTACTCGATGGCAATGGTCGTGTTCGCCTTGAGTTTATTGTGCCTGCGCGAGGCCTCATTGGGTTCCGATCGCTCTTTATGACGCTGACCTCGGGTTCGGGCATTATGACGCACGTGTTCGATCATTACGGGCCTGTCGCTAAATCAGAGCTTGCCAGCCGTACCAATGGCGTTTTGGTATCCATGGTAAAGGGAAAAACCTTAGCGTATGCGCTGTTCACACTGCAGGATCGCGGCCGGTTGTTTATTGGCCCCAATATCGATGTGTATGAAGGGCAGGTTATTGGTTTGCACAGTAGAAGCAACGACCTAACGGTTAACCCAACAAAAGCCAAGCAGCTCACTAACGTCCGTGCTTCAGGTACTGACGAAGCCCTGACTTTGACGCCGCACGTGGTTCACACCCTTGAGCAAGCGCTTGAGTTCATTGAAGACGATGAGCTGGTAGAAGTAACCCCTGAAAGTATTCGTATACGCAAAAAGCTTCTGCTTGAGCACGAGCGCAAGCGCGCCTCACGGAGCGCTGCGTAATCTGTAATCGCTGTTAGCTGGCGCCCATAACTTGGGTGTCGGCGGACAACAGCATTTCTATGTGCGGAATATCGTCTTCTAGGTAGGGCTTGCCCACGGTTTCGAAGCCTAGCGATTGGTAGAAGCGCTCTAGATAGGATTGCCCGCTGATACGGATGCCTCCCCCCCACATACGGCGGTTGAAGTCTATGCCTCGCAGCATCATTTCTCGCCCAAGCTGGGTCCCGCGACGAGATTGGTCAACGACGACCCGTCCAATAGAACTTTCCTCATAGCTCACGCCGGGCGGGACTGCTCGAAGCGTTGCAACCGGCGCGTAACCCGCGCGCGTCCCTTCATTTGTCTCACCACGCTGCTCTTCATTTCGCTCTACATTTCTCTCTCGACCTCTCTCTGCACCTCTCTCTCCATACCCCACTAGATGCCAGCTCAATGGGTCTTTGTGATCGGGGTCTACATACGGACAATTTTGCTCCACCACGAAGATTTTTGCCCGCAACTGCAAGATCTCGTGCCATTCGCTCACGGTAAATAGCTCGAAATGGCGCCATCGCCATTGCACATTCATCTTGCTAATAGCCACACGACTATTCCTCTCTTACGAATCGGCGCTGAGTTTTACAAATTGCGTGGCCGAACGCCACTGTCTGCGTTACGATGGTAAATCGAAGCATCCGTTTGAGTTAGCGCTATGTTAGCAACTGCACAGTCAGGCGAAGATTTTCAAACGCTCAATGATGACGTAAAAAAGACGTTACGCACCGTACTGAGCGGAATTTCCATAGAGTCTAGACTGATCGAGCTGTCGTCAACACCCGCTGCTGAATTTCGGGCGATGCCACTGAACATGATCGGCGTCGTTGAAAATGGGTTGGTTTCGATATTGCATGGCAATACCGTTGTGAGCGTGCTCGAACCTGGCGATCTCGTCCTAGCGGATACCGATTTCCTCCCTCCTGGTGTCGGCGCCTTGCTCTATGGGTCCGAGAGTGGTGCCTTTATTCGTGCTTACGATCGCGATGCGTTTCTTGACGAGATTGCGATAGATAAATCACTACAGCGCAACTGGATACGCTGTGTAGGGCAGCATGTTTCTTTGGTGTTGAGGCTTAATGCGCTTCACATTCGGGAAACTGTAGGCTTAGGAGGCGTGCCTGAAATTTACCCTGTTGGCTCCATTATTATTCAACAAGGTGATCCGGCCGACGATATTTTCTCGATGGCTGAAGGCCTTGCAGAAGTGCTAGTGAATGACATGGCGGTGGCCAAGATTCGACCAGGAGAGTTATTCGGTACCATGGCTGCGCTAACGGGTAGTCATAGAAACGCCTCGGTGCGGGCGTTAAAATCTTGCTCGGTGATTCGAGTACCGAAAGACCGCTTCTTCGAGCTGATTCGCTCACGACCTTCAGCGGTCCAGGGCTTGCTAGTCGATATGGCCAAGTCCATTACCGAATTGAACGAAGAAGTTGTTTCTTTAAGGCGAAAACACGGCGACAGCTGAACCCTTTTTTATCTCGGAAAACACATGACTGATTTGAATCCTGGTTCGACCACGGTGGAGACTTTTTCACTGCGTGATTACGCTGAAAAAGCCTACCTCGACTATTCCATGTACGTCATTTTAGATCGCGCTTTACCGCATATTGGGGACGGTTTAAAACCTGTGCAACGCCGCATTGTTTATGCAATGAGCGAGTTAGGTCTTAAAGCGTCTGCCAAGTATAAAAAATCTGCGCGAACCGTCGGCGATGTTATCGGTAAGTTCCACCCACACGGCGATAGCGCAGCGTATGAAGCCATGGTGCTTATGGCTCAGGATTTCAGTTACCGCTATCCGCTAATTGACGGCCAAGGTAACTGGGGGTCCCCTGACGATCCGAAATCCTTTGCAGCCATGCGCTATACCGAGTCGCGGTTGACTAAATATGCCGATGTGCTGCTCGGTGAGTTAGGTCAAGGAACAGTCGAGTGGCAGCCTAATTTTGACGGCACTCTTGAAGAACCCATGGTGCTCCCTGCCCAAGTGCCCAATTTATTGCTTAATGGCACGACCGGCATTGCGGTCGGTATGGCCACCGACATCCCCCCGCACAATCTTACCGAAGTTGTTGCTGCGACTATTCATTTACTCGAGAACCCCAAGGCCACTATTGACGAATTGTGTGACTTTATTAAGGGCCCGGATTTTCCTACTGAGGCAGAAATTATTACTGCGCCGGAGGATATTCGAGCGACTTACACAAGCGGCAAGGGTAGTTTAAAGATGCGCGCGGCGTGGCGGATTGAGGACGGCGCTGTGGTTATTCACGCACTGCCTTACCAAGTATCTGGCTCTAAAGTGTTGGAGCAAATTGCCGCCCAAATGCAAGCTAAAAAGTTGCCTATGGTTTCGGACTTGCGTGATGAATCTGACCACGAGCACCCAAGTCGCCTAGTGGTCGTCCCGCGCTCAAATCGTGTCGACTTAGAAGCCTTGATGAGCCACTTGTTTGCCAGCACGGATCTTGAGCGGAGTTATCGCGTTAACTTAAACGTCATCGGTATCGATGGCCGCCCTGCGGTCAAGTCAGTCCATAAAATCTTGAGCGAATGGCTGGTATTTCGTCGTACTACCGTGCGCCGTAAACTGGAGTATCGACTTGAGCGCGTGATGCGTCGGCTACATATCCTTGAGGGTTATTTAGTCGCTTATTTGAGTATCGATGAAGTTATCAAGATTATTCGCGAAGAGGATGAGCCCAAGTCGGCTTTAATGATGCGCTTTGCGCTTTCGGATATTCAAGCTGAAGCTATTCTTGACTTAAAGCTGCGCAATCTCGCCAAGCTAGAAGAGATGAAAATCCGTGGCGAGCAGGATGAGTTGAATGAAGAGCGTGATTACCTTGAGAAAACCTTGGGTAGTGACGCGCGCCTCAAAACGCTGATTAAAAAAGAGCTCCTCGCCGTCGTTGATGCGCATGGTGATGAGCGACGTGCCCCTATCGTGGCGAGAGAGGAGGCTAAAGCATTCAGTGAGCTTGAACTCACGACGTCGGATCCTGTGACCATCGTATTATCTGAGAAAGGTTGGATTCGGGCGGCTAAAGGCCACGAAATAGACCCAGTTAGCCTGAGCTATAAGTCGGGAGATGGCTTTAAATTGGCAGCAAAAGGGCGAAGTAATTTACCCACCGTTGTTTTTGATTCCACCGGTCGTGCCTACAGTATGGCGAGCCACAACTTGCCGTCTGCTCGAGGTCAGGGAGAGCCACTGACAGGGCGTATTAATCCGCCATCGGGGGCGACTTTCGAAGGCTTGCTGACGGGTAGCTTAGACGATCGATTCTTACTGGCGAGCGATGCGGGCTATGGCTTTGTTGCGCGATTCTCAGATTTTCAAACTAAAAACAAAGCGGGTAAAGCGGTGCTGACGCTGCCAAAAGGAGCTCAGTTGCTTCAGCCCGCGGCCATCGGCGAGGGCGCTGAGCTGCAGGTTGCGGCTGTTACCAATGAGGGTCGATTGTTAGTGTTCCCGCTGGCTGAACTTCCTGAGCTTGCGCGCGGTAAAGGTAATAAGATTATCGGTATTCCGTCAGCGCGCGCAGCTGCGAGAGAGGAGATTTTGGTGGGCCTTTGCGTGCTAAGGGACGCTGACGTATTGCAAGTTACCGCTGGGCGCCAGCATTTGAAGCTCAAAGCTTGCGACCTCGAGAATTACCGTGGTGAGCGAGGCCGCCGGGGTAATAAGCTGCCTAAAGGCTTCCAGAAAGTGGCCGGTCTTTCCGTCGTTCAGTCTGGTTGACCGTTAGCTTCTGCGCCCTGATCAGTGAGGGCGCGGAGCAACAAGTGAAGCTGTCGCTCTAAGAGATCGTGATGGTTATCAGACAGCTCACCAACTACCGCATGACCTTGCTCCGCTTGCTTGATAGCCACGCGAGTACTCACGTCTATGTCTTGGACGATAAAGTCTGTCAGGTCGATGTCATCGCCGGCACTTTTAGCCAAGGTATGGAGCTCGTCGAGAGCCGCCTGAGTATAAAGACCCGGATAAATATCCTTAGCATCTCCGCGACCTAGTTCACTGCCACCTACAGCGAGCCCAAGGCTCACAGATAGGCGAAGTTTTGCCTCGATATCGGGGGCTGCGTGCTTAATAAGCCACGCACAGCTAGCCGCTCGCAGCGCAGGAGATCCTACGCTGTGATCGCCAGTGAAAAATACAGCCAAGCCAAATTGACGAACGACTTCGAGCTCGCCGTTATAAAAGCCTGCAGCCCCATAGATAAGGCGATGCACGGTCGCGATATAGCGCTGGAGCCTGCGCTCATCAATGGTATCCACATAGCCAGGTAGGCTGCGGAAATAGACGTATAGAATAGAGGTCCCGACGTAGTGGTCGGCACTGCTGCGCCCGACCATGTGAGGTTTCAAGAGGTCAAGAGGGAGTGCGGCGATGCGCTCCCGCAGCGTGGTGATCTCGTTATTATTGTCGGCTGCGCCACCGGTGACTGCTGCCAGCTCGGCACTCAATGCACTCAAATTCTTTGCTAGTCGGTGGGCCATTGCGCGTGTCGCAAGGTAGACCGCGATACTCAAGAGTATGGCAAGGCCTGATAAGGCCAGTTGGAATCGGAGTTGTGCCGCATCTTGCGCCGTTGTATCAAGGGTGATTTCGGCCACACCCGCTATATCGCCAGCGATTTTAATGGGCGCCTCGAAGATAACGCCATTGCGGTTCATTACCCCTGCAATGGCGAGCTCGACCCCGTCGATATCGAGGGCTCTGGCACCAGCGACACTTCGTTGCGCGACGATCTGATTCAGCTCTCCAGCAGCACCAAGCCTATCATTAACAGCAAGCTCTCCCGAGAGGCCCCGTGCAAGTTGTTCTGCCACCGCCTCGCCATATTCGCGCTGTAAATTATCTTGGGTATAGCGACTCGATTTTGCCGACAGACCTACCAGCGTGAGCGTTGCAATCATGCAGCATAGGCTTGCGGTTAAGGCGAGTTGCTGCCCTAGTGAGAGTCGGCTGATATAGACGAAAAATTTGTGCACAGTAATATCCATGATTGAGCTTGCTTGAAGTATAAACACCCTACCTGCGGTATGCTTGCCCGACTTGAAAAATTGGAGTTACCAATGGCAGTTCCTAGTCATGCGGTCACCGTAATGTCTCCCAAAGTGGATGCTTATCACGATGAGTCTTTGCGATCACTGTTTGAGGCTGTGTCGGTGGATGTCATCGACGAACGTATTGTATCCGTGCCTCGTGCATTCGAAGAAAAGCGAGCCGTAAAGACATACCTGCTGAGTAATGTATCTGATGCCGCTCAACTCCGTGCCCGATTAGAGAGTGTTGCGGACACATTGTCTGTGGATTGTGTGCTTCAGTCGGTGTCGGTTCGCTTAGAAAATTATCGGCTTGCTGTCTTTGATATGGATTCAACGCTGATTCAGTGTGAAGTTATCGACCGGTTGGCTGAGCTCGCGGGTGTGGGTGAGGCTGTGGCAGCCATTACTGAGCGTGCTATGCGCGGCGAGCTGGACTTCCAAGGCAGCTTCCGAGAGCGTTTGGGTATGTTGCGGGGACTCGATGAATCCGCGCTTTCTGAAGTGGCTGCAAACCTGCCCATTACCGACGGTATGCCGGAGTTAATTTTAACGCTGCGTGCTCGGGGTGTGCGTACCGTAATTTTGTCGGGCGGCTTCGATTATTTCGCGCGTCATTTACAGCAGCGCTACGGCTTCGACGAGATTCATGCCAATCGACTCGATATTGCAGGTGGCAAAGCAACTGGCGAGGTAGTCGGTGATATTGTTGACGGGCAACGCAAAAAATACCTTCTTGAGAAGATTGCCGCTGAGTTATCTATTGAGCACTCGCAGGTTATTGCTGTCGGTGACGGCGCCAATGATTTGCCTATGCTCGCGACGGCAGGTCTTGGGATCGCGTTTGAGGCAAAGCCGATTGTTCGAGCCCAAGTCGAGCACAATATTCGTCACATTGGGTTGGACGGTGTGCTCTATTTACTAGGCTCATCCCGAGAAAGTAACGCTATTTAACATTAACGCGCAGTAGGCCTGCGCAGCTCAGCTGAGGTATCATCGGCGGCGTTTTTGCAAAGGATTAATAACATGGCGAATTATTCCACCAATGAATTTAAGTCTGGGCTGAAAGTGATGCTCGACGGGGAACCCTGCTCAATTCTTGAGAATGAGTTTGTTAAGCCCGGAAAAGGGCAGGCGTTCAATCGCGTCAGAATGCGCAATTTGAAAACCGGTCGAGTCTGGGAGCGAACGTTCAAGTCGGGAGAGTCTCTCGAGGGCGCCGATGTAATGGACTACAGCCTTGAGTATTCCTACACCGATGGTGAGTTCTTCTATTTTATGGATCCCGATTCGTTCGAGCAGCACGCGGCAGAGATCAGCTCGGTAGGGGATACCCAAAAGTGGCTTAAAGAACAGGAAAAATACGACGTTACCCTGTACAACGGGAGCCCGATTTCAGTCACCGCACCGAACTTCATTGAGCTGGAAATTATTGAGACTGATCCCGGTCTTAAGGGTGATACCGCGCAGGGAGGCTCAAAGCCCGCGACTCTGACAACGGGCGCGGTCGTACGTGTACCTCTGTTTATTTCGCAAGGTGAGATTGTGCGTGTCGATACTCGGTCAGGTGAGTATGTGAGCCGCGCTAGCCGCAGCTAATATGTTGTCATGGCAGCCGGGCGCTACCCGAGAAGTTTTGGAGGCTAGGGCTCGGCTGCTGGCGGATATCCGCCGATTCTTCGCCGATCGCGCGGTACTAGAAGTTGAAACTCCCCTGCTGTGTCAGACTGGCGTTACTGACCCCGCACTTGAACCCCTGTGCGTAGACGTAAAAGCCGGCGACAGCCGTTATTTACAAACATCTCCTGAATACGCTATGAAGCGGCTGTTAGCGGCCGGTAGCGGTGATATTTTCCAGATTTCTAAAGCGTTTAGAGCTGACGAAGTTGGCCGCCGCCACAACCCTGAGTACACCTTGCTTGAATGGTATCGCTTGGGCTTTGATCATCACGAGCTATTACGCGAAGTAGCGGAATTACTGAGTCAGCTACTTAGCATTAATAGCTGGGAGGTTTGGCCGTGGCACGCGCTTTTTGAAAATATATTGTCGATAAATCCCGATCAGGCAACCGAGGGCGAATTAGCACAGTGCGCGAGCTCTGCTCTTGGGCAGCCTCTTCCTGAGCTCGATCGCAACGGCGTGCTTGATCTGTTGATGAGCCATGTAATTGAACCCGCGATTGCTTGCCGGGGGATGGTATTTATTGTGGATTATCCGGCTTCTCAAGCCGCGCTGGCACGGTGCTTTGAGCGCGATGGTCAGTCTCTCGGTGCGCGTTTTGAATGCTATGTAGACGGCATAGAGCTGGCTAATGGCTACTGGGAGGCTGGCGATAATCGCGAGTTACGGCATCGATTCGAGGCCGATAACAGGATTAGACGGCAGCGAGGTCAGCAGGAAAGGCCTGTTGATGAGCGCTTTCTAGCGGCAATGGCTGCCGGTTTACCGGATTGTGCCGGTGTGGCCTTGGGAGTTGATCGCGTGCTTATGTGCCAACTAGCGCTTGATGATCTGGATTCGACACTCGCCTTTAGTTGGTCGCGGGCGTAGGTCTTAGGGATCGATGATTGCGGGGCTGTAGCCAGCAATAAAGGTCTCGGGTGGTCGCTTGGGTTTGCCCGACGAGATTTCGATACACACAAACTCGAGTCGCGCGCGCAACACAACGTCTTGTGTATTTACATCAATTAACTGCACCTGGCGTTCCATCAGAAGCCTGCGATGCCATCGCGTTATCCAAGTACCCGCAATAACGCTGTCACCTAAGCGTGTCGCGCGCAGATAATCATATTCTGCTCGAGTCAGCGCCATAGCGCGATCGCTCGCTCGATATTCTTTGACGCCAAGACCCAGTGAGCTTGTATGCGCCCATGCGACCTCCATACACCAATTGACGTATACGGTGTTATTTGTATGTTGAAGAGCATCAATATGATGAGGTAATACATCGAAACGCTGCGTAAATGGCGCAGGGTGATCCCACGCCAAGCTATCACTTGTCATGTGTTGGATAGCTCAACAACGACCCGTTTCTGCGCAATTAACAGATAGCCGAAGGCAATCGCGACTATAGGCCCAACGTAATTGAACACTGCATAGGGCGCGTACTCAAACGTGGCGATACCTAGCGTGGCACTCATGTATGCACCACATGTGTTCCACGGAACCAGCGCTGAAGTCAGCGTCGCCGAGTCCTCGAGGGTGCGCGACAAATTGAGGCGATCAAGCCCGCGATCATCGTAGGCAACTGAAAACAAGCGTCCTGGCAGCGCGATGCTTAAAAATTGATCGGCCGCTAAAATATTTGAAACGATTCCACCGGTGACGGTAGCTAATATCAAATCGCCTGTGCTCCGGACCCGCGTGAGCGCCGCATCAAGAAATTGTTTAAGAATGCCTGTGCGCTCGAGTACGCCGCCGAAGGCTAGGGCGCAAATAATGAGCCAAACGGTATTGAGCATACTCGACATGCCGCCTTTACTCAGGAGGTCATTGAGAGCGTCGTCTTCGCTGGATCCTTGGTAGCCACCGAACAATACCTGCCAGATTCCCTGCGCTGTAGGTGACTGACTGTCGGGGTAAAGTCCGAGCGCGAAAGCGCGTACCGCTTCACCTTGGAAGACAGCCGCAAAACCACAGCCGACCAGCGTCGATAACAGAATCGCCGGATATGCTGGAATCTTTAACGCAATGAATATCAGCATAATTCCAAGTGGTAACAGACTGACTACGCCGACATTAAACTCGCTGGCGAGCGCTTCGCGTAGTGCGGCAATTTCCTCTGGAGCCCTTGCTGCTTCTTCGCTGTTAAATAGAAAGAACAGCAATGCGATACAAAACGCGGGAACAGTCGTCCAAAGCATGTGTCGAATATGGTCAAATAAATCGACGCCTGCGCAAGCCGCTGCCAAGTTGGTGGTATCGGACAATGGCGACAGTTTGTCGCCAAAATAGGCGCCCGATATTATGGCTCCTGCGGTCATTGCCGGAGAGAGACCGAAACTATTGGCAATGCCCATGAGGCCGATGCCTAGGGTCCCGGCTACCGTCCAGGAACTGCCAATACTGATCGAGGCCAACGCACAAATAATGGCGCTAGCTGGGTAAAAGTAGCTGGGGCTTAACAAGGACACGCCATGGTAAATCATGGCGGGTACAGTTCCCGCAAGAATCCAGCTGCCAATCAAGGCGCCGACCGCTAGCAATATCAGTATAGGTGAGAGGCCAATCCGAATGCCGGCAACAAGGCCTTCTTGTATTTCTTCCCAGCTAAGCCCTCGATAGAGCCCAACAAGTCCCGTTACGCCCGTACCGACGACGAGTGCTATTTGGTTGGGTCCATAGGACGCGTCAGCACCAAAAAGCTGTACCGCTGCAGCCAGCATGCCCACTAGCAGAGCTATAGGCACTAATGATAGCCACATGGTCAGGCAGGCCGGTAGTTAGGTTTCACCATCGTAATCTGAAATGTGCCTATTATCCGTTCGCGGAAACCGCCTTCGCAGTAACTCAGATAAAAGCGCCACATTTGGATAAACCGATCGTCGAAGCCCATTTCACGTACCTTGTCGAGTTGATTCAGGAACGTATGGTGCCATGCTTCTAGTGTTCGCGCGTAGTCTTTGGTGATGTCGATTAAGTCGATCATTTGCATGTCAGTGTGGCGGGCTAGATTTTCACTGATGACCTTGATCGAGGGTAGGCAGCCGCCGGGGAAAATGTAGCGTTTAATGTAATCGACATAATCTCTGGCCTGTTCGTAGCGTTGGTCAGGAATCGTGATCGCTTGAATAACAGCCTTGCCATGCGGCTTGAGCAGTTTGCTGACACATCGGAAGTAGCTTTCGTAGAACTCATGGCCCACAGCTTCAATCATCTCAATAGAGACTAACTTGTCAAATTGACCCTCTAAATCTCGATAATCCTCGCATAAAAGGGTGATCCGATCCTCTAGGCCGCGACGCTTGACCTCATCACTGGCCTTGTTGAACTGTTCTTGGCTGATCGTGGTTGTGGTAACACGACAGCCATAGTTTTCAGCAGCATGGATGGCCATGCCACCCCAGCCGGTGCCGATCTCAATTAAATGGTCTTCAGGCTTTAATTCTAGAGATTGGCAGATGAGGTCGAGTTTGTGGAGTGACGCTTCTTCGAGAGTTGCATCTGCGCGAGGGTAAACCGCCGATGAATACATCATAGTAGGGTCTAAAAAAAGCGCGAAAAACTCATTGCCCAAATCGTAGTGGGCGGAGATATTTTTTTTCGAGCCAGTTTGAGTGTTGCGATTCCCCCAATGAGCGATTTTCAGCGCTAACTTTGTCCACCAATGCTGTTTATCGCTCATCGCCTCCATGGTTGCCATGTTGGCGCTGAACAGTCGAGTAACTTCGGTAACATTGCGACTGGTCCAGTCACCGTCAATGTAAGCTTCTCCTGAACCGATCGTGCCCCCGGTTAGCACTCGCCAATAAGTCCGTGGGTTGTGAATAGTGACATCGGCGTGCGGGGCCTCGGGGCGCTCATCGGTGCCGACCCGGAATACGTCGTCTCCATCATGAAGAGTCAGTGTTCCCACTTCAATCCGCTGTAGGAGCTTTAAAAGTAGATCGCGAGCCACATGGGGATGCTTTATTTTGTTTATCAGGGGAAGCCGAGAAATATTTCTCACGCTTGCATTGCTCATGTGTAAATCCCGTTTTTCTGAACGTGCATGAATTATGTACTCAACCTTTTCTAGGGTGAGAGTATAAAGGAGTCTTTTTAACCCATAGCTTGAGGGCTTGCCAATAGATCCCAATACCCACTTTGAGTGTCATAAAGGGAAAACGCAAGATCGCGCTGCGGAGTGTTTTTGCGGTAAATGGCTCGGCTTGCAGTGAAAGCGTCGCATCAAAGATAGGTTTTCGGTCTTTTA
>DAIRTN010000012.1:33471-43040 GCA_036803865.1 Luminiphilus sp.
TAATCGCAAGCGTCTCATCGGGCACGGTGCTGCGCCATCGATACGTCATATTCATTGGGTTAAAAGGCGATACATGCATCGCTTTATCGAAGTCCACCGCTAGAGGGGCATTATGCGGCGGCGCTTCCAATACATAACTGTGTCTTTCTCCCCAAGGGGTATTGGTTACCTCGGCAATGACAAAGCGCAGCTGATCTTGTTGATCAAAACAAAAATAACAGGCAATAGGATTGTTTTGGTAGCCAAAATAGCGCCAGTTAGCGAGCAGAAAAATTTTTCCTTCATGGCTCTGGCCCGTTTCTTCAAAAATCCTGCGCCGCACTTCACTTGCGAGAGGCTGGGTAGGGTCGCCAAGAAAATCGGCACGTCTGAACTGCGCTAGCGCAAAGCGTTGCGCTGACCAAAATGGAATATCGGCGACAAGTTCAGGCAACGCGTCTAGATCCACAAAGGGCATGAACACGCTGTATTGGAAGCTGTGCTGGGTGGGAGTGTGCCGGCGATGATACAGCGTACCGCGGTAAAGCCTCGACATCATGCGGCCGTTCACCTGGCCTCAGTCATGGTCTCGGCTACCCGCAGTCCGCTACGTAGCCCATCTTCATGAAAACCATTGTGCCAGTACGCGCCGCAGAACCATGTGTTTTGGATGCCGTTAATCTCCTGCCAGCGAGTTTGGGCTTTAACGCCCTCGACCGTGAATTGAGGGTGCGCATAATTAAAACGCCCTAAAATTCGGGACGGGTTGATAGAGTCGGTATCGTTTAATGTTACGCAGAAGGTCTCCGGCGCATTTATTCCCTGCAATATATTCATATTGTAAGTGACCACGGCACGCTCAGTGCCCCCCCGTAGCCGATAGTTCCAGCTTGACCATGTTTTGGGGTCCCTGGGGAGTAAGCGGCTATCGGTGTGAAGGACAACCTCATTATCGCGATAGGGAATCGCTCCTAGAATCTCTTGCTCAAGTGCGGATGGCTCGTCCAGTAAGGCTAACGCTTGATCTGAGTGAGTCGCGATAACAACTTGGTCAAATTGCTGCTCTGTGCCATTGGCAAAGCGGACTGTCACAGGTTGGTCTGCAGCGCGAACAACGCTTTGCACAGCATGATTGACATGAATGCGGTCTTCAAAACCTGCGGTCAGCGGCGCTAGGTATTCGCGGCTGCCCCCTTCTATCACGTGCCACTGGGGTCGATTGCTGACCTGCAGCAAGCCGTGGTTACGAAAGAAGCGAATAAAAAACTCGATAGGAAAGTCTTTCGCATCGTCAAAGTCTGCAGACCAAATAGCAGATGTCATTGCCAACAGATACTGTCGACTAAAGGCGTCGCTGTAGTTCTTTCGAACGAGGTACTCACCTAGAGTTTCATCTGCTGATAGCCTCCCAGCGTCGAGGTCTGCGACTGACTGCTTATTAAAGCGCAAAATATCGAACACCATACGGAGGAAGCGCGGCGAGAAAAGATTTCCTCGCTGGGCAAACAATGTGTTGAGGCTGCCACCTGAATACTCGAGTCCTGTTTGATCATCTGATACGGAGAAGCCCATTTCCGTGGGTTTGGTAGCGACACCGAGCTCAGCCATGAGCGCGATGAACTTTGGATAGGTCCAGTCGTTGTAGACGATGAAGCCCGTATCGATCGCGTAGCGTCGAGCGCCAAGCTTGACATCGTAGGTTGCGGTATGGCCCCCGATGCGCTCGCTCGCTTCAAATACAGCTATGTCATGGCCTAATTTGTGCAATGTGCGCGCACAGCCCAATCCCGAGATGCCTGAACCAATGATGGCAATCTTCACAGCAGCAATTTCTCCACAATACGAGTGATTTTCGTTCTTAGTGATACGTGACCAGCAACATCGCGGATCAAGCGGCCTTCATCGTGGCTACGCTAGCTAATTCGTGTATGCTGTTGGTTCTTACTGGGTTTGGTAAAACCGAATGGTCGAAGAAAAAACACAGAGCGAGCAAAACACTAAGAGTTGGTCTGTGCCCACAGGGCGGCGCACAGACGAGTGGAGCGAGTGCTTGGTGTTAGTCGGCAAAAGCAATGATCGAGCGGCGTTTACGCGATTCTTCCGACATTTCGGCCCTTTAATTAAGGCATTTGCATTAGCCGGCTCAAGTTTGTCTCAGGCCCATGCGGATGAAATAGTGCAAGAAGTTATGCTTAAAGTATGGCAAAAAGCCGATGGTTTTAACCCCGAAAAGGCGGCCGCAAGTACTTGGATTTACACCATTGCGCGCAACTGTCGAACCGATATGTTTCGTCGTTTGCAGAAATTTGATACGCCGCTGGCGGCCGATGACTTGAGTATCGAGCTGGAAGAGGAGGAGCCATTTGCGGTATTGCATAGTCGTCGAGGCGCCGACCGAGTACGAGAGCTAATGAGTCAGCTGCCTCCCGACCAAGCGCAGATATTGGCCAAAGTGTATATGGAAGGCAAATCTCATTCAGAGGCTGCTGCTGAATTGGACTTGCCTCTGGGCACCGTTAAGTCCCGCGTGAGATTAGCCATACAAAAATTACAGGTACAGATGGAGCGGTTGTAAACCGATTTAGACAGCTGCGCGTAAATACCACTCGAAGAAACAGAAGACGTTTGGAACTAAGGGCCAGCGCGTCAAGAAGGCGATACAGATATGGTAAAGCACCACCCAACCACAGATTTCATCACGGACTTTGCCGCAGGAACCCTGCCTGTGGCTCAGGCCGCGTGCATTTCTGCCCACCTTAACTACTGCGATAGCTGCCGACGGTCCGCCGAGCAGCTTCAGACTATTGGTGGCGTTCTCATGGAACAACTAGCGCCGGTCACGGTGTCTGAGTCGGTACTCGAGTCAGTATTGGCGAGGCTCGACGAGCCTGCTCCACTGAGCTTTGCTCAAAAACCAGCCCGTCAGGAAGCATTCGACCTGCCCGGACTGCTTACTCGCATTATTAACGGTGATTTCACTCAGCTTACGTGGAAGCGCATCACGCGGGCACTGAGCGTTAGTTCGCTTCAAACCGGCGATAGCGCCTACGAGTTTGCACTCTACAAGATCGCCGCAGGCGGTCGCATTCCTGAGCACGATCATGGTGGCTCTGAGATGACCCTGGTGTTAAAAGGCGGTTTTTCGGACGACCGAGGCACTTATCACCCCGGCGACTTTATTTTTCGCCAAGCGAACGAAACTCATATGCCGGTTACCATCGACGGCGACGAATGCATTTGTCTCGCCGTACTCGATGCTCCACTGAAGTTTACTTCATGGCAGTACCGTTGGCTGAACCCCTTCTTGCAACTTAGGGCCGGCTAGGTCGCAGGCCGGATTGGCAAGAATCGGACACCGAAAGAAATAGAAAGTGCGAGACGGAAATATTTCTGTTTAGTATACTTTTCGCCCCCCCCAAAAAATTTTTTTAATAATTTAGGTCTACTTATTATGCGATTAGCGATTCCCCGTGAGACGCACCCTGGAGAGCACCGTGCGTCCGTCACTCCGGAGACGGTAAAGAAACTTGTGCACCTTGGCGCCGATGTAATCATTGAGGCTGGCGCTGGAGCAGGCTGCGGCATCAGTGACGATGAATATTCCGCCCAAGGCGCCGTCGTTGAGAGCGATCGTAATGCTTTGCTCGGCAGCGCGGATATGGTGCTGCGCTTACGCAAGCCAGAGAATGATGAAGTCGCAAAATTAAAGAGCGGCTGTATTCACGTCTCCTACCTGGATCCTTTTAATGAGCACGAGCTTATTAAAACCTTTGCAGCGAACAATATTACCGCTGTAAGCATGGAGATGATTCCCCGATCCACGCGAAGTCAAAAGATGGACGCTCTGAGCTCCCAAGCAAACTTGGCAGGCTATGTAGCCGTGATGCTTGCTGCTACGCGCTTACCGCGAATTTTCCCAATGATGATGACGCCTGCGGGCACGTTAAAGCCAGCTAAAGTGTTCATTATCGGTGCAGGCGTTGCTGGACTTCAGGCTATTGCAACCGCTAAGCGCTTGGGAGCTAAAGTGACAGCTTTCGACACGCGCCCAGTAGTGGCTGAGCAGGTTCAATCACTCGGCGGTAAGTTCTTAGAAATCGATTTGGGCGATACCGGCCAAACCAAGGACGGTTACGCTCAGGAATTAACGCCTGAACAGGTTGAGATCCAGCGCCAAGCGCAAAAAGATGTGATCGCTGATTCCGATGTTGTAATCACCACCGCGCAAGTCTTTGGCCGCAAGCCCCCGGTATTGGTTACTGCTGATATGGTTGCAGGTATGGCACCAGGCTCCGTTGTCGTTGATATGGCTGCAGAGACGGGTGGTAATGTCGAAGGCTCTGTCCCCAATGAAGTTGTTAATGTCGGCGGTGTGACTATTGTGGGTACCGGCAATTTGGCCAATGAAGTCGCGCGCGATGCGACAACGATGTACGCCAATAATTTATACAACCTGGTCGAGGATAGCTGGGATAAGGAAGCGAAAGAATTCGTCTTAGACCTCGAAAACGATATTTTGCCCGGCTGTGTGATTACTCACGGCGGCGCTGTCGTTCATCCCACTATTAAAGACATTATTGAAGGAGCTCGCTGAAATGAACGGTGCTGAATATCTCCTATTTATCTTAATGCTTGCGGTTTTTCTTGGCTTCGAGTTGATCAATAAAGTGCCAGCGACGCTGCATACACCGCTTATGTCCGGTGCTAACGCTATCTCTGGTATTACCGTGGTTGGCGCTATCGCCATTGCCGGTAACGGCAACCAGGACTTGGCCCAGTGGCTGGGCGCAGGGGCCGTTGCACTCGCGAGTATTAACGTCGTGGGTGGATATATGGTCACCGATCGTATGCTTGGTTTCTTTAAGAAGAAGGAGGGCTGATCATGGATTTTTCTGTTGTGATTTCCCTCGGTTACGTCGTTGCCTCAGGTCTGTTTATTTTTGGATTGAAGATGCTCGGCTCCCCTGCAACGGCTCGTAAGGGCAACATGGTATCCGCCGTGGGTATGCTGATAGCCATTGTAGCTGCGCTACTTGATCAGGGTATTGTTGAGTTCCAGTGGATTCTGGGTGGCATGGTCGTGGGTGGCGCTATTGGTGCCATTGCCGCACGTGCAGTCGCTATGACATCGATGCCCGAGATGGTGGCACTCTTTAACGGTCTGGGCGGTGCTGCGTCATTACTTGTCGGTTGGGCAGCGCTTTCTCCCGATGCCACTACCTTTACACTGGTTACTATTGTTCTATCGATTCTTATCGGCGGAATTACCCTTACGGGTTCGCTTATCGCATACGGCAAGCTCAGCGAAAAGCTGGCGAGCGGCGCGATTACGTTCACAGGTCAGCAGATTGTTAACACACTGATTATTGCCGGCGTCGTCGGTAGTGCGGTTATGTTTTGCATCGAACCTGCTAACACCTCCTGGCTCTATGCGGTCATCGGACTCTCTTTAGTATTCGGTATTATGGTGGTCATTCCTATCGGCGGTGCCGATATGCCAGTGGTCATCTCGTTATTGAACAGCTACTCAGGGCTTGCTGCTTGTGCGGCGGGCTTTGCAATCAACAATAACGTACTCATTGTTGCAGGTTCATTAGTGGGTGCTTCGGGCATCATCTTGACGCAAATCATGTGTAAGGCGATGAACCGCTCGCTCAGCAATGTTCTGTTCTCTGGTTTTGCTAGCGTCTCTAACGAAGTGACCGAAATTGATGGCGAGATCAAGCCGATCAATGCTGAAGACGCCTACTATATTCTTGAAGCTGCGACGAATGTTGCGATTATCCCAGGCTACGGAATGGCGGTAGCACAAGCGCAGCACGTTGTTAAAGAACTTGCAGATTTGTTGGAAGCCAATGGTGCCGAGGTCAATTTTGGCATCCACCCTGTTGCGGGACGCATGCCCGGTCACATGAACGTTCTGCTTGCAGAGGCGGATGTCCCTTACGACCAGCTTCTTGAGATGGATGAAATCAATCCGCGCATGGAGTCTGTCGACGTCGCGATTGTTATCGGCGCGAACGATGTGGTCAACCCAGCTGCCCGCGAGATTGAGTCATCGCCTATTTACGGTATGCCCGTGATTAACGTGGCAGATGCGCGAACGGTGTTTGTGCTGAAACGCTCAATGGCATCGGGTTTTGCAGGCATTGAGAATCCGCTGTTTTACAAGGAAAACACGCGGATGATATTCGGCGATGCAAAAGAAACACTCAGCAAGCTGGTTCGTGAACTCTCTAGCTGAGCAATAATCGAGATTCTAAGCCCGCAGATTGCGGGCTTTTTTATGCCTGTGACTCGAGTTTCTGCTCATCAAACTGCAGGCTTGCAAGCCGCGCATAGAGTGGGCAGCTCTCTAGCAATTCGGTGTGAGTGCCGGTCGCGATGATTCGACCTTTTTCCATCACGGCAATGACATCGGCATTGATAATGGTCGATAAACGATGCGCGATGATGATCGTGGTTCGATCACGCATGACCTCGGTGAGTGCTTGCTGCACGTGGTACTCACTCTCGGTATCGAGCGCACTGGTCGCTTCGTCAAGTAGCAGAATCTCCGGGTCGTTGAGTATAGCCCGAGCGAGTGCTAGCCGCTGTCGCTGCCCACCCGATAACCGCACGCCTTGTGAGCCGAGCTGACTGCTATATCCTTCAGGGAGCTGGCTAATAAACTCGTCGGCGTGAGCAGCTCGTGCTGCTGCTTCTATTTGATCATCGCTCGCTTTTGGATTGCCATAGGCAATGTTGTGCCGAATATCGCCGCTAAACAAAACAGGGCTTTGGGGCACAAGCGCTGCTTTATCCCGCCATTCAGTGAGCGAGATAGCGCGTATATCGACATCGCCGTAACAGACTGTGCCTGCCGCCGGATCGTGAAAACGCTGTAAGAGCTCGAACACGGTGGACTTACCTGCGCCTGATGGACCAACCAGCGCGAGTGATTGGCCGGGTGCGACAGTGAGCTTGAAGTCATCTAACGCGAGGCTGTTGGGTCGGCTAGGGTAGGCGAATTGAATATCATTGAATCGAATGGCTTGGCGCATGGGGGCTGTACTTGTGCCGGTATCTTTGATCGTACTGCGCTCTCCCATGAGCTCGAGTAATCGCTCGGCAGCTCCTGCTGCCCGCTGAAGATCACCCCAAACCTCCGATAAGGTCGCGAAGGCGCTTCCAAGAATTACTGCATAGAAGACAAAGGCGCCGAGCTCACCGCCGCTCATGCGACCCTGTATAACGTCTTGCCCACCAGACCACATCATGCCCACTAGGCCTGAGAGCAGAAGTGATATGGCGACGCCCGTTAGTATTGTGCGTTGGCGAATTCGGCGCTTGGCGACCTGAAAAGCCACCTCAACACTGCGATCAAAGGATTGTTGCTCTAGGCCCTCTCGGTTGTAACTCTGTACCACTTTGATGGCCTGCAGCACCTCTCCCGCGCGACTTCCTACTTCGGCGATACTTTGCTGGGACTCATTCGATAGCTTTCGCACGCGTCGACCGAAAATCATGATCGGTACAATTGTTAGCGGGACGACGAACAATATGATCAAACTGAGCTTGAAATTGGTGATGATCATCATGGTGAGGGCACCCACCAGTGACAGAGCATTACGCGCGGCCATACTGACTGATGATCCAATGAGCGACTGCAGTAACGTGGTATCAGTCGTTAAACGCGACATGATTTCGCCGGCTTCATTACTCTCGAAATAGCTCGGTTGGAGACGCACCAGATTCTTAAATGCTGCGCTGCGTAAATCTGCACTGACGCGCTCACCCAGCCAAGTCACTAGATAGAAGCGAATCATGGCGCCTATTGCCATGGCGCAACCGACGATCATCATGAACGCAACGGCCTGTTTGAGACCTGAATCATCGGTGCCCGAGAAACCCTCATCAATTAGCAAGCGTACGCCATAGCCGAGGGAGAGCTGTGCCATCGCTGTAAAGATCAAAGCTGTCGACGCGCCAATCAGTCGCCACTTATGCGGCCAAAGAAAGTGCAATAACTGCTTTAAAGGACCAAAGTTCCTCGATGTTGGGGGTGTTGCCGTGTCGGTGTCGGTCAAGGGTGTTGAGATCCTTTCGGTGGGTAATCGATGCTCGTTATGAGGCGATCTTTGTGTGCGTCGAACCAATCTTGGAAAGGCAGCGAATCTTCACCGCGCCAGTCGGATAGCTCGTCTTCAACTTGGGCATAAACGCTAAAAGGCAAGCATAGTGCGAGTCTGATTATAGTCCTTACCAAGGCGAATGCCCGCATGGCAGCTGCTCTCTGTTGTTGACGCAATAATTTTAGTCGCAGACCTAAAAGATTGCGATATGGGACCTATGTGCTACTTAGGTGCGTGGCTCATTGCTTGATTGGCGTCGCTTTTCGATTATGCGACCAAAGAACACCCCGACCTCGAAAAGCATCCACATGGGGACTGCGAGTAATGATTGGGAGATGACGTCCGGCGGCGTAAGTAACATGCCGAAAATAAAGCACCCCACGATAATATAAGGCCGCTTTTTGGCGAGTGCATCGGGCGTCGTTACACCGCTCCAGATAAGAATGACTGCTGCGATAGGAATTTCAAAGGCGATTCCAAAGGCAAAAAACAACTTCAGCACAAAATCCAAATAGCGATTGATGTCTGTCATGACGGCGACATCGGTCGGTCCTACGCTGGTAAAGAAAGCAAATATCAGTGGGAAAACAACGAAGTAGGCAAAGGATGCCCCAGCGTAAAAAAGTAATACGGATGATGCGAGCAATGGAAAAGCGATGCGCTTCTCCTGTCGGTACATCCCCGGCGCAACAAACGACCAAATTTGATAAAGGATTACGGGTATCGCCACAAATATTGACATAACTAAGGTCAGTTTAAACGGCGTTAAGAAGGGCGATGCGACTTCCGTGGCGATCATACTTGAGCCCTCGGGTAGCAGGGCTCTTAGAGGTTCAGAGATAAAAGTATAAATTTCATTTGAAAAAGGAAACAAGCAAATAAAGATCACCAAAACAGACAGCATCGCTCTGAGCAAGCGGTCGCGCAGCTCGGTAAGGTGGGCTACTAGTGGCTGCGGGTTATCTTCCAGGCTCTCGGTCACGTTAGTGTTTTCCCAGTAGTGCCGGGATTTGCATCAGACTCAGCATCAGGTTTCGGTGCGTCAGCTTGCGAGTCCGATGGTGAGGCTAGCGCCGTATCGGTATTGTCGAGGGGTGTTCCAATATTACTTAGGTCGTTGCGTAGGTCGTTGCGTAGGTCGTTATGTAAGTCGCCGCCTATTTGGTTGAGTTGCGACTGCACAGGTTCTGTTATCGAGGCGACATCCTCTTTCAGAGCATTGGCATTATCGCGCAGCTCTTTCATCACGGCGTCGTTATGAAGCTCTCTTTCAACATCTGCACGCACTTCGTTGAAGCTACGGCGAATGCGATTCACCCATACCATGGTTGTGCGAATTGCACCCGGTAGTCGTTCGGGGCCAATGACAAGCAGCCCAACAATGCCGACCAGCAGCAATTCGGAGAAGCCCATATCAAACATGCGTCAATCTCCGCGAGATCGTTAGCTTCAAGCTTTTTTGTCGTTGTCGTTGTC
>DAIRTN010000012.1:43140-72538 GCA_036803865.1 Luminiphilus sp.
TGTCACTGCCGTTTTTGTCATCGGCCTGCTCGCGAGTTTGAACGGTGCTATCAGCACTGTCTTCGCCGGCTTTATCGGCGTCATCTTTTATACTGCTTTTAAAGCCCTTAATCGCTGTGCCGAGATCGCTGCCAATATTCTTGAGGCGTGAGGTGCCAAAAAGCATCACGACGATCGCTAAAATAATGAGCAGTTGCCAAATACTGATTCCGCCGAGCATAAAAACTCCTCGATTGCTGTTGGTTGTGTCAGCTATAGGGCTGCCACGTTAACTTTTTAAACTCACCCCAGTGTTGCTGGTACCCTTTAAGAGCGGAGCATTTAAGGCGGAGCATTATGCCCTGTTCGGGCGGCTTTTTCTTCTAATCCAGACAGGCCAAAGCGTTCTTTTAAAATATCAGTAACCGCGTCTGGATTCATATCGAGATGCGCGAGCATCACCATGGAGTGAAACCACAGGTCTGCCACTTCGCCGGCCAAGGCACGTTGTGCGGCATCGCTGGGCTGCGTTTCCAGATCCTTGGCGGCCAAAATTACCTCGGTGGCTTCCTCGCCAATCTTTTCTAGGATCTTGTTCAGACCTTGATCATACAGTGAGGCGACGTAGGAGCTTTCGGCTGCCGATGACTTACGCTGCTCAAGGATTGTATTCAGCGCGGTAAGAATATCGCTCATGAGGGCTCCTCTTCCAAGATCCAGCTATCGCCTAGCGGCCGATAAAAAAAGCAATGCTTACGTCCTGTATGACAGGCCGCCCCACCAATTTGATGTACTTTTAGTAGTAGCGTGTCGCCGTCACAATCGAGGCTGATGCCGACAAGTTCTTGAACGTTACCCGAAGTTTCGCCTTTTCGCCAAATCTCACTCCGCGATCGGGACCAATAAACAGCGCGTTGTTCTGCGAGTGTGAGTGCCAAGGACTCTGCGTTCATCCAGGCCATCATCAGCACTTCGCCCGTACTAACATCTTGTGCGATAGCAGGTATTAGCCCCTCCGCATTCCAGCGGGGACTCATTGTTGTTGGTGTATTCGGGTCGATCATCATTGCTACATTATGCCAGAGCTATTTAAGAGCGGTGTTTGAGCAGAGCAAGTGCAAATAATGCGGCGCCAGCACCTGCAACCCATGGGAGCGTGGGCGTCATTGCTGTGGCAATCACTGCACTCGCAGCCCCTAGTGTACCCGCCGCGGTCCAAAGCGTGTGGGTTTGCTTGACTTCGCGCACCGGTGCAGAGGCTTTGAGTCTTGAAAACACCAGATCGGGAATGATAGGCAGGGTCTCTAGCCATGCAGGTGCATCCGCTTGCAGGCGCTTAAGAACCGTTTGTGGGGCATAGCGTTCAGCAAGCCATCGCTCTAGATAGGGCTGTGCAGTGTCCCATAGGCTGAGCTCAGGGTAGAGCTGCCTTCCTAGTCCCTCGATATTGAGCAATGTCTTTTGGAGTAAAACCAACTGTGGTTGAACTTCCATATTGAAGCGCCCGGCCGTTCTAAACAGTGTGACTAACATGTGGCCAAAAGATATTTCACCGAGGGGACGCTCAAATACTGGCTCACACAGTGTGCGCATAGCGGCCTCAAACTCGGCTACCGGCGTTTCTGGGGGAACCCAGCCACACTCCACGTGCAGTTTTGCCACCAGTCGGTAATCTTGCTTGAAAATAGCGAGCAAGTTGCGCGCCAGGTAATACAGATCTGATTCGTCTAGCTGGCCTACGATGGCGCAGTCAACAGCCAGATATGTGGGATCCGCGGGGTTCGACGCGTCGACAAAAATATTGCCTGGATGCATATCAGCGTGGAAGAAGCTGTCGCGAAACACTTGCGTGAAGAAAATCTCGACGCCGCGTTCAGCGAGTAGCTTCATATCGACACCACGGGCATTGAGGGCCGCTATGTCGCTGACGGGTATGCCGTTTATGCGTTCGGACACCATGACATTGGCGGTTACTAGCGGCCAATGCACTTCGGGTACGTAAACCAGTCCAGAGTCGAGGAAGTTCCGTCGTAATTGCGATGCATTGCCCGCTTCTCTGCGGAGGTCAAGCTCATCGAGCAACGTTCGTTCATAGTCAGCTGCTACTTCCGAAGGGCGGAGCCTACGCCCGTCTTTAAGGGTTTTTCCCAACCAAAAGGCAAGCTGTTTAATGAGTGCAAGGTCTGCGCGAATAGTGCTTTCTATCCCGGGTCGCAATACTTTGACTACAACGCTCTCGCCAGTGGGCAAGACGGCAGCGTGGACTTGTGCAACTGACGCCGCAGCGAGTGGTGCGTGTTCAAACTCAGAAAAGAGCGTATCGATGCTAGATCCCAGCGATTGTTCGATCAGCACTACGGCTTCTGCGGTCGAAAAAGGCGGTACTTGATCTTGCAGAAGCGCTAACTCGTCGGCGATATCATCGGGCAGTAAATCTCTGCGAGTGGATAACAGCTGACCAAATTTTATGAACACAGGGCCCAGCGTTTCTAGAGCTTCACGAAGCCGCCGCCCTCTGGCTTGACTCGCATCAACCTGTCTAACGGGACACAAGGCGACCAGTAAGCGCACTGGCCAAGGGCGACGCTCATTAGGTAGCAACGTGTCGAGGCGGTACCGACAAACCGTGCGGTAAACAGCGAATAGGCGTGGCAGCACGATTAGCGCGCACCCACTTTTTGCGCGAAGCGCTTAAGCCTTGACTGCAATCGGTCGACTCGCAGCGCTAAATTCTGAACATCATCATAAAAGGCATCGAGTTCAGCTGCAGGTGGAGAGAGTCGTCCTTCTTCAAGGATAAATTCCGACAGCTGGCGACGCAGACTTTTACCGGCATCCTTGCCCCAACTGAACGTTCCGCGCAATAGTTGTGCTAACTGATGGCCGGCCACGTCACCGAGTACATCTACCAGCGGCGCCTCCCAGTCGAGATCCATGTGGGTAACGATCTGTTGCAGGGCTAGCAGTGGTGCAGTATTGCCGACGATCTCAAGATCACTGTTGATCAACGTTGCGGCCGGATCATCAGCGGTTGCAAGTGTTAGAAAATCGTCAAATGCACCCCGAACACGCGTGCTAGATTTGGCTTCGGAGTAACTACTGACCTGCAGCGTACCCATTGGGGTGATAGTGATATAAACCGTTATTACGGGGGCTGTGCATTCTATGGCCAACACCGTGTCAGCCATCTCGGCTAGCTCGCGACTCGCGGCCGGCGCAAGGGTGAGTGCTCGGTTAACACTGGCTTCAAGCGCCGCTGTGACGGCGGTTATCACCGCAGGGTCGTGTTCTCTCTGCATTAACTAGGCCTTGATGCCACGGTGAACAGCGACAATACCACCCGTCATATTATGGTACTGACAATCAACAAAGCCCGCATCTTCCATCATCGCCATTAAGGTTTCTTGGTCGGGGTGTTTACGAATAGATTCAGCGAGGTAGCGGTAACTTTCCTCGTCATTAGCAACAAGTCGACCCATCATGGGCAGAATGCGGAAGGAGTAAGTGTCGTAAATCTTTTCGAGCAGTGGGCTAGTAGGTTTTGAGAACTCAAGGATCAGTAATCGCCCACCGGGCTTCAGGATGCGCTCCATGGAGCGCAATGCAAGTGCTTTGTCGGTGACGTTACGAAGTCCAAATGCGATGGTAATACAGTCAACGCTGTTATCCGGGAACGGCAGATACTGGGCATCACACTGAACCATGTGCAGGTTGCCGAACGCCCCTGCATCGAGCAGCTTGTCACGCCCTACCTGCAGCATAGATGCATTGATATCGGCTAGAATCACCTTGCCCTCGGCGCCCACTAACTTGGAGAAACGCGCCGATAGATCCCCCGTACCACCGGCAATATCCAATACAGTTTGGCCTGGCCGAACAGCGCTAAGCTCGATGGTAAAACGCTTCCACAAGCGGTGAATGCCTGCCGACATTAAGTCGTTCATTAGGTCATAGCGGTCCGCAACCGAATCGAAGACGCCGCGTACCAGCTTTTCTTTCTCATTGGTTTTAACGGTGGTGAAACCGAAGTGCGTAGTATCTTGGTCATCCCCAGAGGGGCGATTGTGGTCAGTCATGAGCGGGTGTCCGGCGTTCTGGTTACCCCATTGTAACCGAGGATGCGTCTCTAATCAGGGTTTGAAGTGGACTACTTGCACGCTGGGGTCACGGCTACTCCCCGCAGCATCCAGTGCCTCGATATAGCGTTGCCACAATAGGGTTTGGTTACGGGTCAGCTCATATAAGTATGGCCAAGTAAAAATACCGCTGTCGTGACCATCATCGAAAACAAGTTGCACCGCGTAATGGCCTATGGGTTTGATGTCCGAAACACTGACGTGCTGTTTGCCAGTCTGCAGAACTTCTTGACCTGACCCATGCCCCCGTACTTCCGCCGAGGGGGAGTGCACACGTAAAAACTCAGCGCTTAATGCGCCCTCTGAGCCATCGTCGAACTCGAGTTCAAGCATTCGTCTGCTGCGGGCGTAATAAATGCGTGTGATTGCAGTCATTGTCGGTGCTAACTCAGTTACAAAATAAACCGCGATAGATCTTCGTCTTGCGCTAAATCGCCCAGGCGCCCGTCGACGAAAGCGCCATCGATAGTGACATTTGATCCATTGAGCCCGGCATCTGCTGCTGTGAACGAAACCTCTTCGAGGAGGCGTTCCATAACCGTGTGCAGTCGTCGGGCACCGATATTCTCGCCGCGTTCATTAACTTGCCAAGCAATCTCTGCGAGACGCTCAATGCCTTCTTCGGTAAAGGTGACAGTGACTCCCTCGGTTGCTAATAGCGCTTGATATTGCGCGGTAAGTGCCGCCTTCGGCTCAGTGAGAATCCGCCTAAAATCTTCTGGTGTGAGTGCGTCAAGTTCGACCCGAATAGGCAGGCGACCCTGTAGCTCGGGAATAAGATCCGATGGCTTCGACAGATGGAACGCCCCCGAGGCAATAAACAAAATGTGATCTGTCTTGATCGTGCCGTGCTTGGTGGTTACCGAGCAGCCTTCAATGAGCGGTAATAAATCGCGCTGAACCCCTTCTCTGGATACATCAGCACCGCCGGATTCGCCGCGTTTTGCCACTTTATCGATCTCGTCGATGAAGATGATGCCATTTTGCTCCGCGGCTTCAAGCGCCTGTACCTTGAGTGCATCGTGATCGATTAGCTTGGCAGCCTCGTCTTCTTTGAGTACTTTTAAGGCATCTTGGACCGGCATTTTACGTGCCTTGCTACCGCCCTTCATATTAGAAAATAGCCCTTGAAGCTGTTGAGTCATTTCTTCCATGCCTGGCGGCGTTAAAATATCGACGCTGGCGCCTTGTCCGCTAACCTCGACCTCTACATCACGGTCGTTAAGTTCGCCTTCGCGCAGCTTTTTGCGCAGAATCTGCCGTGTCGAAGCGTTGGAATCATCGCGGCCTGGAGGCAAAAGGATGTCTAGCATTCGCTCTTCCGCAGCCTCCTCTGCACGAGCCTGTACCTTCTCGATAGCCTCTTCACGAAAGAGAGTTAAAGAGGTCTCAGCAAGGTCGCGCACCATGGATTCGACGTCTCTGCCAACGTAACCCACTTCGGTAAATTTTGTCGCTTCGACTTTAACGAAAGGCGCGTGAGCAAGCTTGGCGAGTCGGCGTGCAATCTCAGTTTTACCCACTCCTGTTGGTCCGATCATCAAAATATTCTTTGGCGTAATTTCAGCGCGCAGCTCTGGATTAAGTTGCTGCCGTCGCCACCGGTTGCGCAGGGCGATGGCAACAGCGCGCTTGGCTTCCGACTGGCCGATAATGTGTTGGTCGAGGGAGTGAACAATTTCGCGTGGTGTCATAGCGGACATGAATTAACTCAGCGTCTCAATAGTGTGATTTTGATTGGTGTATACGCATATATCGCCGGCGATTTGCAGACCCTTACGAACAATTTCTTCAGCGGACATCTCGGTGGTGTCAAGCATCGCGCGGGCGGCAGATTGAGCAAAAGGCCCCCCTGAACCAATCGCAATTAAATAGTCTTCGGGCTCGATGACGTCTCCGTTACCGGTGATGACCAATGATGTTGTGCTGTCGGCAACTGCCAGCAGTGCCTCAAGACGACGAAGCGAGCGCTCCGAGCGCCACAGCTTCGCGAGTTCAACAGCGGCTCTGGTAAGTTGGCCTTGATATTTCTCGAGCTGAGCTTCGAAGAGCTCAAACAGCGTGAAGGCATCCGCGGTGCCGCCTGCAAACCCTGCTATTACTTGATCTCGAAAGAGTCGCCGAACCTTTCGCGCATTACCTTTCATCACGGTGTTACCCATGGAGACTTGCCCGTCGCCGCCGATGGCAACGACGCCGTTGCGACGAACGGACAGTATGGTGGTGCCGCGGTATTGTTCCATGGAAAACTCCTAATCGAGAGTTGTTGATGTGGAGGTGAAAGGAACGAAAATCAAGTGCTGGGTAAATGCAGCTCTATCGAGAACGTAAGATCAGGGCGTGCGAGGGCGCTTCATCAATAGCGTGTCGATAGATTGTTGTGCCGTCATGGAGCGCGCTTTTGCCATGGCGGAACGGCTCTCGAAGGGGCCTAAATACACGCGATACCAAACGCCATTACTACCGCGAGTCAGTTCTATCGTAGCCTCTAGCCCAAGTAAAGCCAGTTCTCCGCGCCGACGATCGGCATCCTTTTCCGCGCGAAATGACCCTGCCTGTAAAATAAACTGGTCATCGCTCGACGTTTTTTCTCTAAGTTCTGCGGGCTCTATGTCGGAAGAAAAATCTAAATCTTGATTGGGTAATAAGGTGTAGAAGTCAAAGCGAGGCTTGGTGCCCGTCGGCGCCTCGGTATCGCTTGATAGCGCTGTCTGTTGCGGGCCGTCGGCCGCTTCTTTTGATAAATAAGTGACGCCCCCGGCGCCAATAATAGCGCCGGCTAATGCTCCCGCTAAAAAACCTTTGGCGTGAGCCATGGTAAGCGAGGGTGGGCCACCAGCATGCCCAGGAGTAGCTGTTTTACGCGCCGCACTTTTTCTCGTTGGAGCGCGTCGTGCTGTGCCCGTAGAGGTCGGTTTTTTACGGCCCGAGGTAGTCACTTACATACTCTCCGGAGCAGAGACGCCAAGCAGATCAAGCCCATTCTCGAGAACCTGACGGGTCGCCTCGGCGAGTGCAAGTCGGGCCAATGAGCGCGCTTGATCGTCGCTATCAATAAGTTTCAGGGCATTGTAAAAGCTATGAAATTCGCTTGCGACTTCGCGCAGGTAATTGGCAATATCGTGTGGTTCAAGTCGCTCTGCAGCTCCCGAGACCACCTCAGGGAATCGTCCGAGAATGAGTGCCAAGCTGCGCGCCTCAGGCTCCTGCAGCATATCCAAATGTGCGAGGCCCGCTTGAGGTTGCCAGTCTTCTCCGAGATCTAGGGCTTTACGTTTAACGCTGCATACACGAGCGTGTGCATACTGAATATAGTAGACCGGATTCTCATTGGACTGAGACAGGGCTAAATCGATATCAAACGTGAGTTGCGATGTTGCTGCTCGAGCGGTGAGGAAGAATCGTGTGGCGTCCCGACCAACCCAATCGATAAGGTCTCGTAGGGTGACGTAGCTCCCCGCGCGTTTAGACAGCTTTACTTCGGCGCCGTCGCGCATGACGGTGACCATTTGATGTAGCACGTATTCAGGCCAACCCTCGGGAATGCTTGCATCGAGGCCTTGTAATCCTGCTCTTACACGCGTGATTGTGCTGTGATGGTCTGCGCCTTGCTCGTTGATAACCCGCTCGAAGCCGCGCTGCCATTTGTTGAGGTGGTAGGCGACATCGGGAACAAAGTAGGTGTACCCCCCTTCGCGCTTTCGCATCACTCGGTCTTTATCGTCGCCAAAATCGGTACTTCGCAACCACAGCGCGCCGTCTTGCTCATAGGTATGGCCGTTCGCAGTGAGTCGCTCGACGGTAGTTTCAACATCGTGCCCCGCGTACAGTGAGCTCTCTAAAAAGTACTCGTCAAATTGCACGGCAAAGGCTTGCAGGTCAGCATCTTGCTCTCTGCGTAGCCACGCGACTGCAAACTCCTGAATATCATCTAGATTGTCTGGATCACCGCTCGCTGAAAGCGATCGATCGGCGGCTGAAACGGTTTCCTTGTTCAGGTAGGCCTGAGCGAGATCGGTGATGTATTCGCCTCGGTAACCGTCTTCTGGCCATTCGGCGTCGTCAGGCGTTTGTCCTAAAGCGCGAGCCTTTACTGACAGCGCTAAATTATTAATTTGCTGTCCGGCATCGTTGTAATAAAACTCGCTATGTACATGCCACCCTGTAGCTTTAAGTAGTCGGCAAAGAGCATCTCCGATAGCTGCGCCACGACCATGGCCGACGTGAAGTGGCCCGGTCGGGTTGGCTGATACGAATTCCACTTGGACGCGCTTGCCTTGTCCGATATCCGTGCAGCCGTAACGGCGACCGGCGGCGAAGATGTCATTAACCGCTTGGGTGTTACTCGCCTGGGTTACAAAGAAGTTGATAAAGCCCGGGCCCGCAATGTCGGTTTTTTCTACGATAGCGTTCTCTGGAATGGCCAGTAGAATCCTCGCGGCTAGATCTCGGGGTGACATTTTGGCGTGCTTGGCAAGCACCATGGCCAAGTTAGTCGCTAGATCGCCGTGGCTGGGGTCTTTGGTATGGTCAATCTGAGGGGTAACGTTGGGATCCTCGACCAGAGTGCCGTCGGCGACAAGGTTTTGTAGCGCTTGACTCAGCAGGTTAGCGAGCGCTTGCTTCATAGTGGCATCCAGATGTGGGCAATGTGGTAGATGTCGGCACAACTCAACCGTTTAATAGCGCATTATCCCTTGCTTGCAGCATTTTTCACAGGGGGAGAAATGCCAATGCGGTATTAAACAGCCTCGGCGGGGTCCACATCCATAAACCATTTGATGTCACTTCGCTTTTTGGTCTTGTCCGCAACCCACGCAAGTTGCGATGCCGCGTTGTGGAGCGCACGACGATCTTCTGACAGTAAAAGCAGCTGAGCTCTGTAGCGTCCGGCTCGTCGCGCCATAGCTGCGGGCACGGGACCGATAACTTGAACGCCTGGTTCGAGCTGCAGTTGGTTTTTGATGTCGGTCAAGAAATTCAGACCGTTGGTGAAATCAACGCTATCACACCGTAGCATCGCCATTGCACCGAGAGGCGGTAGCGCTCGTTGGCGCCGTTCTGCGAGGAGGTTTCTGGCAAGCTCCCCATAGCTTCGCTCCATGACTGCCTGAATGAGTGGATGATCAGGGTAATGGGTTTGAATTATCACACCCCCTGCATCTTTTCCTCGGCCAGCGCGACCGCCTACTTGCGTAAGTAGCTGAAGTAGACGCTCTTCACCGCGAAAATCGGGGCTGAACAATAGCCCGTCGGCATCGACCACCCCGACGAGCGTTACCGCCGGGAAATGATGACCCTTAGTGAGCATTTGTGTACCCAAAATAATACATGGCTCGCCCGTGCTCAGCCGCTGAGCAAAATCATCCATCGCATTTCGGCCCGTCATGCTGTCGCTGTCTACTCTTAAAACAGGAAACGTGGGAAACAGGCGTTCTAGCGTCAGTTCGCTTTGTTCGGTACCAAGGCCTGCGCTCACAAGTCGACCGCTTTGACAGGAGGGGCAAGAGCGGGGCAAGAACTTTTTACTGTTGCAGTGATGGCAGCGAAGCTCCGCAGGTTTGCGATGTACTGCTAGGCGTGCGTCGCAGTGATCGCAGCCCGCAAACCATCCGCAATCATGACATAAAAGTGTCGGCGCAAACCCTCGTCGATTGAGAAACAGTAGAACCTGTTTGCCCGCAGTCAGGGTAGCTTGCATTGCTGATAATAGCGGCTGCGAAAGACCGGCTTCTAGTGACAGTCCGCGAACGTCGACCACTGCTTTTTGTGGAATTGAAGCGCCGCCTGCGCGTTCGGTCAGGGCATGTAATGTGTATTTGCCAATTTCCACGTTGCTAAGTGATTCGAGACTCGGCGTTGCTGACCCTAGGACGATGGGGCAGTTGTGTAGCTGTGCCCGTTTCACGGCAACATCACGCGCTGAGTAGCGCAGTCCATCTTGCTGATGAAAGGATTGATCGTGTTCCTCATCGACAATAATCATTCCCAGATTAGCGACGGGAGCGAATACTGCTGATCGAGTGCCCAGGATAATGGCTGCGCTACCGTCACGAGCCATGGCCCAGTGACGGTCTCGCTCGCCATCTGAGAGGCCTGAATGCAGCATAACAACAGGTGCGTTAAAGCGCGCTTGGAATCGAGTCAGCATTTGGGGTGTAAGACCAATTTCAGGCAGCAAAATCAGTACCTGCCTGCCCTGATTGATGATTTCAGCAGCGCACTGTAAATAAACTTCGGTTTTCCCGCTGCCGGTAATCCCCTCAATAAGGTGGCAAATGAATCCAGCTTGATCGGCGTTAATGGCGTTAATGACCGTACGCTGTTCTTGAGTGGGCTCGAGAGGGTCGTGGCTTGACCATGCTTCGGTGTTCTTGAGCGTGCAGTATTCGATGAGGTCTTTCGCGGCCAGCGCACGAACAATGGTTCTGGATAGTCCTTGGCTATTGAGCTCATCAATGGAGTGAGGCCGCTCTTGCAAGGCCGTTAACAGCGCGGCCTGTTTTTTAGCGCGACTTAGCGCTCCTAGTGGCAACCCAAGGCCTCGTTCATTGAGTTTTACGCCTTGCTTACCTGTCGGCGCAGGGGGCTCTCCACGTCGTTCTCTTGGGCTTAAGCCCAAAATAAAAACTTCCCCCGGAGGGTGCAAATAATAGCGAGTCGCCCAGCTCAGTAGCGATAAATGCACGCTATCTAAAAGCGGTTCGGTATCTATGACGCTGTCTATAGCGCGAAGTTTTTCCGGGTTTGTGAGGTTTTGTTGGGGCGATGATGAATCGATCACCTCAACAACGACTGCGTTCACCAGCCGATTACCTAAGGGTACCGTCACTCGAGTTCCCAATGGTAGCGGTTGGTTTGGCGCGTTTTTTGATCCAGCTTTAGGGGGCAGGTAGTCCAGTAAAGACAGAAGCGGTGCAGCCACAGCGCAGCGATACAGCAGGCGAGTACCCGCGGACGCAGATGAAGGCGCAGTAAGCAATGGCTGGGTTTCGGTCAATCGTAGTCTCCTCGTCAGCTGCTTATGGTAACCGTAGTTGGGCAGTAGGGAAGCAGCTTTCCTTTTGGGTTGAACGGGTAGGGTGTAACTAAGGGTTGAAAAGCTCGGCTTCTCTGGTATTATCCGGCCTCTTTTTTTAAGCGTCAGCCGAAAGGCGAGGTAAAATCCATGAAAGCAGAAATTCATCCGCGCTACGAAGATGTCACTGCACGCTGCAGCTGCGGCAACGAGATTAAGACACGTTCTACTCTCTGCAACGACTTAACTATCGATGTATGCAGCAACTGCCACCCATTTTTCACGGGCAAGCAGAAGGTTCTTGACACGGGTGGTCGTGTAGATCGCTTCAACAAGCGCTTTGCAGGTCGTAGTCTTAAGAAGTAAGCTCAGCTTTGACGGAAAAACGCCGGCCACGCCGGCGTTTTTTTTGCCTTGAAAACGGTGTCTTACAGTTTTTTTGCCGTTTGGGTTAATCACTACGGCTGTTGTATTGAGGATCAGGATGTCTAAGCAATTAATGAAAGATGCTTTGGAATACCACGCGTTACCCATTCCAGGGAAGATCAGTATTGAGTTGAGCAAGCCGGCGTCAACTCAGCGCCACTTGGCTATGGCGTATTCTCCGGGTGTGGCTGAGCCTTGCCTGGAAATTGCCCGCGATCCAAGTCTAGCCTATCGCTATACCGGCAAAGGCAATAGCGTGGCAGTGATAAGTAATGGCAGTGCGGTGTTGGGCTTGGGGAACTTGGGTGCTCTTGCAAGTAAGCCCGTGATGGAGGGTAAGGCGTTGCTCTTTAAGCGTTTTGCTGACATCAACGCTATTGATGTACTGGTTGATACGCAGGATGTGGATCTCTTCGTTAATACCGTGCGCGCGATTTCTTGTACCTATGGCGGTATCAACCTTGAGGATATCAAGGCGCCAGAATGCTTTGAAATTGAGCGACGTCTTCAAGCCGCTTGCGATATTCCGGTGTTCCATGACGACCAGCACGGCACTGCAATAGTGACCGCGGCAGGGCTTGTTAATGCGCTAGAAGTGCAAGAAAAGACACTCAATAACGTGAATATTGTGTGCCTTGGAGCTGGTGCGGCGGCCGTCGCCTGTATGACGTTGCTCTTGGAAATGGGCGCAGACCCAGCGCGCATGCTAATGCTTGACCGACAGGGGGTTATCCATAGCGGTAGGGAGAATCTCAATGAGCAAAAAGCGTTGTTTGCGGTGGATACAGATAAACGCACGCTAGACGATGCGATGGCTGGTGCAGACGTTTTCATCGGGCTGTCAGGCGCGGATTTGCTCAGCGCAGAGATGGTCGAATCCATGGCAAAGAACCCTATTATTTTTGCGTGTTCCAATCCTGATCCAGAAATTAATCGTGAGCTTGCACTGGCAACACGGAGCGATATTGTGATGGCGACGGGACGTTCTGATTATCCGAATCAGGTCAATAACGTACTGGGCTTCCCATTTATTTTCCGAGGGGCGCTCGATGTTCGCGCCTCGACCATCAATGAGGCCATGAAGATCGCGGCGGTAAAAGCACTTGCAGCGCTTGCTCGAGAGCCCGTTCCTGAATCCGTTTTAGATGCATACAGTTTAGTGGAGCTGCAGTTCGGCCCCGAATATATTTTGCCTAAGCCGATGGATCCCCGTCTCATGCCCATTATTGCCGCCGCAGTTGCTCGGGCGGCGGTGGAAAGTGGCGTCGCTCGCTGCCCTCTCGACGACGATTACGAGGAGCAGCTGTGGGGCGGTGTTGGTTTCGGTGCGGATCGTAACTGGCGTTGAGCGCTAAAACAGCCCTTCCAATTCATCGGTGCCCAGAGATTGTTGGCTATCGGTGCTTTCGTTGGGCTGGAATTCTTCGAGGAAATACTCGAGCATGCTGTTTTCAGGTGTTCCAGAAACTCTGCGTCCGGATGCTCGATCAATGCGCAGGCGCACTACGCCCTCGGGCATGCCCACATTTGGCGCGTCAGCACTTAACGCTTCGCCCATGAATCCTATCCAAATCGGCAGCGCGGCGGTTCCGCCGAACTCGCGTCGGCCTAACAAGCTGTAATCATCAAAGCCAACCCACGCAGTGGTCACTAACTCCTGGTTATAGCCGGAAAACCAGGCATCGCGAGGGCCGTTAGTGGTTCCTGTTTTACCTGATATATCATCGCGTTTGAGCACTCTTGCGCGACGGCCTGTGCCGCGCTGAATGGCATCAGACAGCATGGACGTAACGATAAAGCTTGCCCGTGGATCCATTACTTGCGCTGCTTGTTTGTGAGCAGGTGAATCGTCGATCAAAATGTCTTCCATGCGCAACGGGGCGTCCGCGTCTGCGGTCAGCGAATTCGGGGGTTTTGCATAGGCCACGAACGGATCCGCCTGAAAGATCACTTGACCCTTTGAGTCCTCTATTCGGTCAATGAGATAGGGTTCGACTCGATAGCCGCCATTGGCAAGTATCGTGTAGCCCGATGCGATTTCCAAAGGTGTAAAGGCGTGTGTGCCTAAAGCTAGCGTCAGGTTTCTAGCCATCCCCTCGGTATCAAAGCCTAGCCGCTCGACGTAATCTACAAACCTACTTATTCCAAGGCGCTGCAACACTCTGATGGAAACTAAGTTACGTGAGAACGTGAGCGCTTCTCGAAGTCGAGTAGGTCCGTAAAATTTACCGCTGTCATTTTCTGGTCGCCAGATTTGATCCGTCGATAAATTATCAAGCACTACGGGAGCGTCATTGATCAGAGTGGCGGTTGTGATGCCTGACTCTAAAGCAGCTGCGTACAAAAACGGCTTGAAATTCGAACCTGGCTGTCGGCGCGCTTGGGTCGCACGGTTGAATTTTGATAGCTCAAAGCCCATGCCACCAACCAAGGCTTTAATGGCGCCGTCTTTTGGGTTGAGTGATACCAGCGCGGCTTGTGCTCTAGGTACCTGAGTGAGTTGCCACTGCCCGCTTTCCGCATCACGCAGAATACGAATCATGTCCCCAGTACTGAGCAGTTCTTCGATGCGCTCACTGGGCGCCGCGGTCAGATTTTCTGTACGAAAACGACGAACTTGCGCGAGATCGCCGAGCCAGTTGAGTCGGCGAACGAGGCCGGACTTATCGAGTACGTCGGCGCCGTCCGCATCAGTCGCTGTGACAATGGCGGGCGTTAAGCCAGCGATGACGGGCATGTCATCGAGTGCCGCTTGCCAGCGCCGCCAGAGATCTTCGGTAGGTTCTTCCTCAAGTGGCGGGTGTCGCTGCTCTGGCCCGCGCCAGCCGTGTCGGCTATCGTACGTTTTAAGGCCGTCGATAAGCGATTTTTTTGCAGCTAATTGAAGCTTGCTGTCGACCGTTGTGTGCACCACGTAGCCGTCGTTGTAGGCGTCGTTGCCAAACCGAGTGAGCATTTCCTGGCGAACCATTTCCGCCACATAGTCAGCGTCAACTTCAACCAGTAAGCCATGATAGGCAGCGGTAACCGGTTCAGCACTGGCGCTTTCACGCTCTGCGGGGCTTATCAGGTCGAGTGATTCCATTCGCCCTAAGATCCAGTTGCGGCGATTCTTGCCAGCTTCGGGGTTACTTAAGGGGTTATTGCGTGAAGGTGCTTTTGGAATACCCGCAAGCATGGCTTGTTGCGCGAGGTTCAGCTCGCTGAGTGACTTGCCGTAGTAGGTTTGTGCGGCAGCCTCGAACCCGTACGCTCTATGCCCTAGAAAGACGCGATTGACGTAGAGCTCAAAAATTTCTTCTTTCGATAGCGCGCGTTCAATCTCGATGGCGAGCAAGATTTCGTTGAACTTCCGTAAAAAAGTGCGCTCGAGAGACAAGAAATAGTTTCGTGCAACCTGCATGGTGAGCGTGCTGCCACCGCTGCGCTTCTGTCCGGTAGCAAGCAGTTCTGTGATTGCGCGCGCAAGCCCGAGCATATCGACGCCGCCATGCCCGAAAAATTGATCATCCTCAGCTGCAAGCAGTGCGTTGACGAAGTGACCTGGAATCTCCTCGAACTGCAGTGGACTGCGTTTTTGCTCACCGAATTGACCAATTAACAGGCCATCCTGACTCAGCACGCGCATGGGCGTTTGTAGTTTGACCTCTCGCAGAGTCTCGGCTTCGGGCAGATTAGGACCCAAATAAAGGTAGAGGCCAGCCAGCAACCAAGCTATGGCGCAGCTACTAATGAGGGCTAGAACGGCCAATTTGCGAGTGATTCGCAAAATAGTAATCTCCATATCGTGGAAACAGACGGCAAGGATCGCAGAAAATCTCAGTTTTTGGCGCTATTACGGTAAAAAATTTGCGTCAACGTGACCTATTTAACAGCTTAAGGTGCAATAGTAGTGCAATGAGAACACAAACTCAGCGTAATATGGTCACAGCCAAATGCTAACTCGATTTTAACGTGGCGTAATAATGACTACACAGGGGCTGACAGTGCTAGGGCTTTTTAGTAAGCGCAACAACACGCAGATGCTAGGCGTCGACATTAGCTCAACCACTGTGAAGCTGATTGAGCTTAGCCGATCGGGCGAGCGCCTAAGAGTTGAAAGCTATTCTGTCGCGCCTTTGTCTCAAGAGGCCGTGATAGAAAAAAATATCAACAACGTTGCCGAAGTTGCCAATGCTGTGCGCAACGTCCACACCCAAGCGCGCACCAAGAACAAGCTCGTCGTGGCCGCAGTTGCAGGGTCGTCAGTCATTACCAAAGTGTTACCCATGCCTGACGGTTTAAAAGACGATGACATGGAAACTCAGCTGACCCTCGATGCGGATCAATACATTCCTTACCCGCTCGATGAGGTCGCGATTGATTTCGAAATTCAAGGCCCCACCGCGGGACGCGATGGTTCTGTGGATGTGCTTTTAGCTGCGTGTCGACGCGAAACCATTGACTCACGGGTCGAAGCGATTGAGCAGGCAGGCCTCATCCCTCGCGTTATTGATGTTGAAGCCTACGCAATGGAGCGTGTGTTTGAGCTACTGAAAACGCAGGCTGATCTCGATAACCGCGCTACTGTGGCGATTGTCGATATCGGCGCAACCATGACGACCCTCTCCGTATTACATCGTGGTGCAACTGTTTATACCCGAGAGCAGCTATTTGGCGGCAAGCAGCTAACCGACGAAATCATGCGGCGCTATGGACTTCCCTTGGAGGAAGCGGGGCTTGCTAAAAAGCAAGGTGGCCTGCCTGACGACTATGAAAGTGACGTACTTGAACCGTTCCGAGAAGCCGTGGTTCAGCAGATCAGCCGCTCGCTTCAGTTCTTCTTCTCTTCGAGTGATTTCAACGGCGTTGATTGCATCTTCCTCGCTGGCGGTGTTTCCTCTATGGATGGGCTCGCCAGCGTGATCTCTGAGCGATTATCGACGCCTGCAGTCGTTGCGAATCCCTTTGCCGATATGATCATTTCACCCAAAGTGAATGCGGTGGCGCTTAACGGTGACGCGCCGGCACTGCTCATTGCCTGTGGGCTGGCTCTGAGGAGTTTTGACTAATGGCGAGAATTAACCTACTGCCCTGGCGGGAAGAGCGCCGGGCCGAGCAGAAGAGGCAGTTTCTGGCTGCTCTCGGCGTTACGGCATTGTTTGCTGTGTTTGCCTTGCTTGTGGTCGATCAAGTGATCAGTTCACAGATTAAGGGCCAGAATGCGCGCAACACCTATCTTCAAACCCGCATTGCCGAGCTTGATTTTGAGGTTGCTGAGATTCGAGATTTACAGCGTAAACGCAGTCAGTTAATTGAGCGTATGCGCGTTATTCAGGAATTGCAGGGAAATCGTCCTGTTATTGTTCGTATCATCGATCAGCTTGTTAGAACGGTTCCCGACGGTGTGTTCTATACGGAGCTCGTGACGCGAGAAGGTCAGATATCGGTTAAAGGCGTCGCTGAATCTAATAACCGCGTGTCGAGCTTAATGCGTAGACTCGAAGCGTCCGACTGGCTAGAGGCGCCAAATCTTGACGCTGTTCGCGCAGCGCCGGAGTACGGTGAGCAGGCGACAACGTTTAATTTGACCGTGGGTATTCAGCTACCTAACACGGATGAGGGTGTCTGATATGTCAGTTATAGACTCTCTGCAGTCCCTCAATGATCTCGATTTAAGCGATCTTGATTTCGACAATCTGGGTAGCTGGCCTCGAGCGCTGAAAGTCATTGTGGGGTTCCTGCTTTTAATCCTCATTTTTACTGGGGGCTATTATTACCACGTTGAAGGTTTGCAGGCCCAGCTTCAGGCCGTGCGTGGACAAGAGGCTGAGTTACGACGAGATTTTGAGAAAAAAGCATTTGAAGCCGCGAACTTGGAAGCCTACAAGCGCCAGATGGTAGAGATGGAAGAGAGTTTTGGTGCACTGGTGAGTCAGTTGCCTAGCGATACCGAAGTTCCGGGCCTGTTAGAGGATATTACCAATAAAGGCGAGATTAATGGCCTGACTATCGACACCATTGATTTACTCGATGAGGTGCCAGAAGAGTTTTACATGGAACTGCCTATCCGTATTAACGCAATAGGTTCGTATCACGACCTCGGTGCTTTTATTTCCGGCATGGCGGGTCTGCCCCGAATTGTAACGCTGCATGATTTCGATATTAAGGCGCCTGGCAGTGCGACTAATCAATTGGAAATGACTATTCTTGCTAAGACGTATCGCTATCGCGATGATGAAGACGAGGGAGGGCGCTGATATGCTCCTAAAGTGTTTGTCGCGCGTGCTTTGCGTCTCTTCTTTCGGATTGTTGGTCGCGTGTGGCGGCGGTGATATGAGGGATCTCGATGCCTTTATGGCCGAGAAGCGCGCACGTCCCGGTGGGGTCATTGAACCTATTCCGACGTTTAAGGCTTATGAAGCTTTTGCCTATTCGGCGACAACAATGCGCAGTCCCTTTGACCGCCCAGTCGAGGTGCGGGAAGTCACGCAGTTGAATGCGCGTTCGGCTATTCGGCCAGATAACGAGCGTGGCAAAGAATTTTTAGAGCAATTCACCTTTGATTCCCTGCGTATGGTCGGAAACTTAGAGCGAGGAGGCCAAGAGTGGACCCTCGTTCAGGATCCCGATGGTGGTATTCATCGGGTGCGAGTTGGCAGTTATTTGGGCCGAGACCATGGGAAGGTTGTAGCAATGGGTGAAGCATTTGTGGCAGTGGTAGAAATTGTGTCTGATGGTACCGCTGAAGGTTGGGTTGAACGCCCGCGAACAATTGAACTCAGCGGTCAATGAGCACTGAGAGTTTGGCAATGGAGACAGCCCTTATGACGTGGCTAAAACAGATGAGCAAAGGATTTGCCGTGTTATCGGCCCTTAGTGTGGTGCCAGCATTTGCTGAGCCAGTCATTGAGGACATTACCTTTAGTTCTCAGCCGGGTAGTAAGTTTGAGGTGCGTCTCGATTTTAATGAGCCCCCGCCAGCAGACCTCAACGCCTATACTATTGAGGAACCCGCGCGTATTGCGATCGATTTCCCCAACACCAAGAGCGGTCTTGACCAAAAGCGCTACGCTTTGCCCTATGGCAATGCTACCGGCGTCTTGGTGTTAGAGGCGGGTGATCGAACGCGCATGGTGATCAATTTAGTTAAGTTGGTGCCTTATGAAACGGTAATCAACGGCAATCAGCTTATCTTACAGGTAGGGCAAGACAGTAGTGGCGAGTATGCCGCGAAAACCAGCGCAGACAGAGTGCTTAAAACACAGGTTAGTCAGGTCGCAAAAGCGCGCTCTCAGCTTGAAGACCTTCAGTTTCGCCGATCTGGCGAAGGCGAAGGGCGCCTAGTCCTGGTCTTAAGCGACCCTTCGGTTGACGTCAATGTGTTCTCCGAAGGTGGGGACATAAATCTTGAATTTCTAGAGACGTCAGTTCCTGAATCATTGCTGCGCCGCTTTGATGTCACCGATTTTGCAACGCCAGTGAGCAGTATTGAGGTGAGCACGACAGAGCGCGGTGCACGCTTCTTGCTGAAGGCGAGCGGTAACTTTGACTATTTGGCTTACCAAACGGGTAAGGAATATATACTGAGTGTTAAGCCGCTATCGAAAGAAGAGAAGCAAGAGCGGCTAAACGAATTCAGTTATGTGGGTGATCGAATTTCACTGAACTTCCAAGACATTGAGGTGCGCGCGGTACTTCAATTGATTGCCGACTTCACAGAGCTTAATTTGGTGGCGTCGGATACGGTTTCCGGCAACATTACGCTGAGGCTGCAAAACGTTCCTTGGGACCAGGCGCTTGAATTAGTGCTCAAAACTAAGGGCTTGGACAGTCGCCAAATCGGCAACGTTCTTATGGTTGCTCCAGCTAATGAGATAGCTGAACGAGAGCGGCAAGAGATTGAAGCGAACAAGCAGATTGCAGAACTCGCACCTTTAAAAAGCGAGTTTATTCGTGTTCGCTACGCAAAAGCCTCTGACGTCATCCAGCTATTTGAAGCGGGCTCCGAAGAGGGCGGCTCATTGATCTCTGAGCGTGGCTCGGTTGTGGTCGATGAGCGTACTAACTCGATTATTGTTACCGATACAGCGGCGAAGCTCGCAGAGATTCGTGATTTGATTGAGCGCGTCGATGTGCCGATTCGTCAGGTCATGATTGAGGCGCGAATTGTTATCGCGCAGACTAATCTTGACGAGGAATTGGGTATTGAGTGGGGTGGCGGTTACGTTAGCACTGACGACGGCAATGTTTTCTCAATATCAGGTAGCCGAGAGAGTGTGGTCGGTATTAACGAATCGATTATCGCGGGAGAGACCCCATCATTACAGTTTCCGGTTGAAGGCGGTATCGGCGGTGGCGGCAACGGAGGCAATCAGCAGCAAAATCAAGGTCTCGGTGCGGCGATGGTTGATCTTGGCTTGACAACGGCGACGAGCGGCTTTGCTGTAGGCTTTACGTCTAACGACCTCTTTTTGACTGCGGAGCTCTCGGCTCTTGAAGCGTCGGGTCAGGGTGAGGTTGTAAGCCAGCCGAAGATCATCACTGGCGATAAGCAGGAAGCCAGCATCAAATCGGGTACTGAGATTCCCTACCAAGAAGGGGCGGCATCCGGTGCAACAACGGTGTCGTTCAAAGAGGCTGTCTTGCAATTAAAAGTGACGCCCAATATTACCCCTGATGATCGAATTCTTCTGGATTTGGTTGTTAATCAAGATTCTGTCGGTGACTTGGTGCCCAGTGGCACCGGTGGTTTGATTCCTACGATTGACACAACTGAGCTCACTACTCAGGTGCTGGTGGGCAATGGAGAGACGGTTGTCTTGGGGGGTGTTTTTCAGAATGAAGATTTGACCCAGATTTCAAAGGTGCCATTTTTGGGTGATATTCCTTACCTTGGCAATTTCTTCAAAAGCACGACTACTAAAACCAGTAAGACCGAAACATTGATCTTCATCACGCCACGTATTTTATCCGAAGCTTTGGTGGATTAAGCGACGTTATTCATGGATGGAGGTAGCTGCATAATATTGGTCGGACCAATGGGGGCTGGAAAGTCCACTGTAGGCCGCGCTTTGGCAGAGCTGCTTCAGTACGAATTCGTTGATAGTGACGAGGAAATTGAACGACGAACGGGTGCAAACGTCTCTTGGATCTTCGAGATCGAAGGCGAAAATGGCTTCAGGGATCGAGAGCAGCAGGTGATTGCTGAGCTGGTCGAGCGCGAACGGGTTGTGATCGCGACCGGCGGTGGCGCGGTGATGCGTGATGCCAATCGTGAGGTTCTACGACGCAAGGGCCTGGTGGTATATTTGTGCGCGAGTTTGCGCGAGCAGGTACGACGTACTGGCAATAGCCGAAAGCGCCCGCTGCTTGCGGGAAAGAACCGTAAAAGCGTGCTGTCAGAATTAATGCGTATTCGCGACCCCCTGTATCGAGAGGTTAGTGATTTAGTCATACCCACCGATAATCGCGGCGCTAAGAAGCTAGCACAACATTTGCGAGCGCAAATTCCCGTAGAAAATCCTGAAGTTACTAGCCTTAAATAGCTAGTCTCTATTGATTTTTGAGTACTACCCAACAGGAATAACGATCCAACAGGAATAACGATGTCTACTCGGCTACACACTCTGCACGTGAATCTTGCCGCGACGGCACGCGACCGAAGTTACCCTATTATTATTGGGCAAGGTTTGCTCGCTGACGCTGCGCTATTTACCGATGTTATTGGCGATCGGCCAGTTGTGCTTGTCAGCAATGAAGCTGTGGCACCGCTCTACGCTGATCGAGTGCGCATGGCGCTAGGAGAGGCGCGGCAGGTCAGCGAAGTCATACTCCCGGATGGGGAGGCGTTCAAAAATTTGGAGACGCTTAACCACATTTTTACCGCGGCATTGACTGATCGGCATGAGCGGCGTTCGGTATTTATTGCGCTCGGTGGCGGTGTGGTCGGTGACATGACCGGTTTTGCTGCCGCCTGCTACATGCGAGGTGCAGACTTTCTGCAATTACCCACCACGTTACTGGCGCAAGTTGATTCATCGGTGGGCGGTAAGACAGGTGTGAACCATACCGCGGGTAAGAACATGATCGGCGCGTTTCACCAGCCCTTAGGCGTGTTCATCGACGTCGATACTTTGCATACCCTGCCAGAACGCGAGTTCGCCGCGGGTGTTGCCGAGGTTATAAAGTATGGCTGTATTTATGACGCCGCTTTTTTTCAGTGGCTTATCGAGGCGCGCACACGGTTGTTGGCGCGAGATCAAGCAGTGATTGCGGAAGCGATAGAGCGCAGCTGCGCGATCAAGGCTGAGGTGGTTGCCCAAGACGAACGCGAGGGCGGGTTACGCGCTATATTGAATTTCGGACACACTTTTGGCCATGCAATCGAGCACGTTCAAGGTTATGGAGCGTGGTTGCACGGCGAGGCAGTTGCAGCCGGTATGGTTATTGCGGCAAGGATTTCGGCCAATCGAGGTTGGATCATGCCCGATCAAGTCGCTACCCTTGAGGCCTTTTTGACGAGTTTTAAGCTACCAGTGAGTGCGCCCAGTAATATGGATGCAGAGGTCTTTCTTGCAGCTATGAGCTCTGATAAAAAGGTCAGTCATGGCACTATTCGATACGTGCTGCTTTCTGAGTTAGGTGAGGCATCGATAGTCGATGATATTAGCCAGGATGAGATTACCAACGCTGTGCGCGGATAACCGCGGCCTGCAAAATTTGGACGTTTTTTGATCAATTGTTCGTTTCCGGCCAGATGTGTAAAATAGCCGGCCTTTTGACTTGACCCCTTCCGGGTGTTGCTCTCGTTGCGGTTTGCCCGTCGACGACACTATATGTGACTAAATATGACTCGAATAGCTGAAACGGGTGCTGCGGCTGCTGCCGAATCACACCCGCAGGGACTTTACCGCCCTGAAGAATTCCGTGATAACTGCGGGTTTGGATTGATTGCGCATATCGAAGGGCAGCCGAGCCATCGATTGCTGCAAACAGCCATTGAATCATTGACATGCATGACTCACCGAGGCGGTATTGCTGCTGATGGTAAAACCGGTGACGGGTGCGGGTTGTTGCTGCAGATGCCTGATAGCTTCATGCGCAGTGAAGCGCAATCTGCGTTTGGACGAGATCTCGGTTCACATTACGCGGTCGGTATGATTTTTATGGCGCAGGATGCCGAGCGTCAAGCTGCCGCCCGCGCGGGTATTGAGGCTGCGCTGACACAAAACGGCCTTGCAACGATCGGGTGGCGAGTGGTCCCAACCTCGCCCGATGTTTGCGGCGAAATTGCCTTGTCGCAATTGCCCCATATTGAGCAGGTGTTTATCGCCGCGGAGCATTTAGATCACGCCCATTTGGCTCCTCAGTTGTTCATGGCTCGGCGCCAAGCTGAGATCGCGCTTGCAGGCGACGAAGATTTCTACATCTCTAGTCTTTCAGACCAAGTGGTATCTTATAAAGGCTTGGTAATGCCGGGCGACCTGGCGCACTTCTATCCCGATCTCAACGACAAGCGGCTGGAAACAGGTATTTGCGTATTCCATCAGCGCTTTTCAACAAATACGTTACCTCGGTGGCCCCTCGCGCAACCCTTCCGCATGCTTGCTCATAATGGCGAGATCAATACTATCGAGGGTAACCGCAGCTGGTCTAAGGCACGCACACCCAAGCTAAAATCACCGTTGCTACCTGATTTGCAGAGTGTTGCGCCATTGGTCAACACCAGTGGATCCGATTCATCAAGCTTGGATAACATGCTGGAGCTGCTTACCACCGGTGGCGTGGAGTTGCCGCGCGCGCTGCGAATGCTGATCCCACCCGCGTGGCAAAATATCGAAGGTATGGACCCCGATCTTAAAGCGTTTTATCAATATAACGCTATGCACATGGAGCCATGGGATGGCCCAGCGGGCATCGTACTAACCGATGGCCGCTATGCAGTGTGCCTTCTTGATCGCAACGGCTTACGCCCTGCGCGCTGGGTAACCACTCGCGATGGGTTTATTACTGTCGCCTCGGAAATCGGCACCTATGATTACAAGACCTCTGATGTGATTGCCAAGGGCCGCGTTGGGCCTGGTCAAATTCTTGTGGTCGATACTCACGAAGGAAAAGTGCTACACACGCCAGATATCGACAATATGCTGAAGGCACGAAACCCCTATAAAAAGTGGTTGAAGGACAACGCTCAGTTTATTCGAGGAAATTTCAGCGGTGAAATAGCGCCTGGTATTCCCGAAGAGGACTTGGACACTTATCAAAAGATGTTCCAAGTGAGTTTTGAGGAGCGCGACCAAGTACTTCGGCCGCTAGCCGAATCGGGAAATGAGGCGGTTGGCTCTATGGGCGATGACACGCCCATGGCCGTATTGTCGGCCGGCCAGCGCTCGCTTTATGATTATTTCCGTCAGAAGTTTGCTCAGGTGACTAACCCACCTATTGACCCTTTGCGTGAAGCCATCGTGATGTCGCTCGAGGTCGATCTCGGCGGTGAGTGTAATGTTTTCGCTGAGACTGAGGAGCATGCTCGTCGTATTAGTCTAACGTCACCTGTTCTTTCGCAGGACAAGTTCAATACCCTGTTAAGCCTTGGCGATGACGGCATGAAAGTTGCCGATATCGATGCCACCTATGACCCCGAAAACGGTGATTTACGGGGTGCACTCGAAGGTCTTTGCCTCAGTGCAGAAGCGGCGGTTCGCGACGGCGCCACTATTCTGATTTTGTCTGATCGAAATATCGATGGTCAGCGGCTACCCATCCACAGTTTGTTGGCTACGGGCGCCGTGCATCATCATTTGATTCGCGAGGGCCTGCGCGCCGACGCGAACTTAATCATTGAAACTGCCAGCGCGCGAGATTCACATCAATTTGCTTGTTTATTAGGCTTTGGTGCCACTGCGATTTACCCTTATCTGGCGTACAGCGTCCTTGAAGATCAGCTACGCACCGGTGAACTTCTAGGAGACCCTACCGACTGCTATAAAAACTACCGCAAAGGCATCAATAAGGGCCTGCTGAAAATCATGTCCAAGATGGGTATTTCGGCGGTCAACTCTTATCGGGGTGCACAGCTGTTTGAGGCGGTGGGCTTGAGTCGCGAAGTCGTGGATGTTGCGTTTACTGGCGTTGCGTCACGAATCGCGGGCGCAGGCTTTACGGAGCTTGAGCAGGATTTAACGATTGTTGCGGCCCGCGCGCGCTCAAAGCGAAAAACGATTGAGCCGGGCGGCCTCCTGAAATTCGTTCACGGTGGCGAGTACCATGCCTTTAACCCTGATGTTGTAATGACCCTACAGCAAGCTGTTGCCAGCGGCGATTACGCGGATTATCAGCGCTACGCTCAGTATTGTAACGTGCGCCCCGTTGCGGCGCTGCGAGATCTGCTCGCGTTAGATCCACCGGCGCAGGGTATTGATCTGGATCAAGTTGAGCCAATTGAAAACATTCTGAAACGCTTTGACTCGGCCGGCATGTCATTGGGAGCCCTGTCGCCTGAGGCCCATGAAGCTTTGGCAATGGGCATGAACAAAATTGGCGCGCGCTCCAATAGCGGCGAGGGTGGTGAAGATCCTGCTCGTTTCAATACCAATCGAGTGTCAAAGATTAAACAGATTGCCTCCGGCCGCTTTGGCGTGACACCGCACTACTTGGTCAACGCAGAGGTACTGCAAATTAAAGTAGCGCAAGGCGCGAAGCCAGGCGAGGGTGGGCAGTTGCCCGGTGGGAAGGTTAATGATCTTATCGCTCGGCTGCGCTTCTCGGTGCCGGGCGTGACGTTGATCTCACCACCGCCTCACCACGATATTTACTCGATCGAAGATTTGGCGCAGCTTATTTTCGATCTAAAGCAAGTCAATCCTGAGGCTTTGGTATCGGTTAAATTAGTATCGGAGCCCGGCGTCGGCACTATCGCCGCTGGTGTGGCGAAAGCTTATGCAGACCTGATCACCATTTCAGGCTACGACGGTGGTACTGCAGCGAGCCCGCTGACATCGATTCGCCATGCAGGTTCGCCATGGGAATTGGGGTTAGCGGAGGTGCAGCAAACGCTTCGGGGCAATCGGTTGCGAGGCAAAATTCGCCTGCAAGCCGATGGCGGTATGAAAACCGGACTTGACGTGATCAAGGCCGCTATTTTGGGTGCCGAAAGCTTTGGTTTCGGTACCGCCCCGATGGTTGCTCTAGGCTGTAAATACCTTCGGATTTGTCATTTAAATAACTGTGCGACCGGTGTTGCGACTCAAAATGCGGTACTGCGCAATGAGCATTTTGTAGGCGACGTTGACCGCGTGGTGAATTTCTTTACCTTTATCGCCACTGAGACTCGTGAGTGGCTTGCAACGCTTGGTGTGAGTAAGTTGGAAGATCTGATCGGTCGAACTGATTTGCTTAAGCGTCTACCCGGTACCACAGACAAGCAGGCGGCCCTGAACCTCGATCCTATTTTGTGGACCGATCCCGACGCCGTTGATCAGCCTCAGTTCTGCCAAGTGGCCAGCAACGATCCTTTCGACACCGCTGACAAGGCGAATCGAATGGTGTCCGACATGTTGCCCACTATTGAATCGGGGGAGGGGGGTGAGTTTAGCTATACCATCACCAACTGTGATCGTTCGATTGGTGCGCGACTTTCCGGTGAAATTGCCAAGCGTTATGGCAACGCGGGTATGGAAGATTCCCCTCTTGTCATCCGTTTGGCCGGCACGGCAGGTCAGAGCTTTGGTGTTTGGAATGCTGGCGGGCTGCACATGCATCTCGAGGGCGACTGTAACGACTACGTTGGTAAGGGTATGGCTGGGGGAAAACTGGTTGTGTTTCCTCCCCGTGATTCCACCTTTGCTAGCCAAGATACGTCGATCATCGGAAATACCTGTCTCTATGGCGCAACCGGCGGTAAGTTGTTTGCTGCGGGCGTAGCGGGAGAGCGATTTGGTGTTCGTAACTCAGGCGCTTTTGCTGTTATCGAAGGCGCGGGTGATCACTGCTGCGAATACATGACCGGAGGCTGCATCACCGTTCTGGGCCCTACGGGCGTGAACTTTGGTGCGGGTATGACAGGTGGATTCGCCTACGTTCTCGACCAAGATCGGTGCTTTATTGATCGCTATAACAGCGAGTTAGTTGAGCTTCACCGAGTCAGTGGTGAGTCGATGGAAGCTTATCGTAACCACCTTCTTGATAACATCGAGGAGTTTGTTCGCGAGACCGGCTCTCAGTGGGGACGTCACATTTTGGATGATTTTGCTGATTATGTGGGTAGTTTCTGGCTGGTTAAACCCAAGGCTGCTGATTTTAACAAGCTGCTGTCACGTCTTCGCGACACCGATTAAAGGAGGCTAGTATGAGCACACGACTGGCAAACAACTTTCAGTTCTTAGACGTTCAGCGCAAAGATCCACCTAAGAAAGACATGGAAATGCGCACTGAGGAATTTGTTGAGATCTATGATCCCTTCGATACCGAACAGGTTGCTGAGCAATCACACCGCTGCTTAGAGTGCGGCAATCCGTATTGTGAGTGGAAGTGCCCCGTCCATAACTACATTCCAAACTGGCTCAAACTGCTTGCAGAGGGCAATTTGTTTGAAGCAGCGGAGCTTAGTCATCAGACGAATACCTTGCCCGAGGTTTGTGGACGAGTGTGTCCTCAGGATCGACTTTGCGAAGGTGCGTGTACGCTCAACGACGGCTTTGGTGCCGTAACGATTGGTAATGCCGAGAAGTACATAACCGACACGGCCCTCGCGATGGGCTGGCGACCCGATCTATCAGATGTTGTCCCGACCGGTAAGCGTGTCGCCATCATCGGTGCAGGCCCTGCGGGTTTAGGCTGTGCCGATATTCTTACGCGAAATGGTGTGCAGGCAGTGGTGTTCGACCGCTATCCGGAGATAGGGGGCTTGCTAACCTTTGGTATTCCTCAGTTCAAGCTTGAAAAGCAAGTCCTCCAGCGCAGGCGGGAGATTTTTGAAAACATGGGCATCGAGTTTCGCTTAAACACGGAAGTGGGCGTAGACATCGAGATCGATACACTGATGGCCGAGTTCGATGCTGTATTCCTGGGCATGGGCACGTACACCGCAATGAAAGGGCAATTCCCCGGTGAGGACTTGCCTGGGGTGCACAAGGCCCTCGATTACCTGATTGGTAACGTCAACGAGAAGATGGGTTATACCCAAGCCCCTGAAAGCTACATAAACCTCAGCGGCAAAACTGTGGTTGTCTTGGGTGGTGGTGATACCGCGATGGACTGTGTTCGGACGGCCGTTCGACAACAGGCTGATCGGGTTTATTGCGTCTATCGACGCGATGAGAGCAATATGCCGGGTTCGCGACGCGAAGTTCAGAACGCTAAAGAAGAGGGCGTTCAGTTTTTATTTAACCGCCAGCCTGTTGAGGTCGTCGAATACTTTGGGGAAGCTATTGGCGTCAAAGTGGTAGAAACTGCATTGGGAGAACCGGGTGCTGACGGCCGTCGTCGGCCAGAGCCAATCGACGGTAGCGAAACAGTGATCGAAGCCGATGCCATTATTATGGCGTTTGGCTTTCAACCAAGCCCTGCAGAGTGGTTTGGTGACATCGAAGTCAAACTGAACGACTGGGAAGGCGTAATAGCGCCAGAGGACCAGGCATTTAAATTTCAAACCAGTAATGCCAAAGTGTTCGCTGGTGGTGATATGGTTCGAGGCTCTGATTTAGTGGTGACCGCGATCTGGGAAGGGCGGCAAGCCGCTGAAGGTATTCTTGACTATTTGGGTGTTTAATCCGTGACTGAACTTGTGAATGATCGATTTCTTCGTGCGCTATTACGTGAACCGGTAGATCGCACGCCTCTCTGGATGATGCGTCAGGCTGGGCGTTACTTGCCTGAATACCGCGCAACGCGCGCTGAAGCCGGCAGTTTTATGGCCTTGTGTACCAATCCCGAGTTGGCTTGCGAGGTAACGCTGCAGCCATTGCGGCGTTACGCTATGGATGCAGCCATCTTGTTCTCGGATATTTTGACGATTCCCGACGCTATGGGGCTGGGCCTTTATTTCACAGAAGGCGAGGGTCCCAAATTTGAGCGTCCACTAACGTCCATCGCCGATATCAAAGCGCTCGAGCCGAGCCGAGCAGTGTCCGAACTTCGCTATGTTATGGATGCGGTATCGTTGATTCGCCGTGAACTGAAAGGCTCCGTGCCACTCATCGGTTTCTCCGGCAGTCCGTGGACACTGGCGACCTATATGATTGAGGGCGGCTCGTCTAAAGACTTTGCCAAGACAAAACGAATGGCATTCAATGAGCCTGAAGCGATGCACATGCTGCTCGAAAAACTCGCCGAATCAGTTGCGTTGTACTTAACTGAGCAGGTGAAACAGGGTGCGCAGGCAGTACAAATTTTCGATACCTGGGGCGGCTCGCTAAGCCATGCAGCGTACCGAGAATTCTCCCTACGCTACATGAGTGAAATCATTGAGCGCCTACCTCGCGAGGCCGATGGTCGTCGTGTGCCTGTCATTGTCTTTACAAAAGGCGGAGGCCAATGGCTGGAAGCGATAGCAGACTGTGGTGCTGACGCGGTGGGCCTAGATTGGACGACCGATATTGGTGAGGCACGTGGGCGGATCGGCGATAAAGTTGCGTTACAGGGCAATATGGATCCTGCAATGCTCTTCGCGAGCCCTGAACGCATTAAGACCGAAGTGGGTAACGTGTTGGAGAGTTTTGGTGCGGGTAGCGGCCATGTCTTCAACCTCGGTCACGGCATTACGCCCGGCGTTAATCCTGACCATGTATCTGCAATGGTTGATGCAGTTATCGAGCTGTCGCCCCAGTACCATTGCTAGAAGTACCATTGCTAGAAGTAC
>DAIRTN010000012.1:72638-77308 GCA_036803865.1 Luminiphilus sp.
AGCGTTTACCAATCTGACTCGGGAATACCGTGGTCCATATCCAAAGCGGGGTTGTCCGACGTGGGTACACCGACCACGCGAGCGGGAACTCCCGCGACCGTGGTGTGTGGCGGTACGTCTTTTAGGACGACTGAACCGGAGCCCACCTTGGCTCCTTCGCCTACTGTGATATTGCCGAGGATTTTTGCGCCCGCACTAATGAGTACGCCGTCGCCAATTTTCGGGTGTCGATCGCCGTCGGTTTTTCCTGTCCCACCTAGCGTGACGGACTGGAGGATCGATACTTTATTGCCGACAACCGCAGTCTCACCAACCACTAATCCCGTGGCATGGTCGAGAAGTATACCCTTACCAAATTGTGCCGCTGGGTGAATGTCTACGCCGAGTTTTTGCGACATGCAGCTCTGTAAAAATAGCGCGAGTGAATGTCTCCCTTGACGCCATAACCAGTGCGCTACTCGGTGTGTTTGCAGCGCCTGAAAGCCTTTGAAATATAAAAACGGCAAATAGTATTCATGGCAGGCCGAGTCTCTCTCGAGCACGGCGTCTAAGTCCTCTCGAATAGCGTGCCGGATGTCCTCATCGCTGGAAAAAGCCTCTAAGAACACTTCCCTGAGCATCATGGATGATGCGCTGGGACTGTCGAGCTGATTCGCCAGGTGATAGCTTAGCGCGCATTCTAATTCTTCATGATGCAAAATAGTGGCGTGCATAAAGCTCGCCAAAATAGGTTCGTCAGCAAGCGCGATGCGCGTCTCTTCACGAATCTTTTGCCAAATTCGATCGTTATGTTTCTCATCGGTCTTGCGTTTGATTTGTGTTGTTGGCATAGCCTGTATCTCCGAGCAGGCCATTTCATGGCCGGCCATAGCGTAAACGTAATCTTATCAGTCTTTTCGAGCTCTGCTTACGATTTGGCGCGAGCCCGGTTAGACGATTTACGCAAGATTGCACTGGTTAAGCTCACGCTGATGAGCGGAACTGCCACAGCGTTTGTCCTCTATCGTGATACTTACGTTCAAAAAGTGAAATAGGCGCATCGATCGTAAGCTGTGAAACCACACCCGGCTGCGATAGTGCCGCCCATGCGTCGGCGAATTCATCGACATAGATCTTCCAGTTACTTCTTACCTCTACTTCGCCCCCCAAACGTTTCAATAGTGGGAACGCCGGGTGACCATGAATTCGACGCTTAAGCTGGCTGCCTTTGGGCCAGGGGTTGGGGTAGAGCATGTAGTGATGGCTTATCTTAACCTCGCGCTCTAAGAGGAAGCGCCAAAAGGGTTCGCACTCGGCTCTAAACAGTCTGTAATTACTGCCGTCTTGGCAATGCCGGCTTAGACGATCGGCGGATTTGTCGATACCGATAACACAGGCATCCGGGTGCTTTTGGGCTAGCAGACTGCTGCTGAGCCCGGTTCCGCAAAAGGAGTCGAGTACAATGTGTGAACAATCTCGACTATTGAGCCATTCGAGGGCAGCTTCACCGGCTTGCCGCGTATGCTCTGGAATCGGCTTCTGCCATGGGCACTGGATATGTTTGGCAACCACGGCAAGTAAATCGCTATGGGGTTGGGTTTGCTCCGACTGAATCGGGCTATTGTCAGCTATTGTTTGCGGTCGCTTCATCACCTTGGCATGATAACGCGCATTATCAGTGAGTAGCATTAATGCGATCAGATCTTAGGCCTTACTGGGTCAAAAAAAGTTGGCTTGTGTTTCGCGATGCATGGACCGATTATTTTTTACGGCCGCGCTGTGAATACCTTGGTCCCTATTCCAACATCATGCATCCCTGGCACGTGGTTATTTCTGGCTGCAATATTCGTATTGGCCATTCGTTTACCGCCTTTGGCGAATCCCATGCACGGGTTGAAATCGGTGTTTGGGGTCGAGCGGCAGGAGAAGGCAAGGTGACCATGGGCAATGCCTGTCTAATGAGCCCCGGCTCGCGCATTAGCGCAAGCGATGAAATCACGATAGGAGACGGGGTAATGTTGGCAAACGGCGCCTACATTACCGACTCAGACTGGCACGGGTTATACGATCGAATCGATCGGAATACCGAGCCTCAACCGGTTCGGCTTGAAGACAACGTGTGGATAGGTGATCACGCTAAAGTATTGAAAGGCGTCACTGTTGGCGCTAATAGCGTGGTCGCAGCGGGCGCTGTGGTCACACGCGATGTACCTGCAAATGTCGTGGTGGCCGGTAATCCCGCGAAAATTGTTAAAGAGCTAGATCCTGCGATACCTCGACGCACCCGCTCGGACATGTATCAAAACCCTGCGGAGACGGCGACCTTCTTCGATGCGGTTGATCGGCAGGTACTTGCGAGTAATACCCTTATATTTTGGCTGTGGACATTGATTTACCCGCGCGCGCGAAAGAACGTCTAGATTGTCCTTACAAAAGCCGCAGCGGTGGTTCTTGCATAGCCGCCAGCTGCTCGCGCAACTCTAAAACATGATCACCCCAGAAGCGCTCTTGGCCAAACCAAGGGAAAGCCTTGGGAAATGCGGGGTCGTCCCAGCGCCGTCCCAGCCAAGCGGCATAGTGCATTATGCGCATGGTGCGTAATGCTTCAATCCAGCGAAGCTGGGCCGGGTCAAAGTCATTAAACTCTTCATAACCTGCTATTAACTCGCCCAGCTGGAGCTCTCGTTGCTGACGGTCGCCGCTAAGGAACATCCATAGGTCTTGAATAATAGGCGCTGAGTAACAGTCATCAAGGTCGACAAAATGAGGGGTGTCGTCGCGCCAAAGAATATTGCCGGTGTGGCAGTCGCCGTGAATGATCTGATTCATTGAGTCATCGTGGGTGCTTAGAAGGCCTCTTATGGCCTGCTCACAATCTTGGGCGAGGGAGCTATATGCGGGCACTAAGTCACGGGGAACAAAGTGCTCTAAAACGAACTCTCTGCTTTGTGTGACTGTTCGATCAATCGATAAAGTGGGTCGGTGAGGTAGCGTGAGTGTGGCGCCCACTCGGTGAATGCGGGCAAGGGTTCGACCGAGAGACAGTAAGTGGTCGAGGTTGTCGAGCTCTGGCGGGTGGCCACCGCGCCTTGGAAAGACGCTGAATCGATGTCCCATGGCATGATGAAGCGTTGCGCCATTAACAACCAGCGGGGCTACAACCGAAAGTCCGTGGGATTCTAGCTCTAAGGCGAACTCGTGTTCCTCTAGGATCTGGGTGTCAGTCCATCTACCCTCGCGATAAAACTTCGCAATAACGGGGGTTTCGTCTTCGATGCCCACTTGATAAACGCGATTCTCGTAACTATTGAGCACCAGTAACCTCAGGTCACAGCGGTAACCGATCTGCTCAATGCAATCGATCACCGTGTCTGGCGTAAGCCCTGCGTAGGGTTGAGACATGCAATGCTCCTAATTCGTGCGCAGAGCTTACACTATCCGACAGACAACCCTCTTAAAGCTTTCATCGTCGTAACAAAAGCGCACTGAGCTTTCGTCAGTAGTACGGGATGATGGCAAGGTCATAACGTAGTCACAAATGCGCCGTGACGTATTTAGGGCAGAGTCAGGACTGTGTAAGACACCATGCATGAACCTCCGTAGCCCCCGCCGCCCAACAACTTTCCGCGGCTGAAAAGACCGTGGCGCCGGTTGTTATAACGTCGTCAACAAGTAAGACGCGACAATTGTCCAAGCGGTGGCGAGCCACAAATCGATGGGGTGAGTGAGCAAGTCGCTCGGTGCGATTGAGAGTATGTTGAGGACGTGGCGTTCGCCGAGCTGTTAGGGCATTAATTAGTTTGATCGGCTCTGCGGGGTGTCGGTTCAATCCACGGACCAATTCCGACGCGAGAAGCGCACTCTGGTTGTATCCGCGGCGAACTCGTTGGCGCCAGTGCATGGGTATGGGTATGACGTAATCGACGATGGGGACCGGATGACCTAGGGCTAGAGCGAGTTGCATCAGAAACGGTGTCAGCTCTGGTCGCTGTTCAAATTTCCATTGGTGAATAAGCTCACGCATGACCCCGCGGTGCTGAAAGGCCGCACAAGCTGAATTGAGTGGTTCACGGGGAGCGGTAATGGCGTAATGATTTTGCGCAGGGGGCGCGACTTGGCTCATCGGGGAGAGATTCAAAGAGTAAGCCTTGGGGCACTCTGAGGTATTGGGTGTAATCTTCTGCTCGCAACGAGGACAAAGCCAGCGCGGAACCCCGCAGCGCTCGTCACAAACAAGACAATAGGCCGGCAGCAGCGCCTCGATGCCGGTCATAAGCGCCTGTGACGCGGCCCGTAATTGCCGCACCACAGCGGCTGGCGTGGGTTTGGTCCACATGAGGCTCTCCGCTGCAGCAAAATAGACAGGCTAACTATTCTAGGGTTTAGTGCAGTATTGGCCACATCACAGTGCTTGTTTTCCCTCAGAGTTTGCTACCCTTAGCGGCCATTATTCTTCTTTTGGAGCCGTCGTGGCTGAATCTGACCAACAACCTCATGATCCCAATGAGCGACGTCTTTTCCCCAAGGATCAAGCCAAGGTGGATGCTTTCTTAAAGCGCGGCGTGAATTCAGTCGAGCGCAAGCCGTTTCGACCGGTGTTTTTGGTCATTCTTCTCATCGTCGTAGTAACAGGTTTTAGCTTGTTGAGTCAGATCATTGCGCGTGTTGCCGGTGTTTACTGACTTCAGCGC
>DAIRTN010000013.1:0-2860 GCA_036803865.1 Luminiphilus sp.
GATTAGCGAGACGGGGATTGCATGAATGGTGTCGGTGGCAACCAATTTATGTGCCGTCATTCGAAGCGGATAAAGTGAACGTAAAATGACCGCACCCAGCGCGTCGGTGCCGGGTAGGCAATTGATTTCGAAGGGGAAATTGGTGGGCCGTGCTGGATTCGAACCAGCGACCAATTGGTTAAAAGCCAACTGCTCTACCAACTGAGCTAACGGCCCGAAAACTTATGCTTTGTCGGTTGGTAGCATGCCTTAAAGGGAAAAGCAGCTCGACAAATCGGAGTCGCGTATCCTACTTATAATTATGGAAATAGCAACCCTGTTTGGGTGTAAAATTCCCCCTCTACCGTTATTTGCCGCGCGATGATCACGCGCCAATCCACATGCACTGCACTTCGAGGTAATTCTTGTGCTCCGACCGTTCCATCTTGCGTTGCCTACTACCGACCTAGCTGCGACACGACAGTTTTATACGGCCACTCTAGGTTGCCCCCTCGGTCGCGAAGATATCAGCTGGATCGATCTGGATTTCTTTGGCCACCAGTTGGTTTTCCATGACTGTGGTGGTGAAGGTCTCCCTACTCTCTACAATCCTGTTGATCAGCATCAAGTCCCTCTACCGCACTTTGGTGTCATTCTGAGGCCCGACCAGTTCTCTACCCTCGCGACCAGGCTGCAGGGACAGGTAGCATTTATTATCGAACCAACAACACGTTTTAAGGGTACTGCGGGCGAGCAGCAAACAATGTTCTTTAAAGACCCCATTGGCTACGCATTGGAATTCAAATCGTTCGAGGATGATCGGTTTATTTTTGAGCCCTTTGAGCAGGAATCTCCGTAGAACGTGGCTACTTACTGCGTTGGTAGCGGGTAGGGTCTGCGACACCTGCCGCGTGGAACCCTTCTCTTCGGAGACGACAGCTGTCGCACACGCCACAGGCGGCCCCCTCGGCGTCAGCTTGATAACACGATACCGTCAAACTGTAATCGACACCCAGTTCCGTGCCCGCCCGGATAATATCGGCTTTACTCATGTCGATAATGGGTGTGCAAATATCTATGGGGCTGCCCTCGACGCCTGCTTTTGTGGCGACTGCGGCGAGGTTCTTGAACGCATCAATAAATACGGGACGGCAATCGGGGTAACCTGAGTAGTCGACCGCATTCACGCCAAGATGAATCTCGCTAGCTTGAAGTACTTCGGCCCAACCCAGTGCGATAGACAAGAACACGGTGTTGCGGGCAGGAACATAGGTCACAGGAATACCTTCCGAGGGCATCGTAGGTACGTCTATCGCGTCGTCTGTGAGCGCAGAGCCACCAATACCACGAAGGTCAAGCCCGACAACTTTGTGAACGGTCCCGGGCACTGCTGCGGCCACGTGAGCCGCAGCAACGAGCTCTGAGCGGTGACGCTGCCCATAATCAAAACTCAAGGAGTAACACTCTCGCCCCGCCGCACGCGCCATTGCGAGGACGGTAGCAGAATCAAGGCCGCCTGACGTTAATATCACTGCGCGTTTTGCCACCTACTTTCTCCTCAGTGCCCGGGCTCGTCATTCCATAAAAACTTGTGGAGCTGCACTTGTAAGCGAGCATCAATTCGATCGGCGATTAACCACTCAGCCAAATCCTTCGCAGGCAATACGTGATGAGATGGCGAGAACAACACGTCAGAGACTTTAGCCAATAGCTGGTGCTCGTCGATTTTAAAGCGCGCCCATTCATAGTCTTCACGATTAGCGACCACAAATTTTACTTGGTCATGGGACGTCAAAAACGCAATGTTGTCCCACAAATTGCGGTGGCTCTCGCCCGAGGCAGGCGCCTTCAAATCCATCACCCGACTTACACGCACATCAACGTTTTCGATCGGCATCGCTCCGCTTGTCTCGAGCGACACTTCATAGCCTCCCTCACACAGCCTTCGGAGCAGCTCCAAGCACTCTGGCTGCGCCAAAGGCTCACCACCGGTCACACAGACTCTTCGGCAGCCGAAGCTAGCCACCTTGTCGGTCAGAGCGTCTAAATCCCACAGTTCACCCCCTGAAAATGCGTACTCGGTATCACAATAGACACAGCGGAGCGGGCACCCAGTTAAGCGCACGAAAACCGTAGGCAAACCGACCGATCTCGCCTCCCCTTGGAGTGAGTGAAAAATTTCAGTTATGCGCAGCTGAGGCATTGCCGAGTCGGTCATAATGACTGACTCAGAAATTGTCGTTGATGAAATCCTGAGCCAATTGGGCAGCAGGATGTCCGGGGTATTCGGTGATTACCTTGTTTAAGTACTCACGTGAACGATCACGGTTACCTTTGAGGAAATGAACGCGACCCAGCTTGTAAATAGCGTCTGGCACTTTGGGATCGTCTGGATATTGATCTAAAAGCAATTTGAAACTTTGGCGTGCGAGCTCCGCGTCGGGGGGATCGAGTACCAGATAAAGTTCACCCAACCAATAATGTGCATTAGGCGCGTAACGCCCAAAAGGATACTCAGCCAGGAATCCTCGGAAGCCCTTGACGGCGTCATCGAATTGACGGGTTTTCACCAAGTCATAGGCTTGCTGATAAGCCGCTTCTTCCCCAGCCTGCAAGGGCGTGGCGGAACTCTCTCCACGGGACGCAGCTGGGTTTGCACTCACCATAGAGCCATTAGCTGAATCGGCAGGCAAACCACTTTGACCCGCTGCTCCTGCTAGTCGGCGATCGAGGTCAACATAGCGCTCTAAACTCTGCTCTTTCAGCCGCTGCACTTCCTGTGCCTGCTCTTCGACCAAGCCGTTCAGCCGACGCACCTCCTCCTGCAGCTGCTGCAACTGCACTACTAGAGAACCGACGTTGAAAGAACCTGTGTTGAGAG
>DAIRTN010000013.1:2960-12595 GCA_036803865.1 Luminiphilus sp.
CTAAGCTGACTGGCTACAGGAGAGTTCGCGGTGGTGGTAGTGATAGTCTCGCCCGAGTAGGGCCTAATACCGGCGCGACTATAACCACTGCTCGTAGAGTCACTGCTGGGATAACCACTGCTGGGATAGTCACTGCTAGGGGCATCTGCCGCGCCCGCGCTAGCCGAGATGACTTCTACCGAAGCCGCGCCGCCAGAGCCCGCGCGAGCCGCTTTACGCTCCGCTTCAACGTCAATATAGTCCTGAGCCCAAGAAAGGGCGGGCAGAACCAAAAGAGAAAAGCCGGCGATCAAGGCCGGCTTCGTGTACGACAGTTTCAAGCTAAATAGCCCTTATTTAAGTTCTACGCGTCGGTTTTGCTGCCAGTTAGCTTCGCCTGAACCGAAAGCAACAGGGCTTTCCTCACCGTAGCTAATCGTTTCAATGCGATAGCTTGGTACGCCGTTGGCAACCATGTAATCACGAACCGCATTAGCACGACGCTCAGCCAGCGCTAAGTTGTATTCGCGTGTACCGCGTTCATCGGTGTGGCCTTCAAGGCGCACCGACTGATCATTGGTCAGCAAAGTCGCAACATGGGCATCAACCGCAGCACGGGCTTCATCAGTCAGCGCTGAACTATCAAAAGCGAAGTAGAACACGGTGCCCGCTGCCATGGCAGCATCTTGCAGGCGCTGCTGCTCTGCAGCGACTTCAGCGGCTGCACGAGCTTCTGCTTCGCGCGCTGCCTCTTGTGCTGCCGCGGCCGATGCAGCTTCTGCTGCTGCCGCTTCTTCGCTAGCAGTATCTGTGTTTGAACAAGCAACGAGTACCAATGATGCGAACACCACTGATGCGAATTTACCGACAACGGGGAGTGTTTTCATGAATGAAATCCTGTCTTTTGTTAGGAATGAGTTACAGCTGTTTGTAATGTACCGTATTTTCTCGCAATTTTTGAGCCTAGGACACCTTTTTTGTCTCTCAAAATCCGTGAATTAGTCGAGATACGGCGACCAAGCAGGCTCTTGAACACTGCCATCGCGCGCAGGAAGGTTGAAACTTACACCGCCATCAACAGCCACCGCACTCAATATGCTGTCCCCACCTCGCTTGGTCGCATACAGAACAATAGAGCCGTTAGGCGCAATGCTGGGACTTTCATCCAAGCTCGTTGAGGTCAGCACCGTAAGTCGCTCGGTCACTAGGTCGTGAACCGCAATGTGGTATTGGCCACTGCTTTGGTGCACCAATGCAACGTTGCGCCCATCTTGCGCCACCCGCGCTCGCGCATTATAGCGACCCTCGAATGTTACTCGCGTAATCGCTTTGGAGCGTAAGTCATAGCGATAAATTTGAGGGCGACCGCCTCTATCGGAAGTAAATAATAAGGCGTTGCCATCAGGCATCCACGTAGGTTCAGTATCGATCGCGTAGTGATTCGTCAACTGTGTCAGCTTTTTAGTCGTCAAGTTCATGAGATAGATATCGGGGCTGCCATCCTTCGAGAGGACCATCGCCATGGTATTTCCATCAGGAGACCACACGGGCGAATTATTAAGCCCTTTGAAGTTAGTGAGCTGCTCCCGCACGCCAGTGCGGAGGTTTTGCCGATAAATCGCCGGGCGTGACGTCTCGAAAGACACATAAGCCACTTCGTTACCGTCGGGAGACCAAGAAGGCGCCATAATGGGATCACGGCCTTCCAGCAGGACAATTGGTCGCTGGCCATCGGAGTCAGACAGAATAAGTCGGTAAAAATCTTTGCCATTAGGGTTACGACTGACCGATACATAAACCAATCGCGTCGCGAAAGCGCCGCGAATTCCGGTTAATTTCTCGTATACCGCATCGGCGACGCGGTGGCCCACCATGCGAAGCTCAGGCAGCACATTTTCAAAAGCGCCACTGGCGATTTCTTGCTGGCGAGCAGTATCAAACAATTGGTAACTGACTTTTATCATGCCGGGGGATCCCGGACCTACCCGACCGATTAACACATAATCGGCGCTAATCGCTCGCCAATCCCGGAAGTAAATATCGGACGCTTTCTTGGGAAAACTGAGCATGTCTCGACGGCTTACCGGCGAAAATTGGCCACTGCGCACCAGGTCGGAGTCCACAACTTGGGCGACATCAGCAGGCGCACTACCGCCCGCTCCGTCCCATGCAAAAGGCACGATCGCAATAGGCGTAGGGTTGTCGATACCTTTAGTAATTTCAATTTGAAGCTGAGCGTGTGCAAACCCAGCACACGAAAGTAAATACGTCAGTGTTATGGAAAGTATCAGGCGCATCAGTACCTTAGGTCCTCGGGTCGGAATATCAATTGAAAGCGACGAAAATCGCGCTCAAAAATAGCGCGATCTAGTTGCTGTACTTCTGGGAAACGCGCCGCTTTCTCAACGGCATTAATCGCGCTCCGATCGAACGCTACATTACCACTAGATTCCAATACGGTAACACCAACAACGTCTCCGGTGGGAACCAGAGCTATTTCTAGCGCGGCGCGCATGCCATTGCGTGCCGATGGGGGTCGGGTCCATCGGTTAATTACTGCGCGCTGAATAATCGCCGCCGCGGTATCCGACGGACTACCTTGGACTCCCTCTTGTGCAGGCCTGTCCGTGGCTAGCGCAGCGTCTAAATCTTTCAAGGCCTGCTGCGCTAACGCTGCCTCTTGCGCTTTTGGGTCCGGCTCGAGCGCCACCTTCGGCGCGGGTGTTTCTTGAAGCTCAGCTTTGGGCAGGCTTTTTTGTTCCACTTTAGGGGTCGGCTTAGGTGTTGGCTTGGGCTTAGGTTCGGGCTTGGGCTTGGGCTTGGGCTTAGCTTCGGGCTTTTTCGCCGCCTGCTTGTTGCGCTTCAAATCATCGGCGCTGACAAGCGCTGCCTGGATAGCCACGGGTTTCGCAACGCGCGCCACCGCCGTTTTAGGCTCAGAAAACTTCACGGCCAGAGCAGCAAAAAGCAGGGCATGCAGTATAAGGGTGATGACCACCGGCGTACCAAACCACGCAAGGCGCTCGAAAGAAGCTCTCACGGCTTGGCAGGCTCCTCAGTCACCAGGCCTACAGAGGGAGCTCCAGACTCTTGAAGTGCGGTCATCAGTGTCACGACCGCGCCATACGAGACGGTTTGATCACCCCAGACCATCACGGGTTTCTTGGGGTCTCTGCGCAACACGGCTGAAACGCGCTGCTTTACCGTGGCGAGCTCGAGAGCTTGCTTCTCATCACCCCCAACATTGAGATACAACTTTCCCGCCGAGTCGATAGACACAATCAGCGGTTCGCTGTCTTGATTCTCAACGGGTTCCGCTGCAGCGTCAGGCAAATCGACCTTCACACCTTGCATAAGCATCGGCGCTGTCACCATGAAGATAATCAATAGCACCAACATCACATCGATGTATGGCACTACATTGATCTCCGCTACCGCGCGACGTTTGCGCATGCTACTCAACCCTGCTGCTGTCGCGCTCGCTGCGCGTAGGTCTGACGCTGTAAAATGCCCGAAAACTCATCGACAAAGGTATCGTAGCGATTGATTAAGTTATCCACTCGAGCGGCGAAACGGTTGTATGCGAGCACTGCCGGAATAGCGGCAAATAAACCCATGGCAGTGGCGATTAACGCCTCAGAAATACCCGGAGCCACTGTCGCAAGCGTTGCCTGCGTGGCGTTTGCCAGGCCTCGGAAAGAGTGCATGATGCCCCAAACGGTGCCGAAAAGGCCGATATAAGGGCTGGTAGACCCTACGGATGCCAAAAACGGCAAGTTTGCTTCAAGACGATCGCTCTCGCGTAATGTCGCAACGCGCATCGCACGACGGGCTCCCTCTAAAATGGCATCAGCCTGAATATCGGTTTGCTGAGACAGCCTGGAAAATTCTTTGAAGCCTGCGCGGAAAATACTTTCAACACCTGTGTGTGGCGAGCCATCGGCCACCGCCTGGTTACCCTCACGATACAAATCCGCAAGATCAATACCTGACCAAAAATGCTGCTCAAAGGCGACTAATTCGTCGTCGGTTCGACGCAATAGCATAAGCCGCTGAACAATCATGTACCAAGAAACCACAGAGGCTAGGAGTAATATCAACATGACCAGCTGTACAGTCAGGCTTGCACCCAGAATCAGTTCCAAAATGCCTAATTCTTCGTTCACTTGTCGTCCTCAAATCATGAATAGTATTTATCAACGGCTGCGCGGAGCTCGGCAGGCAGTCTGCGCGGTCGTCCGCTACTTGCAGAAACGAGTGCAATAGTGACACTACCAGCCACCAGAAGCTCGTCGCTTCGACAAATCCGCTGTTCGAATATCAACGTCGCACCACCCAGCGATGTCACTGTGGCGCTCGCGGTTAAGGCATCATCTAACTGCGCTGGTCGCTGATACTGAGCCGACGCATCAGTGACAACAAACATACCATCGTCGCCCAAGAACGCCGGCTTATCAAAGCCTAGACCGCGCATGAACTCAGTGCGCGCGCGCTCAAAATATTTAAAGTAATTCACGTAATAGACAATGCCACCGGCATCGGTGTCTTCAATATAGACTCTTATAGGAATAGAAAATTCCACCATCAGAGATCACTCACCTAATTCAACGGGCAAAGCACCGCCACCAATAGCACTGGCCGGCGCTGCCAAACCAAAATGACTGTAGGCACTGCGCGTCACCATTCGCCCTCGCGGCGTGCGAATGAGATAACCTTGCTGAATTAAATAAGGCTCAAGCACATCTTCCAATGTGCCACGCTCTTCTGAAAGTGCAGCCGCCAAACTGTCGATACCCACAGGCCCGCCGTCAAACTTCTCAATAAGCATCAATAGCAAACGTCGATCTAAGTGGTCAAAGCCGCGCTGGTCAACATTGAGCATATCCAAGGCTAACTGAGCGACTTCTGACGTTACTCGGCCATCGGCACGCACCTCGGCGTAGTCTCTAACGCGACGCAGAAGTCTGTTTGCAATACGAGGCGTGCCCCGAGACCTGCGGGCTACTTCGTGCGCGCCACCTTCATCGATACCTATCTCGAGAAGGCGCGCTGAGCGCGTCACAATGCGCGCTAGATCCTCAATTTCGTAAAACTCAAGGCGCTGCACAATACCAAATCGATCGCGCAAAGGAGAGGTCAGTAAACCCGCTCGCGTAGTAGCACCAACAAGCGTAAAGGGTGGTAAATCAAGCTTTATCGAGCGCGCCGCAGGGCCTTCGCCAATCATGATATCCAGCTGATAATCCTCCATCGCCGGATAGAGAATCTCCTCCACAAAGGGACTGAGTCGGTGGATTTCATCGATGAATAGAACATCGCCAGGCTCGAGATTGGTCATAAGTGCAGCAATGTCGCCCGCTTTCTCAAGGACCGGTCCACTGGTAGTTTTCAGCGACACGCCCATTTCATGGGCAATGATGCTCGCCAAAGTCGTTTTACCGAGGCCTGGAGGACCGAAGATCAAGGTGTGATCAAGAGGCTCTCCCCGTCCCTTCGCAGCGGCCAGAAAAATCTCCATTTGCTCGCGAACCACCCGCTGCCCCGTATACTCTTCAAGCGTTTTAGGGCGTATCGCTCGATCGACCTGCTCTTCTGGCAGTGCCTGGGGTTCTGCTGCAATTAGTCGGTCAGTTTCGATCATGAAACAAAATCCTCTTCACACTAGGGCTGCTAGCTACGCGGTGCAGCAGCTTTGAGTGCCAGCCGAATCAGCTCTTCACTCGAATTAATGTCGTCACTTAGAACGCTCGTGACCCATCTGGAGGCCTCTGGCAGCTTGTACCCCAAAGCGACCAACGCTTGCTCAGCTTCGCCGCGATAATCAACCGATTCAATCTTTGCCATAGCAGGCTGCCCGGGAAGGTCGGGAGACAGCTCGTCGAGCCACTTACCCGCTTTGTCTCGCATCTCGACCATCAGACGCTCCGCAGTCTTCTTCCCGACACCGGGCAGGGCAACAAGCGCTTTAACGTCATCACGCTGTAAACATTGCGCAAACGCTCGCGCATCCATACCTGACAGAATGGTTAATGCCAATCGTGGTCCGACGCCGCTAACCTTTATCAACTCCCGAAACAGTCGTCGGTCCGCTTCCTCGGCGAAGCCGAAGAGTAGCTGGGCATCCTCACGAACAACAAAATGTGTCAACAGTGTGACCTCTGCTCCGATCGCAGGCAGCTGAAACAATGTGGTCATGGGAATTTGTAGTTCATAACCCACCCCTCCAACATCGATGACAATGTCGGGGGGGTGTTTGGCTGCCAATAAGCCACGTATAAATCCAATCATAGTATCGGTCCTAGCGCAGGCGCCCTCGGCTTAAAGCTTTTGTCGGTATTTTACTGAGTAAATGGCTGGAGTGACTATGGCAGAGCGCTGCAGCCAATGCGTCAGCGGCATCCTCTTTGGGAACGCCCGGCAAACCTAACAGGGTCTTCACCATATGCTGAACCTGCTCTTTAGTCGCGCCGCCCGTCCCGACCACAGCTTGCTTGATCTGCCTAGCCGAGTACTCGCGAACTGTGAGGCCTCGGTGTACGCAGGCGACCATCGCTGCGCCTCGAGCCTGCCCTAGCTTAAGCGCCGCATCGGGCCCTCGAGCAATAAACACCTGCTCAATAGCGAGTTCATCCGGTTGAAACTCGTCGCAAATTTGATTGATCGCATCGAACAGTACGCCTAGGCGCGGTGGCAGCGGCTCGTCGACGGGCAGGCGAATAATACCGCTACTGATATACGTGGACTTGCCGCGCTCGGAGCGAATGAGCCCAAAGCCTGTTTTGCGCGAGCCCGGATCGATTCCCAGTATAACCGGCATATGTCACCTCTCTGTTTTGCCCTATTCTGAACTAAGCAGGGCATCACGTCATGGGCTCCAGAGCAGTTTTAGGAAATTAGCGTACCGTGATAGAAATAGGCCCACGCATTGAAGGCACCTCAAGTTACAGGGACCGCACGTTAAAGGCACCGCACGTTACAGGCACCGCAAGGACAACGGCTAATCAAGCTCAGCGAATACCTCCGCCGGGATCTCCGCGTTGGTGTAGACATTCTGCACATCATCCAAATCTTCTAGCATGTCCACCAAAGCCAGAACAGTGGCCGCCCCAGATACATCGAGGGTTATTGACGTACTAGGGATCATGGTGACCTCACTCTCTTCAGGCTCAAGTCCCGCGGCCTGAAGCGCCGATTTCACGACTCCGAAGTCTTCCCAGGCTGTCGTGACGTCGATGCTTCCGTCATCGTGGGTGATCACATCCTCGGCGCCGGCTTCAAGCGCTGCGTCCAACACTCGGTCTTCATCGACACCTGAAACAAAATGAAGCGCGCCTTTACGCGTAAAGAGATAGGCTACTGAACCGTCTGTACCTAGATTACCGCCGCGTTTTGAAAATGCGTGACGAACGTCGGCAACGGTGCGATTACGATTATCAGTCATGACTTCAACGAGTACGGCGACGCCACCTGGCGCATAGCCCTCGTAAGTCAGCTCTTCGACATCATCGTTGTCAGTATTTCCCGCCCCTCGCGCTATCGCTCGGTCAATGGTGTCGCGCGTCATATTAGCGCCCAACGCCTTGTCCATAGCAGCGCGAAGACGCGGATTGTCCTCGATCACACCGCCACCTTGCTTCGCCGCAACGACCAACTCTCTAATCAGCTTGGTGAACAACTTGCCGCGCTTTGCATCTTGCGCGGCCTTGCGGTGCTTGATATTGGCCCACTTACTATGGCCTGCCATATCAACCTCCCAATCAGGCTTTGTCGTTCAACTCCGTCTTACGCAACCGGATGCTCAAATCCTTAAGCTGCTGCTCGGCAACACGGCTAGGCGCATCCGTCATTACACAATGCGCCGACTGTGTCTTGGGGAATGCGATAACATCGCGAATTGAATGTCCGCCCACCATCAACATCGCCAACCTGTCGAGGCCAAACGCGATGCCACCATGGGGCGGTGCACCGTAGCGCAAAGCCGACAGCAAGAAGCCAAATTTCTCTTCGGCCTCCTGGGCATCAATGCCCAAAATCTCAAAAACTGCCTGCTGCATGTCTTGATCATAAATACGGATACTGCCACCACCCACTTCCGAGCCATTCAACACCATGTCATAAGCCCGTGAAAGTGCGTCAGCGGGATTGGCTTTGAGCGTCTCCACGTCACACGCCGGCGCGGTGAAAGGGTGATGCAGTGGTGTCAAACCACCATCCGTTGTTTCTTCAAACATTGGGAAGTCAACCACCCAAAGTGGCGCCCAACCTTCTGCAATCAAACCCTGGTCTTCGGCAACCCGTAGACGCAGCGCGCCAAGCGCTTCGTTAACAACCGATCGCTTGTCAGCGCCAAAGAACACGATATCGCCGTTGGCAACGTCGAGACGGGCCATCAACGCATGCACAACATCCTCAGGCATGAACTTAAGAATCGGTGATTGCAGACCATCGATACCGGCACCGAGATCATTCACCTTGACCCACGCCAAGCCCTTCGCACCGTAAATGCTGACGAACTTCGTGTAATCATCAATTTCTTTGCGGGAAATAGTTGCCCCACCGGGCACCTTTAACGCAGCAACACGCCCTTTCGGGTCATCTGCGGGCCCTCGAAATACTTTAAAGTCCACCTGTTGCATGAGGTCATCGATCGAGACGAGCTCCATGTCGACCCTTAGGTCGGGTTTGTCAGATCCATAACGCTCCATCGCGTCATGCCATGTCATATGCGGGAAATCGCCGAGCTCAACATCACAGTGCTCACGAAGCAAACCGCGGACCATTCGCTCAGCAATATCCATAATCTGCTGTTCTTCTAGAAACGATGTTTCTATATCGATCTGAGTGAACTCGGGCTGTCGGTCAGCACGTAGATCTTCATCACGGAAGCATCGAGCAATTTGATAATAGCGATCGAAGCCCGACACCATTAAAAGCTGCTTAAACAACTGGGGAGACTGGGGCAAGGCAAAAAACTCGCCAGGATGGGTGCGACTCGGCACTAAATAATCGCGAGCTCCCTCAGGCGTCGCTCGGGTCAGAACCGGCGTCTCGATATCGAGAAAGCCTTCGCCTTCTAAAAAGGAACGCACCGAGTACGTTATTTTAGAGCGCGTAATGAGATTGCGCTGCATTTCAGGTCGGCGCAGATCCATATACCGGTACTTCAAACGAACGTCTTCACCGACCGATGTGTGTGAATCGAGCTGAAATGGCGGCGTTTCGGCAGTGTTCAAAATTTCTAACGCTTTACCGAGAATCTCAATGGCGCCGGTCGGCATAGTAGGGTTCACCGTGGCTTCACTTCGGGCCCGAACCCGACCCGTGATTTTCAGAACATACTCGCTGCGCACTTTGTCAGCTCGCTCAAAGTGCTCTTCGGTATCAGGGTCAAAAACAACCTGCACAATGCCTTCTCGATCGCGCATATCGAGAAAGATCACGCCGCCGTGATCTCGACGGCGATCCACCCACCCACAAATCGTTACCGTTTCGTCTATTTGTGACTCACGCAATGAGCCGCAGTAATGGGTGCGCATATCTTTTCCGCCGTAATTAAATGTTCAGTGTGTGATGCCCGCGGCCTTAGGCAGCAGACGGAGCGTCCGTTTTCTTTGGGCTCTCCTTAGGGGCGTTTGCCTTAGGGTCGCTTGAATTAG
>DAIRTN010000013.1:12695-25997 GCA_036803865.1 Luminiphilus sp.
CGCTTGAATTAGAGGCGCTTGAATCGCTGCCAGCGCTTTTACCTTCGTCGCCTGCCAAATTCTTTTTCTTGCCAGTTTTAAAGTCGGTTTCATACCAACCGCCACCCGCCAACCGAAACGACGGCGCGCTCACCTGCTTGCTGAGCGCAGGTTTGCCACATGCTGGGCAGTCCGAGAGGACCGGATCAGACATTTTTTGAAGCGCTTCGAGTGTGTGAGCACATTCGCCGCACTGGTATTCATAAATAGGCACTTTTTTCTCCTCAGTAACACTACGTCAACAGTGCATAAATGAGGTCAAATTGACAAATAACAAGGCCGCGGAGAGTACCTCAAACGCGCCATCGAATAAAGGTTGTTGGATAGGAGGTTTTCACAGCAGGCGATTGAGAACCGCTTGAGATCGCGCTATCAAAAATTCAGAGAGGGATCGAGAAGAGGGAAAAATGCAGGGCGCCCTGAGCGGGCGCCCTTATTTGAATTTAACCACGTTTAGTTATTGGCAAATTCTTTGATTTTCTTAAGCGGACGGATCTTAACGGCAGTACTTGCGGGCTTCGCAGCGACATCCATTGTTGTACCAGGATTGAACGGATTTGGAACACCCTTCTGCGCCTTTCTTGCAGGTTTACGAACGGTAGTAACCTTCATCAGACCAGGAATGGTGAACTCACCGACCGCGCGCTTTTTGATGCTACCTTCGATCAGGTTTTCCAACGCACCCATCACATCACCAACCTGCTTTTTAGTTAGGCCAGTCGTGTCAGCGATAGAGCCAACAATTTGAGTTTTGGTTAGTTTCTCTGATATTGCCTTTACCTTAGCTGGTGCTTTGGCTGGGGCGGCTGCTTTTTTTGCTGCTACTTTCTTGGCGGGTGCTTTTTTAGCAGTCGCTTTTTTTGCTGCTGCTTTTTTAGCGGGTGCTTTCTTTGCTGCTTTTTTAGTTGCCATGAGTCTATTCACCTTTTTTCTTAAGAGACGGGAGACTAAGTAATCGAGATAAACACCTTTATTTACAGTGTTTTACTCTCGACTAGGTTAATTCAACCTCATTAAACACTGTAAAACAAGGGTATTTACCAATAAACTCGCTAAAATTAGAGTTTTTCGCCGTCTTTTTGACACATGAGCGCTACTCTTCCCGACAGGCGTGTAGCTACGTAGAATGTGTGGCCTTCTTATCCGGAATATTTTCATCATGCGCGCCAGCCAATTTTTACTTTCAACCCTGAAAGAGACGCCTTCAGATGCAGAGGTTATCAGCCACCAACTAATGCTCCGAGCAGGCTTAATCCGCCGAATCGCGGCGGGCATTTACACGTGGATGCCACTGGGCCTGCGTGTACTTCGAAAAGTCGAGTACATAGTGCGCGAAGAAATGAATCGAGCTGGAGCACTGGAACTTTCTATGCCAGTTGTTCAGCCTGCCGAGCTATGGCACGAATCCGGTCGCTGGGAGCAGTACGGACCCGAGCTTGCACGATTGAAGGATCGCCATGACAGAGATTTTTGTCTGGGGCCTACGCACGAGGAAGTCATTACTTATATTGGTCGAAGTGAAATCAAGAGCTACAAGCAGCTACCTCTTAACTTTTATCAAATTCAAACGAAATTCCGAGATGAAATTAGGCCCCGCTTTGGTGTTATGCGCTCCCGGGAGTTCATCATGAAAGATGCTTATTCATTTCACGTAAGTCATGACTCTCTTGAGGCCACTTACTGGCGCATGCATGAGGCATACACTGCCATATTCACTCGGCTAGGGCTCGACTTCCGGCCCGTCGTCGCCGATACCGGCTCTATCGGCGGCAGCCACAGCCATGAGTTTCATGTACTTGCTGAGTCAGGAGAAGACGATATTGCGTTTTCAACGAGCAGCGACTTTGCGGCGAATGTCGAACTGGCGGAAGCGCTCGCACCCACAGATGAGAGACAGCCACCCTCAGAGGCGCTGGAAAAGTTCCCTACGCCTCATGTCAAAACTATTGATGACCTGGTGAAAAGCGCCAGCGTCACTATCGACACAACAGTCAAGACTCTCTTTGTGGAAAGCTCAGAGGGAGATTTAGTGGCATTGGTTTTACGTGGAGACCACAGGCTTAATGAAATAAAAGCTGAAAAAATTGAAGGATTGACCAGCCCCTTAAACATGGCTGACGAGCAAAAGGTCCGCGCACAGGTGGGCGCAGGATTTGGATCGCTAGGTCCCGTGGGCTTAAGCCTGCGAATCATTGTAGATCGAAGCGCGGCCCATCTTTCAGACTTCATATGTGGAGCCAATGAAACAGATCATCATTATCGCGGCGCCAATTGGGAGAGAGATGTTCCCAGCTTTGAAGTAGCCGATTTACGTGAAGTCGTTGCTGGAGACCCTAGCCCTTGTGGTCATGGCCACCTCGAGATTCGACGCGGCATAGAGGTTGGCCACATCTTCCAACTCGGTACTAAATACAGCGAAGCGATGAATGCGGTTGTACTTGATGAGCAAGGCAAAAACGTTCCGATGTCCATGGGTTGCTACGGCATTGGTGTGACCCGAATCGTAGCCGCAGCTATAGAGCAAAATTACGATGCGTCTGGGATTATCTGGCCCGCTTCTATGGCGCCCTTCTCTGTCGCCTTGGTGCCGTTAAATATGGACAAATCCGAAGCGGTAGCCGCGGCCACAGAAACGCTCTACCAGCAGCTGTTAACGGCAGGTGTTGACGTATTTTTGGATGACCGAAAAGAACGCCCTGGTGTTAAATTTGCTGAAATGGAACTTTTGGGTATCCCTGTTCGAGTGACGATCGGCGATCGGTCACTGAGTGAAGGTAATCTTGAAATACAAACTAGGCGAGCGGGCGTGGCAGAAACCGTGGCAGTTGATGCAGTATTTGACGCAATTCAGTCGATGCTCGCGGATTATTAAGGCGCTGCAAATGCTCAAGGTCGCAATGGCGGCCTTGTTGCTGTTACTCAGCGCACAAACGTTTAGCGCAGCTGACGAGGATAAAGAGGCACTTCGTCAATTTCTAGAACACACCATCGCATCGACGGCGAGCTTCGACGATCGCTTCGATGCCGAGGTTTGGCTTGTCGATATGCAAGCTCGACTCGCCGCATTTATCGAGAGCCCCAATGAGCGGCTACAATTGCTCAAGCAGGTCCATCAAACGGCCACGGCGAGCGGCATAACACCCGAATTGGTACTCGCGCTCATCGAAGTTGAAAGCACATTTGATCGCTTCGCGGTATCCCGCGCGGGCGCACAAGGCTATATGCAAGTCATGCCTTTCTGGAAAGCGGAAATTGGTCGCTCCGAAGACAACTTAACGGACCCAGCAACCAACCTGCGCTATGGCTGTCGGATTTTACAATTTTATCTGGAACGTGAACGCGGTGACTTGCGCCGGGCTCTAGCTGCCTACAACGGCTCTCTTGGCAGCCGTCGATATAGTGATAAGGTACATCGAGCGTGGTTGATGCGTTGGCGCACAGTTCCTTTACAGTGGTAACAACGCCCGCAACCCGACCTGCAACCCGACCTACAACCTACAAGGAGAAGGACCAGGTGAGCGACCTCAAGTTACTCAACCGATGGAATGTCGATTTGGCAAGAGCTATCAACGCGTCGGGAACTGATGACTTTTTCCCCGCATTGTTCGATGCGATCCGCAATCAGGTGAAAGTAACCTTCCCCCAAGTGTGGCTGTATCATCGAGATCTGCCACCCCGAGTACTCCACTCTGACATTCCGAAGGCCGATCGTGCTATGCAAATCGATCGCTATCTCGAGGGGCCCTATCGTGAAGACCCTTTTTACAATCTTTCTATGAACAGTCCTCGCAGTCATATTTACAGGCTAGACCGACTCGCCGGGGGAGATTTCCAAGATTCCGGCTACTACACCAACTACTACAGCGAGACTGGTACGGTCGACGAAGTCATCTTTCTGACGAAGCTCGACGACGGGAGCGTTATCAATCTTTGCCTCATGCGCCTGCCCAGTCATGGCCCCTTCACGCAAGATGAGTACGATTTACTCTACTCTTTATCTGAGCCCGTTGCGGCGATTATCCAATCCCACTGTCACCGAGACGACTTCGTTGTCAGCAACCTACTGCAACCAGGTCTCGACGCTCAAATCGACATGGCATTTCGCACCTTTGGTGCTGACTATGTCAGTACCCGCGAGCGTGAAATTCTCGAGCTAATGTTGAGAGGGTATAGCGCCGACATCTCGGCCGAACGCCTCGACATCTCTCTAGAAACTGTTAGACGACACCGAAAGTCGATTTACAAGAAAATCGACGTCAACTCGCAGGCCGATTTGTTTACTCTTTTCATCAATTCCATGCCATACATTGGTGAAGCGCATGGTAACGATCCGCTCTCCGTGTATATGGACTGAGCAAGCCTCCTCCTCGCGTCTACTGCCGGCCCTTACCCATAATGGGCATTGCCTCCCAAGGCGACTAAACGCATGCTCCGCACATTATATTTTCAACGCTGAGGACGTATGCGTCGCGAAATCGAACTGTTTCTACAAGCCTATCCCGATGTTTCTATGATCGAGGCGCTTATTACTGACTGTAATGGCGTTGCGCGCGGGAAGTGGATCCCCCGTGGAAAGATCCAATCGGTACTGGATAATGGCTTGAAACTACCCAAATCGGCTTTAGGCTTGGACATTTGGGGGCGGGATATTCCCGAGCTCGCGTTTCAAACAGGCGACATTGACGGTTACTGCATGGTCGTAGAAAGCTCTCTGCGGCCGATGCAGACTGTTCGCGGCATTGACCAAGGTCAGCTCATCATGACCATGTTCAATGAAGACGAGTCGCCCTTTTTAGGCGATCCTCGACAAATCCTTGCGCAAATCGTGAAACGCTTTGAGGACAAGCAGCTTCGTCCATGCATGGCGGTCGAACTCGAGTTTAGTTTACTGCCCGACCCGGGCCATGACAGACCGCTGCGCGAGGCATTCAAGGGACGGGAATCGCTAGGCGGGAACCTCTATGCCCTCGATGAACTCGATCGGCATGCAGAAATGCTAGAGACCCTACGGGCAGCCTTTGAAGTACAAGACCTACCTTACGAAGGCATCATTAAAGAGGCAGCACCTGCGCAATTCGAAATTAACATGGCACACAGCGACAATGTGCTAGAACTCGCCGATAAAATTATACGGATGCAGCGCGCCGTTCGCATGGTTGCTGCGCGCTTCGGCATGATAGCGAGCTTCATGCCCAAACCCATGGATGATGAAGCCGGCAACGGCATGCACGTACACTGCAGCTTACTTGATGAACAAGGGGCTAACGTCTTTAACAACGGTAGCGACGAAGGAAGTAAATTTTTACAGCAGGCCATCGCTGGATGCCTCGACGTAATGCCAGACTCTATGCTGATCTTCGCGCCAAGCTTCAATGCTTACCGACGTTTTCAAGCCGGCAATCACGCACCCACTCTGCCAACATGGGGCTGGGACAATCGAACAACCGCGCTGCGAGTCCCTGCCGGTCCGCCTGCGGCGAAGCGCATCGAACACCGCGTCGCAGGTGCCGATGCTAACCCTTACCTTACGTTGGCCGTTGTACTGGCGGGCATCTTGCATGGCTTAGAGAAAAAACTGAAACCTCCACCCGCCGTTATCGGTAACGCGTGGGCCCAAGAACACGCTTGCGAACTACTACCTACACTTATGAACGACGCGATCGAGCGCTTTAGCGCTTCAGAGTCGATGCAAACCTATCTGAGTGACGAGTTTCAAGTCATCTTCACCAAAACTAAAAGACAAGAGCTCGATGAGTTCCAGCGACGAGTTACGGACTTTGAAATCGAGAGTTACTTGCGCGGCTGAGCGCTCAGAGCCACACTGACCCTCAAGTCGCTGTTATGCGTATAACTATCTAGTCAACCGAGGGGACAATCCAATGTCAGAACTTTACACATTCTCCGCCCACACCGCGGGCGGCGACGAAGTCGCGCTCAGCGACTATAAAGACAAGGTATTACTGATCGTCAACACCGCCTCAAAGTGCGGTTTCACGCCTCAATACGATGGGCTTGAGCAACTGCAGAAAGACTTTCATGGCGAGGGCTTTGACGTACTTGCCTTCCCTTGTAACCAGTTTGGCAAACAAGAGCCCGGCACCGAGGAACAAATCGTTGAGTTCTGCACTATGAATTTCAACACGTCGTTCCCGCTGTTCGCAAAAATTGAAGTCAATGGCGGCGACGCTCACCCCTTGTATGCTTGGCTCAAAAAACAAGCGCCGGGGGTACTCGGCACGGGCGCCATTAAGTGGAATTTCACCAAGTTCCTTGTGGATCGCCAGGGCAATGTCATCAAACGCTATGGTAGCAGCACCACCCCCGCGGCTATCGCTAAAGACATTAAAGCACTGCTGTAACAAGGCGCTGTCCATACAACGCACTACACGTTCAATGCGCTGCTTTAACAGAGCGCTTTGACTAGTGCTCTCGGGTCTCCCTAAATCGAATGTCGGGCCAACGCTCTTGCATCAGCGATAGGTTGACTCGAGTCGGTGCTAGATAAGTGAGATAACCGCCACCGTCTTCAGATAGGTTATCGGCCGCTTTCTTGCGAAATTCATCCAATTTACGCGGGTCATCGGCTTCCACCCAGCGAGCCGTATAAACATTGACTGGCTCATAAATAGCTTCAACCTTGTACTCATCATTCAAACGATACGCGACAACGTCGAACTGCAATTGTCCAACCGCCCCTACAATTAAATCTGTTGAGTTAAGTGGCGAGAAGACCTGGGTTGAACCCTCTTCCGAAAGTTGCTGCAGGCCTTTTTGCAGCGCTTTCATTTTCATCGGGTCTTTGAGTCGAATACGTCTAAACAACTCAGGGGCAAAATGCGGAATGCCGGTAAAACGAACGTCTTCTCCCGTCGTAAAAGTGTCGCCTATCTGGATGGTGCCGTGGTTGTGCAGGCCAATAATATCGCCCGATACCGCCTCCTCCACTAACACACGCTCACCCGCTTTAAATGACACCGCATCGGCTATTTTAATATCTTTACCGGTACGGGTATGACGCATTTTCATACCTTTGCTATACCGACCTGAACACACTCGGACAAACGCAATTCGATCGCGATGCTTTGGATCCATATTCGCTTGAATTTTAAAAACAAAACCAGAGAAATCGCTCTCGAAAGCACTGACCTCGCGGCTGGTGGTCTGACGTGATAAAGGCTCTGGCGCCCACTCAACGAACTTATCTAGCATTTCACGAACGCCAAAATTACCAAGCGCTGTTCCAAAAAATACGGGAGTAAGCCGGCCGGCCAAAAATTCCTCTATCTCGAATTCATGGCTAGCGCCACGGACCAATTCAATTTCTTCACAAAAACTATCGTACTCATCGTCAAGCAGTGCCCGTGCTTCGTCCGAGTCCAAACCCTGAATTTGCTCATCGGGCGGTAATACAGCGTTGTTGCCTTGCTCAAAAACATGAATAACATCGGTGTAGAGGTTATACACGCCCTTCAGGTGACGCCCCATACCCACCGGCCAGTTAATCGGAGCGCCTGCAATACCCAGCACTTCTTCAATCTCATCGAGTAATTCGATGGGATCGCGAATATCACGGTCGAGCTTGTTTACGAAACTGACAATGGGTGTGTCGCGCAAACGACACACGCCCATTAACTTAATCGTTCGGGCCTCGACACCCTTCGCGCCATCGATCACCATCAGCGCGGAATCGACCGCGGTTAAGGTACGGTAGGTATCTTCCGAGAAGTCTTCGTGTCCAGGGGTATCCAGCAGATTGACCGTTCGATCATGATAAGGAAACTGCATAACGGACGACGTTACGGAAATACCACGCTCTTGTTCGAGAGACATCCAGTCAGACGTCGCGTGAGGTCCGCGCTTACCTTTCACCGAACCCGCGATCTGAATCGCACTACCAAGAAGCAGCAGCTTTTCGGTAATAGTCGTCTTACCCGCATCGGGGTGGGAGATGATGGCGAAAGTACGCCTTGATGCAATATCGCGCGCTAGCTCAGACATGTTGCCTCCTTGTGGGAGCGCGATTATGCCATCGCTCAGCCTTCGAGTGACGGTATAACGTTAGAAAGAGCTTGTTGAAATGTCGCAGATTCTGAAGGTTTAGCTAGCACAGCGTTTTGTCTGCCACCACAGAGCCCATGTCGACCTGACTCATGGGCGTTGCAGCTCGCTCTCTAAGCTAGAGAGAAGCTGCTCTCCAATCAGCGACATATCTATTCTCTCCCGATCGATAACCGATGCAAGAGAGATGACCTGTAAACCTTCATAACCACAGGGGTTTATTCGCTGAAACGGCTCTAGGTCCATGTCTACGTTTAGCGCTAAGCCATGATAGCTGCACCCTCGGCTGACCTTGAGGCCCAGCGACGCTATCTTCTTTCCCTCGACATAAACACCCGGCGCCTTGGGATCAGCCGTCGCAATCACACCATAAAGCGCCAGGAGATTAATTATCGCCTGCTCCAAGCGGGTGACCAATTGGCGCACACCGAGCGACGCTCGCCGCAAATCCACTAGAACGTAAGCGACCCACTGCCCAGGCCCGTGGTAAGTGACCTGTCCACCGCGATCTATTTGAACGACTGGAATATCTCCCGGGGCGAGTAAGTGCTCAGCCTTTCCAGAGATCCCCTGGGTAAAAACAGCGGGGTGTTGCAACAACCACAATTCATCAGGCGTCGCTTCATCGCGCTCCAGAGTGAAGTGCTTCATAGCGTCAAACGCAGTCACATAATCAACGGTGCCCAAGTAACATCTCTTCATTGACTATATGACCATAGAGACCAATCCAGTGGCCATAAGATCCTCGTGCAAGGATTCCAGCTGAGTCACGCCCGTTGCTTCAATCGTAATAGTCATCGAGACAAATTTACCGCCAGAGCTCGACTTAATTCGTATGGTCGTCGTATCAAATCCGGGCGCGTGGCGCTCGAAGATTTCTAGCACCAAGGGGTGTAAGCGGTCATCAGATCGACCAAGCACTTTTATGGGATAGCTACAGGGAAACTCAATTTTCGGTGGCTCTTGCTCAACCATTAGGACTCTCCGAATAAACCCGACAACCAGAGCAAAAAGGTATCCCACAGACGAGCAAAGAACCCTGATTCAGACACATCATTCAGAGCAACAACGGGCCGCTCCGCTAGCACATCGCCATCAATGATGACTTTCAGCGTTCCGAGAGGATCACCACGGTTAATTGGTGCCAGCAACGGCTCGTCAAACACTGTCTCGATACTGGGCTCTTTGTTACTACGTGGCACTGTTAATATCAGCGACTCAATGACACCGGCGTCGACCCTATCGGTAATCCCTTTCCAGACACGACGCTGGCCAAGGGATACCTCGGGCGTGACGGGCCGAACGGTCTCATAAAAACGGAAGCCGTAATTGAGCAGTGAGCGCGTTTCTGCCTTGCGGCTTCGTGTACTTTGGCTTCCCAGAACGACCGAGATAAGCCGCATGCCATCACGCTGAGCGGATGCGACTAAGCCATACCCAGCGACGCTGGTATAGCCGGTCTTCAGACCATCGACACTAGGATCTTCGCGCAGGAGCAAATTCCGGTTGAATTGTTTAATGTCGTTGTAAGTGTAGGATTTCTCACGGTACACCTCATATCGATCAGGGTGGTTGCGGATTGTTGCAGAGGCCAAGATGGCTAAATCTCGCGCCGTAGTTAAATGGTCAGGGTTAGGCAAGCCATGGCTGTTGACGAAGTATGTCGACGTCATCCCCAGCTCTTGAGCATAGTTATTCATCATGCCGGCAAAGGCTTCTTCACTGCCTGCAATGTGCTCCGCAATGGCAACGCTCGCATCGTTGCCCGAGGAAATGACGATCCCTTTCTCAAGCTGGCCGACAGTGACTTCCTTACCAGGCTCAATCCACATCAAAGAAGAGCCTCGGAAAGTCGGGTTCTGTGACCACGCCGTGCGACTAACCGGCACTACATCGTCAAGTGATAAACGCCCTGCATCGATCTCTTCAGCCAGGATATACGCCGTCATAAGTTTTGTAAGGCTTGCAGGGGGCAGACGCTCATCGACATTTTGCTCGACCAAAACGCGTCCGGTGGTAACGTCCATTAACAGATACGCATCGGCGTTGATCGTCGGAGGGGCGGGCACAATAGACGCCGCAAAAGCCGGCACACTCATGAACATCAACAAAACGAAACGCAACATCGACTTCCTCACGGTAATAAATTTGAGCGGTGATGGTATCAGCTGGCTTCTAGCTTCAGCAAAAAACATCACGGCACTAAGGTAACGGCTGGCCTGAAGTTAGACCAGATTTAGCAAGCAGCGCCTGCGCTTGCCGAAGATCTTGCTCGGACTCAAAGGGGCCTGCGCGCAATCGATACAACGTACCCTGACTTGCATCGACAGGGCTTATTAACAGCGGAGCATTGACGACTTTCTCGGCGTGCGCCATAAGCTCGAGTGCAGCCGCTTGATCTCCAAACGCACCCAACTGTAAAAATCGGTAGCTACCTTGAGATTGCCGCCGATCATCGACGCCCTCTACATCGATAGCCTCAACCTGCACACGGGTAGTACCTTGATCAGCAAATCCTAATTTAATCGCGGCGCCATAGGATAGATCGATAATTCGATCGGGATGAAACGGGCCTCGATCATTCACCCGAAGTGTCATTTGACGCCCATTTGATAGATTGGTAACTCGCACGTAACTCGGAATCGGCAGTGTCTTGTGGGCGGCAGTAGGACCATAGACATTAAATACCTCACCATTAGATGTTTTCTTGCTATGAAACTTCAGGCCGTACCATGAGGCTATACCCTCCTCCCGATACCCTGCAACGGACGGCAGGATGTCATAGGTTTCACCGTTGACCGTATAAGGACTGCGATTGCCCGCCGCCAGAAGCGGGTCAGGCCTAGGGACTGCATTAGGAACCGCAGCAGCGTCAATCGGTGGCGGCGTAGAGTCGGCAATTGGCGTGGCTGTAGACGACCCCACCAAAGAACACCCCGCCAAAAAAAGGACTGCGAGTGATACCAATAGCCTAAAAAACAAGGGCTTAAGCTCCAGACAGGGCTTGCTCGATTGCCTGACTCAATTGCCAAACACTCAACGCGTACATGGCGCTATGGTTATACCGAGTAATGACATAGAAATTGGGCAAGCCTAACCAATATTCCGGACCTTGCTCGCCCTCTAACTTCATTGCGGTTGCGGGGTAACTCACATCGGTTTCCGACAGTGGCGCCACACCCATTTCAGCGAGCTCCCCAACGGTAAACTGAGGCTTCAAACCTCCGTTGAAAATAGCCGAATCAGCTTTTTCAGCGTTGGCCGCGACTACGACGGGTTCACCCTGCCGCCAGCCGTGTGCTTTAAAATAATTACCCACGCTGTATATCGCATCCTGGGGGTTAGTCCAAATATCAGCGACACCATCGTTGTCGAAATCGCGCGCATAAGACCGATAGCTCGAGGGCATAAACTGGCCGTACCCCATCGCCCCTGCGTAGGAACCTTGTAGGCCTAGAGGATCCTTACCTGACTCGTAAGCAAGAACGAGAAAATGCTCGAGCTCCTGAGTAAAAAACGGTGCGCGCTTAGGGTAATCAAATGCCAATGTAGCTAGGGCATCGACAACTCGATAACTTCCACTGATTCGGCCGTAATACGTCTCGACGCCAATGATGGCTACTAATACAGACTCAGGGACACCGGTTTTAACTGATACGGAGGCCAATGTTTCAGCGTGCTCGCGCGCAAAACTCACACCACCCGCAATTCGCTTATCCGTCACAAAAATTTCGCGGTATTCGTGCCAAGGCTTGGTCTTCTCAGCGGGCCGTGAAATAGCGTTCAAAATACTTTGTTTTTTCTCTGCGGCCGCCAATACATCTTCAGCCCATTGACGATCGACACCTTGCGCCACTGCAGCGTCAATGACCAATTGGGCTTCCGGACGGGCAACGTAGTCTCCTGCAGCGCTGCTGGTCACTTGAAACAGCGTAGCCAAACCCAATATCGCAACTGTCTTTCCTTTATTCATCCACATATCACTCAGAACCTCTTAATATCCAATGGTTCCAGCACTACCGATATTTAGGCAGACACTGCTAACTTTTTATCACTCGCTTCTCGGTACTGATTGCCATCAAAATACCAAAGCCCAGCATTAAGGTAACCATCGATGTGCCGCCAAAACTGACCAAAGGCAAAGGCACGCCCACGACCGGCAGAATGCCTGCAACCATCCCCATATTGACAAAAACATAGACGAAAAAAGTCAATGTGATAGCTGATGCAAGCAAACGACCAAAGCTAGATTGCGCGTTTATACCGATCCAAAAGCCTCGCATGATAACAAGAAGGTACAAAGCGAGAAGTATCAACACACCCCGCAGTCCAAATTCCTCTGCAAGCACGGCAATAATAAAGTCGGTTTGGCTCTCTGGTAGAAAATCCAAGTGTGATTGAGTGCCGGAAAGCCAACCCTTACCTTGCCAACCACCCGAACCAATAGCCGTCTTCGATTGAATAATATTCCATCCAGCGCCCAATTTATCTGATTCCGGATCCAATAACGTCAGCACTCGCTGCTTTTGATAGTCCTTCATCAAAAACAGCCAGGCGGGCCAAACGCTGGCAACAAACAGCACGACTGCGGCGGCTATATATAGCCAACTGACGCCGGCCATGAAAACAACAAATAAACCGCTAGCAGCCACCAGTAGCGAAGTACCCAAGTCTGGCTGGATAACAATTAATGCTGCAGGTAACACCACCACCAGTAGTGAACCAAGCAGCGGCAATGGCTTTGGAGGAATGCTGTAGCGGCTATACCACCAAGCAACCATCAATGGCATCGCTAGCTTCATCAGTTCCGAGGGCTGAAACCTCACCACGCCCAAGCTTAGCCAACGCTGAGCGCCCTTCGCGCCAACGCCCACCAGTGGCACCGCGACGAGCAAGCTAAAACCCAAGAGGTAAATGATGGGCGCCCATCGACGGTATGTTTCGACCCGGAACTGGGCGACGACCAACATGGCGACAAGCGCAACCATTTGATTTCTACCTTGTCTCCCGACCGTGGCCCAATCGGCGTCCGACGCGCTATAAAGAATAACCAGCCCACCCACCATGAGTACCAAGAGTGGCAGCATCAGCATCACATCGAGGTGTAATCTTTCGGCGAGGGTTTTTCCGCGGGCTAAATCGCGATGGCTATCGTGTAATACACGCTCATAATCAGCCATCGTTACTCTCCTCAGCGCTACTTTC
>DAIRTN010000013.1:26097-44504 GCA_036803865.1 Luminiphilus sp.
TCAGCGCTACTTTCCTCAGCGTTACTAGCACCTAGCAACCAGGCGTCCATAACCTTGCGCGCTACGGGATAGGCGGCACTACTACCGCCGCCATTTTCCGCCAGCACGGCAACCGCAATGCGCGGCTGATCAACCGGTGCAAACGCAATGAACCAACCGTGATTACGGTGGCGTTCAGCGATTTCGTCTTCATCATAAACCCCATCTTGCGCAATCCCAATGACCTGAGAGGTTCCCGTTTTTCCCGCGATGGTGTACGGGAGATTACGACCGATTGCTGCAGCCGTACCCCGACGGTCATGGACCACATCCATCATTCCCGCAATGACCGCAGACCAATGGTCATCGCTGGCCATTACTTTGGGACGACTCACACCTTCCACAGGCAAATCGCCTATGCGGCGCACAATGGACGGTACGAAACTATCACCGCGATTTGCCATCACCATCGTTGCTTGCGCGAGCTGCAAAGGTGTAGCGAGCATGTAGCCCTGCCCAATACCCGCACTTAAGGTTTCACCGGGGTACCAAGGCTTATCAAAACGGCTTCGCTTCCAACGAGTGCTCGGTAAAATACCCGGCTGCTCACTGGTAATATCCAAACCCGATCGCACACCGAAACCGTAGGGTTCCAAAGCGCTCGCCAAATCGTCGATTCCCATACGACGCGCCAAATCGTAATAGTAGACGTCGCAGGATTCTGCGATCGCCATCCGCAAATCAACGTTCGGCGCGTGCCCCGTGCCTCTGATCCGAAGAATCCAATCACGGTAGCGGCGGCTGTCGCCAGGTAATTGATACCAGCCCGGATCTGCAACGGTGGTATCAGGCGTGACCAAGCCAAGCTCTAAACCTGCCAAGCCAATCATTGGCTTAACGGTTGAACCTGGTGGGTATTGGCCCTGAACAGCGCGATTAAGTAGCGGCGTATCCATGGAATCTCGGAGCGCGCTGTAATCTTTCGAACTGATGCCATTGACGAACAAATTGCCATCAAAGCCGGGATTGGAGACTAACGCCAAAATACCCCCGCTGCTTGGATCAATTGCAACGACTGCTCCTCGCTGATCGCCGAGAGCATCGTAAGCTGCTCGCTGTAAATCAAGATCTAGGTGCAACTGCAAATCGGCACCGTCGGAGGGTGGCTCTTCGTCTAAAACTCGCAGAACACGACCGTGCGCATTCGCCTCAATATTTTGATAGCCGACCTTCCCATGAAGCACCGACTCGTAGCGTTTCTCCACCCCTACCTTGCCAATATGCAAGGTACCACGGTAGCTCTGCTCATCTATTTGGGACGCTTCACTCTCATTAATCCGCCCAACGTAGCCCACCACGTGGCTTAAAAGGTCACCATGAGGGTAATGACGGGTTAGTTGAGCCTCTATAGCCACACCTGGGAGCTGATGCAGGTTAACGCCTATGCGAGCCATTTCATGATCATTTAATTGTAATTTTAACGGCACAGGCGCGTAAGGTCGGCGGCGATTACGCCGTTCGTTAAAGCTCTTAAGATCGTCCTCATCTAATTCGACAAGCGCCCCGAGGTCTTTAATCAAAGCATCGAGATTACTCACGCGCTCGATAACAATACTCAAGCGGTGACTGGGAATATTGGTGGCTAAAAGGCGCCCCTGGCGATCAAGAATCAAACCTCGTTTTGGCGGTATCGCCTCTAAACGCACACGATTACGATCAGACTGAGTCAAGAAACGCTCGTATTCAACGATCTGCAGGCTGTAGTAGCGGTAGCTCAATACGCCAAGCGCCATAACGACTAGGAACAAGGCTACCGCAACACGCCCGGCGTTAATCGCTGCCTCACGACCAGTGTCTCTCAGCGCTGTACGGGAAGATGCCACGGCTATCCTCTGTGGTAGGGATGCTGAGCGTTAATAGACCAAGCGCGATACAGTTGCTCGGCGAGTATTACTCGAACCAACGGGTGTGGCAAAGTGATTCGCCCAAGAGACCAACGATTGTCTGCACGATGAAGAAGCTCATCATCTAAACCGTCAGGACCACCAATAACAATGACAGCGGTCCGACGCTCAAGCTGCCATTGCTGAAAGCTAGTTGCCATATCTTCCGTGCTTAGTGCCTTACCTGCCACGTCCAACGCAATGATACGATCATCGGCTTTAAGTTGTCGGCTTATGGCGTTCGCTTCCTTAGCTTTTAATTGCTCAGGACGCTCGCCATTGCGCTTAGCAGGAGGAATCTCGATCCAATCGACAGAAAAATCGCGGGGCAACCGCTTCTGATACTCATTAACCCCTTCGCTGACCCAGGCAGGCATACGTGTTCCCACGGCCACCACCCGGATACGCATTAGTCTGCGTCGACGGGAGGCGCGGTCCAGAGCCGCTCGAGATCATAAAATCCGCGCGTAGCAGGCTGCATGACATGAACGACCACATCGCCGAAATCGACCAGCACCCACTCCCCCACCGTCTCACCTTCGACACCAATGGGGCGCAGTTCGTGCTTCTTAACTTTTACAATCACGTTATCGGCTAGCGATTTCACGTGACGTGCAGACGTGCCGCTGGCAATAACTAAATAGTCCATAACGGAACTTAGTTCGCGTACGTCAATAACGACGGGATCGACACCTTTAAGGTCGTCGAGCGCGTCAAGCGCTAATTCGATAAGCGCGTCCCCTGTGGGTACTGCATTAGCTGTCAATGGCCACCTCGGTGGTCGGTATTGGAAGAGTCATAAAGTTTGTTGGTGACAATATACTCGATAACGGCCTCGGGCAGGAGAAATTGCACATTTTTCCCACTCATTAGCGCACTGCGCAAGGCGGTTGACGACACATCTAACGGCGGCTGATCTACAAATGTCACGCCACCTGCAGGCCGGCTCCTTATTTCGTCGGGCAAACATATCCGCGATTCCACTGCCCGCTTAACGTCGGAGTCTAGCGCGAGGCTAACCCCAGGACGCGCCATAATCGCAATATTGGCGAGATCAAAGAGTCGCGGCCATTCGTGCCATTGATGGAGATTGATGAGTGAATCCATGCCAATTACAAAAGTAATCGACGTATCTTTCGGATACTCCGAACGCAATTCAGCGAGTGTATCGGCGGTGTATGACAGGCCTGGCCGACCGAGTTCTCGACAGTCAACGGTTAGACCCGCAGTACCGCTTACGGCCAATTGCAGCATCTCCGCACGCTGCTTAGCGGCAACCAATGGCGCCTCTTTGAGCGGTGGTGATGCAGCTGGCAGTAGCGCGATTTGATCGAGATTTAAAGCGTCTAGGCAATCAAGAGCCGCACGCAAATGCCCAATATGCACCGGGTTAAACGTTCCGCCAAAGAATCCTACTGCCGACATAGAAAAAAGCTCATTGGCGGATATGGCCATCGCCAAAAACCACATATTTGCACGACGTCAGACCCTCTAGTCCTACGGGTCCGCGCGCATGAAGCTTGTCGGTGGAAATGCCAATTTCGGCACCCAGACCGTATTCAAATCCATCGGCGAAACGCGTAGAGGCATTGACCATTACGGAACTGGAATCTACCTCGCGCATAAAGCGCATAGCGGTGCTGTAATTCTCAGTCACGATGCTCTCTGTGTGGCCCGAGCTGTATTGGTCAATGTGCGCCATTGCAGCGTCTACGCCATCGACGATACGAACCGACAAAATAGGCGCGAGGTATTCCGTTTGCCAGTCCTCCTCAGAGGCTTCAATGGTGATACTGGGCACGATTTGCCGTGTTCGCTCACAGCCTCGCAGCTCGACGCCTTTATCGCTAATTGCCGTCGCAATTGATGGCAACAATGCAGTTGCCGCAGCATCCACTAACAGTGTTTCCATCGTGTTACACGTACCGTACCGTTGAGTTTTAGCGTTAACGGCGATCGCCAGTGCTTTTTCTGGATCAGCATCGGCGTCAATAAAGACATGGCAAATGCCATCGAGGTGCTTCAATACGGGAACTCGAGCGTCACGCGCAATCCGTTCAATCAGGCCCTTACCCCCACGCGGTATAACAATATCGACAAACTCGGGCATAGCAATAAGCTCGCCTACGGCCGCCCTGTCCGTGGTATCGACAACCTGCACGACTGCTGTCGGCAAACCGACTTGCTCGAGGCCCTCAGTAATGCAGCGACCGAGCGCTCTATTGGAAGCAATAGCCTCAGAACCTCCCCGTAAAATCGCGGCATTACCCGACTTAAGACATAAACTCGCAGCTTCGATGGTAACGTTTGGACGCGACTCATAAACGATCCCAATAACCCCCAAGGGTACCCGCATTTTGCCCACGCGAATCCCAGAGTCCATCGTCCTGACGCCGTCAATAGCCCCCACGGGATCAGGTAAACTCGCGACCTGCTCAAGGCTCGCAAGGAGCCCGTCAATCCGCTCACTGTTTAGCTCTAAACGATCCATCAGAGGAGCATCAAGGCCACTCACCAAACCGCGCTCGAGATCTTCTCGATTAGCCTTTAACAGCATCTCTCGGTTGCGGGCGATGACATCCCTGATCGCAATCAGCGCCGCATTGCGGCTCGCAACCGTCGCCGAGGCTATTTTCTTAGACGCAGCGCGAGCGTCCGCACCAACCGCCTGCATGTACTGTTGAATCGATTCCATGTCGCTACCTTACCGTTCCTGGGCCACAGTATACCGGAGCGAGCGTCCCGGACGATGTTTTGCCAAAACCAACGACCCACTAATTTTCGCAATCGACCCAAACCCCCTGATCGTCCCAAGAAATAGGCGTGGAAGTAAGATACGAAAGCTGTTGACAATCATTCTCAATAGCATTTATGGTTTAGCCATGTATGTATGTCTTTGCAAAGGAATCACTGACCGGCAACTCGAGCAGGCCGTAGAACACGGCGCCAGCAGTTTCCGAGAAGTTCGCGACGAGCTGGGAGTGTCAACCCAGTGCGGTAAGTGTACGCGTCTCGCACAAGCAATCGTCGATGAAAGCCTTAAGAAGACACTCGCTTCGGTAGACTATTACAACGCTTCGCTAGCCTAGCTATTCGCGATTGAAAATCTTTAGCATTTCGATTAAAAATTCTTTTTAAACAATAACTTACCAACATTCCGCCTTGGTATTGTCGCCTTTCGTCGTTATACTGCGATTTCTATTATCCAACGCGTGGAGCACAGTGCCATGAAAGGCGATCCCAAAGTTATCCAACACCTCAATACCTTGCTGGGCAACGAGCTAGTGGCCATTAACCAGTATTTTCTGCATGCTAAGATGTACAAAGATATGGGGCTTGTTGAGCTTGCAGAGCACGAGTACCACGAGTCAATAGACGAAATGAAACATGCCGACGAACTGGTCGAGCGCATTCTATTTTTAGAAGGCCTTCCCAACTTGCAGGACTTGGGCAAGTTAATGATCGGCGAAAACCCCAAAGAAATGCTCCAGTGCGACCTGAAACTCGAACACATCGCCCATGAAGATCTAAAAGCCGCCGTCGCGTACTGCGAAGAAGCCAGAGACTACCCGTCTCGCGACCTCGCTCAACGGATTCTCGACGCGGAGGAAGAGCACATTGACTGGCTAGAAACACAGCTATCGCTGATGGACCGAGTGGGCGAACAAAATTATCTTCAAACCGCCATGCGCACGGTCAAGCCCGCGGAATAATGGCGCTCGGCTAAGACACTCTCGTCAGCAATTGTTCCCGACAGCCTATCAACCGAGAGCATGTTTTGAATACCTAAAGAAAAGGGCGGTAGCAAAAATTGCACCGCCCTCTTTTTTTGTGCCTCTATAACTTGCGCCTCTGCAAAGCAGAGAAACAGTTAGGTCTACTCAATGCGGGATGACTAACCCTCCGCCTGGTCACCCGCACCACAGACCACTTCCTTCAATTCACCCGAAGCCTGCATTTCATTAATAATGTCGCAACCACCAATCAACTCGCCATCAACCCATAACTGTGGGAATGTGGGCCAATTGGCATATTTGGGCAAATTGGCGCGAATTTCTGGGTTGGTCAGTATATCGACGTAGGCAAACCGTTCACCACATGCCATCAGAGCTTGTACCGACTGTGCTGAAAAACCACATTGGGGTTGGTTCGGTGATCCTTTCATATACAGGATCACTCTGTTGTTGGTGATCTGATCCTTAATGGTTTCCATGATGTCCATTTCTGACTCCTTGTGTGGCGGTTTAACGTTCGCAATTTGGCACAGTATAACGTTGAGCGCGAATCAGAGCATTACAAGTGGTAAAAGGACAATAAGTTTATCCTGCATTCATAAGTAGGTATCCTAGCCGCCGTTCTTTAAACTTTACTGATCGAGTGTTGCCATGTCCGCCCTAATGCCTACCTACAAACGACTGCCTGTGGCTTTTAGTCACGGAGAGGGTGCGCGCCTATACGATCTCAATGGCCGTGAGTACCTCGATGGTCTATCAGGCATTGCCGTTACCAATTTGGGACACAGCCACCCGGCAGTGACCGCAGCAATCTGCGAACAGGCGTCGACCTTAGCCCATACATCGAATCTTTTCGTGATACCTCAACAAGAGCGCTTGGCTGCGGAACTCACTGCAATCACCGGCATGGAACGCGTTTTCTTTTGTAATTCGGGCGCAGAAGCCAATGAAGCGGCAATAAAGCTTGCGCGTCACTACGGGCATGATCGGGGTATCAATAACCCAACGATCGTCGTGCTAGAGCAAGCGTTTCACGGTCGCACTATGGGTGCACTCGCAGCCACGGCAGGAACGGGCATGCAAACGCCTTTTGCACCCATGCTCGGTGGTTTTGTAAGAGTTGCCAGCAACGACTTGGCGGCAATCAAAGCGCTCACGCAAACGCACTCAAATATCGTCGCTGTCATGCTAGAGCCGGTACAAGGCGAAGGTGGCGTTCGCCCGCTGGATCTCGATTACCTCATAGGCCTCAGGCAACTGTGTGACGAGCAGCAATGGCTACTTATGTTCGATGAAGTTCAAACGGGCAATGGTCGCTGTGGCGACTTTTATGCATTTATGCGGCTCGGTGTCGTCCCCGATGTACTGAGCACCGCCAAAGGACTGGGCAACGGCTTCCCTATCGGTGCATGTATGGCGAGAGGTGACGCCGCAGCAGTGATGACCCCAGGCGATCATGGCACCACCTATGGCGGCAACCCAATTGCCTGTAGCGCAGCCAGTGCTGTTTTTAACACGCTGTCTCGACAGTCTTTGTGCAGCAGAGCAGACCCCATCAGATCAGCTATTTTAGATCGTTTTCACACCACACTTAACGACCCGAGCACGGTGCGCGAAGTCCGCGGCTTGGGTCTAATGATCGGCATAGAGGTCACTATTCCCGCGACAGAGATAGTCGCTACCGCGTTGACGTTAGGGGCCATCGTCAATGTAACTGCCGGAAACACTATTCGTTTACTACCTCCACTGATTATGAGTGATGATGAAGCCAGTGAATTAGGACACATCGTCGCCCAAGTGGTGAACACCCTTTCGGAGCGTCCGTCATGACAGCCACACGGCACTTTCTTACTCTCAACGATTTAAACAGCGAAGAATTTAGAGGCATTATTGCGCGCGCCACAGAACTTAAAAAAATGCAGCGCGAAGGCATTAGCCACCCCTACTACCCTAATAAAGTGCTAGCGATGATCTTCGCCAAAGCGTCGACTCGAACAAGGGTTTCATTTGAGGCGGGCATGGCACATTTCGGCGGGCATGCCATGTTTCTCTCTCCCTCTGACACTCAGCTGGGACGTGGCGAACCCATAGCCGATTCGGCACGCGTTATCTCCGCCATGGTCGATCTAGTCATGATCCGCACCTTTGCACATAGCGATGTCGAAGAATTCGCAGCCCATTCATCGGTACCCGTCATCAATGGCCTGACCAACGACTACCACCCCTGCCAGCTACTGGCCGACATGCAAACATGGTTCGAGAACCGTGGAGATATTAGTGGCCGCCGAGTAACGTGGCTTGGCGATGGCAACAACATGTGCCATTCCTACATCAACGCGGCCAAACTTCTCGACTTTGAGCTGGTAATTGGCTGTCCCGAAGGCTATGAGCCCAACTCAGAGCTCCTAGCAGCGAATAGCGACCGCGTCATCATCAAACATGATGCCAATGAAGCCGTGGCTAACGCCGACCTGCTGGTGACCGATGTTTGGGCATCAATGGGGCAAGAAGATGAGCAAATTGAGCGCGCCCGAGCGATGGCTCCCTTTCAACTCAATGGGACGCTGCTTGGTAAAGCAAAGGGCGATGCGCTTTATATGCACTGCCTGCCCGCTTATCGCGATAAAGAGATAACAACCGAGCTGATGGAAAATTCCGAAACTGTGATCTGGCAAGAGGCTGAAAATCGCCTCCATGCTCAAAAAGCACTCATGGAATTTTTACTCGAACACTCGAAGTAGGCTTAAATGTTTGGTCGCAACGACACGTCAGTGCCAGAGACCTACCGCAGTAGAATCAGACGCTGAGGTTGAAACAAAATAATAGCGCGATCTCTACGACCTTTTTTCTCACAGCCAGCGCCACCGGACTGCGTTATTTTCTAGCGTCAAGCGTTAGCGAGTACTTGCACTCTAAGGTGCGGACAGTTTGTCCACAGCAATCCCCTAAAAGACACACTTGCAATAAGGTCAAAAGCCACCTATCTTGGGGTCTGAGGCTTGACCCACCCCTATATATGGGATTTTGCGGTCGCCCAAAACCAATATAATGACAGCAAGCTTGTATAACTAAGCCAAAAGGCTTTGAGGGCGCAGAAACCATGCAAACAGGCACCGAGACTACCACTCAAACTTCCACAGTAGCCGCACCGGCCGCCGCTCAGGAGGCCCCTAACGGGACTCGCTTAGCAGCCACAGCCCCAGGGCAACTGCGCGTTATTAAGCGCAATGGCACCGTTGTACCTTTCGAGGACAGCAAAATTTCGGTGGCTATTACTAAGGCTTTCCTCGCTGTAGAAGGCGGCACTGCTGCAGCCAGCAGCCGTATCCATGAGACCGTTGCCAAACTCACCGAGCAAGTGATCGCGACCTTCGAGCGCCGCATGCCGTCGGGAGGCACCATTCACATTGAAGATATTCAAGATCAGGTAGAATTAGCCCTAATGCGCGCCGGAGAACACAAAATCGCGCGTGATTACGTGATTTATAGAGAAGGTAGAGCGCAAGAGCGTAAAGCCAAAGAATCGCTGTCACCAGAAGCTCAAGCGGCAGCTAGCGGCATTAATGTGATTGACGGAGACGGTAACCGCACGCCACTGGACATCGAGCGGATTCGCACCATTGTTGCGGAAGCCTGTGCCGATCTTGAGGATGTTAGCGAAGCAGCGATTATTGATGAAGCTTTACGAAACCTGTACGACGGCGTGTCCAGGGAAGAAGTGAATACCTCGCTAGTCATCACGGCTCGCACAATGATCGAGCAAGATCCAAACTACGGTTATGTGGCGGCTCGCTTGTTGCTCGACGATCTGCGTGGCGAAGCCCTAACCTTTCTCGGAGTCGCTGAAAGCGCCACCCAGAACGAAATGAACACTCACTACGCGAGCGCACTTAAAGCCTTTATTAATCAGGGTGTTACTCTCGAGCTGCTCTCTCCAGAATTATTGGAATTCGATATTGAGCGCCTAGGGCAAGCGTTACTGCCAGAGCGTGATCTACAGTTTGGCTACTTAGGCCTACAGACCCTTTACGATCGTTATTTTATTCACTCTAACGAAACACGTATTGAGCTGCCGCAGGTATTCTTCATGCGCGTCGCTATGGGCCTGGCGCTGCGTGAAGATGACCGCAATGCACGAGCCATCGAGTTCTACGAATTGCTGTCGTCTTTTGACTATATGAGCTCCACGCCCACCCTGTTCAATGCGGGAACCCTGCGATCTCAGCTGTCGTCTTGCTACCTCACGACAGTTCCAGATGATTTGTTCGGTATTTACGGTGCTATTCAAGACAATGCCATGCTGTCTAAGTTTGCAGGTGGACTGGGTAATGACTGGACGCCTGTCCGAGCGTTAGGCGCGTACATCAAGGGAACCAATGGCAAGAGCCAAGGTATCGTTCCGTTCCTGAAAGTCGTGAATGACACCGCAGTAGCAGTCAACCAAGGCGGCAAGCGCAAAGGCGCGGTTTGCGCGTATTTGGAAACGTGGCACCTCGATATCGAGGAATTCGTAGAACTACGAAAGAACACTGGTGACGATCGCCGCCGCACCCACGACATGAACACCGCTAACTGGATCCCTGATCTGTTTATGAAGCGCGTCTTCGAAGACGGCGACTGGACTCTGTTCTCGCCCAACGACGTACCCGACTTGCATGACCTGTATGGCGCTGCGTTTGAAGCGCGCTACAACGAGTATCAAGCGCAAGCGGCACGTGGAGAGCTTAAGCCGAGTAAAACCATTAAAGCGCAGGCGCTGTGGCGCAAGATGCTAGGAATGATTTTCGAAACAGGCCACCCATGGGTAACGTTTAAAGACCCTTGTAATCTGCGTTCGCCCCAGCAGCATGCGGGCGTAGTGCACTCGTCGAACCTGTGTACGGAGATCACGCTCAACACCAGCGCCGACGAGATTGCCGTCTGTAATTTGGGCTCGGTTAACTTGCCGCAGCACATCGAAAATGGCGTTCTCAACCAAGAGAAATTGCGCAAGACCGTTCGCACCGCAATCCGCATGCTCGATAACGTGATCGACATCAACTACTACTCGGTACCTCAGGCGGAAAAATCCAATTTCCGGCACCGTCCTATCGGTCTTGGTGTCATGGGTTTCCAAGATGCTCTCTATAAGATAGACGTAGCGTATGCCTCAGATGACGCTGTCACATTTGCTGACCGCTCAATGGAAGCTATTAGCTACTACGCAATCGAAGCATCAAGTGAGCTTGCTGCAGAACGCGGCAGCTACGCCACCTACGACGGATCATTGTGGAGTCAAGGCATCTTCCCACTAGACTCGCTAGATATCCTTATCGAGCAGCGTGGTGCTGATTACATTGACGTGAACAAAGACAAGACCATGGACTGGGACTCGCTCAAAGCAAAAGTGGCCACCCAAGGAATGCGCAACTCCAACTGCATGGCCATTGCGCCTACAGCAACAATTGCCAACATCACGGGCGTCTCTCAGTCAATCGAACCGACGTATCAAAACCTGTATGTGAAGTCGAATCTGTCAGGTGAGTTCACCGTAGTAAACCCCTACCTCGTTAGAGATCTCAAGCAACGCGGTTTGTGGGACAAAGTTATGGTTAACGATCTTAAGTACTTCGATGGTTCAGTACAAAATATCGATCGTATGCCTGAAGACCTGAAGGCCAAATACAGCAACGCGTTTGAAGTAGAGCCTCGCTGGCTAGTAGACAGTGCCAGCCGCCGTCAAAAGTGGATTGATCAGGCTCAGTCATTGAACCTTTACATTAACAATGCCAGCGGTAAGAAGCTCGATATTACTTACCGAATGGCATGGTTTAAAGGCCTTAAAACGACGTATTACTTGCGCTCACTCGCAGCCACCGGCACGGAAAAGTCTACCGTGCAAACAGGCACCTTAAACGCAGTATCAGCAGGAGCAGCACCGACGCCCGCGCCGGTTCCTCAAGCTTGCTCACTTGATGATCCTGATTGCGAAGCTTGCCAATAACACTCACTACCAACGAATTAAGAGGAATACACATGCTTAACTGGGACGACTACCACACAGACGATCCAATCAAGCCCGCCTCAGCTGCGGCCACCTCACCAGAACCGGCTGTGGTTGAGAACGCTATTCAAGCGGCCGCTGAAGAAGCCCAGCTTGAATCTGCTGTGACTGCCCCTGCGGGCGTCGCTGCCGATGCAAAGGGCGCTGAAGCGCTCGCTAGCAATCTGGACAAAGCGGCTGAAGCCTTGGCTAATCTTGATATCACTCCAGGCCTAGAAGAGCTTGAAATGGGTGCGGGCAGAATCTCGGTCGACGAGAAAGCCATGATTAACTGTCGAGCTGATCTAAACCAGCTTGTGCCTTTCAAATATGACTGGGCGTGGCAGAAGTATATCGATGGCTGCGCCAACCATTGGATGCCGCAAGAAGTTAACATGACCGCCGACGTCGCGACATGGAAAAGAGATGATGGCTTGAGTGACGATGAGCGTCGCATCATTATGCGATCACTCGGCTACTTCTCTACAGCCGACTCACTCGTGGCTAACAATTTGGTGCTCGGCATCTATCGCCTAATCACCAACCCCGAGTGCCGCCAATACTTACTGCGCCAAGCTTTTGAAGAAGCGATCCACACTCACGCGTATCAGTACTGTATCGAGTCACTGGGGATGGACGAAGGCGAAGTCTTTAACATGTATCGAGAAGTTCCTTCTGTCGCTAAAAAGGCAGCCTGGAGCTTGAACCACACTCACAGCTTGTCGGACCCCAACTTCAATACGGGTACGACGGAAGATGACCAGCAGTTACTGCGTAATCTGATCGGTTTCTACTGCGTAACAGAAGGAATCTTCTTTTATTGTGGCTTTACCCAGATTTTATCAATGGGACGCCGCAACAAAATGACGGGCGTAGCGGAGCAGTTTCAGTACATTCTGCGCGACGAGTCCATGCACCTTAACTTTGGCATCGACGTCATCAACCAGATCAAACTGGAGAACCCTCAGCTTTGGACCAGCGAGTTCCAACAGGAAGTTATTCAGATGATCCTCGAAGGTACGCAGCTAGAGATCGAATATGCGCGCGACACCATGCCACGGGGCGTATTGGGAATGAATGCGTCCATGATGGAGGAATATCTGCAATTTATTTGTAACCGTCGTTTGAATCAGCTCGGCTTGTCGGAGCAATTCCCTGGCGCTCAGAATCCTTTCCCATGGATGTCTGAGATCATGGACTTGCGTAAAGAGAAGAACTTCTTTGAAACCCGCGTTATTGAATATCAGACGGGCGGAGCGCTAAGCTGGGATTAACCAGCGTTATACGGGCGCCCATACGGGCTCGTGGCGACCTATATCTTAACGACCCAATAAGAAAACCCTCGATCGTCTAGATCGGGGGTTTCTTTTTTATAAGCTATTAATTTACCGCCTGCCCCGTTTCGGGCGTGGGGTTTCTGTCAACCGGCGCTGTAGTGGCGGCGACACCTATTTCAACGATTCGCGCCCAACTCAAATGTAAAGCGAGGTAGTGAATCGAGAATAGCCCGGCCATATCGGCGTGTTTGCAGCCGGCGATCCAACAATGTGATGCGACCAGTATCCTGCTCTGAGCGGAGGAGCCGTCCGCTTGCCTGCACCAGCTTTAGCGCGGCGTCAGGCACACTAATCTCCATAAACGCGTTACGCCCCAAACTCTCCAGTAACTCAGCGTGAGCCGCCTCCCGAGGGCTATCAGGTACCGCAAACGGTAGTTTAGCGATAACAACATGTTCGCAATAGGCACCGGGAAGATCGACACCCTCAGCAAAGCTCGCCAAACCAAAAATGGCACTCGCTCGACCCGCATCGATATTCTCGCGATGCCTCTCCAGTAAAGCGTTTTTACTCAGAGTGTCTTGTACCAGTAACTCATGGGGCAAAGCCCCAGCCAGGCCTTCACAAACAGCTTCCATTTGTCGTCGGGAGCTAAATAGCACCAAAACGCCGCGATTGGAGGCGATTAGCGAGGGAAGGCATTGAATAATTTCATCGGTATGTGCCTCGCCGTTGGTTGGCTCTGCCCGAAGCGTTGGAATAGCAAAAACGGCTCTTGAAGCATCGAAAGGACTTTCGACCTTCTTGTAGCGCGCTTGCGCCGGCAAACCTGTCATTGCGCGGAGGCGATCAAAGGTGCCCAATGAAGACAGCGTTGCCGATGTAACGACCACCCCCGCCGCTCGGTTCCAAATATGCTGACGCAGCAAATCACGTGCGAGAACTGGGCTTGCAAAGAAATCTATACCACTTCCCGATGGGCTGCCGCGCATCCAGCGTGCCCACGGGTCATCTGGATCAGCCGCGTCCGCACGACTGTAACTCTCCCACAGCCCGACCTGTGTTTCCGCTCTCAACAACATACTTTTTGCATTGAGGGCCCACGCCTCCACTTCATCACGCCGATCAGTCTCGACCTCCTCACGCAAATTCTCGAGAGTGGCCTCAAAGCGGTTAGTGAGATCAACGTTCTGCTGCCACCCCAGTGCCAGCTCTCGGGCCAATGTACGTAACTCATCGGGCACTACACCATGCTCAAAGCGGGTCTCAGCATTGTCCTCAGCAATTTGTGCTAGATAGTCCTCAGCCCATAAACCGGCATCGAGCGTACGCTGCTCAAGATCGTTAAGGGACGTTTCAAGGAGGGAGAGCATCGTTTGCTGCGAGATAAGCGCGTCCATAGCTTCATGCTGGTCACTTAGCCATTGAGCGGTCTCTCGCAGCGCTTGTCGCGTACTATTACTGCGTACCATCAGCGTAAATTGATCCAAGCATTTATCGGCCAGCTGGTGACCCTCATCGAAAACAAAAATACAGTCTTCGGGTGGCGGCAGAATCGCGCCACCTCCTAATTTCAGATCGGCCAACACAAGATTATGATTCGCCACCACAACGTCCGCTTCCTGCAAACCGTCTCTCGCTTTAAAAAAACTGCACTGGTTGACGAAGGTGCATCGCCGCCCACCGCATTGCGCGTGATCTGTTGTGACAGCCATACGCACTTGCATATCCAGCGCTGTCGGCCAATTGTCGATATCCCCATCCCAGCTATCACTCGACAGTGCCTCCACCATCGACTCCATAATGGGCCCCGTCTGCTCAATCGATAGATCGGCTATCTCGTCGGGGTAAAGTGGTATCAACGCCGGCGCAGAAGCGCCCGCCAAGTGATTGTCGAGTTTTTGCAAACACACGTAGCGACCGCGCCCTTTAGCCAACTGGACTCGAAAATTCAGACCGCTGTGAGCGAGAATATCGGGTAAATCCCGATGAATGAGCTGCTCCTGAAGGGCTACCGTCGCGGTCGCAATAACGAGAGTCTTGTCACGCGCACGAGCAACGGGTAATGCAGCCAAAGTATAAGCAATCGTCTTACCTGTACCGGTACCGGCCTCCACGACAGCAATGGGTTCCGGTGCATCAGGATCACCGAGTGCATTAGCAACCTCGGCAATCATCTGCCGCTGCCCCCACCGAGGACTTAAGCCGCGGCTGTCGATCAGTGTTTGGTACGCATCCTTGATATCTTGCTTAAGCTTTTCTGACAACAAAGCTCATTGACTCCCACAGGTTCTTTCAAGTGCCGCTCTCAGGGGATTCGCATACATTTCAAGCACCAGCATGCGATGAGTTTCGGGAAGCGCCTCGATACGAGCATCAAACGTTGCCCGGGATACTGTTCCTGGGTAAACGGTAACCGACGGTTGCAACGCTGTGTTTTCCAACCGCTGCCAGGCCCATAAATTGGTTTCAAACAGGCGATAACCTCGGACAACGTGCTCATCAATTGCAGCGACAACCGTAGCCACATCGAGTTGATCGTCCATCAGCGGAGCTCCAAACTCGAGATGCACTTTGCCTTTTTGACCGGCAATTCCCAAACCAATTGAACGCACGTCTTCGTCATCGGCTTTCGTATAGTCAGCGCCACCCGCCAACTCCGCCGCTTTGGCACCGTCGCAAGGATCAAGTTCGTAAGAAATAGCCAGCGGGACGATCTTAAGCGACGCCAGTGCGTCTCCAATGGACTCAAGCTTGCGATCTTGACTGAGACTGAGCATCTTAATAACCGCGGGCTCAGTCGCATCGCAGCCATTCTTAGCTCGACCCTCTCGCTGAGCAATCCACACTGGCCCTCGGTTCTCACTAATCGTAAAGCGAATAAACTTTGCCAACTGTCGTGAGGCGGCAAATAACTCTTTCGGCGCCTTAATATTGCGTTTAACGATAAAGCTCTTGTTAATTCGCATGAGATCGGCAATCCAAGACTCGCGAAGCAAATTATCGCCAATAGCCACGCTGCAGGTTCTATGTCCTGAGCTAAAGAGCGCGTAGTTGGTAAACGCCGGATCCATCGCGATGTCGCGGTGGTTACTGATGAATAAATAGGACTCATTGGGCGACAAGTTTTCTAACCCTGCGGATGAGAAATTGGCGGTCGCTGCAATTTGAAGCTGTAACTGCGGCTCGACCAGCTGTTGAAACTCCGCCACGGTCACGACGCCACGCAACTTCCATCCAACCCACCGAGTTATCAACCAGCGCGCCAACCATGGCGCGGCTGCTTTTAAGCGGGGTAAACGCAGCTTTGCCAAATTATCAGCAAGCGCTCGATCACTTTTTAGCCGCGCTAAAACACCCGCTACTTCGTCATCATTGTAGGGGCGAATATCGGCAAATTCTTCGTCGCTAATCGACGTCATGGACTAATTTTCCTAAACAAACGAATTTTTTATCTACCTTCGGGCAACCATGGCTCGCGTTCGGCCACTTTTCTGCTAATCTTGCGCGCCGTAACAATAACCCAATTGAGGACTGTCTATGGACGCTTCGAGCGCATTGTTTATGACACTGGGCGCAGCCGCCCTGCTAGTAAGCTGGATCCTGTTGCTAACCGTTTCCTGGAAGGAGGATTACGCCTGGGGTCTATTTTCCACCCTTCTACCCCCTGTTGGCTATTTTTACTGTCTCTTTAGGCTCGATAAAGCCGGCCAAACCTTATTGGTTGCGGTTATCGGCTGGATTTTGATCTTTTTGGGCTGGTGAATCACCCAAAATATCCTAATTAGCTCTCCTTCAGCCAAGCGCTTATACAGGCGCTCAAGAAAGTGCACTTTTACCAGTGTCAATCTAGCCATTGACACTGGGCCGCCGTTCTCGGAGAATTCCGCGCTCTTTTTATATCCCTTTTTGGAGAAGTACATTGGCTAATTCACCTCAAGCACGTAAGCGCGCCCGTCAAAACGACAAGCGCCGCGCGCAAAACGCAAGTCTTCGCTCGCTAGTTCGTACCAAAATCAAGCGCGTTCTTGCTGCAATAAAATCTGGTGATGTTGACGCGTCACAAACGGCGTTGAAAGACGCAATGCCTATTATCGACCGCATGGTGAATAAAGGTATTATCGCGAAGAATAAGGCTGCTCGACATAAAAGCCGCCTGAATGCGAAGGTTAAAGCGCTAGCAGCCTAATAGCTCGTTCACTGGACGCCTAACCGGGCGTCCAGCTGGCGATTAATTTCGGACTCCAACTGCCGCTTAAAAGGCATTGCCAATAATCCCAGTTTAATTTGGCCGTCAGCCAAGCCAGGGCGGATAGTAACGGCGCCTGAAAATCCCTTTCCCTCAAAAATCAGTTGCGACGACGCTTGTCTGACCTTTGCCCCCAGATGGTCCTGCAAATAGTGCGAGAGTTCCTCTAAGGCATCATGGCAGTCCTCCGCACTGAGATTGTGCTCGCGACGTATGCTGACCGTGCTCATTGGACTACTCCTTCACAATAATTTTCTAGGCAGCGGGAATAAAACCAGTGAAATGCCACCCATGGCAAGTCGCAAACACTTAAAATGTCGTAATGATGCCTCCAGACTACCAAGATTCCAGCCTTCGCTTCCTCTTTGAGAAAGCTGATATACGCGGCGAATGGGTCCATTTAGGCCCAGCACTGCAAACCGTTAACGAAGCCCATGGTTATTCAGAGTGTGTGCGCCAGTTGATGGGGCAATTTGCAGCTGCGGCTGTATTAATCAGTAACAACCTGAAGTACTCGGGGAAAATCGTACTGCAAGCACGCTCAGAGGGGCCACTGAGTCTCGTGATGGTTGAGTGCACAAGCCAATCGGAAATACGCGGAATAGCTCGCGGTGATACCGGTAGCGTTGCCGAGGCGCCAATCAGCCTCATTCCCAACGCACAACTAGCCATAACCATTGAGCGCGACGGCGGCCAACGCTACCAAGGGATCGTGCCGCTCGACGGTGATTCGTTAGCTACAGCGCTCGATCATTACTTCCTTCAAAGCGAACAACTTCACACACGTTTTTGGTTATTCTCAGACGGAAATGTGGCGTCCGGGTTAATGCTTCAGCAGCTCCCCTCGCAGATCCAACAAGACCCAGAAGATCGAAAAAAACAGTGGCAAGAAGCCGAAGTACTCGCTGAAACGATCACTGCTGATGAGCTATACGACTTGGCACCAAGCGAGGTATTACACCGCCTCTATCACGAGCAAAGTATCCTTCTATTTGAACCTCAGCATGTAGCATTTAATTGCTCGTGCTCAAGAGAACGATCGCTAAGCGCTTTAAGCGCTATCGGCGCCGATGAGCTCGAGGACATGCTAGTCGCGCAACAGACGATTGATATGACTTGCGAGATGTGCGGAACGTCTTATCAATTCAATCGATCAGACCTCTCAGGACTCGCAGAGCCGCCCGTACTGCATTAAACTACCCC
>DAIRTN010000013.1:44604-51059 GCA_036803865.1 Luminiphilus sp.
AAAAACAAACCTTGCCCCTAAAACTTTGGAAACCGTGATGACAACTGAACCCGAGTCGACGTCCCCTCAAAAATACATTGATCTTGCGCCTGCCCAACTCATCGAGCTCGCGCTTTCGCGCGGCGAAGGCATGCTATCGGACACTGGCGCACTGCGCGTTGAAACAGGTGCACGTACTGGTCGCTCCCCTGCCGACCGATTTGTAGTGAGAGAAGCGTCGTCGGAAGACGCTATTGACTGGGGATCGGTTAATCGCCCCTTCGATGAGGACAAGTTTGATGCCCTCTGGACTCGCGTGAAAGGGTTCGCGAACGAGTCCGACACGTTCGTACAGCATTTGCACGTTGGCGAGCATAGCGAGCACTATTTGCCTGTTACGGTAACCACCGCGACAGCATGGCAATCCTTGTTTGGTCGCAACATGTTCATCCGCACCGACAACTACAATCCATCGAACAAACCTGAATGGAAGATTCTCAATGTCGCCAATTTCGTGTGCGACCCAGAGCGTGACGGCACAAACTCCGATGCAACCGTTATTGTTAACTTCGGGCAACGCAAAGTGCTCATCGCAGGAATGCGCTATGCAGGTGAAATGAAGAAGGCGATGTTTTCCGTGCAGAACTTCTTGCTACCTGAGAAAGACGTCATGCCCATGCACTGCTCTGCCAATGTGAGTGAAGACGGTGAAACTACACTCTTCTTCGGTTTATCTGGCACGGGCAAGACCACCCTATCAGCGGATCCTGACCTGTACTTGATTGGCGATGATGAGCATGGCTGGGCCAAAGGCGCGGTATTTAATATCGAAGGCGGTTGCTACGCCAAAACTATCAATCTCAGCAAAAAGAATGAGCCTATTATTTGGGACGCCATTCGTTTCGGTTCCATTATTGAGAATGTTGTTCTCGATGAAGAACGACACGCTGATTATGACGATACCAGTTTGACCGAGAATGGCCGTTGCTGCTATCCACTGGAGCACGTAGATAAGCGCACTGACACAAACAGCGGCGGTGAGCCCAAGTGTGTCATCTTCTTAACCTGTGACGTATCTGGTGTATTACCGCCAATATCCATACTATCGAAAGAAGCTGCTGCCTTTCACTTTCTGTCAGGGTACACAGCGCGCGTAGGTTCGACGGAAGTGGGGGCTGAAGCAGGTATCCATCCGACATTCTCAACCTGCTTTGGTGCGCCGTTTATGCCGCGGCCTGCGGGTCAGTATGCTGAATTACTGATGAAGCGTATTGAGGACTTTGGCAGCCAGGTTTACCTCATTAACACAGGTTGGACCGGCGGCTCAGGTGGAGCCGATGGTTCAGGCTCGCGCTTTCCTATCCCAGTAACGCGCGCAGTAGTGCATGCGGCTCAAAGTGGCGCACTGTTGAACATTGAGACTCGCCACGTAGATACCTTGAATTTGGACTTCCCTGTAGAGATACCCGGCGTCGACCCCAAATATGTGGACCCCAAAGCCGGTTGGGCGGACCCCGCCGCCTATGAAGAACAGGCTTCAAAGCTTGCGGCGCTGTTCCAAGAGAACATCAAAAAATTTGACGTCAGTGACGCCGTTGTCAACGCAGGGCCAAAAGCGTAACGCAGGCGTACAGCTACTCTATACATGCCTTCTTGGCACGTGAGATAAAAAAAGCCCAACCGAACGGTTGGGCTTTTTTGTATTTAGACCAATTAAAGTGCTCGTTAAAAACAACGGGAACACTTAGCGCCACACCCAACCCGATCAAATCACTCTATTCTTGCTTAGACGCTCTCTTTAACTCGCGCTGAGCTGACATCGTGAGCGCGCCGGCGCGCAATCAGCAACGCTACATCGTCACCTATTAAATAAAGAGAGGGGACGAGCACCAGCGTCACTCCAGTCGCAAACAACACGCCAAAAGCCAGCGACGTCACCATGGGTATTAAGAACTGCGCCTGCATACTGGTCTCCGACATAATAGGCAGCAAACCCACAAATGTAGTGACCGAAGTGAGAATAATGGGCCGAAAGCGATCTTCGGCACCCTGCAGCAGCGCGTCCCACAGCTCATAACCCTGATCTCTGAGATTATTGATTCGGTCGATAAGAACCAAATTGTCGTTTACCACCACACCGGCACACGCAATGACACCCAACATAGAGAAAATACTCACTTCCCAGTCAAGAATGGCATGACCGAAAATCGCGCCCATAATCCCGAAAGGGATAGCGGTAAGCACTAAGAACGGTTGCCAGTAAGAGCGGAATGCGACTGCCATTAATCCAAAAATGACGAGCATGGCTAGGGCCATATACTTGAGCATCGCAGATTTAAATGCCGCCTCTTCTTCCAGCTCACCGTCTAAATTAAGCGTAAGCCCCGGATACTGCTGCTGCCAAAGCGGTAAGGATTCGGCCATGATTGCCGAAACCACCTCCGCTGCTGATGCTCCATCGGGCTTGAGGTCAGCACTGACCTCCAGCGTTCGCATACGATTAAGGCGCTCTAGTTTCTGGTAGCCCGGCTCGATGCGGTAGCTCGCTACCGTTTCGAAAGGTATCTCTACGCCCATCGGTGTGCGGATATACATCTCGTTTAAATTAGCGATAGAACGCCGCTCTTCTTCGGGATAGCGCACCATCACCTTCACGTCTTCTCGTGCCTGAGGAATTCTTTGCGCTTCAGCGCCATAAAATGCTTGGCGCACTTGGCGTGCAACGCTTCCCAAACTAATGCCCAAGCCCTCAGCAGCAGGCTTTAGCTCTAGAATAATTTCGTTGCGTGGGCTGTCGAAGCTATCGGCAACGTCAAACACATCCGGGTACGCCTGCAGGGCAAGACGCACATCTGTGGCAACACCGGTGAGATCTGCCACGTTACGCGATGCAAAAACAAGCTTAATAGGCTTGCCCGGGTCACGAATGGTGAAATCCATCCGCACCTCTTTCGCTTCAGGAACTGGGCCCACTCGCTCTCGAAATTCACGTGCCAATAACGCGGTATCAACGTTGCCTGAAACCGTACCTAAGGCAACGGTAATCCTATTGCTTTCGGTCTCATTCGAAATACCCCCGATCGCAGGCACATCAATAAACTCCGGCCGAGAATTCCAATCCGTCTTCATGTCCTGAGCCACCTGTAACAGGCGATCCCGGACGTCTAAAGTAGCGCTGAAAGGCCCACCTTCAGGCATTTCGACACTAGCAAACACATAATCTGAGTTAACCTTTGGGAAGAAACCTGTGCGCAACCAGCCGCCGCCGTATAGCGCGATACTCATGGCAAATGCCACCAGAAAGATCGCTGCGACTGCGTAATGGTTCCTCAGTGAGCGGACTAAAAAAGGGCGGTAGGTCTCCTTTGAGAGCCGTGCTAGCCAAGTTGCACATCGGTTACGCAATGCTTCAATTTTACGCAGGAAGAAATTATTACTCGGCAGCTCCGGCCCCATGTGCGCGAGATGGGCGGGTAAAATCAAGAGGCATTCCACTAACGAAAACAACAGGGCCAGCATAACAACGGTGGGGATGGAGCGCGCCGCATTTGCCCACTCTCCAGGCAACATCAACATAGGCACGAAAAACACCATGGTACTTATAACGGCGAACATTACAGGTTTGAACACCGCCTGCACGCCCAATAAAGCGCCGGCACTGCCATGCATGCCTTGCTCTTGAAAGGTATGGATAGACTCCCCAACAATAATGGCGTCATCGACCACAATACCGAGCACCAGTAGAAAGGCGAACAGGGAGACCATGTTTAAAGAAACCCCCGTGTACTGCAGGAAAAATAGCGTGGCGAGAAAAGCCACGGCAATACCGCTACCCACCCACAGTGCAAGCTTAGGTCGCAAAAATAAAATCAAGACTGCGGCGACGAGAAGTAAGCCACCAATGCCGTTTTCGAGCAGCGTGGTAACACGATCTCTGAAGGGCACGGCAACATCGCGCCACACCGTTAAGCTTGCGCCAGTGGGTAATATGGCTTGTTTCTGTTCGACCCAGTTGTGGATGACTTCGCTCGTCCGCAAAACATCGGGCTCAGAGGTAACGTAAACATACATCCCCAACGCGGGTTTACCGTTGAATAAGCTATCTCGATCGACATCGGCAAAACCATCCACCACCGTCGCGATATCGCCAACACGCACTTCGGTACCGTCGAGCGCCGTAATCAGAATAATGTCGTCGAAGTCAGAGGGTTCGTAAGCCTGCCCACGCGTTTGAACGCGCACATCGCCCTCGCGGCTTTTAATGGATCCTGCAGGCAAGTTGAGTGATGAGCCTCGAATCGCCGCCACCACATCATCAATCGATAGATTGTAACGCCGCAAATCGGCTTCTGAGATATTAACGGACACTTCATAAGGTCGTGGCGTCACAAGCTCTACAACGGATATCCAGGGTTGGCGCGCCAAGTCATCGCGCAAATCTTCCCCAAGCCCTTTCAGCTCGCGCTCATCGAGATCGCCCGAGAGTTTCACAATACCCATTAAATGCCGATACGTAAGCTCTGTCACAGTAGGCTGCTCGGCGTCAGCGGGGAACGTATCGATTGCGTCTATTCGCGTTTTGATATCCGACGTTAGACGCTGCATGGAGTAGTCGGGAATTGCCTCAATGAGCACTGTGCCAACACCTTGAGCAGCGGTAGAGCGAATCTCTTTAATACCGTTGAGATCGTGAATCGCCTCCTCGATACGTATGCAAATTTGTTCTTCAACTTCTGAAGGACCAGCACCCGGAAACGGCAAAGACACCCGCACTTGGTTGATCTCAGTACTCGGGAAAAACTGCTTATCGAGGTTGGGCGCGGTCATGAGACCACCTAGCACCAGAAAAATCATCAGCAAATTTGCGGCGATAGGGTTATGAATGAACCAGTGCAATGGCCCACGCATGTCAGTTCACTCCTTTCGTATTTGGGCTTTCGGCAATGTCGACCGCCATTCCCGCAACCAACACACCTGTCTGGACAGCCACAACTTGCTCACCTTCTTGCAGACCTACCACCCAAGACCACTCCTCTGAGCGACGCTGCACATCGACGATATGTCGCTGCAGGCGTCCGTCAGCGCCGACCACCAAAACAGAATTGTCAGATCGTAGGGCGCTGGCAGGTAGCCGACTGACACCTGCAATAGCGGGTGTAGGAATCTCTGCTTGAACGAACATACCCGGACTGAGTAGATGTTGGTCCGACGACGCGCTGTTCGCCAAATCAATTTCAGCAATGGCAGTGACGGAACGAGACTGCCGATCGACACTTGCCTCGATACGCCGAATGCGGGCCTGCCAAAGCTCTTCGCGCCCCCCATACACTGACTTGAGTACAACAGGGTAATCCAACAACGCCTGTCGTTGGACACGAAGAGACAGCTGCGCTACCTGGGAGTTGGTGAGCGGCAATCTCACCTCTAGCCGATCAACGGCGTAGACGTCAGCGACTGTTACCCCAGGTGCGAGATACTGACCAATATCAACGCGCTTAGCTTCAATGCGGCCATCGAACGGCGCGCGGATAACAGAACGCTCTAAGGCAAGTTTCGCGGCGGCTAGATCGGCCTTAGCGGCCTCCAACGCCGCCTTGGCCGCCTTCATTTGAGGCTCCCTTAAAAATAACGCATTGGCTTCAGTAGAGCCTAAGTCGCGCCACTCTCGTTTAGCTTGGCGGTTACGACCGCGTTCCTCTGCGAGTCGTTGCTCAGCAGCCGCCACTTGAGACTCAGCTCGGGCAATCGCAAAGTCATAATCCGCTGACTCGATCCGTAGCAACTCATCACCTGTTTCGAAAAAGGCGCCATCAACAAAACCATCGGATACCGTGTCTACCTTACCGCCTACTTGGGCCACGAGACTAATGCGGCGAACCGCCTCGACAGTACCTTGACTGCGCACAGGTATTTTTACCGCGCGAGGTTCAGCGTCGATCACCGAAATAAGTGGCCTCGGGGCCTCCACTACATTGCTTGGCTCAGGCTTGGGCTTTCCCGTTAACAGTATCCAAGCCGCCGCCAGACCAAGAGTGGCTATTAGCGCAGCCACGAATAACCTTTTTAACCCAGGCAATAAGCGTCCTTTAAACGAGGTGTCAGCAGTCGACAATGCAAGCTCCAGAAAATCAATGTGAAAGAAACGAGTTTTAAAACACGTTGCATATACGCAGCAAAGTGTTGATCAGCGCACTCGGGGCCTTTGTGTAAAAGTGCCACGCCGATTAGAGAGCGGATTCTAATTGTTGCGAGCATAGTCTGCCACATAGCCACGAACGTATCGGCTACCAAATCGAAGCATGAACGCAAGGAGTATCATCATGGCAGAGAACACCGTGAAAAAGACATCGACAACTGGGACTAAGGCGACAGCCTCAAAAGCAACGCCAAAGGCGAAGGCGAGCGCAAAAAAAGCGGCGCCCAAGCGTAAAGCAGTGGCGAAAAAGGCGACTGCTAAGCCAGTGACAGCCAAGAAA
>DAIRTN010000013.1:51159-59907 GCA_036803865.1 Luminiphilus sp.
GCCAAGAAAACCACAGCCAAGAAGCCAGCAGCTAAGCGCGACTTACGTGCAGTGGCTGTTGAAACGGGTCGCAACGCGTTCCGCGCAGGTCTTGGCGTATATGGCAAGGCTTATGATCAGCTGCAAGACCAGTTTGAAACACTGCAAAAGCAGGTTGATGACGCGCAAAGCCGCCTCGACACCCGTCGCAAGCAAGCGGAAGAGCTATATGAGTCGCTTGTTAAGCGCGGCGAAGTGGTTGAGAAGGACGCTCTTAAGGCGTTTGACGACCTCGAGCTCGACGCGTTAACAGATCGCAGTAAGCTCGAAGATCAAATGAACAAAGCAAAGGCGCGATTCGAAGAGTTGCGTAGTAAGTTCAAGAAAGCTGCTTAATCTCCATCCGGTCCGAAACCTTTTTAGGGGGAGTAAATGCTCCCCTTTTTTATGCCTGAAAATAATGCACAAAGCACTTTTAAGCGACAGAATGCGGTAGGCTAAGTCTGTGAACCAACCGGACCAAGCGATTGAAAACTGCAGACCGTATTCTCGAAACCGCGTGCGCGCTCTTCAATGAAGAAGGCGAGCATAATGTTTCAGCCAGCGATATTGCGATAGCGCTCGATATAAGTCCGGGCAATCTCTACTACCACTTCAAAGGTAAGGACGCGATCAATCTCGCGTTGTTTACGCGCCTCCAACGGGAGTTAGTCGGTCTGCTCAGCACGCCGCTCACTGACCCCACTCTATTTTCAGACAATGAAGACAGTCCAGTAATGCGCAGCTGGCTCTTTCTCACTGTGATTATCGAAAAAATGCACAACTACCGCTACCTGTATGAGAGCCCGTCCGACTTGATGCATCGATACCCTGAAATTGATCGAGGCTTTCAACGCCTAAGTCGACTAAAGCGCGCAGCCTGCGAAGCCCTGGTCAACGAACTTTTAGGCGAGAGCCGGCCAAGTCATTCTCGGCTTGATAGCACCATCAATGCCATGGCTTTAACCCTCACTTTTTGGTTGTCTTGGGATCGAATGGTCAATCCCGACGACCCGCAAGACGTTATTATTCACCGGGGCGTTCTACAACTATTGTCATTTTGTGCACCCTACATGGGAGCGGAGCAACAGTCGTTCTATCAAGAATGCGAAATGCTGTATCGCGAGATGCTGGCGACCACAAACAGTTAATCGTCTGATAAGCTCCTGTTCGGCAAATATTCGTACGTACTTACAATTTCATTTTAGGAGAGTATCAAGATGACAATAGCTGTTGGGGACACTATACCTGCCTGCACGTTAATGGTTATGGGCGGCAAAGGCCCTGAACCGATAAGCACAGATGCGCTATTTAACGACAAAAAAGTCGTATTGTTTGCAGTCCCAGGTGCGTTTACACCGGGTTGCTCAATGACTCACTTACCTGGCTTTGTTGTTAATGCGGACAAAATCAAAGCTAAAGGCGTTGATAGCATTGTTTGTATGTCAGTCAACGATGCGTTCGTGATGGACGCATGGGGAAAAAGTCAAAACGCAGAAGCACTGACCATGCTAGCCGACGGTAACGGTGAGTTCACCGCAAAGCTGGGTCTCGAACTTGATGGGACAGGATTCGGCTTGGGTCACCGTTCACAGCGCTTCGCAATGATTGTTGAAAACGGCACAGTCACTCAACTCAATGTTGAGGAGGGTCCCGGTATCGACGCGAGCTCTGCAGAAACAATGATGGCACTTTTGTAAAGCCTCGTGCCCCCTCGCTACGCGGGGGGCGTATCTCGCTCGAACAGGTTCAACGCTTTTAGAGTAGCAGCCACATTAAACCCGAGATAAGAAAAGCGCCTAAGACGTTCAAGACAAAACCTTCGTGAACCATCTGACTAATTTTCACCTCGCCAGTTCCAAACACAACCGCATTGGGCGCTGTTGCGACGGGTAACATAAAGGCACAGCTAGCGCTGAGCGCCGCGGGCACCATGAGCAATAGTGGGTCAATACCTGCCGCTATCGCCGCCGAGGCCAAAATTGGCATTAGTAAGGCCGTGGTCGCGGTATTAGACGTTGCCTCTGTCATAAACGTAACCGCCAGGCAGATAATCAGCATCATCCAGTAGATAGGCAGGGTAGTCAGCGCCACCAAACTCTCTCCCGCGATCGTCGAAAGGCCCGATGTAACGAAGGCTTTCGCCAAGCAAATGCCGCCCGCAAACAGCAACAGCACGCCCCAAGGGATATCTACCGCCTGCTGCCAAGTAATCAGCGGCTTGCGATCCTTATCGCGAAGCACAAACAAAGCGATAACCGCTATAAACGCCACCGACGCATCATTGGCCGTATTGAGTCCCAATAAATCTCGCCAGCCACCAAAGGGCTCAGAGCGCGTTATCCAGGCCAATGCCGTCAAACCAAAGAGTGTGAGCACACGCTTCTCAGCGCTGCGCCACTCCCCCACCTCAGGTACTTGAATCTTGATATCGTGGGGCAAATCGCGCGTCAACCATAATGCGGTAACGGGAACCATGATGACTACCACGGGTATTCCAATAGACATCCAGCGCGCAAATCCGACAGTTTCTCCGGTGAATTCCTCATAAACCTGCATAAAAACTAAATTGGGCGGGGTTCCAATCGGAGTTCCCAAGCCGCCAATAGAGCATGCCCAAGCTAGACCTAACAAAAGCGGCACGGCTAAACGTTTCCGATCAGAGCTGCTCTCCAGAATAGCCAAGGCAACCGGCACTAACATGAGTACCGTAGCCGTGTTCGAGATCCACATGGAGAGCAGGCTTCCAGCTACCATGAAGCCCATAACTATCCGCCGTGGGCTACCACCGCCCACAAGGCGCACAACACCCAGCGCGATACGCCGATGAGCGCCTGTCGACTCCATACCTCGAGACAGTAAAAATCCACCCAGCAACAGTAAAATAAGGGGTGAGCCATAGGCCTCTCCCGTCTCAGCAGGTGTCAAAACACCAAACAAAGGCATCAGTGCGAGCGGTAAAAGTGACGTTACTGGAATCGGAATAGGCTCGAATACCCACCATGCAATACACAGGACGGAACAGGCCGCGGTTACGACTAGCTGCGATGGTTGTCCAAAATAAACAAGGGCGACTGCGACGATGCCGGCCAGACACAAACCGGGCAGCGGGGATGCTCTAGGGTCTAATAACGTTTGCACAACTCAATACCTTTTATCAGAATGGGATCACCAAGACGGCTAGCCCATTTTTTTGTTGTAGCAGGCATACTGTCTAAGCTTAAGGATTGTGTAAACTCCACGCATGCTGTTATCCGACTCATTTCCTACAACAAGCGATTTGCTCATTGATGCCTTTGGGCGTCAGATAGACTACGTGCGCCTGTCTGTCACTGACCGCTGCGACTTCCGCTGTACCTATTGTATGGCCGAGGAAATGACTTTTTTACCCCGACAAGAGGTTCTGTCCCTGGAAGAACTGGAGCGGATAGCGCGGATATTTGTTCATTTGGGCGTCAAAAAATTGCGCATCACGGGCGGTGAGCCGCTGATCCGCCGGGGCGTAGATCGGCTGTTTACTGGCCTATATAACTTGCCGGGTTTGCAGGAGCTGGCACTAACTACCAATGGCAGTCAGCTGGTTAATCGCGCCCAACACTTGCGCGACAGTGGTGTCACGAGCATCAATATTAGCCTCGACACTCTCGACCCCGCCAAGTTCAAAGCCATCACAAGAACGGGCGAGCTCAGTACTGTGTTAGCCGGCATTCGCACAGCAGTCGGTGTGGGTTTCGATCGCATCAGATTAAATGCCGTCATTTTGCAGGGGCAGAATGATGACGAGATCATCGCGCTAACAGACTACGCACTGAGCCTGGGTATCAACATCGCGTTTATTGAAGAAATGCCTTTGGGCCAAGTTAATGCCGCTGGAAAGCCGCTAGAATTTGTATCGAGTGACGACATACATCGTTGCCTAGCAGATCACTTCAAACTGCAGGCTGAGCCTCCACCTGAGCAGGCGGGGCCTGCACGCTACTGGCGTATCGCAGGAAGCGACACTCGTATTGGCTTGATTTCACCGCATAGCAATAACTTTTGTAGCAGCTGCAATCGTTTGCGCGTCACGGCCGAGGGACGATTGCTATTGTGTCTCGGTAACGAACACTCTATTAGCTTGCGCGATCATTTGCGTGACGGTGAAAGTGATGAAATGCTCGCAGACCGTATTCGGCAAGCGCTTAACCAAAAACCCGAGCGGCATGTGTTCGACCAGCCGGACGAACCACAAATCCTTCGATTCATGAACGCCTCTGGCGGTTGATGACGACGCCACTAATCATAGGACACTCTTTTGCAGGATACTCATTACCCCCAATTAATGTCAGTTGACGGCATCGTTAGTGCATTTGAGGAGCACGGCTATATCTGTACCCGCCGTATTGCTACCGTAGTCTACCTCGCCGCGGCTCTTAACAAGCCGATACTTGTCGAAGGCCCTCCCGGCGTCGGCAAGACCGAGCTCGCTAAAACCTGTGCGGAAGTCATTGGCAAGCCGTTAGTGCGACTACAGTGTTATGAAGGCTTAGACGAAGCCAAAGCACTTTACGAGTGGAAGTACGGCAAGCAGCTGCTGTACACACAAGTGCTCAAGGAACAACTCGGTGAAATTCTTGATGGCGCAAGTGGTTTGAAGGAGTCCATTCAGCGACTTCATAGCACGGGTGACGTATTTTACTCACGGGAATTTCTAGAACCTCGTCCACTACTCAAGGCGATGGAGCAGGAAGCCGGGGCAGTTTTGCTGATCGATGAGATCGACAAAGCAGACTTTGAATTTGAATCCTTATTGCTTGAAGTTTTATCGGATTATCAGGTTTCAATCCCAGAAATTGGCACCGTAGTGGCCAGATCAAAGCCTGTCGTCTTCCTGACGAGTAACGACACACGAGATCTGTCTGACGCACTCAAACGCCGCTGCTTGCACTTGCACATTCCCTTCCCATCGGTAGAGCTCGAGCAACGGATCGTGGCTAGCCGAGTGCCTGAACTCCAAGAACACCTTAGCCAACAACTGGTGCGCTTTGTCCACGCTATTCGCGAACTCGATCTCAAGAAAGCACCGGCGATCTCCGAAACCATCGACTGGGCGCGCAGCTTATTGCTGCTTCATGCAGAAAAACTCGACCGACAGCTAGTGCATGACACGTTGAATGTTTTGCTCAAGTACGAAGAGGATATCGAGACAGCCGAAAGTGTATTCAACAAACTCGCACGAGAACTGGAGATCTTGTGAACGCTGCGGCAGGCAGCGATGAATTACTGACATTCATCAAATTTTTACGCAGCAGCGATCTGCCGATTTCGCCTGCCGATACACTCGACGCAGTTCATGTCGCCAGTTTATTGGGCTACGAGGATAAAGTTAGCTTAAAACAAGGCCTAGCGGCTGTGTTAGCCAAATCGCTCCGAGAACAAACACTGTTCGACACCGCTTTTGAAACCTTTTTCTCCCAACCCAATCCTTTGAAGCCAGGGAACGATGCCACGCCAGATCCCATGCATCCTATGGATGAGCCTTCTTCTGCAGATAATCCAACCGGAGATAGTACGAATGGCGGCGGGCAGTCGGCTCTCGAAGAACTGGCGGCTAGTGATGCCAATATAGCGTCTTTGTTGGAAAATCCTTTGGTTCGCACACTGGCAAGTGGTGACGACGGCGCCCTTGCAATTGCGATAGAGCAAGCAGCAACTAGCGCTCAAGTCGAGGATATTCGCCTGTTCACACAGCGTGGACAATACATCCGTAAGATACTCGATGCACTGGGTGAGCAAGTTCTTCGCGACGCTGCTATCGAACTCGAAAACCAGCAGCCGGCTGCCTTTAACGAAGTGCAGGCGATGCGCGAGGCACTGCGCGGTCGAGCGCGAGATAAAGTCGAGCGTGCCTACATGATTCATGCGGCGGGTGACACCGAGGATTTCCTCGATCAAGCCCTCGCAGAAGTAAAGCTCGCCAATATTAACCCTCACCAGATGGCGCGCATGCGCAAGCTCATCGATCGGATGGCGCGAAAACTGGCATCGCGACATGGCCGCAAGCGGCGACGAACCCGCCGAGGGCAACTGAATGTGGCCGCAACACTGCGCGGCGCAGCCGCGACCGATGGCATACCCTTCGAGCCACGCTGGCGACGAACAGAGCGACGCAAGCCTCAGGTAATGGCTATCTGCGATGTCAGTGGATCGGTAGCCACCTATGCCAAGTTCTTATTAATGTTTCTCTATGCGGTGCAGGACGTTCTTCCAAGAACACGCAGCTTTGCGTTCTCTAGTGCTCTCGGCGAGGTCACTGAGTGGTTTAAAACACTCCCCGTAGAAGAGGCAGTGAATACGGTCAATCATCGCTACGGCGGCGCCACAGACTATGCTCGGGCATTCACCGACTTTTCAGAACTGGCCCTCAACGACATCAATCGAGCGACGACAGTGATTATTTTGGGAGACGCGCGGAATAACGACACGGATCCGCGACTCGATATTTTGGCGGAGATCAAGGGCCGTTGCCGGCGCTTGATCTGGCTAAATCCAGAGTCAAGGGGCGCGTGGGGGTCCGGAGACTCGGAAATGTTACGGGTAATACGGCACTGTCACATTGCTCAAGAGTGTAATAACCTCAGGCAGTTAGAACGTATTGTGGACAAACTGCTAGCAGATTCGAGGGGAAGTTAGCCTCAAGCCATGCAGTAAGGGTGCCAGAGGCGCTATGCGGATAAGCAAATTACCTATCAAAAGGCAAAGCCGGCGTGGTTAACGATCACGACAGACTGCCATTGACGCGATCCGTCGAAGCAGACGTACTCGCGGCGTTTTCAGTGCCTACCCGCACGGAAGGCCTTCCGACCGAGACATTGCTGTCGGCACTCGAAGGCATCGAGGCTAGTGATCGCGCCCTAAATGACGCCTTATCTGACGCTGGATTCAAGCAGGCAACCTCCGATAACCAACCCATCCTGGACTGGGTTGATGCCGTCTTTGAACACTGGAAAACCGCCTATCCTCTAGCGCCCGAGTTACATGTCGCCCTTCAGCAAGCCCGCAGCCTCGCCGCAGCTTTTGCGTTTAAAGACAGTCGGTTTTTCATTCCTGGCGGGCATGTGTTGCATCGCTTATTGGATGCTATTCATAATGGTTTCGTTGGTTGGCATAAGGAGCTAGGTGGCGCAGCGATCAGTGCCCTCGATGGCGCTCGGGACGCACTTGAGCGATCACACCGGGATTTCCCTAGCGAAGAACAAGTCGCAGAGAGCCTGGAGATATTGTCCAAAAGTATTCAGGCACACGAACAACAACTCCAGCAGCTAGACAATGTTCTGATGGACCGCGAAGCGATTACGCTTGGCTATGAGTTAGCGCAAATTGCTGCAGCGGCCGCTCTAAACGAGATACTTGCAGAGCATGAAGTACCTGGTTCAGTCGCGCGGTTTATAAAATCCGACTGGTATGAGAGCGGCGTACTGATCATCAGTCGAAACGGCGAGCAAAGCGATGACTGGCGTAACTTTGTGAGCACCACTCAGCTACTTGTCGACGCCGTACAACCCGTGGGAATACACGACGCGTCCGGGCAGAGCCGCCTGCAAACCGCCATGCATCAATTGCCGGCGACGCTCTCGCGCCAGTTATTGAGCTTAACGCCTAACGATGATGCGATTGCCGGTGCAATCGGTCTTATTGAGTATGCCCTGCTGCGCAACATGCGCGGCGAAGATCTCGGGCTGCTTGAAGCGGAACTCATTTCTGTCAGAGGCCTGCCTGAGGGCGGCCCGCCAAGTGACTTTGATTTAGACGACGCAGGAATTGCCCCCGGCCATTGGTACATCCTCGACACGGCGGATGGTGAGTTACGCATTCGCCTCGCAGGCACCTTAGCCAGTAATATTTATGTGCTCTTTATGGATTTTTTGGGCACACGCGTTTTACGTAAAACAACCGCTGATTTTAAGGCGATGCTGAAATCGGGTGAAGCGCGCCCTCTGAGTGCACCCGACAGCTTTTGCCGCGCCATGGTCGAAGCAACCGGCGCACAGCAACGCATTAGAAACGATGCGGAGCTTATCGATCAGCAAACGACCAAGAAGCCAGTAACTCCGGAGACGGGAAAACCCGATCCAAACGAATCCAGTAGCGAGAGGGTGTCGGAAACGATCACGACAGAGCCGACAGACCCAATGAGTACCTTTTCTAACGAGCAGCAGGGGCATGCTCGCCATCAGGAGCACACTCGCCATCAGGGGCACACTCGCCATCAGGAAGAACCATCTGGCATACACGTTGACGGCAACGTCGACTACAGCGACGAACAAGCTATCTCAACCACTCAAAGACCTGTTCAGCAACGTGCAGGTCAAAGCAATACCCCGACGAGTGACCAACCTTACGAGAGCAATACTGTCGTTAAGCTGCAAATACCCATGGGCACTTGGATCGGTTTCCACGATAGAGATCCACCCTTAATGGCTAAGGTTGCGGTGAGAGATTTAGAGAAAGACAGCTACATATTTACCAATCGTGAGGGCATCAAGCTGCGAGAGCTAACCGTGCCTCAGCTTATAGCGCTGATCGATCGCGACATGGTCGACATACTTGAGCGCAAGAGTAATTTCAGAGAAACCGTCAATCAGATGCGCCAGGAACAAGACCGACTAAGCAACAGTTAACCACTCTTTGCGCCTGAAATCGTCACACTTCTTAGCCTGCATCCTCAGTCGCCCGCATCTTCAAGCGTTA
>DAIRTN010000014.1:0-4958 GCA_036803865.1 Luminiphilus sp.
CCACGAGGTGTGCGGCATGCATCAACAATAAAAGCGTCCGGCATAAAGCTCTCCTAAATCCTAATTTTTCGTGATGGTTATGGTGAAAAAAAGCAAGGGGAACGCTACGCTGCCGTTTGGAACGGGTCAAGAACATAATAGGCACGCGAAGCAATACCACTCTCTTTTTACATGGTGTACGCTTTGTTTAACACCAGCAGTACACCCGCTCGGGGTGCCTGAACTTACCAACAATTTAAGCCCACAGAGGCATTGTCGAGAGCACTTTATATTGAGCACGATCCATGAAAAACGTCCCGCGGTGACTCACATCAAAATCCTTTGTGGGTGTGCGGTCCTGGCTATGGTCGCAGGTTGTGGCGGTGGCGGTGGTGGCGGGTCAAGCGACACCAGCACGAACGTCCCCGTCGTCAGCAATACGTCGCCTGTGGCTGTTATTGACGCTTTAACGGCTGAATACATCGCAGGTAAAACTGTAGAAGTCACCTCCGTGTCGAGCACCGATGAGGATGGAGACGCGCTGTCGATACAATGGGAGCTCGACTCACCCAGTGGGAGTTATGCCTCACTCGAGGAGGTCGACACCAACGTCGTGAAATTTGAACCCGATATGGCCGGCACGTTTACAATTCGCCTTGAAGTCACTGACGGGCGAGGCGGCGTAGATCGGGCTTCTCTTGATATTACCCCATCGCTACCAACGCCAGACGCCTTACCCATTTTCGCAAGTACTGCCCCCCCTACACCGACGATAAAAGATAGAACCGATGCTGTTCGGCTGCTGTATCAGGGCACGTTCGGGCCAAGAGACGGGGATATTGACGCACTGATTCAACAGGGCGCCGCCGCCTGGTTCGAGGAGCAGACCACCATGGATCTGCATTCTTACACCAGCGCCTGGGAATCAATAGCCGCAGATTTCAACGACGTTGATAGTGGTGAAAACGCCAATTTCAGGCAGCTTAGCCATGAAACGTTCATGCTTAACGCCCTCTCCAGTCCAGACCAGCTGCGTCAACGGATGACCTACGCATTGAGCCAAATGTTCGTGATTTCAGATCGATTTGATTTCGCAGGCCACGATGAATTAATGATGGGTTACGCCGACACCCTGCATCGCAATGCCTTTGGCAACTACAGAGATTTGCTCCGTGAGGTAACGTTACACCCGGCGATGGGCATGTTTCTCGCCATGCTTGGCAATGAAAAAGCCGACCCTGAACGAAACATTCGGCCCGATGAGAACTTTGCTCGAGAAGTGATGCAGCTGTTCACCGTAGGCTTGCAGCTTCTTAATCAAGATGGCAGTCCAATCATTGACGAGGCGACAAACCTACCGGTACAGACCTATAGTCCTGTAGACGTACAGAACTACGCCGCAGCTCTCACTGGCTGGTATTTTGCAGACCAACCAGCCTACAAATTTGGAGACACTTTTCATTCAGTCGAATGGCAAGACCGACTGGCCCCCATGACCCCGTACGATGACTTTCATCAAAAAACCCAAAAGAAGCTTTTGCGCAACTACTATGTGCCGGCGGGGGCATCTGCTGCCGAGAGTCTGGATGTTGTTATTGACAGCTTATTTTACCATCCGAATGTAGGGCCTTTTGTCGCTCGCCACTTGATCAAGAATTTTGTTACCAGCAATCCATCGACAGATTACTTAGCGCGCGTGGTTGCTGTCTTTAACAGCAACGCTGAAGGAGAGCGAGGCAATTTATCGTCGGTGATACAGGCAGTACTGTTTGACCCCGAGGCTCGCAAAGTGCCATCGGAACAACCAGAGCACTTTGGCCGAGTTAAAGATCCTCTCTTAAAGTTCGTCAATTTTAACCGCCTGTTCAATGTTGGCAGTTATTTGGAGAACAACAACTATTTGGGGAACCGACCCACTCAAACGTTTTTGGGCGCGCACAGCGTGTTTAATTTTTACAGCCCCACATACACACCCAACGGCCAGTTCGCTGAGCTGGGATTAGTCGCACCCGAGCTCCAAGTGATCACTCCGGAAACCATCGTCTCTGACGCCTCTCTGGTTGCTTATGTGTCAACTCGAGAGCAACTCGCTTATTGGTACTCGGTCAATCCCTCAGATGAATTCACAGAGCATCTGACCTACGCCGTGGTGCACGACTTAGCGCCGCTCGTTGATCGCCTGACAACTTCGGGGCTAAGCGAAGTCATTGACTTCGTCGACGAATACATGACGCAAAGACAGCTCTCAGCATCGATGAAAGATGAGCTAGTAAAATTTTTCTCGCCTAAAATAGAGCAAACACTAACGGCTGATTACTTTCAGTCGGAAACGCATCGAAATGCCGACATCGACGGATTACTGGGCAGTTTGATTTATCAGATTTCGTTAACCCCAGAATACTCACAGCAAAAATAGGGAATGCTTGCAATGAATCGAAGGACCTTCTTAAAGTCTGGGTTTGCCTCATTGAGTGTTTCGTCCAGTAATTTATTCTTAGGCTCGGGCCTTGGGCTGCTCAGCACCCTGTCCGCCGCCAGCAGTGCAGCGCCAAGTGATTTTAAGACTCTGGTCATGGTCTTTCTGCACGGCGGCATGGATTCGCTCGGCTTAATTGTGCCCTCACAAAACGATGCTTATGAGCGCTACAAAAATATCCGACAGAATCTCGCTTTTGAGCAAGACACACTCATTGACTTTGGGCTGGCCGACTTCGGCGCGCCCGCCTTCTGTCAAAACATGGCGAATCTGTATCAGGATGGCAAGCTCGCCTGGGTGGCCAATGTCGGCCCTCTTCGCCAGCCAACGACAAAACAAATGATCGAGCAAAATGCCAACGCCATGCCCATATTTATTGGCTCACACAACTCTCAGGTTAACCTCTGGCAGAGCGGCGGCATGAATCCCAATGCAAGAGAGGGATGGGGAGCCAGGATGTTGGAGCTAATGCAGCTGCAATCAACAACCATTACCCCCAATATCTCTTTGGACAAATCTCAGCTTTTTACCACGACGCTAAACACGCCGACGTTTACCGTAGACCCACGGGGTGTGAATAATATTCCGCGAATCTACGACGAGAATATGATTCCCGACGAGCAAACTCTGTTTTATGACCTTCAAGACCGCCCTCGCACCAACCTCCTAGGGGCTGAGCTTGGGAACCGAAATATTCGCACGCTCGAGAGCTCAGCCGAGCTAAGCGCAATCCTTAAAAACACAAACGACACGTCCGTCATGTACCCCACCACCACCGGCCACGCTGCAGGCAACTTTCAGCAGCAACTTAAAATGGCTGCCCGCTTAATTGAAGCAGCGCCAAGCCTGAATCAGAATCGACAAGTCATCATGGTTCAAATGCACGGTTATGACACTCATGACAATCAGGATAGAGATCTTCCCTACTTAGTGTCTGCACTGTTTGAAAATCTAGAGTCATTTCAGAACGACATTGAGGCTCGAGCGGTAGATGATCGTGTAGTGACCTTTAGTCAGTCCGACTTTGGACGTACACCTACGATTAACGCGAATGGCACTGACCATGGCTGGGGCGGCCATTACTTCGTCATGGGATCCCCCGTGAACGGTGGACAGTTAATCGGCGAAGTCCCCACGTTCGACGTTGAAACCGACAAAATGCTCTACAACTTGTCGATTCCCGATATAAGCGTTGAGCAATACGCATCTAACTTGGCGAAATGGTTTGGCTTGAGTCAGTCCGATACTCTTCAAGTATTCCCAGGCTTGGCCAACTTTGACGACGTGGATTTTGGCCTGTTCGGCTAAATAATCCGCATGCAGTGCAAGAATTACACGGAAAATCTTAATTCGACCTGCGCACCACTCGGAGAATAACGAATTTAGCGTTAGACGCGACGACATCGGCGTTGCCGAAAAGCCTTTTCAGCGTCACGTGGTAACCCAAGTGTCGATTCCCAATGACCCACAGTTCACCACCTGGCCTTAATACGGTGTGGACCTGCTTAAAGAAGCGCTTTGCTATCTGGTCGCCAACCGCCTGTTGCTGGTGAAAGGGCGGATTGCACAGCACAAGATCGGCCGATGCGGGAGCGAAGTCTTCCAAGCCATCGCTTACATGAAATGCGGCCGGATGTGCGGCGCCGAGTGCGCGCTCCATATTCTCTCTGGCAGAAGTCACCGCCATAAAGGATTCATCAACAAAGTGAACGGTTGCGTTTGGATGCTGTGCCGCTGACTTGAGTCCCACCACACCATTACCACAACCGAGGTCAACGATGTCTCGAGCCTCCGACATGTAGGGCAGGTGCTCAAGAAAAAAGCGCGTACCTATATCGAGACTGTCCCGGGAAAATACGTTAGCGTGATTACTGATAAGCCAGTCCGTATTCTCCAGCGGGTATGTCACAGGATAAGGATTGCTGGGCAAAGGCCGCGTTAAGTCGGGTGTAACACAAATCAATTTGGCTTTTTTCACTGCGGGCATGGTCTGTGCATCGCCCACTAACGTCTCAAGCATTGGCCAGACACTGCGCGGCAAGGCTTTAACCATGCCCGCGACTAAAATACGAGTATCAGGCGTAAGCAGCGGTCGCAGTTTTATTAACTGATCTTCAAGCAAAGCCAGAGTTTTTGGCGCTCTTATTAAGACAATATCTAGGGGAGCCGTGGGACGCTCCAAACTGTTCACCTCGGTGATTGTCGATAAGTCGATGTCATTGGTTCTGCAGTTGTCACGCGTAGCCAATTGGCTGAGAAATGAATCCGACCAGGTCTGCGGTGACCAAGACGACAGAGCCACCGCCAAGGCACCAAAACTATCGTTAACAATGAGTATGCGCGTGCCTTTGCCGGATTCCTGGGACAGCTGCTTTGCGACCTCGCTCAGCAGATACTCATCCGCGGCATCCCAAGCCTGCAACAGCTCCTTGCGACGAAGGGGGCGACGCTGTAAAACAAACTGGCCCTGGGGCACGTGCATGCTGGTGCTGGTGCTAGTGCT
>DAIRTN010000014.1:5058-9810 GCA_036803865.1 Luminiphilus sp.
CGACCCAGGAATCCGCCCGACTTCGCCTGCAAAACCAGATAGAATGCCGCAGAACCGCCTACAATTTTTCTTTATGGGAGCCAACATGGGTCGCGCACTGTTTATCAAAATTCACCTGTACTTATCGGCTTTTTTTAGCGTGGCTGTCATTCTAGTCGCCACATCGGGCGGGCTCTATTTACTAGGCGTGAAAGGCTCGCTGGAAACTACCCGGGTAGCGGTACTGGCTGAGGCCGCATCGCAAGTAGCCGAACCCTCCAAAGAGAATGTCACCGCGCTACTCGCACAAGCAGGCGTAACCGACTTTGAGTTTGACTATGTGAAGAACCGAGGCACTGTTTTACAAACTCGCCCAACGAGCAGGCCCTACTACCAGCTGACGATTGCTGAGCAGGCCGTCACTATCGATTACATGGTTCCGTCATTACAAAAACAAATGATGGAATTACACATGGGGCATGGACCTAGCGACTATAAAACCTACCAACAGATATTTGCGGCCGGCATGCTCTTCATTATGGTCAGTGGTTTATGGCTCGGTTTATCTTCGCCGCGGCTGCGCGCACCCACAGCAGTTGCCGCAGGTGGCGGCCTGCTCTTGTTTGTTGTGCTCGCACTGTTTTAGTTATTGCATTCGCGACTCCCTCTGACGATCACAAGTTCGTCTTATCGCCACCCATACACGTTGATACCCATACAGATTAGGAGCATTTAAAGTGAATATAGGCATTGTCATTGGCAGCCATCGTCAAGATTCTCAGAGCCGGAAAGTGGGTCTTTATTTAGAGCAACAGCTCAAGTCTTTAGGCACTGAAACATGGCTACACGATCTAGCCCGTGACCCGCTGCCCCTGTGGGATGAAAATATCGGTAGTGGCGAGGGCCAGTGGGCTTTTCTACCCAGCCTGGTCGAGCGTTTGCAGTCTTCAGACGGCTTCATTTTCGTTTGTCCTGAATGGCATGGCATGGCAACGTCAGCGCTGAAAAATTTCTTTCTGCTGTGCGGTGCTCAATCGGGGCTTGCGCACAAGCCGGCATTGATCACCACTGTGTCGGGAGCCGATGGCGGTGCCTATGTTGTCGCCGAGCTACGAGCAAGCAGCTATAAAAACAATCGTCTTTGCTATATTCCTGAGCAACTCGTTATTCGAAATGTGGGGCAGGTGCTCAACAATAATCCGGATGATAATACTGCCGAAGCACACAATTATTTTGTTGAACGGGCAGGCTACACGCTGAGACTACTGCTTGCTTATGCCGACGCTATGGGGGCCGTAAGAACCAGCGGTGCCGTTGATCTAGAGACTTATCCTAACGGCATGTAAGGATTATTGTCTGTCTATAGCTGCGCGCGCGATAGTTGTGCGCGTGCTATTAGTTATGCGCGAGCGCTGACTCAAAATAGCTGAGGCGCCCAAGCGCTCACTGCATACCGCGCATCTCAACCACGATCTTCCCAAACGGGCTCTCGGTGTCGAGTGCATGCAACGCTTGCGGCAACTGGGCCAGTGGAAAACGCTGGTGAATCACGGGATGGATTTCATGTACCCCTACAAAATCCAGTAGGCGCTCGTAGCTTTCGCGATTGCCCGTACCGATGCCATGGAAGTTGGCATTCTTGATGATCAAGGGGAAAACGGTGATACCCATATCAATGCCGGCCATGTAACCGATAATATTAATGTGCCCACCATGGCGAATAGCGTTCAAAGAGTTTTCCAGGGTGGCAGTACCACCAATTTCCAGTACCGCATCGACACCGTGCCCAGACAGTTCAAAGGCACGCTGTCCCCAGTCGGGAGTGTCGACATAGTTGATAAGATGATCGGCGCCTAATGCGGCCGCTTGATTGAGCTTGTCGTTACTGGAGGAGATAACAATGACCTTTGCGCCCGCAGCTTTTGCAAGCTGAAGACCCATGGTGGCCACACCACCTGTCCCCTGTATGAGCACCCAGCTACCTGCACCAATATGCGATTTATCGAATAAAGCAAACCACGCAGTAAGACCCGCACAGGGGTAGCAAGCAGCTTCCGCAGCAGAGAGATGCTTGGGGAAGCTCGACAATGACTCCTCGTGAAAAACAGCAACCTCGCGGGCCACACCCGGTGTCTCGAGGCCCGTGGATATTGCGCGCTCCCCAGACGTCGCCTCACCGGTACGCCAATGAGGAAAGAACAGTGAGGTCACGCGATCGCCGACCTTGAACCGACTCACAGCCGAACCTACGCTCATCACCGTGCCAGCACCGTCGGAAAGAGGAATCAGCGGAAACTCAACGTTGGGCGTGAAATGGCCTGCAATGATCTGACTATCTCGCGGGTTCACCGATGCAGCTTCAAGCCTAACCACTACCTCATGTTCAGAGGGTTCTGCTGCGGCGTGCTCCGCCAGTGATAAATTGTCCGATCCGAAACTACGTAGGTAAAGTGCTTGCACAGGTTTGTCCTCGGAGATACACCGTTACAGGATAGCGTGTTCGGGCAAACGTCGCGAGGCCGGCCAGGGTGCGTGAGGTACAGGCCGGCTTCACCTGGGCCAGCTATTCACACAAGCCTATGCTCACACAGACCTACCGCTCACACAGACCTTTCATGCACATAGACGTACTACCAGCGACACAATTCGCGCAATACCGAGGTTGCATAGGCACCGCGGCCCAACGAGAAACTCAAGGTCATTTCGGTATCCCCAATATCGCAGCTTAAGTCATGTACCTTGAGTCGCAAACTTCGGCTGTCTTCCTTAACACGCGCTTTCTCTAGCGCTTTTTGCCAGTGATCGGGCTGACAGGCAGACCCGTCACCGACCAAAATACCCGCTGGGTGTATATCCATTGCCTCACAGCGTGCATGCAGTTCAGCATCCACTTTGGTGACATCGAAAACGCTGCCAGAACCTTCAAGGTTAGCTTTATCCCCGGGTACTAAGTGATTCCATGTGGACTGTGCCACGCGCGCCGAAAGCGCACTATTGAATACATAGGAGCGAATAGTGGAAATAGCCATGCTTCGTTTGTCCCGGGGCAAGCGCTTGCCTTCGGCCCAGCTCTCAGCCAATCGTAGATTGCCCGCGTTACGCCCAAAGCGCTGCTCGCCGAAATAGTTAGGCACTCCACTCTCGATGATGCGCCTTATACGCGGCGTAACGGCGTCGACATCAATGACGTCCGCGCAGCGTAAGACGATGGTAAACGCGTTCGATCGGTGCGCTCCTCGGCGCAACTTTCTCAAGTGCCGCTCTACACTCACCACATACACGCCCTCTACCGCGAACTGGCTCCAATCGGGCGAATGCCAACGCGGCACACTAAACCATTGTCGGGTAATAGCATGTCGATCTTTGAGGCCAGAAAATCCCACATCCTTAACCGGGACATCGGCATAGTGCGCGAGCTGTTTCGCTACCCACTCCGTGTTAGCGCCCGTCTTTTCAATAAAAAGATAATCGTGCTCGCCGTCCCCACTTAGCTCCCAGCCCAGGTCCTCCGTTACCCGGAAGTCCTCTGGTCGACTGCGAATCTGCGCTTTGAAAAGTGGCGCGCCGTGTGCGCGTAACCAGTCGGGTAATAAAGGGGGTTGTGACATGCATCTTGTCTCTTTGAGGTATCCCACATAAAGCAGAGCTGTGGGTGATGAACATCGTGTAGGTGATAAATTCCGTAACTGCACAATTTAAAACGCACCCACAGCGCTTGAAAACCGACGCACACTCAGCTGAACAGCCGCTCGCTATCACTCGGTAAGTGTATGCGTTTCTGCTACACTTTAGGCATAAAATAACCACTGAACTTAGCTGAGACACCTAACAATGCTTGAGTCTATTATGGCAGTAATGCAAGACGACTGGGTCATGGCCGCCCTGCCCTTCTTTTTGCTCGCTCTGCTTATTGAGTGGCTTTGGGCGCGCAAGCAGCTTCAACCCATTTACGAAAAGTCAGACTTTGCAACATCCATGGGTGTCATGGTACTCACTGTATTCGTGGATATAATCCCGAAAATTCTCGGCATCTGGCTGATGTTTATCTGCTACGAGGCCTCTCCGTTCAAAGACATCGTCACACGAGCCCTCCCTTTTTGGGTGCTGCTATTTTTCCTCGATGACTTCACCTATTACTGGTTCCATAGAGGCAATCACGAGGTACGCTTCATGTGGGCGGGGCATATATCCCACCACAACTCACAGTATTACAACTTAGGCACAGCGCTGCGGCAGGGAGTGGGCGAGCGAGTGATTAAGTACTTTGCGTGGTGCCCATTGGCATTACTGGGATTTGACCCGGTGATGATCGTGACCATGCTGTCTCTGAGTCTCATTTACCAATATTGGATACACACTACCGCCATTAACAGAATGCCCCGCTGGTATGAGTTTTTGTTCAATACGCCATCGCATCATCGCGTTCATCACGCCTCAAATATCCGTTACCTTGATCGCAACCACGGTGCGACCCTCATTATTTGGGATCGCTTATTTGGAACATTCAGTGACGAGTCAACGACTGAGCCAGTCAGCTATGGCCTCACCGCAAATATAGACAACCCAACCGTGCTGCGCAGTGCTTTTAGCGAATACGGCAATATGGCTCAGGATTTCAGTCGCGCAACCCAGTGGCGCGACAAGCTTCGCTACATTTTTCTCGCACCCGGCTGGTCCCATGATGGCCCCGATAAGCGCTCAAACACCCTACGGCGCGAGGCGTAGTCGAAAAGGTAGCGCTTGGCAGGGCTAAATTGGCAGGGCTAAATTGGC
>DAIRTN010000014.1:9910-12566 GCA_036803865.1 Luminiphilus sp.
CAGGCGCATATCACCGGTACGTCACGTCTAGTCACAGCTGCACACTCTTCGCAGCTACACCCTTTTCACAACTACCCCCTCTTTTTCTCAACGCTGCACCCTGTAAAACAATCCCTTTACTTGTTAGGAACAAGTGACATAATCCAACGACTACAATAATAAATAATCCGGCCAGAGGCGGGCTAACCCATGAGCAGAATCAGTCACGTACCAACAGAGCTGTGGCCTGAAGCGATATCTCAGTTCGTTCAAGCAGACACAGCAACCGACATTGAACTCGGTATTACGCGCATGTTAGTTCATGCACCAGGCCCAGCGCTCGGAGCACTTCAATTCGGGGCTGGCGTCGTTATGAACAGAACGTTGCCGGAACGCATGATCGAACTTATGCGCCTGAGAATAGCGTTTCATAACCAATGTAAAAGCTGTATGGCAATACGCTATCAATCTGCTCTGGATGATGTCTCTGAAGATCTTGTTTGCAGTCTTGAGCAGCCGAAATCAGAGCAAGATCTGTCGGCTCAAGAATCTCTCGCACTCGAGCTAGGCGACCGCTTTGCCTGCAACCACTTAAGTATCGATGAAACATTTTTTGCGGCGTTAAAAGACGCTTTCACCGAAGCCGAAATTATGGAGCTTCTACTCCACTGCGCACTCTACGTAGGCATGGGCCGCCTCGCGGCGGTACTTGATATGACGGAAGAATTGCCAGCAGGCTTCGCCAAGCCCTTTGGAGAGTCAGTGAAGCCCTCCGATGACCAACCGATTACTGTTCGCTAACTGAGGATACCTCCACAATGAAAACGATGTTTTGCAGCCCCAGCTTTACTCAGCGTGTGCTGATCATGACGATTCTAGCCTGGGGCTCGCTCACACATGCAGGGGACGCGACTACCTGGACGTGGCCAGGGGGCGATCTTGGAGGGGGACACTACAGTGAGGCGGATCAGATAACTCCGGCCAATGTGAAAAATCTCAAAGTAGCGTGGACTCATCGCTCAGGGGATTTTCGCGAGGGCGATAATTTCAGAGAGGGCATAAGCGGCGAAGTACCACTGCAGTCATCTTGGCAGGCGACCCCGATACTCATGGGCGATAACTTGATCATTTGCACGCCCTTTAACAGGATTATTGCCGTCGACTCGCGTTCAGGGGAGGAACGCTGGTCCTACACACCCGACGGTAAAATCGAAGACTACCCAATGCCCCGCTGCCGTGGCGTTACTCAGTGGGTCAATACGGACGTGGCTCCCGATGCGTTGTGCCATCACGTTGTTATTGCGCCAGTCTACGATGCGCGAGTAATTGGTCTTGATGCCACCCGGGGTACCCGCTGCTCCTTTGGTGACCACGCCGACATTGATTTAAGCATCGGCCTTGGAGATTACGCTCCTAGCGATTACATGCTAAATACACCCCCCGCTATTGCTGGCGACTTACTCGTCACAGGCGGCTCGGTGGTCGATAATCTTTCAACCAATGTGCCCAGCGGCGTTGTCCGCGCCTACGACCTAAACAGCGGAGAGTTGGTTTGGGACTGGGAACCGCTCTTAGAAAAAAATGACCCGCTGGCAGAAGCAGAAGATGCGGCACGTTCAAATGAGCAAGAACAGCCGCATCACGGTGCCTCAACAAAGGCTGACTATCAGCGGGGAACCACGAACGTCTGGTCTTATATTTCAGTGGATCTCGCGCTGAATAGAGTCTACGTGCCGACGGGCAATACCTCTCCCGATTACTACGGTGGCCACCGGAACGGGTCAGACTATTACTCAAGCTCAGTGGTCGCCCTCGATCTCGATTCTGGAGAAGTGATTTGGCACTTCCAGACGGTTCACCACGATATTTGGGATTTCGATGCACCTTCCCAACCCACGCTTTTTGACTATCAAGACGGTCCCAACCGTGTTCTCGGCTTGGCACAAACAACCAAACAAGGCTACGTCTTTTTGCTGAACCGTGAGACAGGCGAGCCGCTTTTCCCCGTTGTCGAAACACCGGTACCACAATCCGCCGTGCTTGGAGACTACACCGCGGCCACTCAACCCGTGCCGACAAAGCCCCGCTCATTGTTTGAAGTGCCAGGGGTAACGGAAAAAGTGTGGGGACTCACCTTTTGGGATGAAGCCGCCTGCGCTGACACGCTAGCAAACCTGCGCTACGAAGGACCTTTCACACCCGCGAGTGAGCAGGGGTCTCTGCACATGCCAAGTGCTTTTGGTGGCCAAAACTGGGGCGGACCGGCTATTGACCCCGAGCGTGCAACTCTCGTCGTGAACACTCAGCATCTGGGTACCATTGTGCAATTGATTCCGCGCGATCAATGCGAAGAAGGTAGCTTACCCGATCCAGTTGCCCACGGCTTATTTCTTGACGAGCCATCAAAAGGCACTCCCTATTGCGACCGCCGTTGGCTCGGCTTTATCTCGCCCCTTGGCGCACCTTGTACGCCGCCACCATGGGGTACTTTGGCGGGTATTGATATTGTGACCGGGGACGTGAAATGGCAGGTACCGCTGGGCACATCCCGCGATATGGCTCCCTTCCCTTTTTGGTTTATCGATGGAGCACCCAACATTGGTGGGCCTACCGTCACTCAATCGGGCCTTACCTTTATTGCTGCAACAACGGATTATTTTCTGCGCGCGTTTGCTAC
>DAIRTN010000014.1:12666-17346 GCA_036803865.1 Luminiphilus sp.
GGAACCAAATTCAAAGTTCTGCGGCTATGCGAACACACCGGGCAGTGGGCGCTTTATGTCCACATGGCACCCGGCGCACGTTTTCAGGCCCACCGACACGAGGGCACGGGGCAATTTTTTGTTACCAAGGGCGAACTCATTTACGACGCTGGTTCGGCGGGGCCGGGTACCTATGGCTTTGAACCGATCTTCGCTGTTCACGTTAATGCCCACTGTATCGTTGAGACCGAGATGCTATTTCTCGGCGAAGGCGCCGTCACCTACTTCGATGAAGACGGTAATGTCGACTACGTTTTCAACGTCCAAATGCTAAAGGCAGCAGTGAGTGGCGGACAACAGCTAGACATAGGACAGCCCTAAGTCGTTCAGGCAGCATTTATTGTCGAGCTGTAAGCGTAAGGCGGATCTCATCAAGATTGCGCCCAAAAAAACTAGGTAAGTAAGTGGGTAAGGGAGTCTCGGCGGTGAGTTCGAAGCTCTGAAAGCGCTGAAAAAGCTGGCTAAACGCGCTGATCATTTCTTGCCGCGCGAGCGCCGCACCGACGCACACGTGGCGACCAATCCCAAAGGCAAGATGACTACCGGGCTTTTTGCGCTGAAGGTTAAGACGCTCCGCATTGCCGTAGCGGGCTTCATCACGATTCGCCGAACCAAAGCGAATATTAAGTAAATCGCCCTTCGAAAAATCGATACCACCAATAGTCGCCGCGTGAGCACACTCTCGAAACATGCCTTGCACGGGCGACTCAAGGCGGAGCATTTCTTCTATCGCAACGGGCACCAACGCAGGATTTTGGGCAAGGGCTTCCATTCCAGCAGAGTCTTCAAGCAGCAACTTCATTCCTGAACCGATTGCGGCCGTCGTTGTTTCATTCCCAGACGCCAGTAGGTCAATCGTGATCAACGTCATCAGCTCCTGCATATCAAATGGTTCACCGGCAGCATCGCGGTAGGCCAATGCCTCGCTAATGAAATCATCCCGAGGTTTTTTCCGCCGCTCTTCGATCATCGCAGCGAAGTAGTGCTGCATGTCGACCACTAGCCGTGCGCACTCGATTCGCCGCTCTCGCGAGGCCATCATGCTAAAGGGCTCAACAATCGCATCGGACCAGATCTTAAACTGAGCAATATCAGTCGCAGGCACCCCTAGAAGATTGGCGATCACGACCATAGGAAAAGGATGGGCGAACTCATGAACAAAGGCGATGTCAGTTCTCGCGCCGAAACTATCGAATAATTCAGCAGCCACCCGATCAATCATCGGCGTTGCGTGCCTAACACGCTTGGCGGTAAATAGCGTTTCCAAGAAACCGCGCACTTTCCGGTGACGCGGCAGGTCAGTCGTCGAGCAAGAAGATAGGGGTAGCCAACCTTCATTTTGATAAATATCGATAATGTCCTGGTCAACACTCCCGCCGTCGGCGAGCGCCATCGGATTGACTCCGCTAAGAAAGAGATCCGGCTGGCGAAGCACCTCTCTGGCATGCTGATCGGAGACGACTATATGAAACCCGGAGGATGGCATTCCATACACGGGGCATCGATTGCGTAGCTCCCGGTACACGTCATAAGGCTGCTGCTGAACCTGTGCGTCCATTAAATTGGGAAATTCATCAGCAGCCATTGATCACCCTCCTCCAAAGTGGAAACGCTCAATCAGTTCCCTCAATCAGTGTCCTCAATCAGTGCAGCGAGCGACTGAAGAAACTCAGCCGCTTGAGCACCATTCACCACACGGTGATCACTTCCCAAGGTGACGGTCACCTGCTCTTCAGGGACGAACGTTTGTGTTTGCGCATCCCAAGCGGGCTGAACACTAAGGCGTCCCACCGACAACACCATAACTTGAGGTGGCGTGACCATCGCCGTGAAATCATCGACGCCATACATACCCAAGTTGCTAATCGCTATAGCGGCGGGCTGAACGTCGCCTGCAACCAAACGACCGGCACGAGCTCGAGTGACAAGCGACGACAAACCTTCAACTATCTCGGCAATACTGAGCTGATCAATATTTGTCAGAACGGGCGCGGCCACCGCACCATCATCGCGAGCAACCGCTACAGCCACATTTAACGCACCCACTGGTTTCAAGGCATCCGTCTCAAACTGAGTATTCAATGTTGGATGCCGCGCCAAAGCGCGAGCGACAGCGTTAACGAGCAGTGCGGTCAAAAGACCCGACCCATTGGGCAATTGCTCTTTCATTTGCGCCAAAGCGCGGCCCACGCGTAATTGCCGTCGGACGTGATAGATAGGCACCGTTGACTGTGCTTCGCTTAAGGCCGAGGCAACTTTCTTTTGAGAGGCATTTAAGGCATGGCGCTCCACCGGACTTGCGTCACCGAGCGAACCCTGCTCAATGGCGCGGTCAACATCTTCTTTTAAAATTCGTCCGTCGGGTCCCGAGCCTGTGACAAGCTCTGGACTGATGCCCGCTTTGCTTAACTTACGCAGTAAAGCGGGACTGATCTTCACGTTTGTGGACGACGTTGACTGCGCGGCGGCACCGTCCCCGCTGTCGCTAGGATCATCAACACCGGTGCTCCCTTGCAACGACGTGCTCGTTGTCGTCTGCGCACTTATGAACTGATCGAGATCCGATGGCGAATAGTCGGCAACGGCAATGACACCGATCAGGGTACCAACTGGCAACTCCTCACCTTCAGGGACTAGAATACGCACAAGCGTACCGGACTGCCTTGCCTCGAAGCTGTTTACAATCTTATCGGTCTCAATGTCGACCAATTCGTCCCCCGCAGCAACGATGGCGCCCTCTGCGCAGCGCCATTCAACAATACGTCCGTGGGTCATTTCGATGCCCCATTTGGGAATGGTCACCGCTTCAAATTGCTTACTCACTCGCCAACTCCTCAGCGGGGCGCTCACTGGGCTCAAATACTAACAATGCGTTGCCTGGCATCCGACTGCCAAAAAGATACCCCGAGTTCACGAGCAAATGCCCGCTCGACAAAACGGGGCCATCCGACTCGATAGACCCACCGCGAGCCACATCGCCATTTACCGCTGGAAATGTGTCGAACGTATTGAACTCCCACAGCACTTCACCGTCGTTACTGTCGTACGCGCGTAGCATGCCGTCAAAGCCACCGGCAAATACTAGCTCACTGGTGCTGGTTGGCGCTGCAGACATACCGGGGTCACATGCGGGCTTGGCCTCATCGCGACAAGTGTCTTCAGCTCGCGTGTACCAATCGGTTGCGCCGGTCAAAGGATTCAGTGAATGCATACCTGGGAACGGGTCCCCTTTGGCGAGACCCAGAAAATCGGTGTCCGCTATGGGCACAAATAACTTGTCGCCGTTGGTCGCCATACCCCAGTGGACGCCTCCAGCGAAACCTCCACGCCCCAATTTTCGATGCCAAACCACATCACCCTGTTTGTCCAAGTCTAAGCCGTAAACATCGCCACTTTTTTGACCAACAAGTAGCAGCTCACTATCGTCGGCTTGCCATAAAATGGTCGCGGCACCAATGTCGAGATCGGGCCCATCCTCTTCCGGGCAATTACCGCCGCCACCGATAAAGCACGCCATATTCCAGGCATCACCCGCCAGTAACTGTTTGCGCCACATCAGTTTCCCATCGGATAGACGCATAGCAATAACCGCATCACTACTCATTGATGCGGGTGAGGTGTATGCCTCCCCGGTGCCCACGTATAACAAACCACGCTTGGTATCAATTGAGGGAGTATTCCAAACGGGAGCTCCCGAGGGCCCAAATCGCTTTGCGCCGTGGGCATTGAATTCGCCGGTTTCAGCAGGCTGCTCGGGAATGACAAAAGAATTCCACAAGAGCTTACCCGTGTTCACATCTAATGCGGCCACACTGCCTCTAAAAGTACAGCAGGCATAGCCCGGATCTGCCGCCGTCGCCCACTCTGAGGAAGAAAGCGGGACATAGATTTGCTGTCCAGCAATTTTTACTGAGCCCGTTATGGTCGCGTCTGGATGAGTCGAGATATCCGATAACCAAACACGCTCGCCAGTGTGCGCGTTCACACCGTGCACCCGTGCATCAAAGTCGCCAAAAACTAATAAAGGCGCGTCGTGATCGGTGGCATCCACAATGCTGGGACCATTCCGTACTTCAGCACCTGCTTGATAAACCCAGTGCGCACAGCCTGATTCGAGATCTAATGCGTACACCGCGCCATCTTGGGAGCCAACATACACCGAGCCTGAATGCACCAAGGGCTGCGATCGCGCTCGAGTGGCTCCCGGGTACGCAAATACCCATTTCAAGGTGAGTGACTCCAGATCTGCTTTACCTATCGGTTCGGCCGCATCGCTAACGTATCGATGGTTATACTGATCACCACCCCAGCCTATCCATTCGCTGCCTCCTACTAAAACCGCATTGGCTACGGACTCATCGCACATGAGTACGGGCGCTGGCGACGAAGTCGAAGACCCAGTGAGAAATGCCGCTACCGCTGTGCGCTGGTCAGGAGACAATTTCGCCGCCTGCCGCTGCATAACACCTTCATTCATCACCGTGAGCAGCGACTCCTGCGACATCATGTTGAATGAAATAAAATGCGGCGCGCGCGGGACTGATCCGTTATGGCAACCCGCACAATGCTCCGCAAACAGCGTGACGCCATCGTCAACTTTACCGTCCGCGCCTGCATTAACAGCGTCTTGCACAACGGCAC
>DAIRTN010000014.1:17446-55724 GCA_036803865.1 Luminiphilus sp.
ACAACGGCACCTTTAACAATGGCGCCAGGCACAGCCGTCAATAAAGCTAAAAAAATCGTTGCTAAGCCTGTTCTCGACAAACCTGTTCTCACAGTACCTCCCATTCCAAAATGCCCACCTGCATCGTGAGACGATATTTTTTAACGCTAGCTTTGCTCATCGGCCATTTAGTAATCGAGCGTTGCCTTGATCGCTGTCACTATGTTGTCAACGCTAGGGACATAATGCGCTTCAAGACAAGGCGTCGCGGGCACTGGCGTGTGCGGTGCAGTGACTTTCTTGACCGGCGCATCGAGATAATCAAAACCGCGCTCGGCCACAATACTTGCAATCTCTGATGCCATGCTACATATCGGATTCGCCTCGTCGACCACAACTAAACGGCCTGTTTTAGCAAGACTCTTAAGGATTGCGCCCTCGTCTAGCGGCGATATTGTGCGCGGGTCTATTACTTCAACGCTGATGCCCTCACTGGCTAGCTGCTTGGCCGCCTGTTCAGCGAAAATAACCATGCGTGAGATAGCCACAACCGTAATGTCAGTTCCCTCGACTACCGTCCGAGCCTGCCCGAAAGGAATCAAAAACTCTCCCTCTGGCACATCGCACTCGTCCATGTAGAGTGCCTTGTGCTCACAGAACACGACGGGGTCATCTTGTCTAATTGCCTCTGCTAACAAACCCTTGGCATCCGCCGCATTCGACGGCACGACAACTTTGATCCCAGGAATGGCCGCAAGAAGTGGATACAGGATTTGTGAGTGCTGTGGGCCTGTCCCTGTGCCAGCCCCGATCATAGTTCTAATCACAACAGGTGTTCGCGCTTGACCACCAAACATATACCGAAATTTAGATATTTGATTTAACAGTTGATCCAAACAAACGCCCAAGAAATCAACAAACATAAGTTCTGCTACGGGTCGCAGGCCCGTCAATGCAGCACCGCCGGCGGCGCCAATTATTGCCGACTCAGTGATGGGCGTGTCGATAACACGCTCGATACCGTACTTTTCTGGTAGCCCGGCGGTGATGCCATAAACCCCTCCTTGATCGCTGGCAACGTCTTCGCCCAGGATAACTACACGCTCATCGCGCGCCATTTCCTCATCAAGCGTCAGGTTAATGGCTTCTCGAATAGACATTCGCATTAGCGCAACTCCCCTTCGTAATTAATATAAACATCGGTGTACAGCTTGTCGGGGGTTGGGTCGTCAGCAGCGAGCGCCTGCTCTACCGCATGATCCAGATCCGCTTGAATTTTTGCATCGATCGTACTGATCAGCTCCGCATCGAGAATACTCGCGCGTGGATCGGCTAGGAATCGGGGGATAGGATCGCCTTCCTTGCGTTGTCGCTTCATCTCCTCATTATCACGGTAAGCCTGCGCATCACCCTCAAAATGACCGTAGTAGCGTGCAGAGACGGCTTCAATTGCCGTGGGACCGCCGCCATCACGACCACGCTCAATAGCTTCGCGACAGGCAGCATGCACGGCGAAGAAATCTGACCCATCGACGACCACCGAAGGCATTCCAAATGAACCCGCTCGAGCGGCAATCTGACCTTCGGGTTTTGGGTTGCGTGTGAATTCAGCGTAAAAATTATTCTCGTACATAAAGATCATCGGTAACTTGAGAACCACCGCAAGATTGAGCGCTTCCGCAACCGTGCCTTGATCAGACGCACCATCGCCAATAAAGGCCATCGAAACACCGCGATTCTTCAAGGTTTTAGCGGTCAGTGCCGCACCTGCAGCAATCGGAGGACCACCGCCAACAATTGCATTGGCGCCAAGCATACCCTTGGACATATCGGCGATATGCATTGAGCCGCCTTTACCATGACAGAATCCGTCTTGCTTACAGGCAAGCTCCAACATCATGCCATCTAAGTCGCAGCCCTTAGCAATACAGTGTCCATGACCACGATGGGTACTGGCTATATAGTCGCCATTATTCATGTCGAGGCAGGCACCAACCGCAATGGCTTCTTGATTACGGTAAATATGAATAAAGCCCGGAAGCTTTCCCTGCTGGTATTCAGATCGCATGCGCTCTTCAAATTCGCGAATACTTTTCATGAGGCGATAAGCCTTAACCAACTCCTCCTTGGTGTATTCCATAAAAGATCCCCATTAAATTTGTGAAAAAAAGGCCCCAGAAGGGGCCTTAAACAAGGCAGGCTTTCTTAGAAGCTATAACCTACCTGGATACCGTACTCACGGGGTGGTCCATGACGCGTAAAGTTCCAAAGCGTCGCTACTGGGTTCGCGGCCACTCGATAGATCTCATTTGTCAGGTTCTTCCCGTATACCGATATTTCGATGCCGTTATCGGCGCCGTTATACGTGATGAAGCCATTCAAAAGCGTACGATCTTCCATTTGTGTAAGCGCCTTCTGCACGATAATTGGATTACCTTGTGCATCAGCGCCCTGGAAGTTCGCTGGGAAAGGGCTTGTTTCAGCATCATCCTGATAATGCATATTTAGGTTATAGGTGATGCTGGCACCACTTGCGAGATCCTGGAAATAGGTTGCCGCGACGCCGTAAGTCAGCTCAGGCGAGAAAGGTACTCGCAAGCCCGACAGGTCAGGATTAATCGCATCTCCCGCAGGTAAACCTAAATCAGCCGGATTGATACCAGGCGTGTAGCTATCGTAGGTGTGATCAAGGTAACCGAGGTTAGCGTCAATTCGGAAACTATCAGACACGGCCCACTGCATTTCAGCTTCAAAGCCTTGGGCAGTAGATTGTCCTTCGTTAACCGAGACGGTCTCTTGGAAAGTGTTACCTGCCGCGTCCTGAATAGTTACCACTGTATCGCGCTGGAGGTTTTCATACTGGGTATGGAAGGCTGCCAAGTTCAGACGTAATGTGCCGTCTAACAAGTCAGACTTCAGACCAATCTCAAAGTTTTCATTCTCCTCACTGTCATAAGGTGAGCATGAGAACTCCGAGCCACAGGTTTCAGAGAATCCACCCGCAACGAATCCAGTGGCGAAGCTGGCATAGACCATCATGTCATCGTTGATCTTATAGTCAGCAACCAATCGATAGGTCACGGCATCCCATGTTTCTGAATTCTTCTGAACATTACCGAAGGCTGATTCAGGTAATGGGTTAACAAACGGCCCAGCGAACTGATCGAGGGAGATGATGTTGCTGACAGGGTTCGCAGCGGTACCTAAGTTGTAACGCTCAAAGTCCTTCTTATCTTCGGTATAACGAACACCCGCAGATAGGGTCAGCTTATCGTTGACATCGAATGATCCGTCCGCATAAACCGCCCAAGTAGTACGATCTTGGGTTGTTTCTTGAACTTCATATTTGTCGTCATAAAAATTGGTAGCCGCAAGTGGCCCGAAGAAGCCGAGGTTACCAAACACGATAAAGTCTACATCGTCACGATACAGTGCGGTTCCACCCACCCAGTTGAATGGACCGTCATATTGACTGGCCACTCTAAATTCTTGCTGGAACTGCTCACGCTTACTGTTTCGGCTCGCGTCGTAGAGTGACGTGTAAGCCTCACCAGTGTAGGTGCTCGCAAGAATTTCATCCTGGTCTCGCATGCCAGTAATAGACTTAATTTCATAGTCGCCAATAGTGAAGACTTGGTTCAGGTAGACGCCGTTTGCATCAACCTTGTGACCACCTTTCAAGTCGATTACCGCAGTTTGGGTATACGACTGTCCTGTGTTGAAGGGGTCGGTGATGCCCACATCCGCGATGCCTGGGAAACCAATAATGGGCCATACGTAGCCTTCATTATTAGGCGTTTCATTCGCCGTCGCTACCGTCGCAGACTGGTCATCGAGGTACTCAAACATTAGGTCCGCGGAATACCAATCAGTTGGCTCCCAGCGAAATTTCAGCTTGCCGGCCAGTACGTCTTTGCCGCCGAGATTCGTGCCATCACCCGTTGTGGGGTATGTGCTCTTGATCTCAGCCGTGCTGGGGTTGCCTGGCGTTGCGAACAGACCGTCACTACAAACGAAGCAGGTAAATGTACCGCCCATTGGCTTCGTGTTTGAGTAGTAGCCGTCTGAGTAATCACGGATCACTGACAAGCGCGCTGCTAACGTATCCGTTAATGGCACATTTAACGCGAATTTGAATTTGCTTAGGTCACTGTCATTGCTGTCATAGCGACCAAAGTTAACTTCCACATTACCACTGACTTCACCACCAACGTCAGGCTTAATGGTGGTGAACGCAATGGCGCCCGCCGTCGTGTTTTTACCGAAGAGCGTTCCCTGAGGGCCGCGGAAGATTTCCACTTGCTCGATATCAAAGACTTCCACGAATTGCGATTGCACGTGGTTAAACGCGAAGTCATCCACGCTAATGCCCACCGAGGGATCTTTAGTCACCAGAATGGAAATAAAGCCCGTTCCGCGCATGCCGCCGGCAATAGCGTTAAAACCATTTTGAGGTGTCAGAGTGACGTTTGGCGCAAATTGTGCGAGCTCAGTGACTGAGTTCTGAAAAGTCTTGTTGAGCTGAGCAGCAGTAATGGTACTCACGGCGATGGGAAGATCTTGCTGGCCGATATTACGTTTTGTACCGGTGACGATAATTTCTTCTAGTGCCGCTGAACTCTGCGTCTGATCCTGAGCCATCGTGCCCATCGACGCGCATAACGTTGCAACTGCGGCCGGCAACGCAAGCAACTTGAAGGACGAGGATTTACCTCTACCAAAGGATAGTGTCATCTTATGTACTCCCTACATTGTTTTTATGGGATAAATCGCAAGATTTTTCGTGAGTGGATCACTTCTCGCTGAGCGCTTACAACTTGCTTGCGCACAGCAAGGATATTAACTATAAATTTACTGGTAGCGCAACCAAATAAATCGTTTTCTCAACAGGCGCCAAACCCATGACTCGCGATAACGTGGGCACATCAAAAGAGGATTCACCATGGACTACGCATTGAAAATTGCCCAGCTGCGGTCACGCTTAACTCAGGCGGGCTCAGCGGGCGCCATGCTAACAACAACAGACAACATTCTTTATACGACCGGCTTCAGCTCAGTCATGGACGGCTGGCACTTAATAGAGCCTATCGCCGCAGTCTTTGTGCCCACCAGCGCAGATGAGCCAGTGACCCTGTTTATGCCTGAAGCAAGTCTAGTGTCGCTTATCACCTCGGAACGAGGTGGCCATCCTGTTTTTTATGAGCGTATACGCACCTACGACATGCTGAATTTTTGCGAGACTGCTCGCGGCCACGATGCGCACCTTGACCTTCCTGAGGATCTAACCGTCGAGCTCGCGGCTATCGCTCAACTCATTGAGGGTCAATGCGCCGAGAACATTATGCTGGCGCTACAGTATTGCCTCAAAGAGCGTGGCTTTACCGATCAAGTCATTATGTTCGATGATCTGCGGGTGGCCACTAGACTTGCGGAGAGTAACGGGCAGCGCTGGGAAGACGCCCTTGACGTTATGCTGTCGACACGTGCCATAAAAACGCCTGCTGAGATTGCCCTTCTCGAAGAGAGCGGCGTAATCGCCGATAAAGTCATCGCTCATACTGTCAGCCAGCTTGGTATCGGTAAATCGTGGAGCAATGTCGAAAAATCGGTAGCCAAGTTTATGATAGATCAGGAGGTCGATCCGTTACCTGGCAGCCCAATGCTCTTTGGTGGCGCCTATGATCTCGTCTTTCGCTCTGACTTATTTCGCACCCCTTACGATCGACCATTCGAGGGCGGAGAGATAGCGATCATGGAAACCCAAGGTAGGTATCGCGGTTTCTGGATCGACATCAACCGCACCGCCTATATCGGCACGCCGCCGCAGGCCTATCGAGATCAGCACGCATGCGTAACAGCAATCTACGCAACACTCGTAGAACGATTAAAAGCCGGCGCCAATACCGCGCAGATTTGCCGAATAGACAATATTCCCGAGACCAAACGGTTAGGTGCACCGGACAAGTTATTGGTCGTCGCGCACTCCGTGGGGCACGTACCACTGGAAAGCCCCGTCGCCTACCCGGGGACCGGTTGGCATGCAGCTCGAGACGGTTTCGACGTCAAAGCCGGGATGGCGATCAGTATCGACTGCCTCTATTTTGGGAGTGAGCTGGGCCCCTCACATATGGAAAATGTTTTCATCGTGACCGAGACGGGGAATTACAGCCTGTATCAAACCCCGCTCGATCTTATTGAAGTGGCATGAGGGTGTGACCCTCATTCGGAGCGCTACTGAGCGGTGTAACCTCCATCCACTAGCATCTCTGAACCCGTCATAAAGCGCGATAAGTCAGAGGCTAAAAACACAATCGAGTCTGCGATCTCATCACCACTGGCCATATTGCCAATCGGATGAGCGGCTCTTATTGCTTCTCGCGCCTCTTCAGGGCTGGGCGCAAAGCCTGCCTCCCCGAGCTCTTTTAAGCATTGGGCAGCAAAGGCGGTGTCGACGGTTCCGGGATGGATTGAATTGACGCGTACTCGCTTGTCTAAGCTGCCAAACTCAACAGCAGCAGCCTTGGTAAACATGCGCACTGCCCCCTTGGTCGCGCAATAAGCAGTTTGAAAAGCGACGCCAATATTGCCGCAGATTGACGACATATTGATAATAGAACTGTAAACCTTTGTTCTTTCACCCGACGCATGCAAATCATCAAGAAAGCATTGCGTGCCGAGAAACATACCGGTGCTATTGATACGGAATAAGCGCTCCCAATCAGCCAGCGTCGTATCGGCAACACTCTTAATCACATCAACGCCTGCATTGTTAACAAGCACCGATAAATCACCGTAGGTTTCTTTAACCACATCGCGAGCAGCGAGCCAAGACGCTGGGTCGCCCACGTCGAGGACACAGCCGGTAGCTTGTCCGCCCTTGTTGCGAATATCGTCGACCACGGCGTCTATCGCGTCTCGATCAATATCTGTCACAACGACTGATGCGCCGTGACTGGCCAACGCCCGTGCAGTGGCAGAGCCGATGCCACCGGCACCGCCGGTCACCAAAGCGATCCGTGGAGTGCCATCTTTAAATTCTAGTAATGCCGCCATCAATACGCTTCCTCTCAGTCGATCAATTGAAATCCAACACGTAGCCCGCTCGTGGCAAGTGAACGCGCGCTTCCGAGCCATTATCTTGCGGCACCGCTAATAAAATTATGCGCTCAGAAATCGCGACCAAACGCCCCGACACCGTACCTCGATCTGCGCCCTCAGCTCTTACAGCAACAGGCTTGCCAAGCCAATCTGCAAACAATTCGATCGAGGTGAGATCTAAACACGGCGGCGCATCTTGATTGTTATCGAGCATTTGCCACGCATAGTCATAGCTCTTCTCAACTCGCTCGCCAAACCCTATGTCGTCTAACCCTGAATACCAGCTTTGAAGCTGCGCCATTGCCGCCAGGGCCTCAGAAGCCTCAGGTAGTCCAGCGAGCACAAACCAGAGAATGCCCCAGCAATGCACGTCTGCAAGGCTCACATCACTCCCCTGTATAAATGGGCCATGGCTCGCCAAATGGTCATTCAATTCACTGGCTAACATCGCAATTCGATTGGCATATAAAGGCAGTTCAGCAGCAAGCTGATCAAAATCGAGGTGCGGGAAAACTGCTTTTCTATCCGCCAAAAAATGATCGTCCCAACTCGATGAGTACTTCCCTACGGCGGCACGAAGCACTGGGTCGAAAAGTTCGTCAGCCCAATGACCGATGGCAGCATCGATAAATCTAGATTGCTTATTCAGCAGCAAAGGTGCGTCCCGGTAGAGACTGTCCAATGCCTCGGCAATGGCGAGATTATCGACAAAAATATCCGCCCCTAACTGGAGGACTGGCGTCCCTCGATAACCGCCGGTAAGACGCTCGATATCCGGTTTGGGTGCCGTCATAGGCATTTCGATCGACGCCCACGCGACTTTTTTAATGCCTAGCATTTTTTGAGCTTTGCGGGAAAACGGCGATGCATCGTAGTGATGGAGTATCGGAATCATTAACTAATCTCTTCTTCAGTCGACGAGGTTTCAAGGGATGCCGCCGTTTGATTGAGAAGCACACCGTACTTATCGGGGGCAATCAGTTGGATAGGATAGCGCTCGACTGCATGGATCGCAGCGGGTCTCGCAGCCATAGCGTCAGCCCAGCGCTGCACTGATGGAAAGTTAAGCAGCGACTGACCCTGCCAGTCGTGATGACGTACCCATGGCCATAAGCCAATATCGACAACGGAATAGGTATCACATACCCACTCTCTGCCGGCGAGCTGCTCCTCCAAAATGCCATAGAGCCGGTTCATCTCGTCGGAATAGCGGCGTACGGCATAAGGCACATGCTCCGGAGCGAAACACCGAAAGTGATGTGCTTGGCCCGCCATTGGCCCAAAAGCCGCTGCGTGCCAATAAAGCCAGGACTTGATCTGCCAATGATGCTGAGCCGTTTGACCCATCAGCTGGTCATGAGTGGTCGCCAAGTACTCAAGAATCGCGGCTGACTCGAACAAAGTCAGGTCGCCCGCGGTCAATACAGGCACTTTGCGGTTTGGGTTTAAGGCTGCAAATGCCGGCGCCAGCTGCTCGCCCTCCGCCAAATCAACGACGACGGTCCGGTAGTGAAGATTTAATTCTTCCAAAGCAATAATGACTTTTAAAGAATTGGGTGAGGGATAGAGATACACCGTATATTCAGGATTATCCATCGCCGGTCACTCCTAAAAACCGACAGCCGCGGTCAATGGGACGCCGTAGGGTTTGCGTAATACCAAATGGGCGATGAGTAGGCCCGATCTTGGAGCTGCTCTGGCGCGTCATCCGGGCGATTCACGTCAAAAAACTGTGCGTCTTTAGACGTCCAGCGAGGCCTTGGCACTTCAATCACTCGAGCGTAATAAACGGCATCTTGGATGGCGTTGAAATCCTCATCTCGCCATACGGCAGACAAGCTGGGAGCGCCGTCCTCTTCGTTCGGACCTGCTAGCTGTACGTCGTATACGCGCTCTTCGCGCTCACCCCGGCCATTAACCCAGCCTTTGACGACTTGCAACGCATGCAGATTTGGTCCGTCTGGCTCTTTCATCGCCATCAACATGAAACTGGGAGAAGCATTAGCCTCTTCATTGGGCGCCATGACCGATCCCATAGGCACGCCTTTTTTATAGCCAACGGTCGACAGCGGCACGCTCTGCAAATCTTCAGGCGAAAACTGCCAGCCACCAAAAAATCTCAGGCTAATTCGTGATCCTGTGGTGGCATAGACTTCCCGTCGACGCAGCGCATCGAAGATCGCTTCTCGCGTATTTTCTTCAGCCCAAACCGCGGTTAAACCAGAAGCACTCAGCCGCCAATTCTCATTCAGCACATCTGCCATCCGCGTGAACATGCGCTCCGCCGAGGGCTCGCTGCTGCGAAACTTACCGAAGAAATTATCCTCAGCAACAGCGCTGAATCCAGTGTGCGAATCAGATGAACCGATCAATCCAAATTCATAGGGGTTTTGCTGCAGCTGTTCTCGGTATAGCAACCCTGCCTGGAGTACTGGCCTTGCGTATTCTTGCGCAAACATCCACGGTGCTTTCGGCTGAGTTAAATTAATATTGCCCTCATCCCACCGCTCGAAGTCCGCATAACGGTCTTGGGGTGATACATAGGGATGCGTTTCAGAGTCACCTTTAACCTGCGTAACCTCGAGCAGTGGCTCCCACCGCTTGCGTTTCGCCGCATAATCGCGGTCGAAGGCTTCACCGTTGTGGCGAGTAGGTGAAAAGAGTCTTCCATTACTGACATTTGAATTATGAGGAATAGCAAGCACCTCACCGCTCGAATACGCTTGATAGCGCTCAAGCGCAGCCCACAGCAATTCGGGATCATTACTGTCCTGAGATGAAAACGGTGGTAATTGGTCGGCAAAACCGACGCCCTCTCGATAAATAACCACCCGATGCAAGTTGTCGCCCGATATCGTCGATGTCCATTCATAGCCAGGCAGCGTGGTAAATTGATGGGGCTGATTGTATTGATCAGCGGTAGCAACGACGTCATCCCATGCACCCTTCACAACCGCAGGTGGCGCCATATTTTCTGGGGAGGGATGTTGAAAGGCATTGGCAAAAGCCATGGTCAGCTCACCCATTCGACCCGCACGCAAAAGCGCCGTCCACTCTTTACCAAGCTCCCAATCCGCAAGCCGCGGATCCTCCGCATCGAGCAATGCATAAATTGACAAATACTCTGCGTGATCTGTGATTGCTAGAAAATCAAGGGGATAACGGGCTCTGAGTGGCATGCCGTTACCTGCTGATACAGTTTCACCGCGTGCAAAGCGATACGCTGTATCAGGGCTAGTCCGCGCACCCATTGTATAAGCGTCAGCAGACAATGCCGTATGGAGATGCAGATCACCCCAATACAATTGCGTCCGACGCTCAGAGACATTGGATGAGTAGGAGTCGCTTGCAATCGATGGGTTCATCGCAAGGCACGCGGCCAAAAATGCGAGGCAGGTCCGGGTCATTGAGCGTTCGCCTGCGGCCTTAAAAGACACAACAAAGCTAACCAGCGGTGACAACATTTCATGCGTTCTTCCCTCTTTGCTTTTTATTCTGGGCTTACTCATAGCCGGAGACAGTCGTGGGTTATCGGTTAAGAACGTCCGGACTGTTGACGGCGTAGATCGCTGCTATTTCTCGCTCGCTCTCTCGCGCCCACTCTCACACCCACTCTCACAGTGTTTTCTCATCACTCACGCAGATTAAGGCGACGTTCAAGCTCAACGTGGAAGTGACGCAGTCTCTGCTCCTGCTCTCCCCACAGCTGACCGTCAAAGGCCTTGCTCCGCATGCCTTCCTGCACAGAAGGCAAAAACGCTGCATCCTGACTCAGCACCAACCCCAAGCCTGGATCTTCATCTATTAAATAGCTTTCGGTTTTGGGGCGTGTATTGCCGGTGAAATCTGTACCTTCAGGTAACCCCATCCATGCTGGAGGGCAGTAGTTCGGATCTTCAACCGGAAACATTAACGTCATGGTGTCGTACCAAAACCTTCCAGGATCAGTATCGTGAGGTATAAACCGCATCAGAAAAACAGCTTCAGGGTGACAGCCGATTTGCACATTCGGGAAAATACCTGTCGCCCAGCTATCTGAAAGCTGACCGTCCGTGAAGCGCTCGTACTCGAGCCCTAAACGATCTGAACGCTCGCGCTTACCTTTCTGAATAGCCTTGCGGACATCGACCGCCGTTCCCTCGAATGCACTCGGATCCACGCCGGCTTCGGCTAACATCATTTGCAAACCTTCGTTGACGGTCTGCTGGTCATGGTGACGCGGACTTGGCTGGCCAAGGGGTACAATCATTCGGCTGGCGCCCTTGGGATACAGGTCATACTGAACATGAAGGTCAGCCATAACACCCCGTGTCTCGGGGTGTACTGCGTGCAGGTGATAGCTCTCATAGAACGCCTCTACGCCAACCTTCCAGTTAGAACCCCACTCGCTGCGGACGTGGCGCACTACCTTCATTTGATCAATACGGTAATTCTCAAGATAACCCTCGGGCAATCCAATTTCGTCTTTTAATGGCGGCGCCTGCTCATCCATATTGATAAAGATGAGTCCTGCCAGCACCTCAACTCTTGCCTGCTTCAATCCGGGGCGATGACAAACAACCTCTGGCTGGAAAGTGTTCTCATCAGTAATAGATCGCAGATCGCCATTATTACTAAAGCTCCAGCTGTGAAACGGGCAGACAAAAACCTTGCGGTTACCGTGCTCCTCAGTGAGCAGTCGTGCTCCACGATGGGGACAGACGTTGTAAAACGCGCGAATGCCTTCCTGGGTATGACTAATAATGAAAGACTCATGGCGAATCTTGAATAAGAAGTAGTCGCCTATATTGGGCAAATCTGCCTGCACACCTGCGATGAGCCACGTTTTGCTCCAGAGATTTTCCCACTCGAGCTCGGCGTAATCCTTAGAGAAATAGCCTTCTTTGCCGTGCACTTCAACGCCGTTATCCACGTCCGGTTGCTTTTGCTCTAGGCTTCCGGCCGGCGCATCGGGATCGATTATTGCTACGGGGATCACACTACTGTTCATCTCGACTACCCTCTCAAAACGTATTACACGGGCCTAAAAACCGGCATGTCAATCTCATCAGACCAAGCTTCAAATGCAACCGACACCTCGATACCAACGGTCATAGTATCGATATCAACATCGATAACCTGAGACATCATTCTAGGACCCTCTGCCAAATCTATGAGGGCCAAAACATAAGGCGCATCGTAAGCTTGCGACACTGCGCGGCGCACGATGGTAAAGCTGGCGACAAATCCGCGACCACTTGCCGGCGTCCATTGCAGCGTCGATGCGCCACAGTGGGAACACACTACGCGCGGATAAAATTGTGCGGTATCGCAGCTTTGGCACCTTTGCAGAAGCAGCTGCCCTTTTCGACAGCCGTCAAAGTAGGGGCGTGCCAGTGGACTCGGGGCTGGTACAACCTTTTGCATAACTAGACTCCCCGCCCAAGAATAACCGTGGCATGACTCGACATAATTCCGCCTTGCGCATGTAACAGAATATGCTGTGGATCCTGCTGCTGTCTTGGACCCGCCAGTCCTCTAAATTGCGCAATTGCTTCAGTAACGCCAAACATTGCCCCAGGGTTTCCAGGATGACAGTGAGACAGCATGCCACCGTGAGTGTTCACAGGTAAGCTGCCGCCCGGACGCGTTGCACCCGACTGCAAAAATGCACCACCCTCACCTTTTTCGCAAAACCCGAGATCTTCAAGTTGTATCAAAAGCGCTGGCGAAAAACAGTCGTAAAGCTGCGCTATATCAATGTCGCGAGCCGTCAGGCCCGCATCGGCATAGGCCAATTGACCCGATCTCAATGCAGCGGAGGTGGTCAGATTCTTCGACTGACTAATATGCTCATAGCTATGGCCTTCACCGTAACCCAAAATACTAATGGGTGCGTGGGGAAGGTCTGCAGCTCGCTCCCTCGAGGTAAGCACTATCGCCGCACCGCCATCAGAGACAATGGAGCAGTCGAGCATCTTCAGCGGGTCAGCAATAGGCTTCGACGCCATCACGTCATTGACCGACACACGCTCGCGATACTGCGCGGTCGGATTCATGGCCGACCACTCACGCGATGAGACCATAGCCTCAGCAAATTGTTCTTCTGTCGTTCCGAACTGCGCCATGTGTGCGCGAGCAATAAGCGCGTAATAAGCGGGTACCGTTGGCCCGTAAGGTTGCTCGTACAGAGGGTGGCCTGAGCTCGCCTGTACCATCATGGCCCGCTCTCGCGTCATGAAACTCCGCATGCTGTCAGCCATCGATACGACAACGGTGTGGGCCATGCCCGTCTGGATAGCAGCAGCAGCATAACGGAGTGCAGTGAAGGTTGTGCCGCCGCCAGTACCGACACTCAAGCAATGCCTGGGCTCAATACCGAGATACTCTGCCGTCGCCTCAGCGTGATACATGACCGGATGCACAAGGGAATTACAGGTAATCAGACCATCGACCGCGGTTAAGTCTAGGCCAGCATCGTCCAAAGCCGCTTTTGTCGCCTGAACACCAAGCTCCATGGGGCCCCTGTCAGTGACGACACCGAGATCTGTCTCAGCCATACCGACAATGACGACATCATTTAACCCCATTGAAGTACTCCTGTTCAGCCATACAGCTTGGCACCGATGCTCCCGGGCGCGACGATATCGCCCGTCTCATTCTTAATAAACACCTCAAGGGACAGCTCTCCCGTTTGGGAGTCATAAGCCGTAATGGTAGCGCCTGCTGTTAGTTGATCACCGATGTAAGTTGCACCACGATTGGAGTACTCAACCCGGGTAATCATTCCTGCACCATCGAGCCATTCGTCAACTACCTGATGGAGCCAGTCGCCCAACATGGGGCCGGCCAAGACAAGCCCCGGGTAACCTTCCACCTCAGTGGCGTAGGGCAAATCGAAGTGAATGCGGTGCCCATTCCAAAGAATGGCGTTATAAAGCATCAGTTGCACCGTATCAGGTGAATGGACTCGCTCCGGTAAAGCAACGCCCACAGCAGGTTGTGGGTTCATCGTAAAATCCTTGTGGTCTTTTCTTTAATCACCAAATTACCTTCGTCATCCTCGATATTCATAACAACTTCATAAAAAATCAAAGGGCCTGAGCGCCCATGTTTTTCATAAATGTTAGTGAGTGTTCGCGTAGCGGTTAGCCAGTCACCAGGATGAATGGGCCTTAAATAATCGATCTCCAGGCCGCCAGCCATGGCTCGCTCGAGAGGAAATTTGGGCAGCAGCTGGTCCACCGATACACCGTCAGGTGTCAATTCATCGAGCTCCACTACATCCCAGAACAGCGGCACATGAAACATAGGGGGGGCGACGTCACCCTGCAAATACTTAGCAATCTTACTGCCTGTCGCAACGGCATATTTGCGAATATCGCGGCGAGTGACTATCTCACGGCGCGGCTCACTGGTCCGACCAATGTTAGCTAGTAACTCATCGGACAATAGTCCCGTCATACTTTTCGCTCCTGCGCTTTCCAGTAGGGGTCTCGCAGCTCTCGCTTGAGGATCTTGCCTGTTGGGGCTTTGGGCAATGCGTCAACGAAATCAACCGTTTTTGGCTTTTGATAGGACGCTAAATGTCTACTTGTCTCGGCAATGATTTCCTCCGCGGTGGCGGTGCAACCCGGCTTCAACACGACGACCGCTTTGACGGCCTCGCCCCAAACGTCATCGGGCACGCCAAAAACAGCTGACTCCAAAACGTCTGGATGCTGGTGAATAGCCGCCTCGACTTGGGTACTAAAAATGTTTTCGCCGCCAGAAATAATCATGTCCTTGGCGCGGTCGACAATGAAGACATAGCCCTCTTCATCCCATACCGCAATATCGCCCGTCCACATCCAACCATCGCGCAAGGTCTGGGCGGTCAAATCAGGTCGACGCCAATAGCCCACCATATTCGCCTCGGAGCGAACAATGATTTCACCGTGTGTATGACCATCTTTCGGCACCGCTTGACCCGCCGGGTCCACTACCAGAACGTCGGTAATAAAACCTGCTCGCCCGCATGATCCCAAACGTTCCGTATGGGCGCCTGCAATGGCATGCTCATGATCTTCCTGTGATAAAAAGGTCATCGTCATGCCTTCGGTCTGGCCATATCCCTGAATCATTGTGCAAGGAAAGGCTTGCATTGCAGCTTCTACAACAGAGCGCGGCATAGGGCCCCCACCGTACTGGAAATTACGCAGGCTGCTCAGATCGTAGTTCTCAAAGCCCTCAACAGCCATCATCCAGTTGATCATGGTGGTAATGCCAAGAAACGCCGACACCCGCTCTCGCTCGATCACCTCAAGCGCCAGCTTAGCTTCAAAGTTAATAAGTACGACCGGGCAACCATGGGCCATATAATTCATCGCTAAGGCCACAGGTATATGGAACATCTGCCCAGTCAACATATACACATCGCTGGGAACAATACGCTCGGCGACCGTCTGATTAAGCATGCCCATGAACAGTGAGTGATGGGTATGCAGCGCGCCTTTTGACTGGCCCGTCGTCCCGCCGGTGTAGAGAATCAGTACGGGATCATCAGCGCCGACGTCATCGTCCCAAACCGGGCCATCGGGCGATGCCGCTGCAATCAAATGCTCATAGCTACAGTCGAAGCCATCTGCGAAGTTGTGCCAATGAGGCAGTGCAACGCACTTTTGTAGATTGGCAGCTGTCTCCTGATATTCCGCAGAACTGAACACAACCGCAGGCTCGCCGTCTTCAAGCAGCCTCGCCATCTCCGGCTCACTTAAGCGCCAATTCAACGGCAACGCGATTAATCCGCAGCGCGCAGCGGCAAACATGATCTCCATGTATTGGATGCAATTGCGCGACAAGATTGCAACACGATCGCCCTTCTTCAGGCCAAGATCTCCACGCAAGCTATTGGCCAGCCGGGAGACGCGATCCTCGAGCTCGCCATAGCTTATGCGACGATCATTGGGCACATCGACAAGCGCTTCGCGCTCCGGTGAGTTGGCGGCAATTTTGGCTGGGATGTCTCCGAGGTTCATACCCAACCCTCAGTACGCACTGTCGAGCTCAACATGCCGTTTAGCAATTCGCCATGCGCCCGCTTCTTGCTTCACAGTGTCGTGATACAACCCAACGGTCAGTAACTTCGTATTGCCGCCCTCGGTGGCGAATAGCGTGAGATTTGAAATCACATCAACCGTTTCACCCTGAGGCGTAAACATCGCGTTAGACACCACGTGTCGGCGAACATCATTCTGCGAATCCATAGCCCCTTTATAAACATCCATCATGGTCTCTCGACCTTCATAGGGCCCTGCTAAGTCACCGCCACCAATACGGAAACTGATGGAGGCATCTGCACAGAGACAGGACTCTAGCAGTGCTAAATCACGCTGGTCGTAGGCGTATGAGGCTTTAGCTAACAATTCGGTGATTGCAAAACGGTCATCGGCTGACAACATACTCATGACTCTCCATCTTCTTGTTTTTTATGCTGGGAGCGATCTCGCGAGAGGATCGCAGTGAACAAGCCCCGATCAATATTTTCAATAACGCGTTCTAGACGGCTCTCGCAAATTCAACCAGCGTACTGACGTAGTCCGCTCGTTCTTCTATGAATGGGGCGTGGCCGCTATCGGGAAATTCAATGCCTTTGGCGCGAGGATGGTTATCGGCCACCCAACGCGAGATCTCCGGCGCAACAAAGCCGTCCTGACCGCAAATGTAGGAGAGAACAGGCATATCAAGCCCCAGAAGCATCTCCCGCTGATCAATATGGGCTAATTCGCCCAGAGTAGATGACGCTCTGGCCGCTGAGGCGATAAATGCATCCCCCATCCACGTAAGCATTGCGTCAGAAATGGGCTTCGCGCAGACCGCATGAGCGAGGCCTGCTAAAAATGTCACGCGATCATCATCCATTGCCGCCACAACACCGGCAACATCCTCAGCCGTACCGCCCAGAGGAAGATCGGGTTTCTGCGTATAAATGGGGCTAGCGCCCGCCGTTAAAACCAGGGCACTACAACGACTCCCCAGCAAAGACGCCGCTTTGGTTGCAACTGCACCACCAAGAGACCATCCGTTTAATATGACTGACTTAAGGTTTAATTCGTCGACCAGCGCAGCGACATCGGCGGCAATGGCATCGATAGACAAATCGGCAAAGTCGTGGTCAGAGCGACCGCAACCGCGATGATCCATGGTCACCACTCTCAAGCCATGCTCGAGCAGCGGTTTTAAAATACCGTCCCAACAGCGGCCGCTCATACCCCAGCCATGAATGAGTACTAGTGCGGTATCACCTGCACCCAAATCTTCGAAGTATATGGACTTGCTGCCATCAACCGCTAATCTCGCCATTAGTCATTCCTCGCTTCTTTTAGGTAAAACAGCATCATTTTTTCAAGATTGTCGAAAAAATCATCGATATCAAGCGCGTCCGCAGCGACCACCCATTGGTAAATCGTTCCAAACATTGTTGAGCAGTACATTGTGGCAAAGCGCGCTGGATCAACAGAGTCGCTCACAGATCCATCCTCAAGCCCCTCTTCAATCCAACGCTGAACATCCCGACGATAAATAATGTGATGACGCGCCAGACTGGCACGGATTTCCGATTCATCGCCTAGGGACTCATACCAAAGAATGTACATTGCCCGCAGGTAGCTTGATTCATTCTTAAATATGTCACACTGAGCGCTGATCGCCGCGCTCAACGCCTCAAGTCCTCGCTTACCCGAAACATAGGATCCAATGTGTGCCTTCCAAAGTTCATCGAACTTATCGAATAGCTCCATCCACAAACCGTCTTTCGAGCCAAACCGATAGCTTGCCAATCCGCGACTGTAGCCTGCTACCTCGCCAATATCCTTTAATGTCGTCTTGGCGGTGCCACGCTCATTGATTAATTGGACTGCCGCGTCAAACATCCGCTTATCGGATAAGGCACTGCGCTCCGCTTGCTTGTTGGTTCGACCAGCGCCAGCGGCTTTAGCTTGCATATCCATAAACGACTCTCTCTCGGAACGGACTCACGATTCATTACCGCCTTTGACATAAATAGGCGTGATAACACTCGCCTCTAGATCTTTGCGTAACTGTGCTTTGTCAATTTTTCCAACACTGGTTTTAGGGATAGCGTTCACAAAAGACCAGTATTCTGGCACCCAGAATCCAGCGACACGCGTGTTCAGGTAAATGCGTATATCTGCGGGACTAGGCCGATCGTCCTCTGAGGGCACTATAATTACCAGCGGCCGCTCCTGCCACCGCTCATCAGGGATCGCTATCACCGCGACCTCCTCTACGCCGGGATAAGCGAGAATGGCGTCCTCAAGATCGACCGACGAGATCCACTCGCCACCCGATTTAATGACATCTTTCGATCGATCGGTTAGCTGTACGTAGCCTTGCGGGTCGATATGCCCAACGTCTCCCGTCTTCAACCAGCCATCTTGTGTAAAAGCATCACTTTCAATATCGAGATAGCTACCCGTGACCCATGCGCCACGCAGCTGCAGTTCGCCAACGGTTTTACCATCGCACGGGATCCTTTCACCCTGATCATTGATGACTCGGACTTCGATCCCGGGTACAGGTCTGCCGCTTTTAATGCGGAAATCAGTTTCCGAATGACCCCGAAGATCTTTCGGTGGGTGCGATAAAACACACATGGGGCTCGTCTCCGTCATTCCCCAACCTTGAATCACCGCTACACCCCATCGGTCTCGAGCAGCATCTATCATTGAGGATGGAACGGCAGAGCCACCGCATATAATGGCTCGAAAACAACTGCAGTCGAGGGATTCAGATTCATCAGTGCGCAGCAAGTCACCTAATAGCGTAGGCACTAGCGCCGTGAGCGTAGGCCTACTGTTGCTAATCATTGCTCGCAAGTGTGGAATCTGCAGATGAGGTCCTGGCATGACCATATCTGCGCCCGACAGCCAGCCGCTGTAAGGAAAACCCCACGCGTTTGCGTGAAACATCGAGGGCAACATCAAAATAGTATCGCGCTCGTGGACACCAAAGCTGTCGACGGAGCGCGAAGCCAAAGCATGCAGATACGTCGTTTTATGGCTGTAAACAACGCCTTTAGGATTGCCTGTAGTGCCACTCGTGTAGCAAATACCCGCCGCATTGTCTTCCGGCGAGTCAATCCAATCGAAGTGGCGGGCGCTATTTTTTGTCAACTCGTGAAAATCGACCACACGGGGATCATCCGCCAATAAACCGCAAGGATTGACAACTATGATGTGCTCCACGCGAGGAATCTGCGAAAGAACAGGTAAAAATTGCTCTTCCAATCGGCCATCGACCACGACGACCTTATTATTGGCATGATTGATAATGAAACTAATCTGATCGGCGGCCAAACGACAGTTAAGGGTATGTAATACGCCTCCGATACTCGGCACCGCGAGGTAGAGGCTCAGATGGACCGCGCTGTTCCACAAAAAAGTACCTATACGGTCGCCATCACTAATACCAAGATGCGTTAATGCATTGGCGACCTTGGCAGCTTGTATCGTGATGTCTGCGTAGCTGTGCCACTGAATAGCATCGCCGTCATACTCACCGACCCGACTACTGGGGAAATGGCGCGCGCCGAACTCGAACAACGTTTTTACACCCAATGGCGTATGCATCATGGTGCTTAGCATAAGGTCACCAATCGCCTTTGGCCGCGTGCTCGGCTTCAAGCAATAGCGCGGGGACATCATGTTCGAGAGAAGAGGCATAGCTTGTTGACACCTTCCCTTGCAAGAACAGTCCGTAGGCGCCCTCTACAATGGACGCCAAACGCCAAGCCGCCAGAGCCATGTAATAATCCATGTGCTCAAGCGATCGCCCTGTCAGTGACGCCCACTCGTGCGCAAGATCTCTCCGTCCGATCACGCCGGGTTTTCGTGAAATTGCCTGGAGATGTGCAAAGCCCGGAGGGTTCGGTATTCGCTTTTGACCCCAGAATAACAATGCCAGCGCAACGTCCATAGCCGGCTCGCCCACCGTGGCCAATTCCCAATCAATAATTGCTTTTATCTCAGGGGCCGTAGTGCTGACTAAGGTATTATCAAGATGGTAATCGCCGTGGGTCAGTACCGCCCCCTCACTCTCGGGAATGTTGTCTAAAAGCCATCGTCCCAGTTCAAACAACTGGGGTAACTCGCGGAATGACTGCTGCTCACGTACTTGCAACCAGCGACCGATTTGCCGCTCGACAAACTGACCAGGCCTGCCTAAACCCTCGAGCTTTGGATCGGGCCAAGTGATGGCATGCACTGCAGCCAGCTGGGTCACTAAATCGATCCCCAATGCGTTTGTTGCAGCTATCGGGTCAGCATATCCCTGCGGCAAGGTATCCGTGATGGACACGCCGTCGATGCATTCTTGAACCAAAAACGCTCTACCAATGACAGCGAGATCGTCACAGTAAGCGTAGAGCCGCGGCGCTTTAGCGCGACCTTCGACGGCAGCTAGGACCTTGGCCTCTCGCTCAATACCTCGACCAGAATTTGGCGATATAGCCTCGGTCGGCGGCGTACGCACCACGCATGCATTGTTCTCGGCGTCGAAACGCCACGTCAAATTCGAGTTTCCGCCGCTCAGTGCACCGGTGAACGTTGGATCGATCCAACCCAACTCCTCACTGAGCCAGTTACACACTTTTTGTGGCAGCTCACTCACTACCCTACTACTCCAAAACTACACAACAGACCGCCATCGACCGGTATTGTTGCGCCGGTCATGTATCGGCTTTGCGCCACCCAATACGCTACGCTGGCAATTTCTTGCTCCTGACCGAGTCGCCCAATGGGAATTTGTTGTCGCATGGTTTCCATTGCGGCTTCAGTCAGTCCTGAAGTCATTTCGGTCAACACCAAACCCGGCACTACCAAATTGACCGTAATACCCTTGCGCGCTAACTCTATCGACAGCGCTTTGGTCATACCGGAAAGGCCCGCTTTGGATGACGCGTAGGCAACATCGCCGGGGAATCCTCTAAAGCCTACTACCGCGCCAATATTGATAATGCTTGCGCCCTCACCTAGGTGCGGTGTTGCGGCGCGAATAATGTTGAGCGCGCCGGTGAGATTCACATCGAGGACTTCCTGCCAATGCTCTTCACTCAGCCGTGTCACGCGGCCACCGCGGTGGACGCCTGCGTTGTTAACGACGACATCGAGACGACCAAAGGCCTCAATCGTCTGATCCACAGCGGATCTGGCCGACGCTGAATCACTCACGTCAGCTCGAATGGCAATTGCACCCTCCCCCAGGCTTGTCGCTAGTGCATCCGCGGCGTCACTGCGGGCGACGATAGCCACTCTGCAGCCGTGCTCGTGGGCTTCGCGGGCCATCGCGGCTCCAATACCGCGCGACGCACCTGTGATAAGCCAAACCGGGGAGTCAGTCATACGTGTTTTCTCGTTTTATTGTGCTCTAAACTCACAGGCGCGTTATTAAGACATTATTCGCGTTGCTTGTTTGCGTAAAGCAAGTTTAAACTAACGGCGGAATTTGACAAGCCCACGTACTTTGTTTTGAACGTTTGTTAGCACAACGATCGTGCAACCGCCGGGCGAACTCGCTTAGTAAATTATTAGCGTCTACTGATAGGAGACACGATTGTGACATGGTCATTTGAAACCGATCCCGACTTCCAAAAATCCCTCGATTGGATAGATGAATTCACCCGTGAAGAAATTGAGCCGCTGGATTTAGTATTTCGTGAGCCCGGAGATCCGTGGGATCCCAACTCCCCTGCCGCCAAGGCGATGGCGCCCTTGAGGGAGATCGTCAAAAGCAAAAATCTATGGGCATGCCATTTAGAGCATGAACTTGGTGGCCAAGGCTACGGACAAGTTAACCTTGGACTCATGAATGAAATTCTCGGTCGAAGTCGTTTTGGACCTAGCGTTTTTGGCTGTCAGGCACCCGACTCAGGCAATGCTGAAATTCTCGCCAAATTCGGCACACCTGAACAAAAGCAGCGGTACTTAACCCCGCTACTCAATGCCGAGATCGCATCGTGTTATTCCATGACTGAACCCCAAGCGGGCGCCGATCCTGGCGAATTTTTATGCACCGCCGTTCGGGATGGTGACGAGTGGGTTATTAACGGTGAGAAGTGGTTCGCCTCTCACGCACGATTCGCGGCCTTCTTATTGGTTATGGTCGTTACCGACCCCGACGCGCCCATTCACAAAGGTGCGTCTATCTTCCTGGTGGAGCAAGGCACGCCGGGAATGGATATTATCCGCAACTCCGCCGTAGGCCCTTATATCGAGCAGGGCGATGGCGTGCACGCTTACATTAACTTCAAAGATTGCCGTGTACCCGCTCATAATTTGTTGGGCGAAGAGGGCGAGGGCTTCTTAGTGGCGCAAACTCGCTTAGGCGGTGGCCGAGTTCACCACGCCATGCGGACCGTGGGCGTGATTCGAAAAGCTATCGACATGATGTGTGAGCGCGCTGTCAGCCGACAAACCAAAGGCGAGCGCCTTGCTGACAAGCAAATGACGCAGGAGAAAATTGCGGACTCATACACCATGATGATGCAGTATCGTTTGCACGTGCTATACACCGCCTGGCTGATCGATAAGCACAAGGAATACAACCGCGAAGTACGCATGGAGATTGCTGCGATTAAGGCGGCGACCCCAAAAGTCTTGGTTGAAATCGTATCAAGAGCTATGCACCTACACGGCAGTCTTGGTAGCTCCGATGAAACGCCATTAGCAACGATGTGGGCTAATATTCCAGAACTGGGCGTCGTTGACGGACCAACGGAAGTGCACAAGATCGCCGTTGCAAAAGGCATCTTGCGTAACTACACCCCTCATGATGCTCTCTTCCCGTCATACCACACGCCCACCTTACGGGCGAAGGCGCTGGAGAAATACGGTCACTATCTCGAAAGCTAACCCGCCTCTATGGCACAGCCCCAGCCGACAGGTTGGGGCTGGTTAGACCCCACATGTAATCGTCGAGGCACTCTTATGACAACAATCAAACCCCTCGCAATTCTCACGCTTAGCACGTTTCTTACCGCGCCCCCCACGCAGGCTAGTAGCGAGGAGGCGAATCAAACAAAGCGCTTATATGACGAGCAATGTGCCGGATGTCACAGTGCATCCCTGCGCGGTTCTGCCCACGGCGCCGCACTCGCCGGCAAAAGCTTTGTTGATAAATGGCGTAACGAAACAGCCACTCGGCTGTTTATGCTCACACAAGCGCAAATGCCTCCCGGCGCTGCGCATACACTTACGCCTAAAGAGCATGCCCAACTGACTCGGTATATTGTTTCGTACAACAAAGACCGTCTTATCGACTCCCCACTCCTTACCAGCCTCGACGAATTAGATCAGTTTTTAATCGATCCAGAGGCAACTGCAGCCATTGACAGCAGTGCTGTAGATGCCAGTCCTGTAAATAGCAGTGCCGTAGATAGCAGTGCCGTTGAATTCTCGGGCGCCGAGGCCATCATGAACCTTGCCAATAACGCCGGCGGCTTCAACAACCAGACTATTAAAGACTTCCAGCCCGTAACCATGGCCGAATTGGAGAACCCCAAGCCTGCGGATTGGCTCAACTGGCGCCGAACCGCACAGGGAGATGGCCACAGCCCATTGTCTGACATCAACACGGAGAATGTCCGTGAGCTGACACTCAGCTGGTCGATGGCGCTATCGTCGGGTAGCAGCCAAATAACGCCGCTCGTCCGCGATGGCGTGATGTTCTTAACCCATCCCGACAACAAAATCCAAGCCATCAATGGCGCTACGGGGTCACTCATTTGGGAATACCGCTACCCCTACCCGCCCGGCTCTAAGCTATTAGGCGGCCCAACTCGTAACATTGCGCTGTTTGAGGACTCGCTGTTTCTGGCCACTTATGACGCTGCATTAGTTGCTATCGATGCCAAAACAGGAACTGAGCGCTGGCGCACCGAAAAGGCTGACTTCCGTCAGGCCTTCACTCACAGTGCAGGACCGATTATTGCCGACGGTGTGGTTGTCAGTGGCATCAACGGTTGCGAACTGTTTACCGAAGATGGCTGCTTTATCACGGGACACGACCCTGACACGGGAGAAGAGCTGTGGCGCACGTCGACGCTCGCCGAGCCCGATACCGAGGCTTATGCGAGCTGGGGTGAGATTGAGCCCGACCGACGCGGTGGCGGCGACACATGGATTGCTGGCAGTTACGATCCAGAGCTCAATTTAGTGATTTATGGAACGTCACAGCCCAAACCATGGGCCGCGGTAAGTCGCGGAATGAGCGTCGATGATGCCGCGCTGTATACCAACTCGACCCTTGCCCTCGACCCTAAGACGGGTGACATCCGGTGGTACTTCCAACACATCCCCGGTGAAACCATCGACATGGAAGTAGGTTTCGAACGCATTCTCGCCAATATCGATGGCCAGCAGGTCGTCTTAACAGCAGGCAAGGATGGCATTCTTTGGAAGCTTGACCGTGCGTCGGGCGAATTCATCGCGCTACTCGAAACGCTGCCTCAGAACATTTTTGATATCGATCACGCCACAGGCACCCTCACCTATCGGCATGACATTGCCAGCGCTCAAATTGGAACAACGTTTACCGCGTGTCCCGGTATCTATGGTGGCCATAACTGGCAGTCCGCCAGTTACAACCCACAGAGCAACCACCTATTTTTACCGCTACACCAACTGTGCTCAGACATGACGCCTCGCGAGGTCGATCTGGGTGAAGGCGGCGGCGGTTACGGTGCTGACGTCGCCACATACCCGATGCCAGGGAAAGAAAGTGCCGCAGGAAAGCTGATGGCTATCGACGCCAAAAACTTGCAGCCATTGTGGTCCATCGAGCAGGAGGCGTTATTTTTAACGGGCGCGTTATCGACCGATGGTGGACTTGTATTCATTGGAGACTTAGATCGGTATTTCAAGGCCTTCGACCAAGGTACCGGAGAGCTACTTTGGTCATCCCGCCTACCCGCACCCACTCACGGTTACCCCATCACCTATGAGGCCGATGGTCGTCAATTCGTTGCGGTACCCACGGGTATTGGTGTCTTTAGAGCGCTGACCGCGGTGATTTTCCCAGACATTTATCAGCCTCCTGGCGGCGGCGGACTGTTTGTCTTTGAGCTGCCGAGCGGACCATGAAGCTGGGACAATAAATGACGGTGGCTTGAATTAAAGGGCCCATTACAGGCCCGTGTTGCCCGCCTCTCGCATGATCGGTTGATACTCAGCGAAGTTAGGATCGCCTGCGGTAGAACCCGTGGTTAAACCCGCATCAACAGCCAACGTATGCCCACTGATGTATCCAGCCTCATCACTGGCGAGCCACAGAGCCGCATTGGCGATATCGTCCGCGCGTCCAGGTCGCCCACGTAACGGAGACATATCGGCGAGCGTCTTCAACGTGTCATCAATATTGGTATGCTCATTGCCCAGCGCTGCTGCCACCATGGGCGTCGCCATACTTGCCGCCGCAATACAGTTCACTCGAATACCGTTAGAGCCTACTTCCGCGGCCAAATTCTTGGTGAGGCCAACGACGGCATGCTTGGCCGCAGCGTAAGCATGGGGGCCAAGACCGCCCATCACACCGGCGGTGCTAGACATACTAATGATTGAGCCTGAGCCCTGGACTTTCATATGGCGAGTCGCGTGCTTCATACCGTAAAAAACGCCGTTGAGTAGCACGTCGAGACTAAACTTCCACTCAGAGGTAGGCGTTGTATCCATAGGTCCGATAGCGCCGACAATGCCTGCGTTGTTAAACATGACGTCAATACGCCCGAAATGGCTTACCGCCAAATCGACAAGAGCGGCAACGTCGTCTTCATTAGTCACATCACAACGGAGTCCAATGGCGTTATCGCCAAGGCGTGCGACAAACTCATCGAGAGGACCCTGCTGAATGTCGCCCAACACCACCTTCGCGCCGTGCTCAACGAACTTTTCTGCCGTCGCTGCACCAATGCCACTGGCACCGCCAGTGATCACTGCCACACGACCGCTCAATCTCTGCTCCATGGGGATCTCCTAAACCGTTACGGTTTACTAAAATGCCGGCTCACACCGATATAAATTGATAAATCAAATCATCGGGCGCGCGCTGACCAATCGTCGACTGATCAATACCTGATGTTCCTCTAGACGCAGGGGCCTCAAGGCGTATCCAGTCTGTCATACCCGTACGATGAGCAATTTTCCATTCACCGGTTAGGCACTCAAATCGATCGATGTAGCGCCCAGCAACAAAAAAATCCATTTCGGTTTCATACGCCTCAGGGCCCGCGAGCGGGTCACCAATAGGTCGAACCCTATGAAATGCAGTGAAATAGGTTTCTGCGATCGCCGTCGTTTCGCCAGTCAGCTCAATCAGCGTATTGCCAAGCTGGTGATGCGTACGGCTATAGGTTGAGAGAACTTGCAAGGCAAAGCGCACAAAATCGCCTGGGTCTTCGTCGGTTGCAGCACGAGACGCGTCCGACGAGGGACCTTGGTAGAAGTGGTTATGCGTCGAGTGGGCGTGAAACACCCCTCTCAGCATAGTTTCATCTAAGCGATCAATCGCCCGCGCGTAGCGGGCGATGACCTCGTAGATATCTTGCTTAGCCAATAATTCTACGAGTCGTGGCTCCACGCTTACTCTCCGAAGTTATAAACGATCTCGGCACCGATAGTACGCGGTGCTCGTACCGCAGCGTAGGACCAGAGGCCCGCCACATCGTAGCCGTGGGTATAGCCGTCTTCGTCGCTCAGATTTCTGCCAAACACGCTAACTCTTACGTTATCCATTTCCCAATTCACTGATGCGTCGAGCAGATGCTGCGCATCATTTTCTAGCTCAGGTGAGTTGGTAACGTTGACGTGGTGCTCGCCCAAATAGTGATAGGCACCGCGCACCCACACTCTTCCCGCCGATGTTTCCCACTCATAGGTGGCATCGACAGTACCGGTGAAATCAGGTGCACGACGGAACTCTAAATAACTCAGGTCAACCGTGTCGCCTGATACCGCGTCCGTGTATTCGAAGCTATCGTATTCGGTATCGAGATAACCGATATTGGCACGCAAGGTCAGCGCCTCACCAATAACCGCCTGCGCCTCTAACTCGACGCCCCAGATTGCTGCTTCCGATGCGTTGGTCACGACGGTCTTCTGACCCGTACCGGTATCAGACGGTAGCTGCAGTTCTTCCTGCTTGTCGTCGTACTGCATGTAGAACACGGAGCCATTGATACGCACGCGACGGTCATCCGACTCTGACTTGAAGCCAAGCTCAAAATTGTTAACTGTCTCAGGGTTGTAAGGCTGCGTTGCTTCCTCTATCGAGTTCACCCGGCCATTAAAACCGCCCGCTCGGAAGCCGGAAGAGTAAGTGGCATAGGTCATGAGACCTTCACTCATTTGATAACGAAGACTGGCGCGAGGCGTGAATTCATTCCAGCTCTCGTTTGCAGTGGCGTTGACCAAACCGTCTTGGTAGGTCCATTTCTCATCTTCGTTGTAGCGTCCACCAATATTGAGCGTCAGCTTATCGCTGATCGCCCAGTCGATATCTGCAAAGATAGCCTGCGACTCACTCTCTTGACGCGAGTTCTGTAACAGATCGAGGATAACGCCAGGTGTCACGAAGCCCACCCAACTGCGCAGCCCAATCGCGTACTCTGAATCCCAGAGATAAACCCCGGCTACCGCGTTAATGGCGCCGCCATTGTCCCAACTTGCACGGAATTCATGGGTCGACTGCTCATAGGTCGCTGGACGTGTAGTGCCGTACAGGAACGTTGGCGTACCGTCCCAGTTTGAAATAATCGTCTCATCTGACTCGTAGCTGCCATAGACATAATCGAGTCGAAGCGCATCCGTCGCCTGCCAGCCTACCTCGAGAATATGGGTATCGGCATCAAACGTAGCCGCCATTTCTGCTTCGCGGGCTTGGTCGGGTGTTGAGGCAGCGAAGGCCGCACCGTTGGGGTCAGGGGGGATATACCCGACGTTCGCCGTCTTTCTACGATCACCGGTAATGGTTGAGTTCTCGCTTGGCGAGCAGTAGCCATAGGCTGAGCAAAATAGGTGTCTAGGCTGTGCAGTATTGAGTAGCGGCGGCGTATCTTGGTCGGTCTCTTCAAACTGGCCGGTGTATTCAATTTCAAGATCGTCAGTGGGGGTCCACAGTGCGTTTAAACCGTAAGACTGGTAGTCGTTACGACCGACGTCGCGACCGATTTCGTCGTTTTGGTAGTAACCTTCCTGTTGGTCCCGAACAGCGCCGGTCAACTTAATCGCGAGATCCTCGCCAACACCAAAGTTAAAAATACCATCGGCGTAATACGTGTCGTACTCCTCGTAACCTGCGCGGAACTTACCGCCAACTTCGCCGGTAGGCTTTGTTCGCGTGATATTGATAATGCCGCCAATGGTGTTTCGACCAAACAGAGTGCCCTGTGGGCCGCGGAGCACTTCCATGCTGGCTATATCAATGCTGCGCAGCAGGCTGCCCGCATTGGATCCAATAAACATGCCGTCGACCACGACACCTACCGCGGGATCAAAGTTCTTTTCCACGTCGGCAACACCCACGCCTCGAATAAAGATCGCCGCAACGCCACCCGGACCTTGGGCCGTGTCGTCGATAACAATATTAGGCGAGATATTCGCAAGATCAGTGATATCACGGGCAAACTGCCCGTCAATTTGAGACTGCGACAAAGCGCTGACTGAGAAGCCAACGTCTTGAAGACTTTCGGTACGTTTACGGGCAGTTACTACGACCTCTTCAAGGGCAAAGTCTTGCGCAAACACGGGCGTGGCGACCGGGACCATTGAAGCTGCTGCTAAAACAGCGAGGGCTATGGGAGTTTTTTTCATGGCTTGTACCTCTGGCTAATTGCCTTTGAGCTTATTGTTAAGTGTGTATTTTTGTTCATGCTGTCAATCAATTTACTCTTAAATAAACCTTGTTAACCGGGGGCCGACAAGTGAGTCCCTGGCAATGAGTTGAAATAGTGAATAGCAACATCACGCTGTTTAATCGTCCAACGCCCGTTCTTGCGCTCGAGAACATCGCTGTAGGTCGCACCTACAAAAGTAGCCTCGGCCGAATCTGCAAGCGTTCCAGTACAATCGACATCGCATCGCGATGTGGCGTGATCGTTATCGGTAAATTCAATAACGTTATTAGATGTCACGTGTTGGCTAATGCCCCATGCGGGCCAAAGGACGTCGAGCAAGGCGTGACGAACACCGTCAGGACCCTCAAAGGAGCCGAACGGTGGACCAATATTCCAAATGCAATCATCGCTCCAGATGCTCATAAATAGCGCTTCATTGCGCTTATCAAAGCCATGACAATAATTGGAGGCCAGGGCCTCGATGTCTGCCCGGCTTTCAAGGCGGTCAAGCCGCTCTGATAACGCTTCACTCATACGTGTATCAACCAGTTTTTTATTTGTTATTAATCGCACCGCGTGCGATGGCCTTTCTTGTTTGTGACTAGCAAGCTATTAAAACACGCTCCGATAGTCAAGTGCTTTACGCAATATTGGTCGAGCCGCCGCGCTCAAACTTTTTTCTTTTTGTACAAGAATCTCTGCGGAAAGAGATTGACGTAAACTTGCGGAATAGCGAAACTTACTTGCGACCAGCAAGTTTGCTAGGAATGACTTTAACGCTAATATCAAATAAACATAATCGGTTGGAATCGCCGTTCAACGTCTTAACGTGAAAACGGCTCAGCCATACATACAAGCAAGGAGCAGCGCCATGCAAAACAATCAACACGTAGACTATGACGCCATTGTCGTTGGCGCGGGCTTCGCCGGCATAACCCTCATCCATTATTTGCGTGAAGCTGGCTTATCATTGAAAGTCTTCGATCGCGCCACCGACATTGGTGGCACATGGGCGTGGAACAAGTATCCTGGCGCAGCCACCGACAGCGAAGGTTACTACTACTGCTTAACCTTTTCTGAAGAGGTTCTACAGGAATGGACCTGGTCACGCCGCTATCCTGGCTGGAAAGAAACTCAAAATTACCTTCGCTTTGTCGCCGATAAATTCGATATGTGGCGGGACATTCAGTTTGATACCGAAATAAAGAGAGCCGAATACCAAGACAACGGCACGTGGCTTGTGACAACAGGGAACGGCGAAACCTATACATGCCGCTACTTCATTAGTGGAATGGGCATGATCTCAGAGCCGCAAATCCCCAATCTTAAAGGCATGGATACGTTTAAAGGGCCCTTATTTCACTCCTCACGATGGCCTGAGGAATTGGAATATGCAGGCAAGCGTATCGGCATCATCGGCGCAGGCGCGACTACCGTACAAATGCTTCCCGAGCTCGCCAAAGTCGCAGCTGACGTTACCGTGTTCCAGCGAACGCCTAATTTCGTAATGCCGGCGATGCAAAAGCCGATGACGCCTGAGTGGGAAAAAGAGATCAAAGAAAACTATGACGAGATTATCGCCAAGTGTCGAAACCACGTGTTTGGCATGGCGTTTAACCCGCCATCAGGTCGTACAGTTGCCGACAGCACTCCCGAAGAAATTCGCCAGGTGTTTGAGGATAACTGGCACGGCAGCTTCCGTTGGGTGTTCGAGACGTTCGATGATCTTCTCGCATCGCCAGAATCAAACCAGGCGGCCGCCGACTTTATTATTGAGAAGATGATCAAAGCGAAGGTCGATGACCCGGAACTCGCCGATCTTCTGACGCCAAAAGGTTATCCTTTGTTTGCTAAGCGCCCGCCTTTGGATCACGGCTACTACGAAACGTTTAATCGCGACAACGTTCATCTCGTGGACATCAAAGATCGCGAGCCTATCGAAACAATTACTGAAACAGGTGTCCGCACCAGCGAGCACGAGTACGAATTTGACATCATCGTACTTGCAACCGGCTTTAATGCTTACACAGGTGCACTGGAGGCAATGGACATTGTTGGTGCAACCGGTGAAACACTTCGCGACAAGTGGCAGGATCAATCAAGCTCAATCATGGGCGTCGCGGTATCAGGCTATCCCAACTTCTTCATGGTCACGGGACCGCAAGCGCCCTTCGCCAACCTCCCGACCTCGATCGATCAAAATGCCCAATACATTGCCAACTGCATTAAGCAGATGAAGCGAGAAAGTAAGGACGTATTTTATCCGAGCCAGCAAGCCGAGGATGAGTGGACAGCTCACACAGCCGAAATCCATGAGCAGACGCTAATGGCCGAAGGCGATAAAGTGAATTCCTGGATGATGGGAGCAAACCGTGAGGACCGAAAGCCGCGCGTGTTGATTTATTTTGGCGGCGCTAACGTCTATTACGACAAGCTCAAAGAGTCAGCCGACAATGGCTTCCCAGAGCTAGAATTCGCTGAGCATGCTGCCTGACTTCTAGGGGCACCTAAGGGTGAAATTTGATCCACGTACAACGCCGCTTAACAGCGGCGTTGTCATTTCAACGGTATAGAATCGAAGGATAATTTGGCGCGATGACAAGAATATCAGACACAGCGGCACGCCAAAGGAATCTTGACAGCGCTGAGTTATTTTACAGCGCTGCGATTAAGGGTGATTGGGGCACCGTCGCCGCACTTCTCCACCCCGACTTCCATATTCTAGAAGCTCAGGACTTACCCTTTAACGGAACGTATGAGGGCCTTGAAGGACTGCAGACTCTGGGCAAGCAGGTGTTTACTCACTTCCAGCACTTCTCTGTTGAACCACTTTCGTTCACCGCTAATGAAGATAATGTCGCGGTTCTCATTCGCGCAAAAGGCATCGGCAAAAAAACCGCAGAGCCGTTTGAGACCTTAATTTGCGAATGGCTAGAATTTAAATCGGAGAAAATTGTATTGCTACGACCATTTTATTGGGACACCTTGTTAATTAATACAGTGTGACCCTCCCTAGCTGACTCTCTTGTATCAACAACTTCCGTGTATCGACAATTTCAGCGTACTGCTAGGCTATTCACCCGTTGCCATAATAAGTCGCTCAACCGAATTTTACTGCGCGCAGCAAATAATGATATGAAAGACGCAATAAATAATTGTTAACGAGGTCGTAACATGAAATTCGATGCCGAACAGGCAACACAGGACTACATCAATAGCTTGGGCAACCAAGCGCTGGAGAAAGCGGCCGCATACACCAGTGGCAACCATTGGTTGATGCTCGGCGGACTGCTCGTCACTGTTTTTGTCACCTGGCTCATTGTTCGCAGCGGATTACTTAATCGTATCGCTGCAACTCTTAGCAACCGGGGCTTTTTTCTCCGCACGTTTAGCATTTGTGCTGGCTTCCTCGTGCTCTCGGGAATTATTGAGTTACCGTGGTCCATCTACACGGGCTGGTGGCGAGAGACACTGTACGGGCGAACAAGTCAGTCGCTCGGAGACTTTCTCGGCCAAAGTGGTTTAGCCCTCGCATTGAACACCGTCTTAATGGGCTTATTTCTGACTGCGGTTTATGGGCTGATTCAACGTGCAGGTTCGCGCTGGTGGCTTTGGTCCGGTAGTTTGACGGCGGGCTCAATTGCCCTGCTGTTGTTATTGGGTCCAATTGCTATCGAGCCACTGTTTAACAATTACGAAACCGTGCCGGAAGGTGAAGTAAAAGATGCCGTCGAAGCGATGGCAATTGAAGCCGGTATTCCGACCGACCGGATTTTTATGTACGACGGTTCACGCCAATCCAATAACTTTACAGCCAATGTGAGTGGGATAGGATCATCTGCGCGAATTGCAATTTCAGATGTAGCGCTCGATGCGGCAACGCTCGACGAGGTCAAAGCGGTAACGGGGCATGAAGTCGGGCACTATGTACTCGGCCATGTGTGGGATATTGTTGCAGTGCTTACCGTCTTGGTTATGGTGAGCTTTTTACTGGCCGATAGACTGTTTAACCCTATCGCTCGTTTCTTCGGGGCTGAGGAAGATGTCAGTAACCCAGTGAGTCTCCCGGTACTTATTTTCATTGTCGGCTTACTCATGACACTCACTCAGCCTATTACCAATACCCTTTCGCGCAGCAATGAAACTGAGGCCGACCGCTACTCCCTCGAGTCAGTCAACTTGCCGGATGCGCTCGCTTCCTCGCTAGTACAAACCGCAGAGTATCGTTACCCAAGACCCACGCAACTGCAGGAATGGCTCTTCTACACCCACCCCTCGGTCGAGCGGCGAGTCCGTCGAGCCATGGAGTGGAAAGCAGAACACGGAACAGAATGATATGTTCAATGCCGAGCAACTAGGCCTACTGTCTGACGTCGATGTGATCGACCATATCTTTAAGCATATCGACGACGGAACCACAGACTTAGGTGAAACCCAGTGGCATGAACCTGTATCGAGCTACTATGAGCAAGCGCGATTTGAGCGGGAAATAGCACTGCTGCGACAACGCCCAGTCGTGTTTTGCCCCTCGAGTGCCATACCTGACGCTGGCTCTTACGTGGCGCGTAATGCCGCTGGCACACCGCTACTGGTTGCACGAGGACAGGACAAAAAGGTGCGTGCCTTCATCAATGCCTGCCGACACCGAGGCATGCAAGTTGCGGCAGGCCAAGGATGCTCACGTGCGTTTTCGTGTCCCTACCACGGCTGGACCTACAATCTTGACGGCACACTCAAAGGCCTGCCGGGAAAAGCCGCGTTTCCTGATGTGGATATGGCAGCCAATGGTTTAGTCGAGGTAAGTGCCGCTGAGAAAGGTGGCTTGGTTTATGTAATGCAACAAGGTGACATTACCGACGCCATGCTGGAGGGCGCACCCGACTTTTTGTCGAGCGACCAAACCCTGTTTCACCAGAGTGCGACCGAGGATAACGCCAACTGGAAGCTACTCACTGAGACCTTGCTAGAGGGGTACCACATCAAATCTCTGCATCGAGATTCTTTCTATCCTTTCGGCCTGGACAACATCAATGTCGTCGAGACATTTGGCGAGAATTCACGCATTGTGTACCCGTTTAAGCGCATCGAGAAACTACGCGCAATAAAACGTGAGCAGCGGCGAATCGCAGGGTCGGCCACCTTGGTTTATCACTTGTTTCCCAACGTGAGTGTTGCGGTGCTGTCAAAACACACCAGCGTGACCATTATTGAACCTATAAGCCCTACTCAGACACGCATGGAGTCTTTCTACGTTAAACATCCTGATACGATCAATGAGAGCATTACTGTTGAAGACGCCATGCGAGACGTTGCGTTTGTTAATCAGTCAGGGCAGGAAGAAGATCGGCAAGCCGCTCGTGCAATTCAAGAAACCGTGACAACTCAAGCCAACTCGCATCTAACCTTTGGCTATTTTGAGAAAGCCATTGTTACCTTCCATCAGAACTTGCACCGAGAACTCACAATGAGCGATGGGGAATAAAAGATTAGCGCCTCACTATTGGTTACTCTAGGCGAATCAGATAAGCGGAGATGACCATGCTACGATTTTTCACTCTCACACTATCAGTGATTTGTTCGCTGAGTTCACTGGTAGCACACGCCGAACAAGCAACCGAGATCAGTGCGCAACGGCTTACGACCATTGTAAACGTATTGGCCTCGGATGCATTCGAGGGCCGAGCGCCGGGGACACCCGGAGAAGATAAAACGATCGCGTACCTTATCGAGCAAATGCAGGGCATAGGCCTTAAACCAGGCGGCGTTGAGGGAAATTGGACGCAAGACGTGCCCATGATGCGCACCGTTGTTAAATCGCCCCTCGCAATGACATTTAGCGGTACGGACTTCACTCTCTCATTAGAACAAGGCTCATCTGTGTCAATCGATACGGCTCGAGACCTTCAGACAATAGCCGCAAAAGACGTTCCAGTCGTGTTTGTGGGTTTTGGCACCCATGCGCCAGAGCAAAACTGGGATGATTACGGTGACATTGATCTCACCGGTAAGCTCGCAGTGTTTCTCGTAAATGACCCTGACTTCGCCGCGACCGCCGATGAACCCGCAGCGGGACGATTTGGCAATCGCCGCATGACCTATTACGGCCGGTGGGCTTACAAGTTTGAGGAAGCCGCTCGCCGCGGAGCATTAGGCGCACTGGTTATTCACGAAACAGAGGCCGCAGGCTATGACTGGACTGTTGCCGCGGCGGGTGCAGGAGAGAATGTTTCTCTCGCGAACAAAGACCCACAATCGCTGCCAGTAACGTTGCAAGGCTGGTTACACAATGACGCAGCAACCCAATTACTGGCGGGAGCCGGCTTTAAGCTCGATGATTTGCGCATAGCAGCGCGCAACCCAAATTTTAAAGCGTTTGAATTAGACGGCATTCGGTTCGCGACTCGGTTTGATGTAGACATTACGCGTTTCGACAGCAGAAATGTCTTAGGTGTTCTTCCTGGAGGCGCACGCGCAGACGAAATAATTATGGCCTCGGCCCATTGGGACGCCTACGGTATCGGTGCACCCGACGAGCAAGGCCGGACAGTGCGCGCCGGCGCCAATGATGACGCATTAGGAAGTGCGGGCATTCTAGAGCTAGCACGGGTACTCAAAGCAGGACCCGCTCTAGAGCGCAGCGTAGTTTTTGCCTTTTGGACTGCCGAGGAAGCGGGATTAGTGGGCTCTAAAGCCTATGCGGCGAACCCCATCTTTCCGATTGAGACCACCGTCGCTAACTTCACACTCGATATTCTGCAAACGGCAGGTGCATCACACGATGTCATTCTTGTCGGTAAAGGACAAAGTGAATTAGAAGATGACCTCGCAAGAGCAGCAAAAGCTCAAGGGCGTTATGTCACTCAAGAAAATCTGCCTGAAAATGGACTTTTCTACCGCGCAGACCACTTTTCCATGGCGCGTGTTGGCGTACCCGTTCTGTTAATTATGGGCATAGCCGGTGGCGCCGACCTACTTGACGGTGGGCGTGAAGCGGGCGACCAGTGGATCGCCGATTACGTCGGTAACTGCTACCACAAACCCTGCGACGCCTGGTCCGATGACTGGGATCTCACCGGCGCCGTTCAGGATATTGAACTCTTTCACCGTCTGATCGCTGAGCTTGCGAACTCTTCTCGCTGGCCTAGCTGGAAAGCGGGATCGGAATTTAAAAGCGTGCGAGATCAATCACGCAATCAGAGAGACGAAGGCAACCCATGATGTCATCCAACCACGTTTTAGCAGTGCTTAACCCGCGACGCTTCTTAGTCGTGCTGCCAGTTATCCTATGTGCGTCTATTGCATCTGCCGATACCACAACGCGCGCACGCGATCTCGGTATTCCCTTTCGGGGCTCGCCCGGTCCTCTTAATGCCATTACCGATGTCGCGCATGTCGAGGTCGGCCACACAACACTGATCAGTGGTGATGGCGCAGTGACTCGAGGCAAAGGACCCATCAGAACGGGAGTTACTGTTATTCATCCGCGAGGCAAAGAGAGCCTTCAAGGTGTTTACTCGGGGTGGTTTACGCTTAACGCCTCCGGCGAAATGACGGGAACCACATGGCTCGCTGAAAGAGGCCTCATCGACGGCCCCATTGCCATTACCAATACACACAGTGTTGGCATTGTTCGAGATAGCTTAGTCAGCTGGATGGTGGATCAGGGCTGGCGTGCAGACTGGCATGCACCCGTGGTTGCCGAGACCTATGACGGGGCGCTGAATGATATCGATGGTCAGCACGTAGCGTCCGAACATGTTTATGCTGCACTAACGGAAGCGTCATCGGGCATCGTGACTGAGGGCGCTGTCGGTGGTGGAACAGGCATGATCTGTAACGGATTCAAAGGCGGTATTGGTACTGCGTCCCGAATTTTTCAGGTCAAGGATCGGAGTTACACATTAGGTGCACTCGTGCAGTGCAACTATAACTGGGACGGGGATGCACTTCGCTTCGGAGGGCGTGCCGTCGCGGATCAGCTTCCCGTTGGCCAACATTGCCACGTTGATAAAACGTTGCCGCGTAGCAAAGCGTGGTACCCCTACTGCAACGAGGACACCGATCGCGAGGAACGCACACGTGATGGCTCTATCATTGTAGTGCTCGCAACCGACGCCCCACTACTACCCCACCAACTAACGCGCTTGGCCAAGCGACCATCGCTCGCGCTTGGACGACTAGGCGCCGTCAGCAGTGATGGTTCAGGCGATATTTTCGTTGCGTTCTCTACCGCAAATTCGAACGCGACAGATGAGTTCGAGTTCACCGAGGCCGAGTCATACCCCAACAACGAGCTAACCCATGCTTTTAGAGCCGCCATACAAGCCACAGAAGAAGCCATTATCAACGCGATGACGGCCGCACCTACCATGGTCGGCATCGACGGATTCCGAGTGCAAAGCCTGCCTCATCAAAAAGTTCGCAGCCTTTTTGATGAGACAGTGCCGAACAGTCACCCGTAAGGGCCTGGCCGACCATGGAATCACTCGAGATCACCACTACGCTGGGCAATATGTCCGCACTGTCTGCAGGAAGAGGTCCATTAGTTTTGCTCCTCCATGGGTTCCCAGACACAAAAGAAACCTGGATTTCACAGATCGAGTGCTTAGCCGCCAACGGCTTTCGAGCAGTTGCAGTAAGTCTACGGGGCTATGAACCAACGACAATACCCATGGATTCCGATTTCACGGACGTCACGCTAGCACGCGACGTCATCAATATTATGGATGCCTTGGGTGAGACGGCTTGCCATTTGGTAGGGCATGACTGGGGAGCGGCGATTGCTTATCGCGCCGCCAATCTGTTTCCCGACCGCTTTACTAGCTTAACCACCATGGCAGTGCCACATGCTGGGCGCTTTGCTAACACGGCGTTTTTCACCCCAAAGCAGGCGATGATGTCGTGGTACATGTTATTTTTTCAACTGCGGGGCTTATCCGATTGGTGGGTGTCTCGTAACAACTTCCAGTTTCTCCGACGGCTTTGGCAGGTATGGAGCCCGGGCTGGGATTTTTCCGACGGCGAGTTCAAACAGGTGTCCTCTGCACTTAGTCGCCCCGGCGTTTTAGCGGCGGCACTTAGTTACTATCGCGCCGCACTCGGGCCCAGCGCCGCACCGCTAACCCCCTCGAGACAAGCCGCCAACCGCTATGCAGTCCCCGTCCCAACGCTCGGCCTCACAGGTGCCAAAGAAGGCTGTATTGATGCAGACTTTTTTAAAAACTCCATGCACGCGAGTGACTTCCCCTGTGGCTTAGAGGTGCACGTTTTACCGGAAGCAGGGCACTTTTTACACAGAGAAAGACCAAAGGAGGTTAACGAGCTCCTCCTCTACTGGCT
>DAIRTN010000015.1:0-54126 GCA_036803865.1 Luminiphilus sp.
CCAAAAATGAGTATAGCTTCATCATCCAGCTTTAGCTGCCTGCACAAATCCATATCGGCTCATCAAACGCGACAAAGACAGCTGTTTGACGCTTTTCTCGCCGTATTATTTGTAACTGTCGTCGGCTTATTCACGTCTCAAGCACATGCTCAATCTTGGGACGGAGGGGAGATATCTTTCGCCATAGAGCCTCACGGGTTTTGGACTTTGCGTTGGCAGCAGGACCCGATAGCTGCTTACACGGGTAGCTCGGCGCCGATGACTTTGGATGTCTACATGGATTGTGATGTCGACCGACGCATTTATTTGGGCGGTAGTGGCAACTTCCCTTTAAAGCCTGACTCCGATGATTTAGTACTCAGTGTCACTCCTTACTCCGAAGGGTTTTTCGGCGGCAGCGCTGATTGGAATAAGTTGTGTTTCCAGCTTGGCGTTGGTGATGTTAGTGACCCTGGCGTTTTAGAGGTATCCCGCGCGACCATCGAAGCGCAGACGCCGGCCTATGGCATCACCGGTAGTTATGGTTATCAACAGAACCGGTTCGGGCAACCAAAAGTGCTTGGTACTGACAATGACGGCAACTTGTTGCTGCGAGGAAGTCCGTTTACTCGAATGTCGCTCAGAGGCTCGCTGTGGGCAACGGGCACACCCAGCGCGGGTAAAGAGCTGGCTCTGATCATCGACAAACCCATTGGCAATAACTGTCCAGGCGGGTTTACGACTGGGAAAAATACGAACAATTTTGCGACCTGGATGTCGACAGTCGGAGTCACGTATTACCCCCAGGGTTCCTGTCTGTTCGACGCGTTGATTTATGAAGTGCCAGAGAGTACCGCTGAGGAAGATTTGGCAACCGCCATCCAAGGTCTCACACCGGTCTTTCAGGAAAAGATTGATGTCGGCACAGATCGCGTGACATTGAGTACTTATGCCGATTGCACCATTGCTCAGGTGACCTCCCCCGAGGTGCGCAATGATGTGGGTGGCCTTATTACTGAAGCGAGTTATGACATTACGTCATACGAAGTCGATCCTGACAACTACAACGCAGGTTCGTGCGGCACATCGACACCCATCTCCGGCACCTCCCAAATCGCGGGCTGGCAGTATCGGTGGGACAAACAGCCTTCCGGCACCTACGTGCGGAGCGCTTCATCACAATTTTGCGATACGCCCGACCTAAACTCGTCTGGCGAATGTGTCAGGGGCGGTGATGGTAGGACGCAATCCCCCTGGCAGCTGGGGGCCGGTACTGGTAAGTGGTATGCGTTCGGTGTGCCCGAGAGCACGACGCCCGAGTTCACGGACAGAGAATACTTTCCGGGTGTGATCGAGGTACGCGGGATTGCGCAAGCTGTCACTCTCAAGGGGCCAGGTGGTCAGACCGACAACCTCACTGGTGCAACACAACGAGTTGTGTCCTACACCGAGTCGGGACCAGGTGCGGTCACGCTAGCGGTCACAGGGGGCGCAGCAGGCTGTAGCATCGAACCCAGTGGCTTTATCTCGACAACGGGCACCGGTACTTGTGAGATCACTGCCACCAAAGCGGCGACCACCTGGTACGCTGAATCAACGGATGTCATTACCCTGACGTTTGCCAGTCAGGCGCAAGCTGGTGCCGCACCCAGCCCGGTTACGCCCAATCTCACTGTCGATTTTGATGGCACAAATTGGTCAGCAGACGTGAGCTGGAGCGCATCGACACCGCCGAGTGGTACGACCGTCGCAAGCTACGAGGTAACGGTGGTTAACACGGCCAGTGGGACGCTCAATAGCTGCAATGTAGGTTTGGCGACCACTTTTGATCTGTTTACCAGTGGCAGTGCTTGCGCCGTCGTCGTGGGTGATGCGTACGACATCTCCGTGAAAGCTATTGATAGTGGGGATGGTCAGTCATTCGATATTATTGCGCCTCTGTGTTTACCCAGCGCAAGCGGTAACACCTGCCCTGTTACACCGCCCGAGTTCGTGGGTTTAAAAGACAATTTGGATCGCACTCTCATAGCGGACTATTTCCCCATGGCTGAGGCGGAGCAGTTGGGTAGTGCGGGCCGCCGCTACCGCCTTTTCTTGGGACACCCAACCGAGAGCCGTACTTACACACTCGCAGATGGACCACTTGATGTTTCGGCAGGTGGTATCCAACTGGATGTAGAGGGGCCGTTAACGTCAACTACACCGCTAGATCCCAGAGCAGTTGCAACAACGTTGGATGACAGTCCCTACAAACTGAGCGTGAATAAAGCGCAGGGTCCCGGGAACCGCCCGTGGCTGACTGGCGAGACCTATGACTTCTTTGTCAAGACTGAGGTGGGAGGCTCATCACCAGTTTCTTCAAACGTGCTCTCATACACCTTCAATTACGAGGTAGGCGCTCCCTCGGCTTTGGGCGAGCCAGGCCTCGCTTCGGTGCGACTGGTTTTCCATCTGGATACCGATGACCGCTATGAAATCGGCGACCTCAACGGCAGTGCAAGCGCTTTCCGGGCGGAGTACTACGACATTCAGGTCTCGCAGGACGGCAGCACGTGGGAATCGGTCGACCTCGCAAGTCGTCAAGTAGTCCGCTCAGGCACTTATTCTTTTATCGATGGCACTCGAGATTGTAACCAGGAAGCCTGTTATGAGTTCAACATAGGCATTACCGATATTTCGACTGCGCTGTCTGTGAACGGCCAAACTCACGAGGTCGCGCTGGGTAACAGCTATCAATTCCGAATGCGAGGAAATTTTACGCCTGACTTCGGGGCGACGAGGTATTGGTCAGACTGGGCGCGCGTGCCGCAGTCTCTCGTTATCACTGCACCGGAGGTCTCGGGTCTTGCGGTGATTGACGCCTGTGAGTATCCCTATGCCGAGGCTTGTTGGGGGCAGAGTTCCAACATTATAGCGCTTGATTACGTTTACCCCGAGTGGGTGGTCTTTAACGAGAGACCTCAGATCGATCGCGATGACCCCTCCTATTCAAAGCTAGTGCCACTGGAACTGAGCTTTATTCGCGGTGTCGCTGACCCTGACTACTTTGAGTGGTCTCGAGATGACGGCGTCACGTGGAATCGGATGTCTAGCAATACGTTAACATGCGAAGGAACGGACGCGACGGATACTTGCACGTTTGTGAATGGGCAGGGGCCTTACAACGCACCTTTTAACGAGGCAGAGCACTTTCTGGATGTTGGCGGCACTAAAACCGCCGTTTCAATCCGGGCAGCCGTGTCTGGCACCTTAGGCAGGGAAGCCAGCCTAAGCGATGACTCTGGCGATATCGACCTGACAACGCTCCCTTCTGCGCCAACCGATATCGCTGCGTCAGTGAGTTCTTGTTCGGTTTCTGTGAGTTGGGGACCGCCTGCGTATGCAGGTACCACAGAGACGATAGACTATGAGTTGCAATATTCCAGCGACTTCACTCAGCCACGAACCACTCAGACTGGTTCTGGGGGTACTATGACGATTGAAGGCGCACCTTCCTTCAATGGAGCGCCGTCAATTGCCACGGCATCTTCGGTTACCACTACTGTCTCGGGACTCGCCGCAAACACTGAGTATCTTTTCGTGGTCGCTGCACGGACCAGCATGGGCACTACCCCACAGAGCGAGCTGTACAAGTACACCGAGGTGCCCAATAACGAAACCCTCTATGTCACTGCTGATGGCGAGTCTTTTGTCAAAGCCACAACCGCAGCAAGGTGCGGGGACACAGGAGGCGCTTCTGCCCCTGATGCTCCCACAGGTGTCACGGCATCTGCGGGTGACGGTGAGATCTCAGTCAGTTGGAGCTCTCCCGCTTCCGATGGCGGCGCGGCGATTACCGGTTACACCGCGGCAGCCTCTCCCGGCAGTCAGCAGTGCACGACCACCGGTGCCACAACATGCGCGATAACGGGACTCGCTAATGGAACGTCCTACACGGTGACGGTGACGGCGACGAACAGCGAAGGCACAAGTGCGGCGTCGAGCCCGAGTAGTGCTGTCATACCCGTGTCTTCTGGGCCAACCATTACGGTGCCAGGCGCACCGACCAGTGCTTTTGCTATTGCCGGGGACGCCTCCGCAATTGTGATTTGGGAAGCACCTGCTTCAAACGGCGGGTCAGCGATCACGGGGTACACCGTAACGGCATCTCCTGGGGGAGCGCAGTGTACGACAACCGTTTTCCCCAGCTGCGAGGTGTCGGGTCTGACTAACGGTACGGCTTACTCCTTCACCGTCACCGCGACCAACAGCGTGGGCACCAGCGCTGCCTCCAGCGCCAGTGCCGAGGTAATACCCTTGGCAACATCAGGCCTGACGCCCGCCTTCAGTAACGTAAACGCAGGGGCAGAGGGCTTTACCGTTCAGGTGGACAACTACGACGCCAATTATACATGGTCGGTAACGACCACTGCGGGGTCAGTCAGTATTGATGGTAATGGCTTGATTACAGTAATAGGGCTTGCCCGAGGTGAGGGTGCTACAGTCACCGTTATAACGACGCGCGACGGCTACGACAACGGCTCAGCGACGATTCAAGGAGCCGCTTTGCTTCCTGGTCTCGCGCCAACCTTTGGCAGTCCCAGCACGACTGTTGATGGCTTTACTGTAGTGGTGGGCAACTACGATACTGACTACGGATGGTCAGTAACCACCACTGCGGGGTCAGTGGTTATTGACAGTAGTGGCGTGATTACTGTTACAGGATTGAGGGCAGGTGAGACCGCAACAGTCACCGTCACCACGTCTCGTGACGGCTACGAAGACGGTACGGCGACTATTGAAGGCGGTGCTGCAGAGCCGATGCTGTTGGCTGACCCGAACGAGGCTGCCGCCTCTACCGGTGAAGCGCAATATGTCTTTGATGATGGTTCTACCGAGGACACACCGTTGACGGTGAATTCAACGACCCCGAGTTCCATTACTGCTGGTGTCGGCGAGTTCCAAATGGACCTCCAGGGCAATGAAGAGGGTGCTACCCGTCTTGACGAGGTGGAACAGACGTTGGTGTTTTTTGCCGGTAAGGAGGGTCTCGCAACGGGCCGCGGCTTCCAGCCCGGCAGTGAAGCTGAGATTTGGTTATTCTCCACGCCTACATTCCTTGGCGCGACGCAAGTGTTGTCCGATGGCACCTTCTCCAGGACCTTTGATGTTCCGTCCGATATCGAAGTGGGTGCGCACGTCATTCAAGCAGAGGGCATCGACACTAATGGCCAACCCAAGGCGATTGCCGCAGGTGTGATTGTGGCCTCTGATGAGGACAGTGACTTGGTCGACGACCCAGTTGATCAGTGCCCGGGAACTGCGTTTGGCGCTGCAGTCGACGCTGAGGGATGCTCTTATGCACAACAAGACGATGATGATGATGGAGTTGCTAATGGGCAGGATCAGTGCGCCGACTCGCCATCGGGTGAGCCCGTGAGCGACGTGGGTTGCCCGCCAGCACTGCCTGTGCCGAGCTTGAATGCCCTGATGACCGCACTCCTAGCTGCATTCTTGTTTGTTTTGGGGGTAGGGGTACGGCGCCGTAGAGTTTAGTTAACCTGCTACCCCGCCCGCGACTGTTTAACGAGCGATGATGATTTTCAGGCCGCCCGAGTATGGTGGCGTGGGCGAGGTGTAGGCTTTGCGAGGGAGTAGGCTGAGAAAGTCTGATACGGCAACTCGAAAAGGAGAGTGTCAGCCAGGCAGAACAGACAGCGTCGTAGGTGTATGAGTAGAACGTAGAGTAGGGATATTCGTAGGAAGTCGGCTGTTGATTACGTGAGCGTCTATTAACGCTTGTACATAGAGGATTAGTGGTCCGCCCGGCAGGACTCGAACCTGCAACCTACGGCTTAGAAGGCCGTTGCACTATCCGGTTGTGCTACGAGCGGATCGGGCGCGAGTATGCCACAGCTGGTCGAGCTCTAGCCACCGTCTAGCCGTTTTCTCTCAATGTTTTTCCTAAGTATTTTCTCTCGCTGTTTTCTACCGCGCTTCTGTTTCTGTTTGTTACCTAAGCTCCCTGTTTTGACCTCCCGCGCTGTTTAAAGAGGTAACTCTTGCTGAGGGCTATTTTGCACGGCCAGGCGTTCGATTTTGCGCGGCTTATCGAGCTGTAAGCCTGATAACAATGCGCGTGTACTGTCCTCCAGCAGTCGCTCGGGCGTTGCCGAGCGACTGAAGAAATCGAGCATACGGTTATGCTCGAGCGTGGCAATCCCATGGGCCAGTGCCCACAGTTGTGTTGCCACGCTGAGTGTGAGGGAATCCTCTCCAGTTATCGGTCGATGGCGGGTAACGGGCGCGTGGTCATCGCAATAGCGAGCCACTGCCTCAGCCAGCACGTCGAACCCGCAATGCTGCTTTGAGAGCATAGAGCGACGCTCATCACTGTCTCCTCGGTCTTCCCACATTAAGCTAAAAAAGGCCCTTTTCTCGCGTGCATAGGCCAAATAGCAATGTCCCAGTGCGATAATCATGGCCATGGATCCGACAGGAAGCTTACGTTCATGCATTGTTCGTTCTGCCGCTTCCTGTAACCCGATAAACGCCAAATCCCTGACACTGCACAGGAGATCTTCTTTGTCTCTAAAATGTCGGTAAGGAGCCGCAACGCTCACACCGGCCTGACGGGCAGCATCGGTGATGCTAAATTCCAGCGACCCCTGGTTTTCGATCATAGTGGCAGCCGCGAGTATTAAGGCGTCCCGGAGATTGCCGTGATGATAGTTTCTTGCTGGCTGGTTCATGCCACAACCTCCTCTTTCGCAAAGGGTTCGCTGGGTGTGCCCTGATAGCGTTTGTGCGATAGCGTCATTAAGTAAAGCGGCGGCACTAAATAGAACGAGATTACCGTTGACAACAAGACGCCCCCGGCAATGGCCATAGCGAAGGGTGGCCAAAATTGGCTGCCTTCTAAAATGAGCGGGAGAAATCCACCAAAGGTGGTGATCGTAGTCGATACAATATGACGACTTGAATCTAAAACGACGTTACGAATAGCAACCGTGTCTCCTCGACTCGCACCGGTATCCTGCTGAAGGGCCGTTAGAATGATGATCGCAGCGTTAATCGATACGCCGATCGACCCAATCACTCCGATCAGGGCTGTGATGCCGAGGGGGTAGCGAAAAATAGCGAGTGCGAGAAAGCTCAATCCGAATGAGCTCGTGCACACTAGCAGCGCTATGGCGGTTAGCCGCCAGGAATTAAAGGTTAGTAGGATAGTGGCGATCAGTGCCGAAACAATGATGCCCATAGGTGCGATTAGGTCACGGACAACCTCCGCGCGCTCGCCTGAGTCACCCCCAAAACTGTATCGATAGCCCGGGGGCAGAGCAATAGGATTATCGCGCAAGTCTGCTTGCAGGACTTTCAGCGCTTCCTCAGGCAATACGCCGCGAGTGAGGAAGCCTTGGACGCGATTCACTCGCTCTCCTTCTTCTCGAGTAATGGGGCTGTCATTGGGAATGAGCTGCAATTCACCCAGCGAGAGCAGGGGGACGGCAGGGACTCCATTGCGTTCGCCCGAGAGTGGAATCCGCAGACTGCTAATCTTGTTAACATCGCTCCAATCATTGCGTGCGAGTCGGGCGCGAACCGGCAGGCGCTCGGTATCCTCGAGTAGTTCACCGCCAAGTCGGCCACCCAGTGAGGCGTCGATGATGCTGGCTACCTGATTACGTTCGAGACCTGCACGGCGTAATTTGTCTTCATCTAATTGGAACACTACTTTTGGTGCAGCGGGTTGCATGGATGTTCGTGTGTGCGTGACATCGGGCACTGACTGGAGACGTTTTCGAAACAGTGCGCCTAATCTTTTAAGTTCGTCGGTATTCGGACCAATCAGTAACACTTCGAGGGGTGCTTCAACCGGCGGCCCTTGGTCAATCCCTCTGACAATAATTTGAGCCTCGGGATACCCTCGGTCAAAGGTGCTTTGTAAGCGCCGGATAAGCGCATCGGTTTGGTTCTCATCGTGAGTTAATACCAGGGCTTCCATCCATGACGCGATACCTTGTTTGTTCGAGCGCATGTTGTAGTAAAAAGCGGGAGCGCTTTCGCCAATAGTCCAGTCAACCCGCCGAATGAGCGGCTCAGCACGCAGTTTGCGGTCGATTCGCATCGCGATGGCGCGGGTATCGTCGATGGCCGCGCTGTCGGGCAATGTAATTTGCAGATAAAACTGATCTCTATCGGTTCCCGGAAAGAATTGGTTAGTCAGCGTGCTGCTTGCCAAAAAGCCTGACACGGGGAGTGATAAGGCTAACATCATGGCGCCCAAAGGATTGCGCATTGACCAGTCAAGGCTTCGGGTGAACAAGGCTGTTAACGCAGGTGTGGTGACCCCCATTTGCCACCAACTCGGCGTTTCTGAGGTCAAGCCGCCGGGTAATAGACGCGCGGCCAGCACGGGTGTAACAGTGAGGGCTAAAAGGGCTGACGATATCAGCATAACAATCACTGACAATGCTATCGATCCGAGAAAATCACCGGCGGGGCCTTTCAAAATGGCCATAGGCAAAAAGGTTAAAACGGTTGTCAGTGTCGATGAGATTAATGGCACTCTTAAACGCGATACGGCACCGCTCATTGCGTCAATGGGCTTGAGTCCTTCGAGCAGACGCTTGCGTACTTCATCTGCCATTACAATAGATCCGTCGACTAACAGGCCCAGCGCGACGACTAAGCCCGTGACTGACATCTGATGAATCGGGACTTCAAATTGCAGGAGAACGATCATTGAAAGCAGTGTGCATAGGGGTAATATCACCGCGACAACAAGCGCGGCGCGCCACCCTAAAGTGACAAGTAGTACAAGAAGTACTAATGCAATGCCGACGACTAGATTTTTAATAACGCCTGCCAACCGCTCTTCAGTGTACCCGCTCTGATCATAGCTAATATCGATTTGCAGGCCCGCGGGCGCCTGGTCGCGGTAGCTGTTAAGAAATTGATCGAAGCTCGCACTGTAATTATCGATTTGTTGGCCTTGAGTCATTTCAATACCCACGAGTACCGAGCGCTTTCCCTGTGACAGTGCGTAGCGATTCACCGGTATGCGTTCGGTTTTTTCAATGGATGCAATGTCGGCAAGGCGCAACACTCGACCGTCGCTCAAAGCTCTTAGCTGCACGGCTCTTATGGTTTCAAGATCTTGGAATTCGCCGCTAAGTTCCACCGTCAGCGCTGAACCACTGCCCGTGAGTTTGCCTGCGGGAATCTTGGCATCTGCAGCCGCCAAGGCTTGAGCCACCGTATCAACGGAGATGCCCAATAAAGCCATCTTGGTTTCATCGAGTTCCACGAGCACTTCTTCGTCGGGTAGCCCGTACAACATCACGCGTTTAGTTAAGGGCACACGCCGAGCAGCATCGGCGAATAGCTCTGCCTCGCGACGTAACACAGAAGGAGGGATGTCATGTCCATCGCGGCTGGTCAGAGAAACGATTTTCACAAAGGCAGTTATCAGATCATCATCGAAGACAGGTGGCAGGACACCTTGCGGAAACGTTGCAGCCTCTGCCGATATAATGTCTCTTAATTCCGACCAAACACGATCGATCTCTGCTTGGGGTAGCCGGTAATCGGCTTCAAACGTAATGACCGATACGCCGTTGGAAGATGTCGATTGAATCTCCTTAATCTCAGGCACTTCTCGGATGGCATCTTCTAGCGGCTTAGTAACCAATGCCTCTACGCGCGCGGGGCTTGCTCCCGGGAAAAAGGTCTGAACTTTGGCGACAAACGGGGTGATGGTTGGATCTTCTTGACGCCCCATCGAAGTGAACGACGATGTTCCAATCGCAATAATCGCGAGGACAAGAAGCGCAAGGTAGCGGCTACGGTTAAAAAGTATGCGCGCTAACATTATTGTTCACCATAGTTCATGGGTTCTACGGTGGCGCCTGGACTCAGTCGATGAACGCCGGTAGCCACTACGCGGGCGTTATCTGCCAGGGTGCCGCGCACGTAAACCTTGTTGTTGTCGCTATGAAGCACTTCTACGGTCTCTCGGCTGACATAAAAGTCCGCCCCGTTGGTCTGAACGACCAATATATTCCACAGTCCTTTTTCGCCCTCGATGAGCGCGGTGAGTGGCAACCAGCCTCCACGACTATTAATGCGTTCTTGAAGCTCGAGAACGACTCCGGTTCCTGCGCGCACAGCCGTCTGCTTGGGCAAAGTAAAGATCGCACCGATGGTTAGCGTCGTTGGATCAAGATCTGCTCGAATCGCTCGCAGAGGCGCGCTTATTACCTGATCATCGATTCGCAGCACGTAGGAATTACCCTCGGTTAATTGAGCGCTAAACGCCATGGGTATGCCCACATGCGCTTCGTAGCCCGTATTAGCGACCAGCCTTAGCACGGGCATCCCTGGGTTTACCGACGCGCCTTCCTCAACCAGCCGTGCTGCAATAACACCGTCATAAGGGGCTCGAAGCGTACTTTTTTCAATGGCTAGTTCCGCGCTATGCAAGCGCGCCTGCGTTGCCTCCATCTCAGCCTTCAGGGCGGTCTCGCCGAGTCGTGCCTCGTCAAACGCTTGTTTTGAAGCCAGATCCTTCCCTGCGAGATCCGCGAAACGCTGACGCTTGAGGCCCGCAAGCTCAAGCTGAATTCGGATACGTGCCAAATCCGCCTGTGCCGCGCTTAACTCGGCTGAGCGACGATCGCTGTTAAGTGCGGCGAGTGCATCACCTTTATTAACTCGCGTGCCAGCTCGTGCCCGCATACGTTCAACAGTGCCTGCGACCTCGAATCCGAGTGCGCTGTCGCTGGCGGCTCGCACGACGCCCAGCAGGCGCGCCCGTCGTACGTAGTAATCGTCGGGCACATAATTGACGGCTGTGACGGGCAGCGGCAGCGACGTTTCTTGCGCCGTTTCTTGTGTATTGAGATACACAAGGATTGCTGCTGCTGACGAGAGAACGACTGCGCCTGCGGAGGCGATAAGCGATCCTCGGGTAATCAAGGGGTAGGGCATGAACTGGGCTCCAAAGTGAATGCTATTTACATGAGTAATGGTATCAGGTGTTTGGGCATGTAAATAGTATTTACATAAGTTGTCGCGGTTTTTCGGTCGTTATTCGCTAAACTTCGCCGCTTCTAGGTTGCGCCGCGGGTGGGTTTTCGCGACACTACGCAACCTCGTGGTTGACACGAGTCATTGTGGTGACTCGAGTGGTCCCCTCGCAGCGATAGGTAGCGAACCCCGCCAGGCCCGGAAGGGAGCAACGGTAGTTACTGACTCGGGTGCCGGGGTGTGGCTGCTCGGGTCGCCTCCCTATTTTCTCTCTCTAGGGAGCCAGAGGCAGGACAGTAAAACGATGAGCTATCAGGTTCTCGCCCGAAAATGGCGTCCCGGCACCTTCCGCGAGATGGTTGGCCAGCAACACGTGCTACGCGCGTTGATTAATGCTCTCGATCACGACCGCCTTCACCATGCTTTTTTGTTTACCGGTACTCGCGGTGTGGGTAAGACGACGGTCGCGCGAATTCTTGCCAAGTGTCTCAACTGCGATGCTGGCGTGAGTTCTGAGCCATGCGGTCAGTGCGCATCGTGCTGTGAAATCACTGAAGGGCGCTCGGTGGATCTGTTAGAGGTCGATGCTGCATCGCGCACAAAAGTTGAAGACACCCGCGAATTGCTGGAGAACGTGCAATACGCGCCTACGCGCTCGCGCTTCAAGATTTACCTCATTGACGAAGTGCATATGCTGTCTAATCACAGCTTCAATGCGTTGCTGAAAACACTCGAAGAGCCGCCACCGCACGCGAAGTTCTTGCTTGCGACAACCGATCCGCAAAAGCTACCGGCGACCGTTTTATCACGCTGTTTGCAGTTTAATTTGAAAAATATGGTGCCCGAGCAAATTGTTGAGCATTTGAGCCATATTTTAGAGCGAGAAAGCTTTAGTTTTGACGAGCCTGCGCTTGGGTTGCTTGCACGAGCGGCTGCAGGGTCGATGCGCGACGCCTTGAGTCTCACTGACCAGGCGATTGCCTTTGGTTCTGGGACGCTGCGTGAGGCTGACGTCAGAGACATGTTGGGTACGGTCGACCGCGGTCGTGTCTTGGCCTTGGTCGCAGCAATTATCGAGGGTGACCCCGGTAGCGTGTTAGAGGGTGTGAAGGCGATTTCCCAGCATGCTCCCGATTATGCCGCTACGCTCGACGATTTAATTGCGGTATTTCATCAAATGACGGTTGCGCAGATGGTGCCAGGTGCGGCTGACCCCACTTGGCCGGAACTGCAACGCATAACGGAGCTGGCCGCGAGCTGTAGCCTGGATGACAGCCAGTTGTGGTATCAATTTGCGGTGAATGGTCGCCGCGATCTCGCCGTTTCCCAAGACCCTCGTATTGGCCTAGAGATGACCTTGTTAAGGATGATTGCGTTCCGCCCGGCCAGTATTGTGATGCCTCCTGGCATAAGTGGTCCGTCAGTCGCGAGCGGGGGCTCGGACTCGGGAAAAAAGCCTAGACCACCGGTCGCACCGGTGGCGTCGGCACCTCCAGAGGCGAACAAAAATGCCAGTGCCGCGAGGCCTTCAGAAGCGATTTCTAGAGTTGTCGATAACGGCGACGATGATTTACCGTCGTCCCACAGCTGGCCAGAGTATTTTGAGCGCTTAGGGCTTGTGGGTATTACCCATAACATTGCACTGCATTGTGAGCTTGTGAGTGTCGTAGGGCGTAGAATGTGTTTCACGCTAGATACCAAAAACGCCACGCTTTATCAGCCTAAGCAGGCGCGTGCACTTGAAGCCGCTTTCGCTCAAATCCTCGACGAGGCGGTGGATGTCGTGATCGATGTCGGTGATGTGGGTGAGGGTACGCCTGCGCGACGAGTTCAGCGACTAGCACAGGCACGCCAAGAAGAGGCCGAGAGAGCCATTGCTGATGACCCCGTGCTGGCCGGGGTATTGAGTGAGTTTGATGGCGAAATTATTGAAGGAAGTATCCGCCCCCTGCACTGAGGCGAGCGTTTGCGACAAGAGGTGAGAGAATGAAGCTAGGTAACATCATGAAGCAGGCTCAGCAAATGCAAGAGGGTCTCGCTCAAGCCCAAGAGGCGGTAAAGACGCTCGAAGTCACGGGTGAGGCAGCTGCGGGCTTGGTTAAAGTCCGTATGTCTGGGGCGATGGAAGTACTAAGAATCGATATCGATCCCTCGGTTATGTCTGAAGAAAAAGAAGTGCTGGAAGACCTGTTAGCGGCGGGTGTCAATGATGCAGTGCGGCGTGCACAGGCGGCCGCGCAGGAAAAAATGGCGAGCGTGACGGCGGGCTTAAACCTTCCTGAAGGCTTTAAGATGCCCTTTTAAAGGATTGATTTAATTGAAGTTAAGCCCTGCCATTGAGGCGCTTATTGAAGCGCTGCGTTGCTTGCCCAGCGTTGGGCCTAAGTCTGCTCAGCGCATGACGCTGCACCTGCTTGAGCGCGACCGTCAGGGTGGTGCGAACTTAGCCGAGGCACTGCAAGTCGCTTTGGACAAAGTTGGCCGCTGCGCCCGCTGCCGGAATTTCACTGAGCTGGAAACCTGCGAACTTTGTGCCGATACACGCCGAGACCACGGACTGCTTTGTGTTGTGGAGAACCCAGGTGATGTCATGGCATTAGAGCAATCCGGCGGGTTCAAGGGCGTCTATCACGTGCTCATGGGGCATTTGTCGCCCATAGACGGGATAGGCCCTGAGGATATCGGGCTTGATCGGCTCGAGGCTCGCTTTGGCGAAGAACCTATCCGCGAGATTATCCTTGCGACGAATCCAACGGTAGAGGGCGAGGCCACCGCCTACTACATAGGTCAGCGAGCTCGAGCAGCTGGCGTCCATGTGACACGAATTGCCCACGGGGTTCCTTTGGGCGGCGAGCTAGAGTATATCGATGCAACGACGTTGGCACATGCGTTGACGGGGCGAACGGCGGTGTCCAATGACTGACCAACAATGGCAGTGGGTAGCATCCGATGAAGCACTAAGAGTGGCAATCGACGAAGCAAGTTGCGAGCCGGCGGTTGCGGTAGACACCGAGTTTCGTCGGCGCGATACTTTTTTCCCCCAGGTTGCACTGGTACAAATAGCGACCCCCAGCACCTGCTGGCTCATTGACCCACTGACGATTAACGATACGTCACCCTTAAAGCAATTATTGGCGAACCCGGACATTGTTAAGGTTCTTCACAGCGCAAGTGAAGATTTAGAGATTTTTGAATACTGGCTTGGCGTACTTCCTCAGCCCTTATTTGACACCCAGAAAGCGGCAGGCTTATTAAGGTTGGGCTTTGGATTGAGCTACCGCGCATTGGTGGAACAGCTGCTGGATCTCGTTTTAGACAAGGAAGAGACACAGTCTGACTGGCTTGCACGACCACTCACGCCCAGCCAGCAAGCCTATGCTGCACAGGACGTTATTTACTTGATCAAGCTTTATGCGTTGCTCAATGACAGCGCTCAATCTCAAGGTCGGGTGGACTGGATACTTGAGGAAGGGCGCTTTGCCGAAACCGGTGGCCGGGGGCCTCTGGCAAAATTTAAGTCGGCGTGGAAGCTTGGCGCTAAACAACAGTGGGCGCTTGCAGCGCTGGTAGCGTGGCGCGAAGAGCAAGCCCGAACCCGTGATAAGCCGCGAAGCTGGATACTCAATGACAAAGTGGTTAGCGAGATGGCTCGACGAATGCCTTCCAGTAGCTATGAACTTGGCGCCGTAGAGGGCCTACCTAAGGGCCTTATTCGTCGCGCGGGGGATGAGCTTGTTAATCTCATTAACAATGCTCCCGAATCTGCGCAAGCAGCCGCCGAAACGTCTTTTCTCAAGCCACCGAGTAGCCGGCTGCGACGGATCGCAAAATCATTGGGCGAGGTTGCTGAAGGGTTGGCCGCGCAGTTGAACGTGAATGTTGAGATGACCGTGCCCAATCGTGAGTTAGAATTGATAGCACGTGAGGCGAGTGGAGAAACTATTCAGCGGCCTCGAGCGTGGTCGGGTTGGCGTGCTACTGCGATTGTCGAGCCACTGTTAGAGCAAGCGAGATTAGCGATCGAGGACGATGATGAAACTTGTTGAGGTGTATAAGAGCGAGCGCAAGCCAGGATCTTACCTGTATGTGGAGCGTGGGACTGACCTCGATCAACTGCCCGAGGGTTTAAAAGCCGCGCTGGGTACCCCAGAGTCTGTGCTATCGCTGAAACTAACCGCAGAGCGACAGCTGGCACGTTACACGGGAGCCGAGGTACTCAAGGCCATTGAAGAAAAGGGCTTTTTTCTTCAGTTGCCCCCAGAACACCCCGCGGTAGAGGTTGCGGCGAGGACTACGAATGCTGACCGCTGAGTCTTATGTCACGGGAATCCTGGTTTATGTCGCTGCGGCTTTACTGGCCACCGGCCTCGCCTATCGATTCTGGTTTAAGGTACTGCCCCCGATGGTGGCGAGAGTATTGGTTGCGTTATTATTGGCGTGGCTGATAACGCCCGCTCAGCCATCAGCCGGCGCCGAAACACTAGCGCCTGCGCTTGTGGTTGCGGTTTTTAACTGGGTATTCGGAGAGGGCTGGGCGGCAGCGCGCCAGGCCGTAGTGCTTCTTGGGCTCGCGAGCGGCGTTGCCGTCTTGTTAGCGCTGGCGACAGCTCTGTGGCCCAAACGCTCGCAGCGTCAAGCTGAGCCGACTGAATCTCGATAACGTAACCACTAACCAACCCTTTCAATGATAAATACAGGAAACGAGCCAAGCTTATGAAATTTACCGGCACTGAGCGTTATGTCGCTACTGATGATCTCCGTATGGCTGTAGATGCCGCAGTCAACCTCCAGCGTCCATTGCTGATCAAGGGCGAGCCCGGTACGGGCAAAACAATGTTGGCTGAAGAGGTCGCCTCAGGTTTGGGCAAGCGCCTTATTCAATGGCACATTAAGTCCACGACAAAAGCACAGCAGGGTTTGTATGAGTACGATGCGGTGTCGCGCTTGCGAGACTCTCAGCTCGGCGATGATGGGGTTCAAGACATCGCTAATTACATTAAGAAAGGCAAGCTGTGGGAGGCCTTCACGGCTGATGAGCAGGTGGTTTTACTCATTGACGAAATCGATAAGGCTGACATTGAGTTTCCAAACGACTTGCTGGTTGAACTCGACCGGATGGAGTTTTTTGTCTACGAGACGGGTGAGACGATTAAGGCGAAGCATCGGCCTATTATTATTATCACCTCAAACAACGAAAAAGAGCTGCCCGATGCGTTTTTGCGTCGCTGCTTCTTCCACTTTATCAACTTCCCAGACCGCGACACCATGCGCCAGATCATCGATGTCCACCACCCAAGCATTGCCCAAGCATTGGTGGCTGAGGCGCTTGAAATGTTTTTTGAATTGCGCGCAGTGCCCGGCTTGAAAAAGAAGCCGTCCACATCAGAGCTTATCGATTGGTTGAAGCTTCTAATGGCAGATGACGTGCCCGATGAGGTGCTTGCTAATCGCGACCCCTCCAAGGCGATTCCGCCGCTTTACGGTGCCCTGCTAAAGAATGAGCAAGACGTACATTTGCTCGAGCGCTTGGCATTTATGCACCGCAGAGAAACTCGCTGAGGTTGCCCCCATGCTGGTGAATTTCTTTCATGGTCTGAAAGATGCAGGGATTCCCGTGTCAACTAGGGAGTTGTTGGATTTACTCGAAGCGATGAAGCGCCATTTAGCCTTCGCCGATATGGATGATTTCTATCATTTGTCGCGCGCAATCATGGTTAAAGATGAGAAGTATTACGATCGTTTCGACCGAGCATTTGGCACTCACTTTAAGGACCTCGAGGGCCTTGATGACGTTATTGAAACGCTGATTCCCGACGACTGGCTACGTTCAGAATTCATGAAGCAGCTGTCTGATGAAGAGAAGGCCAAGATTGAATCCCTTGGAGGCCTAGAAAAGCTCATTGAAGAGTTCAAAAAGCGCTTAGAAGAGCAGAAAAAGCGACACCAAGGCGGCAACAAATGGGTGGGAACGGGGGGCACATCACCGTTTGGTAACGACGGCTACAACCCTGAAGGCATTCGAGTTGGCGGCGAGAGTAAAAATAAGCGGGCGGCAAAAGTTTGGGATCGCCGTGACTTTAAAAATTACGATGATGCGGTCGAACTGGGTACGCGCAACATAAAGGTGGCCCTGCGTAGACTGCGGAAGTTCGCGCGAACCGGCGCTGCTGATGAGCTCGATCTCGATGACACTATTCGATCGACGGCCCGCAATGCTGGGTTGTTAGATATAAAGATGGTACCGGAGCGACATAACGCCGTGAAAGTGCTTTTGTTCCTCGATGTGGGCGGCTCGATGGACCCGCACGTCAAGGTTTGCGAGGAGCTGTTTTCGGCCGCGCGCACTGAATTCAAGCACTTAGAGTATTTTTATTTCCATAACTTTCTTTACGAGAGCGTCTGGAAAAACAATATTCGACGGCATAATGAACGCACCGCGACCCTCGACCTTATGCACAAGTACAGTCACGACTATAAAGTCGTCATTGTCGGTGATGCCTCAATGTCGCCCTACGAGATCGTCCAGCCCGGCGGATCTGTCGAGCACTGGAATGAAGAGGCGGGTGAGGCGTGGATACGCCGCCTCAGAAGTACCTACGAAAAGTGTATATGGATTAATCCAACACCGAAGGACGAGTGGGAATATACCCAGTCAATCGGCATTACCAATCAGCTCATGGAAGGGAAAATGTACCCTCTGAGCCTGCAGGGCTTGGAAGAGGGGATGGCGTTCTTATCTAAATGAATGAGCCGTGTGGGCGTCTGTCGGTCTCACCAGCTCTATCGAAGATTGGGCGCGTAGGCAATCAGTGAGGCTGCGACGGCCACATTGAGGGACTCGACTCCCCGCTGCATGGGGATGTACAGGCGTTTTCCAGCGAGCGTCGACGTTGATGGGCTAACGCCATCGCTCTCGCCTCCCAAAACGAAGACGGTGGCGCAGGTCGGGCGGTAGTCAAACAATGATTCTCTGGCGCCACCTTCTAAACTTGCAATGCAGAATCCCGCGTCTTTGAGTTGTTCTAAGCCATCATTCAGAGACTCACAGAAACTCAGTGGCGCCCGAAAGACGGTGCCGACAGAGGCTTTAATAACGAGTGGTCCCAACGCAGCGACACCCTTACGAGGATAGATAATGGCATCGACGCCACCCGCCGCCGCCGATCGTATAATCATGCCGACGTTTTGTGGGTTAGTAATGCCATCGAGTGCCAAGACACGAAAATCGCGGTCGTGAGCGTGAGCGACCAATTTTTCAATCGGATCGAAATGTGGGCAGCTTATGTCTAGCGCGACTCCTTGATCTTGTTTTTTATTTTTCGAAATACGTGACAGACTATCCCTGTCGTGCTGGCGGATACGAACGCCACGGGTCTCGGCCAGCTTATAGATACTGCCGATGATGCCTCCGGGCTTGTTGCTGTCGGCTACATGGAGCGTTGTCGCGTCAAGCGCAGGGTCGCTGAGTGCTTCTAGGACCGGTTTGCGCCCATAGATAGTGAGAGTTTTTGCGCGTTGTTCCATAGAGGGCGCTACATACATTGGAGATTCCTACATTATGACTAATCAACACGCCGAGTTCGTTCTGTATACGACTCCTGGGTGTCACTTGTGTGAGCAGGCCGAAGCGATTCTAGACGCGACAGAAACGGCCTTTCGTCCCATTGATATTGCTGAAGATATCGACTTAATAGAGCGCTACGGTGTCCGTATACCCGTAGTGGCGGACGCACTTGGTCGCGAGCTGGGGTGGCCATTTGACCAAACCCAGTTACGCAGTTGGCTGTTAGCGCCGTAAGTCGGGTCTCATTAGCTTGCTTTGCAATCTGGCTTTTTAGTCAGGTTTTTTAATCAGGCTTTCTAACTAGGTTCTGCAACGCGCACTGCGAGTACATCGCATTTGGCGTGATGCAAGACCCCATCCGCGGTCGACCCTAAGAGCAGCGCTAAGCCAAACCGCGCATGACTGCCCACAACAATGAGATCGACGTTTAGGTCTGAGGCAGTCGCTGCTATTTCATTTTCTGGTCGTCCGACGACGAGATGGCGCTGGCTTTCAGGAATGGCTTTGGCCGCGCATAACCGGCTCAGCTGATCTCGAGCTTGTTCATAAATTTCGTCTTGTATTGACGAAAAGTCCATTGGAATGTCACCGCCATAAGTGATGCTAAGAGGCTCTACTGCATGCAGCACATGGATCTGAGCACCTTGGCCAAGTGCGAGTTTATGGGCTTTGTCTATTACGCCCGCGGAAGTTTCACCCAGGTCGACAGCGACTAATATTTTTTTATAGGCCATTCGCGCTTTCCCTCTGTCTGTTTCTATCGCAAGCTTAGGACTTACGTTCTCCCTTAGCTTACCTCATCGGAATTCAATTTGGCTTATATCATTATATTTTTTGCGATCGCAGCGGTATTGGGCCCGCTTATTGCGGTCCTACCAAGTAAGCGACAGCGCAGACTCGCCGATTTTAGAGAGCGGGCTCGTAAGGCGGGCGTGCACGTCAGCCTAAATCCGCTCAAGGGCATACCGCCGCGCTTGCAGCGCGCGACCGATGATCCTCTCGTAGGTTACGGCATCCGTTTAATGACGCGCCAAGTGAGCCTGGTGGAGCACGATTTATTTGTTCGGTCACGGAGCGGCTGGGAGTCAAAGAGCGGCAAATCGACACCCCCGGAGCTTCAAGAATTACCGGAAAGTGCAGAAATTGTCGTGGTTGATGAGAATGAAATAGCCGTTTATTGGAGTGAGCTCGGTGGGGAGGAAGCGCTTGAAAAAGTGCTTTTGTTATTGGATCTATGGCACCCCAAAGGGCTCAACGAATCAAGATTGTCGTAATCAATTGCACCGAATCGCTTGACCCAACCGTGACCAAACCCGTATACATGCCAACCTGCGGGTCTCGGCTTCGAGGCGTGTTTCGGTCAAAACTCCACACATAAATAGGATTGGCAGCGCCAGTATGGGTAAATCTCTCGTCATCGTTGAGTCGCCGGCAAAGGCAAAAACGATTAATAAATACCTCGGCAATGACTTTATCGTAAAGTCTAGCGTTGGGCATATTCGTGATCTTCCAATGTCTGGGGGAGGCGCTAGTTCCGACCCCAAGCAGCGTGCAGCTCAGGCGGCGATTACGCGTAAGATGGCGCCCGCCGAGAAGCAAAAATATCAGGCACGCAAAAAGCGAGAACAGCTAATCCGGCGCATGGGTATTGATCCTGACCACAACTGGTCAGCGCGCTACGAGATCCTGCCGGGCAAAGAAAAGGTCGTCAGTGAATTGCGTAAGCTTGCGCAAACATCTGATGCTATCTACCTCGCGACCGATTTGGACAGAGAGGGTGAGGCTATTGCTTGGCACTTGAAAGAGGCTATTGGTGGCGATGAGAGCCGTTACCAGCGCGTTGTGTTTAACGAAATAACCAAGAAAGCAATTCAAGCTGCGTTTGAGAAGCCCGCCTATCTCGACACCAACCGCGTTAATGCTCAGCAAGCTCGTCGCTTTTTAGATAGAGTCGTGGGCTTTGAGGTTTCGCCTCTTTTGTGGTCGAAGATTGCTCGAGGCTTATCAGCTGGGCGTGTTCAGTCAGTCGCTGTTCGCTTGATTGTTGAGCGAGAGCGGGAGATTCGAGCGTTCGTACCCGAAGAGTATTGGGAGGTGCATGCAGCACTGAGACCAGAGGGACATGATCCGGTTTGGTTTGAAGTTAAGCGCTACCAAGGCAATAAGTTTGCGCCTAAAAATAAAGCGGAAGCTCATGCCGCAGTTGATGCACTCAATTCTGCTACCTTTGACGTTGCGAATCTCGAGTCACGCAAAACGTCCTCTAGAGCGTCGGCACCGTTCATTACTTCCACGCTGCAGCAGGCTGCCAGTACTCGCTTGGGCTTCAGTGTCAAAAAGACCATGACTATGGCTCAGCGCTTATATGAAGCGGGCTATATTACTTACATGCGAACAGACTCGACCAATTTGAGTACCGACGCTATCGCAGCCTGTCGTGATTATATAGGTAAGCAGTTTCCCGCAGCCTATCTCCCCGATACACCGAATATTTATTCTTCCAAAGATGGCGCGCAAGAAGCACACGAGGCGATTAGACCTTCAGATGTCCGTGTCAGCCAGTCTCAGCTGAAAGGTATGGAGCGAGACGCAGAACGCCTCTATGAGCTAATTTGGCGACAGTTTGTCGCCTGTCAGATGCCGCCGGCGCGCTACCTGTCGACCACGGTAACGGTGAACGCAGCAGATTATGAGATGACGGCCCGGGGTCGCATTGTGGAGTTCGATGGCTACACGCGCGTGCTTAGCCCTGTGGCGCGAAAAGGCGATGATGCGGTGTTACCGCCGTTTTCCGAGGGCGATCGGCTCGCCAGCGAAAAAATCGACCCCAGACAACACTTTACCAAGCCACCTGCGCGGTTTGGAGAAGCGAGTTTAGTCAAAGAATTGGAGAAGCGCGGCATAGGTCGTCCTTCTACATACGCCGCGATTATTTCCACGATTCAAGAGCGAGGTTATGTCCGGCTAGAAAATCGTCGTTTTTACGCAGAAAAAATGGGTGATATCGTGACGCAGCGTTTGCAGGACGCTTTTAGCGATTTACTGGATTATGGTTTTACTGCATCAATGGAGGAGCGCCTCGATCAGGTCGCTGAAGGCACTCTAGATTGGAAAGAATTGCTCAATAGTTTTTACGCGGAGTTTCGAGAGCGCATAGAGGCCGCTGAGCTACCCGAGCCCAATGGGATGCAAGCGAACGAGCCAACACCCACGGGAATACCTTGCAACCTGTGTGAGCGGCCTATGCAGATCCGCACGGCGAGTACCGGTGTTTTCTTGGGTTGTTCAGGGTATAGCCTGCCGCCCAAGGAGCGTTGTAAGAGTACGGTCAACCTGATTCCCGGTGACGAGGTTATTAGCGCCGACGCGGATGAAGAAGCCGAGTCACGCCTACTGCTTCAAAAACATCGCTGTAAAAAATGTAACGCGGCGATGGATAGTTACCTGATCGATGAAGGCCATAAACTGCATGTCTGTGGTAACAACCCTGATTGCGATGGCTATGAGGTCGAGGAGGGGCGTTTTCGAATTAAAGGCTACGAAGGCCCAATTATCGAGTGCGATAAGTGTGGCACCGATATGCAGCTTAAGACAGGGCGCTTTGGTAAGTACTTTGGCTGCTCTAATACGGACTGTAAAAATACTCGCAAACTGCTGCGCAACGGCGAAGCGGCTCCTCCCAAGATGGACCCGGTGCCGATGCCTGAAATTCAATGCGTCAAAGTGGATGACCACTATATATTGAGAGATGGGGCCGCCGGACTGTTCTTAGCCGCCAGCCAGTTCCCGAAAAATCGAGAAACTCGTGCCCCTTTCGTTGATGAATTGCTGCCGCATCAGGCCGAGATAGACCCAAAGTATCACTTTATTTTTGATGCGCCGGTCACAGACGATAGCGGAAATCGGAGCCAGATTCGCTACAGTCGAAAAACCAAAGAACAGTATGTTATGACTGAACTGGATGGCAAGGCGACGGGTTGGAAGGCCTTTTTTGATAATGGAGCCTGGCTTGAGCAGGGCAGCGCTAAGCCCGCGCCTAAAAAGAAGCCGGCCGCTAAAAGTAAAGCTAGCAAGAAAAAAGCACCGGCCAAGAAAAAGCCTGTGAAAAAGGTTTAATGAAGCGAGCAAACGTTTGCGCTAGCCGGTTGCTGGGTTCGCGTGCCACGGATCCGACAAGGTGAGTAGTGCACGCGGCTTGGCTAATCATTCGCTTTATATGGCGCGATTAGTGCTGGCCGGATGGTCTCGCGAACTTGAGCAAGCAGGCGCTTCACGCCAAGCCATGCAGGCAGCATTTGCTCCGGCAGTGAGGCTGCATCTACTCGATGCCTACGGATGGTTTTTACTTGCGACGATCAGACAAACTAAGTTGCCTGAGCGCGCACCACACCACAGCCAAGACTTACCCCCGTTGGGACCAGGGATAGCAGAGCCGGGTGAGCTTGATGAATATCGCTCACTGGAGCGCGAAGGATGGATAGCGCGGCTGCAAGCGACACTGCCAAGGGGGTTGCCGCCAAAAACTAGGCCGGGGCTACTTGCAATGAGCGCGAACTACCCCCAATTACAAGATTATGAGGAGTGGGCCGCGTCATTCAGTGCGTTATTTGCTCGCATGACGGACTCTCTCGACGAAAACTGAGAAGTACCGGCGGGTTGTTTTCCCGCTCGGGGCTGTTAGAGTGGTGGAACACCCACAAAATGATGCGAGGAAAACGCATGTCCACAGCTTTGTTGGAAATTGTAGATCTGGGTGATGGTGAGATCGTACTCCAGCGTGCAGATGCCGAAGAAGGCGAAGCCTTGGTGAGTATTCAGTTCTCCGAGGAGACCAGCGCCTATTTAATGGATAACAACCTGGAAGTCGCTAAGGCGATGATTCAGGCGGGCATTCAGGCTGCCGCTAAACTGGCGGAAATGACGAATATGGAAGTTGAGTCCGCGGAAGAGAGCGAGAGCGCGCGACGAACCGTACACTGACCCCATCCGCGCCGAGTCTTTCGGCGCACAGCGTAAACCTCGCGGCCACAGTTAAGCGCGTTTATCGCGCTTACGGCACAAAGCGTTCGCAGCAGGCGAAATGTTAGCGGCGGATGACCCCGACACTAATCCCCTCAATAGCAAATTCTTGTTCGGCAAGATTTACCACTATCGGCTCATAATCAGGGTTCTCGGCAATCAACTCTACGCGAGACGCGTCGGGTCGATGCAGTCGTTTAACGGTCACCTCGTCGTCGATACGAGCCACGACAATTTGGTTTTCTTTTGCCTCAACGCAGCTATGAACAGCCAGCAGATCGCCGTCGAAAATACCCACGTTGATCATGCTGTCGCCGGTCACTTGCAATAAATAATCGGCTGCAGGGGAGAAGAAGTTAGCCGCGAGGTTAACGTATTCCTCTATGTGCTCCTGCGCCAATACAGGCGAACCAGCTGCGACGCGTCCGATGACGGGCAAGCCACGCTCCTCTGTTAACCGAATGCCCCGTGAGGCGCCGGGGATGATTTCGATGGCCCCCTTACGCGCCAAAGCCTTTAAGTGCTCCTCGGCGGCATTAGCACTTCGAAAATTTAATTCGCGCGCGATATCTGCTCGAGTGGGAGGGTAGCCTGTGTCATCTAGGTGGCTGCGAATAATATCGAGTACCTGCTGCTGTCGTTGCGTCAACTTAATCATAGTGAAGCTCGTTAGTGTGTTTATATACAGCTGTTATTTTATACAGTTATTGCGGCTCGCGCCAATCCTTTAGACGCGGTAGGATTCGTGGCTTTTGTGCTTCAGGACATTCTTCGTAACATGAACGACGCTGATCAAACGACCCAATTAATAGCTGGCTGGCTCGAGCCTGTCGCGCGCGTGAGTGCACTGCCCATTCACGTGGTGACGATTCTCGTCTTGTTTTCAATAGGACTCTTCGGTCATTTTCTCATTCAATGGGTAATGAGTCGTTTAAACCATGCGGCGGATAAGACGCAAACCCCCTGGGATAACGTTCTCACTCGCGCTGCCGCTAAACCCATTGAATGGGCGCTATGGGTTCTTTTGGCGTATTTATCGCTAGGGGTTTTGGACAATATAGACGCGTTGCGCAGTACCCTGCGGCACGCTGCAGATACCGGCGTCATTGTGTTGCTCGGTTGGTTTTTGCACGGTGTCGTGGTCAATATCGAAAATGAGCTTCTCAGTGAACAGCGTGGACCTATCGAATCCGATGACCGCGCTGCGATCAGTGCTGCCGCTCGCTTGGGACGCATAATATTATGGGCGGTCGTAACGCTGATGTTGCTGCAGTCAATGGGCATCTCAATTTCTGGACTGCTGGCGTTTGGCGGGATTGGCGGTATTGCAGTAGGCTTTGCTGCGCGCGATTTGCTCGCTAACTTCTTGGGCGGACTGAGTGTGTATCTTGATCGCCCATTTACGGTGGGAGACTGGATACGTTCACCCGACCGAGAGATCGAAGGTACCGTTGAACACATCGGTTGGCGAATGACTCGGATCCGTACGTTTGACCAACGCCCGCTGTATATTCCCAACGCAGTTTTCTCTAACGTCGCCATCGAAAACCCCTCTCGGATGCGTAACCGGCGCATCTACGAAACTATCGGCATTCGTTATTCAGACGTGTCTTGCATGGATGGCATTGTGTCAGACGTGAAGGCAATGTTGAGCGCTGATGAGGCAATCGACACCGAGCGTACTCTGATGGTCAATTTTGTGACATGCGGGGCGTCGTCACTCGATTTCTTCATTTATACCTTTACGAAAACAACGAATTGGGTCGAGTTTCATGCCATCAAGCAAGACGTTCTCTTACGCATCTTGTCAATTATCGAAGCCCATGGCGCTGAAGTAGCATTCCCAACACAAACGTTACACGTCGGGGATGATGATCGACCTTTGCTCGCGCCAGAGCCCGAGCTGTAACAACACGATACGTAACAACGCTATGAGCCTGCGTGTCGCGTTGTTACTCCCAGGGCTGTTGGTCCGGTGGTATAACGCTGGCCGCTGGAGCTGTGGTTTCATTATTTGCCTCTTCCGCGTCACGGTCTGTTTGGCCAGCATCCTCGATGCCGAGGGTGTAGACCTCGCCCCAGGTTAGCTCCCTATAGGTACTGAAAACTTTAATAACGGGGTGATCAAAATAGCGAACCGCGCCCTGTGGAAGTACCTTGGTATCGGTGACGTGAATAAAGTGGCGCCACGGCCAGCTCGTATCAATCAGCTCAGCTTGGGGCTCTTGTGAGTCCTCTGCTTCGTTGTTGTGCACATTGGGAAATGCCCCTTTTGCCTCGACTGAACGCGCAAGCAGTTTTTCTTGCTCATAGGCTGCCAGTTGTTCTTGTCGGGCTTTTATTTCTGCTGGGTCAATTGGCATGCCCGTTTGCGCGTCAACACGGGTGAGCTGAGTCGGTCCTCGGGGAGGGGAAGGCATGGTGAACCCATCGGGCAAGTAATCTCCCAGAGTGTTCCACCAGAGATTGACGCCCAAACGGATTTCTTGGCCGCGCCTAAGTTCAACAAACCCTTGGAGCTGCGGCCAATCGGTGCTGTCACCGGAAGAGTCAATCACGATAGGCACGTTAGCGGCATCAGGCGCTTGCAGCCACGCAACATCAACCACCAGCGCATCGCCTGTTTCGCGCAAGAATGATTGAATGCCTAACGATAGATCCTCGAGAGGACGTGTCTGGAAAGCTGTTGGGAGTGCGGGTGGAGGAATGATTTCTTGCTCCAGATAATCGATGTCTGTGCCATCAGCGCCTGTTTCTGAAGCGGCTAGCTCATCCGAGGCCACATTTTCCCTGCCAACTGCCGTTAACGCGTCGCTGTCGGTATCGAGATCAGCGGGTTTTGTATCGAGTAGCTCAAGCGCTAACTGGTCCTTATCATTGCTGGCATCAATATCAATATTGTCGTCGATGATCGATTCAGTTGCTGCCATAAGGGAGGCATTTTCTAAGAGCTCGGCGGCCAGACGCGCTTCTCGATCGGCGGCGATGAGAGTTTCAGGGTCTGGAAATGCAAGCCGAATGTTACCCATCGTATCCGAGGAAATGTCGGCCTCGGGATAGGTGTCGCCCAACAAGGCGACACGCGCAGGATTCTGCAGCCAGCGGTAATTCAAAGGGTAGCGTGCTTCGGGAAATGGGTTCCAACGCTCACTTTCGAGCGTTGAGGCTTGGGCGTCGATGACAATGGCTAGTTCAATTTTCAACCAGCCCGATGGCTCGTCGTCAGGCAGCCGTTCATTGGCAAACTCTGTGGGTTGTGCACCGGCTGCAGCGCAGAAGCAAGCCAGTATCGGCAAAGCCAAATAGTGGTTTATTCGCCTTGGTGTCATGCGACTGTCTCTCCTTTCGCTTCTTCATTGAAGCGTTGCAACAAACCTTCAATAAAGGTTTGCCTCTCATTGAGTTCGGGTAGCTCTGCATGAAAACGCAACTTATTCGCTCCGGCCAGTTTATAGCCTTTAGGGTCGGTCTGAATCAACTTCACCAGACTCATGGGGTTAACGCCGGTATTGTCAGTAAATTCGATGCTGCCACCGGAGGCAGTCACCTCAATTTCACTGATCCCCAAGCGTTTTGCCTGTACTCGAACGCTCGCTTGAATGAATAGGTTTTTAATGGCGTCGGGTAAGAGTCCGAAGCGATCAATCATTTCAACCTGTATTTCGCGCAGCGCCTCTCGGGTAGTGGCAGCTGCTATCCTTTTATAGAGCACCAAACGCGTCGTGATGTCGGGTAGATAGTCCTCAGGTATCAATGCAGGCACGTGTAACTTAACTTCGGTGCCCTTATCGAGAGGCGCATCGATATCTGGAATTTCACCTCGTCTAAGTGCCGCTACAGCGCTATGAAGCATGTCTAAGTACAGTGAAAATCCAACGTTGTGGATTTGACCTGACTGCTCATCACCGAGTAACTCTCCCGCTCCTCGGATCTCGAGATCGTGGGTTGCTAGCATATAGCCGGATCCTAGTTCGCCTGCGGCCTCAATAGCCTCAAGGCGTTTCTCCGCGTCAGGCGTCAGGACTGAGCGAGGTGGACACAATAGATAGGCATAGGCTTGGTGGTGTGATCGTCCTACTCGTCCACGTAGCTGATGGAGCTGAGCTAAACCGAATTTATCAGCGCGATCGATGATAATCGTATTGGCGTTGGGAATATCGATACCCGTTTCAATAATGGTGCTGCAGACGAGAATGTGGTGCCGCTGATGATAAAAATCCGACATGATGCGCTCAAGTTCCATTTCCCGTAGCTGACCGTGGGCAATGCCTATGGAAAGATCGGGCAACAGCTCGCGTAACTTCCGGGCCGTTTCTTCAATCGTCTTTACTTCATTGTGAAGGTAATAAACTTGCCCGCCGCGCAGGGTCTCACGCAACACTGCCTCTTTAACCAGAGCGATAGAGTGCTCACGAATAAAGGTTTTTATCGACAAACGTTTCGCGGGCGGCGTCGCAATAATGGAAAGGTCGCGTAGGCCTCCGAGCGCCATATTGAGCGTCCGTGGTATGGGCGTGGCGGTCATGGTCAATATGTCGACTTCAGCGCGCAGTGCTTTAATAGCCTCTTTTTGCTTAACCCCAAAGCGATGCTCTTCGTCGATGACAAGAAGTCCTAAATCATCGAATTTAAAACTGCTCTGCAGTAGCCGGTGCGTGCCTACTAGGATATCAACGTCGCCTTGCTCCACCCTTTTAGAAACGGCCTCTAGATCTTTTGCCGTTTTAAACCGCGACACTACATCGACCGTAACGGGCCAGCCTGCGAATCGATCTCGAAAACTGTTGTAGTGCTGCTGTGCGAGAAGGGTAGTGGGTACCAATATGGCGACCTGCTTCTTGTTCTGTATGGCAATGAAGGCGGCGCGCATGGCGACTTCGGTTTTACCGAAACCAACGTCGCCACAAACGAGCCTATCCATCACTTTAGGGGCACACATGTCAGCGCGTACAGCGTCGATAGCCGCGGCCTGATCAGGGGTTTCTTCAAAGGGGAAGCCTTCAGCGAATTGTTGCCAAGGTTCTAGATCCAAGTTGAATTGAAAACCTTTGCGCGCCTCTCGGCGAGCGTAAACCTCAAGGAGTTGAGCCGCGACATCGGAAGCGCGCTGGCTTGCTCGCTTACGCGCTTTTTCCCATTGCTCGCTACCCAGTCTATGCAGTGGAGCTGTATCGGGATCGGCGCCGGTATAGCGAGAGATGAGGTGTAGTGATCCAACCGGCACATAGAGCTTGTCATCAGACGCGTATTCGAGGAGAAGGAACTCGGCGGGGTCACCATCGATTTCCAATATTTGTAGGCCTAGGTAACGACCCACGCCGTGGCTTAGATGCACAACTGGAACGCCCACACGGAGCTCGGTTAAATCGCGAATAACAGCTTCTGAATTCGTTTCCTCAACGTGTTTCCGGCGCCGTCTTTGCGCTACACGCTCGCCAAATAACTGACTCTCTACCACTAGAGCAGGCGCTTTTGTGCCGCTGTAAATACCTCGGTCAATAGGTGCTATGCAAATGCCAAAAGCCACCTCATCGGCGATGAATTGCTGCCAGCCAGAGCATGACTCAGGGATTAAATCGTGTTGAGCTAGGCTTTCAAGCAGTATCTCGCGCCGCCCAGCACTCTCGGCGCACAGGAGCAGTGGGCCCTCGTGGTGATTGAGAAAAGACTGAAAGCGCTCCATTGCGGTACCGCCCCTTGCTGCCGTGGTCAGATCGGGGGCGGTTTCAAAGTCTGTCCTGGCGTGTACCGGTGCGTCTGAGGCCTCGCGCAGTTCAAGTACTGCGTACTGGCCAAGATCCTCGTAAAGCTCCTCGACGGGCACAAATCCAATAGATGGTGGCAATAGCGGTCGGCGTGGATCGATACCATATTCTTCATGGCGTAGATTGATCTCTGACCAAAAGCGCTGGCAAGCGCCATAGTGATCACCGATCGTGATGACTGCGCTATTAACGGGTAAATAATCGAATACTTTGCCGCATTGGTCGAAAAACAGGGGTAAATAGTACTCTGCTCCCCCTGGCACTCGGCCGTTGCTAATCTCGTTAAAGGTAGGGCAGCTAGCGGCGTCCACATCGAAACTGCGGTACCAGTTCAACTGAAAACGATGAATAGCGTCTTCGTGAAGAGGGAACTCTCGGGCGGGAAGGAGGCGAATTGAATCGACTTTCGCGATGGTTCGTTGGCTCTCGGGATCAAAGGTTCGCAGGGTCTCCACTTCGTTATCGAATAAGTCAATCCGGTAGGGAAGAGGGCTCCCCATGGGGAAGATGTCGAGCAGCGAACCGCGAATGGCATATTCACCATGCTCATAAACGGTATCCACGGAACGGTATCCGTTCAATACGAGGTTGCGGACAAATGTCTTGGTATCGAGGGATTCACCACATTTAAGCACTAGGCTATTGCCCGCAATATAGTGCGTCGGCGCGGTACGGTGCATTAGGGTCGTGACCGGTACTATGAGCACACCTGACGTCATCGATGGTAGCCGATGCAGAGCATTTAGACGCTCAGAGACAATGTCCTGATGGGGGGAAAAATTATCGTAGGGTAGTGTCTCCCAGTCGGGAAGTGTCAGTATTTCTAGGGGTTTTTCGAAAAAAAGCGGTAATTCGCGCTCGAGTGTGAGTGCGGCCGCTGTGGTCGGAGTTACGACGACAAGCAGCCCCGTCTGAGAAGCTAATTCCGCGATGGCGAGCGCCGTGCTTGCTCCGGGACAGGGTCCGATAGCTGAGCGCGTGCCGACTTTCTCGGGCCATGGCAAGTTATTGATTAGCGACTGAAACATGGGGTACCCCAATTGGATGAGCTCGGTAGTTTACGGGGTACGGCTTTTGCTCTCCAGCGTTGTCCATAACTTGCCTTGACCTATCACTAGACCTGATAATGCCCGCGCCCAAGAATTTACGCGTAGAACCACCTACACCAATGGTCTAACAGGAGCACACTGTGACTGAGCAACGCAAACGAGAACGTCCCCAGGATTACTTCGCCGATTGGAAGGAGCGTGAGGCGCTCTCTGAGTCGATGATTCCACAGGTGGGCCAACTGGCTCGTGAGCGCAATGTGAAGTGCTACATTTATGGACGCTCACTGGTGAATAAGTCAGTGACCGACATAATGAAGATTCATCGCTATGTACGCCAGTTGGAAAACAATGAGGTGTCTGAATTTGAAACATCGCCGGTTCTCTCGGCGATTCGTGCATTGCCTCTAGGACCCAGTCATATTGATATTGGTCGCTTAGCCGTCGAGTATTTCGATAAGCGCTTAGGGGAGGGAAAATCTCTCGAGGATTACGTCAGTCAGCAGTTAGACTTCTTGATTAATTCAACACAGAAGCCGGTCGATAAGCCTGTAGACGTTGTGCTTTACGGCTTTGGCCGAATTGGTCGGCTAATGGCACGTATTCTTATTGACAAAACCGACGGTGGTGCGAGCCTTCGTCTTCGCGCCATTGTTGTTCGAGAGGGTGGCGCGCCCAATGATTTAGTAAAGCGCGCAAGCTTACTGCGCCGAGACTCAGTTCATGGAGCCTTCCAAGGCACTATTCGAGTTGACGAAGAGCGTCAGTCATTCGTCGCCAACGGCAATGAAGTTAAGGTTATTTATGCGCGTTCCCCTGAAGAAGTCGACTACACGGCGCACGGCATAAACGATTGTATTGTTATCGATAATACGGGTGTATGGCGTGATCGTGAGGGCCTCTCGCGCCATCTGCAGGCCAAGGGCGCGAGTAAGGTGATTTTGACGGCGCCCGGTAAAGGTGACCTCAAAAATGTGGTTGCAGGCATTAATAGTGACGTTATTACCGAGGCGGACGATATTGTTTCTGCTGCATCGTGTACCACGAATGCTATCGTGCCGCCGTTAAAGGCGATGGATGACGAGTACGGTATTATTTCCGGGCACGTAGAAACGGTTCACGCGTTCACTAACGACCAAAACTTGATCGACAACTACCACAAGGCCGATCGACGCGGGCGCTCAGCGCCTCTCAATATGGTTTTGACTGAGACTGGCGCGGCCAAAGCGGTAGCGAAGGTATTGCCCCAGTTAGAGGGCAAGTTGACGGGTAATGCGATTCGAGTACCTACGCCCAATGTTTCCATGGCTATTCTTAATCTCAATTTAAAACGTGAGACGACAAAAGAAGAGCTCAATGAGTTCATGCGAAATACAGCGCTGCACTCAAGCATGCGCAAGCAAATTGATTATTCAGCGTCGCCAGAGGTGGTTTCCAGTGACTTTGTTGGCGCACGCTCCGCATGTGTGGTCGACGCCAATGCAACCATCGTTAATGGCAAGCAGGCAGTGCTCTACCTTTGGTACGACAACGAGTACGGCTACAGCTGCCAGGTGTATAGAATTTTAGAGAAACTGGCGGGAATTAAGTACTTGAGATACCCCACAGATCACACGGGGCCGCTCTAAACGACTAGCAAGCGGCCTTCGGGTTCGCTACAATCTGCAATGCCGGCAGAGGGGTGCATAGACACCTCGGCGATCAGCCTCCGGTTCATATATCGTTGTCTCGTTATTCGAGGCAGTAGCAGTGAGACTTGGGGGGGTCGCACTGGCTACGAGCGAGCCATGAGCTCGAAAGTCCCCCAACATTAAAAGGCCGACCTTAACGCAATCGTTAATCGAGTCGGCTACGTGGGCAACCTCAAAAGCGGAAGAACAAATGATCAAAATTCGTCGCGGTATGGATATCCCTATTGCGGGATCTCCCGAGCAGCAGATAGAAATTCTTGCTGCACCTCGTAATGTGGCGCTCTTAGGCCCTGATTACGTTGGCATGAAACCGACTATGGAGGTCGCTGAAGGCGACGTGGTGCGCAAAGGTCAGCGTGTCTTCACCGACAAAAAAACTGAGGGTGTGTGTTACACAGCACCTGCAAGCGGCAGAGTTATCGCGATTAATCGAGGCGCTCGGCGGGTTTTTCAGTCGATTGTAATTGAGGTCGATGCAGATGCCGACGTTATGGACTTCGGTGCGTTATCAGCATCGGACGCTCGACAGTTAGATGGGCAAGCGATTCGCACGCGTCTGGTTGATAGCGGTCAGTGGACCGCGCTACGTACTCGCCCTTACAGCAAAGTACCATCGCCGACGACATCACCGGCGGGACTCTTTATTACCGCTATGGATACCCATCCGCTAGCGCCAGAGCCCACTGCTATTATTGCCCAGCAGCAAGAGGCCTTCGCGCTCGGGCAAGATTTACTAGCTGCCATGGTCGATTGCCCCGTTTACTTATGCTGTGCGCCGACTGCAGATATACCCAAAGGCGAGCACCCCCGGATCCGGCAAGAGGGTTTTTCTGGACCTCATCCTGCCGGCCTCCCAGGCACGCACATTCATTCGTTGATGGGTGCATCACTGTCTAACGTTGGCTGGTACATCGGCTATCAGGACGTGATCGCTGTAGGCCGACTATTTCTCGACGGGCAACTGTACACCGATCGAGTTATTGCGCTTGCAGGCCCACAGGTAGAGCGGCCTCGCTTGGTCAAGACCCAGCTAGGTGCAGACTTACAAGCACTCACTGCGGGTGAGTTAAAGGCGGGTGATAACCGCGTCTTGTCAGGTTCAGTACTGGGTGGCCGCGCGGTACAAAGCGATGTTGCATACCTTGGCCGCTTTCACAACCAGGTCACTGTGCTTGCCGAAGGCCGTCAGCGTGACTTCTTGGGTTGGTTATCACCGGGAGCCAAGCGCCACTCTGTTATGGGTATCTATCTCTCTAGTTGGTTCGGCTTAAAACCCGTCGATATGACAACGAACACCAATGGCTCTGAGCGCGCAATGGTGCCGGTAGGTAACTACGAGCGCGTGATGCCACTCGACATATTGCCCACACAATTGCTGCGTTCACTGTTAGTCGGTGACACCGAGACTGCCCAAGCTCTTGGCTGTTTGGAGCTCGATGAGGAGGATTTGGCATTGTGTACTTACGTATGCCCAGGCAAATACGAATACGGGCCTGTCCTGCGTGAAAACCTCACGCGCATTGAGAAGGAGGGGTAAATCATGGGACTCAGAAGTACGCTCGATAAGTTAGAACCGAATTTTAAGCCCGGGGGCAAGTATGAGAATTGGTATGCGCTTTACGAAGCGGTTGATACGATTTTCTATTCTCCTGGCTCGGTAACGCGCACGTCTGCACACGTGCGCGATGGGGTTGATCTAAAGCGCATCATGATTACCGTGTGGTTCGCCACATTCCCCGCGATGTTTTACGGCATGTATAACCTGGGTTTCCAAGCCAACGAGGTCCTTGCGGTTACGGGCGGTGAATTGGGCGGTTGGCGCGGAGCTTTACTCGCAACTTTCGGTGGCAACGATGCAACCAGCGTGTGGGATTGCCTAATCTTTGGCGCGCTGCACTTTTTACCCCTGTATTTCGTCACGTTTATCGTTGGCGGTTTTTGGGAAGTACTTTTTGCCATGAAACGGGGCCATGAAGTCAATGAAGGCTTCTTTGTAACGTCCATTTTGTTTGCGCTGACATTGCCGCCTGATTTGCCGTTATGGCAGGCGGCGATGGGTATTAGCTTCGGCGTGGTGATTGGCAAGGAAGTCTTTGGTGGAACAGGCAAAAACTTCCTGAACCCTGCATTGACCGGGCGAGCCTTCCTGTATTTTGCGTACCCTGCGCAATTGTCAGGCGACAGCGTTTGGACCGCGGTAGATGGTTACAGTGGCGCAACCCCGCTGGGTATCGTCGCGGCAGACGGCATGTCGAGCTTAACCGCGCAATTTAGCTGGATGGATGCTTTTATCGGCAGTATTCCGGGGTCAATCGGCGAGACGTCGACACTCATGGTTATGATTGGTGGCGCTGTCTTACTTCTGGCGCGCATTGCCTCATGGCGTGTCGTGGCAGGTTGTTTCGCAGGTATGGTGGCCTTTTCTACCTTACTGAACTGGATAGGTTCCGACTCAAATCCCGCTTTCGCTATGCCTTGGTACTGGCACATGGTGGTTGGCAGTTTTGCTTTCGGTGCTTTTTTCATGGCGACAGACCCTGTGTCGGCGGCAATGACCAACGGTGGACGCTGGGCCTATGGGATTTTGATTGGCGTTATGTGCGTGTTGATTCGTGTGGTCAACCCAGCGTTTCCTGAAGGCATGATGCTCGCCATCTTATTTGCGAATCTTTTTGCACCGCTGTTCGATCATTTTGTGGTGCAGGCCAATGTGAAGAGGAGACTTGCACGTGTCCAGTAATAACGAAGGCCTAGGCCGGGTATTAACGGTTGCACTGGCGCTCTGTATTGTTTGCTCTGTCGTTGTATCGACTGCGGCAGTTGTACTCAAGCCTCAGCAGCAAGCTAACAAAACCCGAGATTTAAAACGTAATATTTTGCTCGCAGCAGGCATTTATGACGCCGAACGCTCAATCGAAGAGCAGTTTGAGCGTGTATCGACTCGCGTGATCGATGTCGAGACTGGCGCTTACGCCGAGGATATCGATCCTATGAGCTTTGATCAGCGTGCTGCGGCTAAGGACCCTGCAAGATCTACGGCTCTTGAAGGTGAACGCGATAAAGCAAAGATTCAGCGCCGGAGTAATTTTGCGCTGGTTTATCTGGTCAATGACGACAGCGGCATGCTCGACAAAGTCATTTTGCCGATTCACGGCTATGGCCTTTGGTCGACTTTGTACGGTTTCGTAGCCCTTGATTCTGATGCCAACACGATCGCGGGCTTAGGATTCTACGAGCACGGTGAAACTCCTGGCTTAGGGGGTGAAGTCGACAACCCGCGCTGGAAAGCGGTGTGGGAGGGCAAGCATGCTTATCGCGATGGCGATGTCGCAATCTCAGTCATTAAAGGCACTGTTAACCCGGATTCCAGTAAAGCCCAGTGGCAGGTTGATGGGCTTTCGGGGGCAACGTTAACCAGTAAAGGTGTCAGTAATCTCGTGCAATTTTGGTTGGGCGAAGACGGCTTTGCCCCTTATCTCAATAACCTGCGCAACGGAGAGGCCTAATGGATATCAAAGACACGCTGTTAAGGCCGGTCTTCAAAAATAACCCTATTGCACTGCAGATTCTGGGTATTTGTTCTGCGCTGGCGGTGACATCTTCACTGAAAGTAACCTTGGTAATGTGTATCGCTCTGACGTTGGTGACGGCTTTTTCCAACTTATTCATTTCCAGTATCCGCTCGTTTATACCGTCGAGTATTCGGATTATCGTTCAAATGACGATTATCGCGTCCCTGGTCATTGTGGTCGATCAGATTCTCAAAGCGGTGGCCTATGACATTTCCAAACAGTTGTCGGTTTTCGTGGGATTGATCATTACGAACTGCATCGTTATGGGTCGTGCAGAAGCCTATGCGATGAAGAACCCACCACTGCCCAGCTTCCTCGATGGTATCGGTAACGGTCTAGGATACTCATTTGTCCTACTGACCATTGCTACGGTTCGAGAGCTGTTCGGGTCGGGCAAGCTTTTCGGCATTGAGGTCCTACCTTTGGTTACCGAAGGCGGTTGGTATATGCCCAACGGTTTGTTGCTCTTACCCCCCAGTGCCTTCTTCCTGATAGGCCTGTTGATTTGGGCGATGCGCAGTGTGCAGAAAGATCAAGTAGAGGCATCCGAATTCGTCATTGCTAAACACACACCTGTGGAGGAGAGTGCCTGATGGAACACTATCTCAGTCTTTTTGTCCGCGCTGTGTTCATCGAGAACATGGCCCTCTCATTCTTCCTAGGTATGTGCACCTTCTTGGCAGTTTCTAAGAAGATCCAAGCAGCATTGGGTTTGGGTATTGCGGTTGTCGTGGTGCTGACAATCACGGTTCCAGTGAATAACTTGATTTATCAGTATTTGCTTGCCGATGGTGCTTTGGCATGGGCGGGCTTGCCTGATGTAGACCTCAGTTTTCTGGGTCTATTGAGCTATATCGGCGTTATCGCCGCGCTGGTACAGATTTTGGAGATGTTCCTTGATCGGTATGTGCCGGCACTTTATGCCGCATTGGGCGTGTTTCTACCGTTGATCACCGTGAATTGCGCCATCTTGGGTGCGTCACTGTTCATGGTGGAGCGTAGTTACAATTTTGGCGAGAGCGTCGTCTTTGGCGCTGGCGCCGGTGTCGGTTGGGCGCTTGCGATTGTCGCGCTGGCCGGTATTCGGGAAAAGCTGAAATACAGCGACGTGCCCGAAGGGCTGCAAGGTTTAGGTATAACGTTTATCACTGTGGGATTAATGTCGCTTGGCTTCATGTCCTTCGGTGGTATCGACATTTGATTCACAGACTCTAGCGCAAAGAGGTGTAGGTAAGTCATGGATATGACAATAGTTTACGGCGTCAGCATGTTCACTGTGATTGTGGTGGCCTTGGTCATGGTGATTTTATTCGCTCGGTCACGCTTAGTGAGCAGCGGTAATATCAGCATTGAAATCAACGGAGAGCGCACCATTGAAGTACCCGCCGGCGGCAAGTTGCTACAAACACTCGCTGATGCCAATTTGTTTCTAGCCAGTGCGTGTGGCGGTGGCGGTACCTGTGCGCAGTGCAAGTGTGTCGTACGTGACGGCGGTGGAGCCATGTTACCTACCGAGGAGTCGCACTTCACACGGCGGGAGGCTAACGACGGTTGGCGCTTGTCTTGCCAGACGCCTGTTAAGCAAGACATGAAAATCCAGATTCCCGAGGAAGTCTTCGGCGTTAAGCAGTGGGAGTGCACGGTCGAGTCAAATGACAACGTAGCCACGTTCATCAAAGAGCTTGTTTTGCGCTTACCTGAAGGCGAAAACGTAGACTTTCGCGCAGGTGGTTATGTGCAGCTCGAGTGCCCACCGCACACCATTAAATACAAAGATTTCGAGATTGGTGAAGAATATCGCGGTGACTGGGAGCGCTTTGGCTTCTTCAACATAGAATCACAGTCTAAAGATACGACGATTCGCGCCTACTCCATGGCCAATTACCCTGAAGAGAAAGGGGTCGTTAAGTTTAATATTCGTATTGCATCACCGCCTCCTGGTAGCGAAGGCATCCCAGCGGGAATTATGTCGAGCTGGGTATTCGGTTTAAAACCGGGCGACAAGGTAACTGTCTATGGGCCTTTCGGTGAGTTCTTTGCAAAGGATACCCAAGCCGAGATGGTATTCATTGGTGGCGGGGCAGGTATGGCGCCCATGAGATCGCACCTTTTTGATCAGTTAAAGCGACTCGACAGCAACCGAAAGATCAGCTTTTGGTATGGCGCTCGCTCGCTCCGTGAAATGTTTTATGTCGAGGACTACGACGGTCTTGCTGCAGAGAAAGACAACTTTGACTGGCATGTTGCTCTATCGGATCCACAGCCCGAGGATAACTGGGACGGGCTGACCGGCTTTATCCATAACGTCCTCTATGAGCAATATCTCAAAGACCATCCTGCGCCAGAAGACTGTGAATACTATATGTGCGGCCCACCCATGATGAATGCCGCCGTGATTAAAATGCTGGTGGATTTGGGTGTTGAGCGTGACAATATTTTGCTCGATGACTTCGGTGGATAACCACTTACGGCCAGCCAAAGTGCTGGCCTTTTTGTTTGTTGGTTTGCTTTGCTTTTCAGGCTGTGCTGACAAAGGCCCCGATGTCGTGCGCCTGCAGGGCTCGATCTATGGCACCGGGTGGAGTCTTACGTACCTCCCCGATGAGCAAACGCCCCCTGAAGCCAACATTAAGACTGCGCTGTTAGAGGCTTTCGAAGTGGTCAATCGAAGTATGAATACTTATGACCCCAGCTCAAGTATCAGTCAGTTCAATGCTTCACCTGTAGGTGAGCCTTTTGAACTTGACTGGGATTTTGCCTATGTTTTTAACGAGGCTAGAAAAATCAACGCTCTCAGCGGCGGCGCCTACGATGTGACCTTGTCACCCTTGCTCGACTTGTGGGGTTTTGGTCCAAACGGACCCAAACTATTCCCTACTGAAGACGCTATTTTAGCGGCGAAAGACAAGGTGGGCTTTGAGCATTTTAGCTGGACACCAGAAACCCGCACGCTCTCGAAACACAGGGAGGGGGTGTCCTTAGAGCTGTCGTCAATCGCTAAAGGGTATGGCGTTGACCTGGGCGCTGATGCTCTTGACGAGCTGGGCGTGCGCAATTTTATGTTAGACATTGGTGGGGAAATTCAGCTACGAGGTCATAGCCCTCGAATGACACCATGGCGCATAGCCGTCGAGCGACCCGATAAGGGTGGTTTCGGTGTCCAAGCGGCCATTGAAGCAACAGATGTTGGTATAGCGACTTCAGGGGATTACCGAAATTATTTTGAGCACGAAGGGCAGCTTTATTCACACGTCATTGACCCTCGCACCGGCAATCCTATTCGGCATGACTTGGTCTCGGTAACGGTTGTTCATCCCTCGACTACGCTAGCCGATGCTTGGGCAACGGCACTGTTAGTTGTAGGCGCAGAGCAGGCACTGGATATCGCCGAGAAACAACAATTAGCGGTTTATTTAGTCAGTCGACGGGAGGGTGAGTTCGTTGTGTTCTCTACATCGGCCTTCGAACCCTATCTGGCAACAAACGTCGGCGATGTGTAGGCTGTCGTCTCAAGTGGGAGTAGCGCTGTGATTTTTATTGTAACGTTCTTGGTGTTTGCTGTGATTATTGCTGGAATGTCGATCGGCGTTATTGCCGGGCGCGCGCCCATTAGTGGATCATGTGGCGGCGTTGGCAAGATTCTTGGGACGCCACAGAAATGCGAAATTTGTGGTGACGACCCAACGTTGTGCGAGGTCGAGCAAAAGTCGGTATCTACTGCCGCAGTCCCCATTGATCAAGCGGTGAAGCGCTTCGATCCACGCTCCTAGCACCCCCCGTTACCTCGTCATGCGACTACTTCCTGAGTTGATTCTGCGCTACAGCTTGCGCGGTCGACGAAAAGGCTTTGCGCGGGTGGTCGCGTGGATATCGATGTTGGGCATGGTGTTGGGCGTCACAAGCCTCGTTACCGTTATGTCCGTCATGAATGGTTTCGCTCAAGAGCTGGAATCACGAATTCTTGCATTGGTACCTCATACCCAGGTGACCGCAAAACAGGGTCAAGTGGCTGACTGGTCGGTGCTTGCTGGCGACATCGAAAAAGTACTTACGGTAGACGCTATCGCGCCTTTTATAACAGATCAGGTGTTACTCGAGGGTTGGGGTCGACAGCGAGGCGTCTCGATGACCGGCATCGATTTGCGAGCTCAGCAGCGGGTGAGTGGTCTACACGACCATATGGTGGCCGGCGAGCTCTCTGTACTCGAGACGGAACGTTTTTCCGTTGTATTGGGAGCCACCCTTGGAAGACTGCTGGGGGTGAATGTGGGTGACACGGTTTCCGTAACGCTTCCCACTTTGGCTGTTACGCCACTCGGTGTGTTTCCTCGCACCAAACAGCTCGTTGTACGAGGCTTTTTTAAAGTTGGGGCAGACCTCGATGTAAAGCAGGCTTATGTCTCTCTCGATACCGCTAGACGCTTGTTTTCGCGGGCAGGTGTTGATGGCCTGCAGCTTCACTTTCAACACAGTAGCCAAAGCGATGCCGCCTCTCGTGTATTAAAGCGTCACCTGGATCCTGGATTTCGAGTCACCGATTGGCGTGCCACACAGGGCTCGTTGTTTACAGCGGTTCGTATGGAAAAAATTACAGTAGCTACGTTATTGCTTGCCGTTGTCATGGTGGCCGCGTTTAACATTGTGTCTACGCTCACGATGTCCGTTACGGAAAAACGCTCGGATATCGCCGTGCTTCGGATCATGGGTTTATCGTCTGGACAGATTATGTGGGTCTTTATGGGGCAGGGCGTCGTCCTCGGTGGTGTGGGGACTCTTCTCGGTACAGTCCTGGGTGTGTCTTTGGCACTATCGATTAGTGATATCGTCCTTTGGGCGGAACAATTAAGCGGCACGCCCATTTTCGACCCGAGAGTTTATTACATCGGGCGGTTGCCATCGTTGCTGCAGTGGTCCGATGTGTTCGCCACGGGGGCAGTGGCGATGTTACTGAGCCTTATGGCGACGGCTTATCCCGCTTGGCGCGCATCAAAAATTCATCCCGTTGAGGTTCTCAATCATGTCTGAGCCAATACTTGCTTGCCGAAATTTATCTAAGAGTTATCGCGACGGTGAGAAAACCGTCAACGTGCTTACAAGCTTGAATTTTTCCCTGCTGGCAGGCGAGTCCGTTGCCATTGTTGGACGCTCAGGATCAGGAAAGTCCACATTGCTCAATTTACTGGGCGGCCTCGATGTTCCCAGTAGCGGTAGCGTATCGGTTTCAGGTCGGGAGATGGCTTTGATGACTGAGAACGAGCGCTGCGACTGGCGGAATCAGCAGCTCGGCTTTGTCTTTCAATTTCATCACCTGCTCCCGGAGTTTACTGCGGTAGAGGCGGTAGCAATGCCGGCGCGCATTGCCGGCCTCGATCGTGATAAGGCGATTGAGAAAGCGGCATCGCTGCTTGCCCAAGTTGGGCTTGAAGAACGTTTGCACCATCGACCGAACGCTTTGTCGGGAGGAGAGCGGCAGCGAGTTGCGATCGCGAGAGCGCTCGTCAATCGCCCTAGCTGTGTCCTGATGGATGAGCCTACAGGTAATCTTGATCCTGAATCTGCTGAGCAAGTGCTGGATTTAATGGTGTCATTGGAGCGTGAGGACACGGCCTTCGTCGTTGTGACCCATGACATGCGTATTGCACAACGTATGAATCGCGTAATGACTCTTACGCGAGGTGCTCTGTTGTCGTCATGAGTATGCCTTGGTCCCAGCGATTTGAGTTTGCAAGGCGCCAGACCCTTGATCGAGGTCGTGGGTTATCGGGTTTTTTATCGCGCCTGTCGGTACTGGGTTTGATTCTAGCTGTAGCCGTGCTGCTGGCTGTGTCCAGCGTGATGAATGGCTTTGAGCGAGAACTCGAGCAGCGAATTTTGCGTCTTGTTCCACACATCACCATTAAAGGCTTCGCCGGAACACAAGAATGGCAGTCCCTGCGCGATGAGCTCACTGAGTCATTACCGGTGACCCAGGCGGCACTTTTTCATGAGCGAGATATTCTCATCGTCCGCGGTAACCGTGTGTCTCCTGCGCTTCTTCTGGGCCTTGAGGCCAGCGCGATGGGGCGATGGCGGGTATTGGTAGACAACGATTTTGGAATCTTGAAGGCCGGTCAAGTATTGGTTGGCCAAGCCCTCGCAGAGAAACTGTCAATCGACGTGGGTGCCAAGCTCCGAATCATTACGCCTCAAGATGATCGAGGAAGCGGCGAGCAGCGGCAACCTACGACAATGACTGCTGATGTCGTCGGCTTGGTAAGATCGGGCACGGAGCTTGATGAGGGGCTCATGCTGGGAACGTTTAGTTATGTTGCAACGGCGACCGGGGCAGCCGCTGTGCCCAATGGCCTTGCGCTCCAGCTGGACGACTTGTTCGAGGCGTCTGCAATGCGCTGGCAGTTGTCTCGCACACTGCCTAACCGTTTTTATGCCAGTGATTGGACCGCGGAGCAGGGGAATCTTTACAGCGCCATTCAGCTATCGAGGGACCTGGTTACGTTACTGCTGCTATCGATCATCGCTGTGGCCGCCTTTAATGTGGTCTCTTCACTCGTACTGGTCGTCAAAGATCGTCAAGGAGCAATAGCCATGTTGCGCTCGATGGGCGCAAGTACCGGTGACATTGCGAGTATCTACCTGCTGCAAGGCGGGTTGATAGGGGTGTTAGGCGCTTCGATTGGTTTGCTACTGGGGACTGGGCTTGCACTTTTGGCGCCGCGCGTCGCACAGGGCTTAGAGATGTTTTTTGATATTCAGCTGTTATCGACGGATGTCTACCCGCTATCTTTCTTGCCCGTAGATGTCCGAGCAGAAGACGCTCTTTTACTCTGGTGCGTGTCGGTCTGTCTCTGTCTCATCGCAGCACTATTGCCCGCCCGCCGTGCGGCGTCACTGCCCGTCGCCGAAATACTGGCAAACCACACCCGCTAGCGAGGGCCGTTAGGTTTTAGAGAGGGCCGTTAGGTTTTAGAGAGGATCGTTAGGTTTTAGAGAGGGTCGTTAGGTCTTAGCGAAGGTCATTGGGTTTTAGCGAGGGTCGTTGGGTTTTAGTAAGCAGCGTTAGGTTTTACGTCGCAAACGCCGTCTTTGCCAATCGCGGCTGACACGCCATCGCCATAGGGCGCTAATAAAAAGATACCCCATCGCTCCAGCACTGATACCAAGAACGGTACAGCCGAGTAAAAACGGCGCCCAGATAGCACCGAGACTGTCTCGTAGCCACTCCCAACTAATTGCAAATTCAACGTCGAGTAGCGGTGTATTTAGAAGCTGAGCCCCTACTTTATAAGCCGCATAATAAATCACGGGCATGGTAAGTGGGTTAGTAACGAAAATCAGCGTCACACTTAGCGGCAAGTTCGCTTTGAGGCGGACGGCGAGTAGGACTGCAAGAAAAATCTGTCCGGGTACTGGGATCATTGCGCAGGACAAGCCGATGGCAAAAGCTATGGCTGTGGACGTGCGATTGATGTGCCATAAATTTGGCTCATAGATCCAGTCGCCCAGGGAGCGAAGCGACCTCATCTGTCGCACTTTCTCGGGAGAAAGTGCTAGACGCCTGAATAATTTTCTTGGCATACCCTGATTTAAGTCTCGGTAAGTAACAACTGGCCAATCCTAACCATTATTGGTTGTATCAATGCACCGCTGTGGTTTGGTTCACCGAGCTTTGCTTGACTCTATCGGTCTATATCGACGGTGAGTAAAGTATGACGCTTAATGTCCATGCCGGCCATTAAACAACGGCAATTATTTGGCACATCGGCCCGGGTGGCGTTCATTATAGGCCTCATAGCCCCGCTATTTTCACCGATAACGCCATGGTTATTAAGTCCTTTTGCACTGGCACTTTTACCGCTTGTCTATTTTCGTTTTATGGGTGGTCCGTATCGGTCTTACGCCTACACGTACCAAGGCTTACTTCAATGGTTATTGGTAGGGTGCATATTCAGCGGCACTGGGATTTTCTACTGGCACACACAAACCTTGCCTGACAGCTGTTCTCGACACTCAGCGCATTTGACAGGTCAGGTAGTCAGTTTTCCGCGCAGTGTGATGATGCCCGATGGTCGTACGCGTCAATCGTTCACTATTGATTCTAACGAGCAAGAGGAAAGCATTTGTGCTGGAGCAAGACGTTTACAACTGAGCTATTGGTCCCACGAACCGACTATTAGGCTCGGCGATCATGTGGCGCTGGACGTGATATTGCGACCAGTACCCAGTCAGTGGAACGAGGGGCAATTACCGGATCAGGCGCGCGCTGCAGCATCTGCCATTCATGGTCATGCGACCGTGCGATCAGTGCGTATCGTTGATTCAGCCAGTTCGCCAAGCTTAGCTCACAGGCGTCTTAGTGTGGCTGATCGGATTGCATCGTTATCAGAGCCGTCACGTGTCAAAGGGATTTTTGCTGCATTACTCGTTGGATCTTCAGCTGATATAACCACCGATGACTGGCATCGATTTCGCGTGTTGGGGCTCAGCCATGTGCTGGTTATTAGCGGCCTGCACATTGGGCTGATCTATGGGATCGTCTGGTTATTGGGAACGTGGATAAGCGGTCTTCGTCCATTAAGCACAGCACGGGATCGACGGTGGATCGCACTTTTTGCGTTGGTAGGCGCAGCGCTGTATGCGGCGCTCGCCGGACTATCTATTCCCACTCAGCGCGCACTGATTATGCTTAGCGCTGTAACGTTAACGATTAATCTGGGCTGGCGAACTCGAGCGGAGTGGGTGCTGGTTGCGGCTGTGCTCCTGATACTTAGCGCCTACCCATTTGCTGTTTTCTCGAGTGGCTTGTGGCTCAGTGCTGGGGCTACCGGCGCGCTACTGCTATTGAGTCGGCGCTATCAGCGCCGGCCGCTGTGGCAGCGGTTAATACTCATACAGCTGGGACTAACGTTGCTGCTTGCTCCGCTCACGCTGTTCTGGTTCGGAGGTACGAGCGTTGTCGCACTAATCTCCAATATTGGGCTTGTTCCTATAATGGTTTATTGGGTCATTCCTTGCCTAATGCTAGTGATGCTTTTGGAGGTTTTATTGGGGGTTCAGGCCGATTGGCTTTGGAGTCTTGCTAGTGACGGTGTCCGCGTGTTTCTCGCCGGTGTTGATAGCTTGGTCGAACACATACCTGCTCTTGGTTTTGTTGAGCTGGCTGTCACAGTGCCTCAGTTTTTTGCCTTGTGCTTCATTGCTCTCGTGGCCCTTTACGCGCCTTGTCCGCCACGAGGACGTCTATTGACGCTAGGTTTATGCGCCTTAGTCACCCTCTGGCCAAAGAATAGCGATGAAGCGAGTTTACTGGTATTCGATGTTGGACAAGGTTTGGCGGTACTGTGGCAAGAGGCGGATCAGTGGCTGCTGTACGATACCGGGGTGGGTGACGGATTACATTTCAGTCAATTTGAAAAGGTGATCTATCCCTACATGAAAGCGTATGGTCGAACGTCGATTGATCATTTGGTTATTAGTCATGCCGACCGTGATCACAGCGGCGGCCTAGATGCGCTTAAAAACCGTGTAACAGCGAATGCGCACTGGGGTTTTGGTGGACAGCCCTGTAGGCCCGGAATGCGCCTATCTTGGCTGGGTGAGTCTACAATAACTGTACTTAATGGTAATGGTCAGGATCGTCAGAAGACCAACGCTTCAAGCTGTGTGTTACGCATCGAGTACCGGGGTTACACAATTATTCTGGCGGGAGATATTGGGCAAGATCGAGAGCGCGATTTGGTGAAGTACTGGCGTGGGGAGCTGTCTGCGGACACCTTAGTCGTCGCTCATCACGGTAGTAAAACATCGTCCTCGTGGGCGTGGCTAAAATGGTTGAGAGCTGAGCGTGCGATCATTAGTGCCGGGTATGCGAATAGCTTTGATCACCCCAGCAGATCAGTGTACGAACGACTGCAAGCGACAGGTGCCAAGATCGTGGATACACGGCTTAGCGGATCGATTCGGATTACAATAAGTCCTGAGGGAGATAGTAAGCTGACCTCGATGCGAACGCGTCGGACACCCTTTTGGTTGCAGAAACCGTGATTGGGTGCAGCGGGCTGCACGGGTATACTCAAGCCTTCTAAAGAGGTGTTGCTGTGATTGATTTACTTGCCGCTGGAGGCTGGGTTATGCCTCTCATTCTACTGTGCTCTGTGATTGCCCTTACAATCTCCATTGAGCGATGGATTGCGCTTAACTCAAAGAGCATCGCGCCGCCGCATTTATTGGCGACTGTTTGGAGGCAGTTGAAGGCAGGGGAGCTCGATACTCAGAGACTTAAGCAGTTACGCCAAGGTTCTGCGCTGGGTACTATTTTGGCTGCGGGGCTCGCCAATCGCTCACAAGGTCGTGACGTCATGAAGGAAAGTATTCAAGACGCGGCGGGGCACGTGGTGCATGACTTGGAGAAGTACCTGAATACCCTCGGCACGGTAGCCGCTATTGCTCCTCTGTTGGGTTTGTTAGGCACCGTCGTTGGCATGATTCGCGTCTTTACGGAGATCACGGTTCAGGGCACGGGCAATGCGAATGCGTTGGCAGGCGGCATTTCTGAGGCTTTAATCACGACAGCAACAGGTTTGATCGTAGCTATTCCCGCACTGGTTATGCACCGTTATTTCACGGGTAAAATTGATACCATCGTTGTGAGTTTAGAGCAGGAAACCATTAAGTTAGTCGATGCTCTTCATACCGGTAGAAAGACGGAATACGACAGTTGAAATTTCGACGGCAACGCAGAGACGAGTTGGCAATCAATTTAACACCACTGATTGATGTCGTGTTTCTGTTGCTGATATTCTTTATGGTGTCTACGAGCTTTACATCAGAAACTCAGCTGGCAGTGAACCTACCCGAAGCAACAGGTGAGCCGGCTACGGATAGCCCTGTGAAGCTTGATCTTATGATCAGCGCTGACGGACTCTTTCGTTTGAACGGCGAGGCTATTCCTTCCGATGCGCGCGGTTTGCGCAAGGCGCTCAGGCTCGCCGCGGGGCCCCGTCGTGATCTACCGCTGACCATTGCCGCTGATGGCTCCGCTGCCCATAGACACGTTGTGACCGCCTTGGATGCTGCTAATGTTTTGGGTTTTAAAAGCCTGACTATTGCGGCCCAAAGCCCCAAGAATAGTGAAGATACAGAGGTTTACGATGGCTGATGGGAACGGCGATTTATCGCTTTATCGGCGGCTGCTGGGCTACGTTGTCCCCCACACCCTAGTGTTTGTAATTAGCATTGTGGGCTTTGTTGTTTATTCAGTAGGCAACGTCTTACTCGCAGACTTACTCCAATTTTTACTCGATTCCTTAGGCGAGGATACTCCGGGATCCATAGGCATAGTTGAAAGTGCGGTTAATCTGCTGTGGCCTAAACAGGATCAAACCCTTCTCGAATATGCACGGATAGCGGTTCCTATTGCCGCTGTGACATTGGCATTGGGCCGTGCACTGGGTTATTTCGTGGGCAACTATTGCATGAACATTGTTGCGCGCTCGGTGATACACACACTGAGAACACAGTTATTTGACGTATTTTTAAGCGTTCCGAAGGCGTATTACGATCAGCACTCGACGGGTAGCTTGGTCAGTAAGTTAACGTTTAATGTTGAGCAAGTGTCGGGCGCCGCGAGTGATGCCTTAAAGATTATGTTGCGCGAAGGTTTGACCGTCATCGCGCTCGTGGGCTACATGCTGTATCTAAACTGGCGTTTGAGTTTTATATTTTTCTTGGTAGCGCCTGCTATTGGCATGGTAGTGGCGGTAGTAGGGAAACATTTCCGTCGTTATAGCCGTCGTATTCAAGATTCCATGGGCTCAGTGACACAGATAAGCCAAGAGACATTAGGTGCGTTTGAAAGCATTCGAAGCTATGGCGCCGTCCAGCAGCAAAGCGACCGTTTTGAAGCTGCTAGTCTGTTCAATCGTAATCAAAGTCTCAAGCTCGCACTGGTTCAGGCAATATCAACACCTATTATTCAAACACTACTGGCTCTAGCCCTGGGTGCCTTATTTTGGTTCGCTTTGGATCCATCAATTCTTGCAGGCTTCTCAGCAGGTTCATTGGTGGCATTCATAACGGCAGCGGCGCAAGTCGGTAAGCCAATTCGTACATTGAGTGGCGTACAAAGCGTTATTCAGCGGGGCCTTGCAGCGGCTGAAGATGTCTTCCAACAAATGGATGCCGCTCCGGAACCAGATAAAGGCACGCTAATGCTCACCAGAGCGCAAGGCGATGTCGCTTTTCGTAATGTGTCTTTTCGTTACCCGGGGAGCAGTAAGCTGGCCATTGACGATATGAGTTTGCATATCAAGGCGGGCGAGACGGTTGCTTTCGTCGGGCGCTCCGGTAGTGGCAAGTCGACACTCGTCCAGCTGTTACAGCGCTTTCATGAACCCTCGGCGGGCAGCATTGCGCTAGATGATCACGATATTTCGCAGTATCAGATGGCAAGTTATCGCAAGCAGATTGGCGTTGTTTCGCAGTCTATTGAATTGTTTAGCGATACCGTACGACACAATATAGCGTTTGGACTTTTGGCGGATTCAACAGATGAGGCGATTGATCAAGCATGCCAGCGTGCACATGCGACCCTATTCATTAATGAGTTACCCGCGGGTCTCGACACAGTGTTAGGTGATCAAGGGGCAGGCCTCTCAGGCGGCCAGCGGCAGCGGCTTGCGATTGCAAGAGCATTTTTGAAAGACGCACCCGTTTTAATTCTCGATGAGGCCACTTCAGCTCTCGACACTGAATCGGAGGCGCAGGTTCAGCTAGCGCTCGACGCAGTGACAGAGCAGCGCACAACGTTGGTGATAGCCCATCGCTTATCGACCATCGAGAAAGCAGACCGCGTTGTGGTGCTTGATGAGGGGCGGATTGTCGCAGAAGGACATCATCGCGAGTTGCTTGAGCAGAATGGGCTTTATGCCAAACTGTATAGACAGGGATTAGGTGACCTTCATTAAGATTAAGCAACGTCTGGAATTGTGGGTCACTCGCGCATGGTACGACGGTGCAGTTTGGCTCTGGTTGCTATGGCCATTAAGTGCGCTAGTCCGCGCTGTGGTCTATGTCCGGCGCAAACGGTTTCTTGCCTATCCTCCCGCCGACAGTGAGACGCCGGTAGTCGTTGTTGGCGGTATTACTGTCGGTGGTACAGGCAAGACCCCCGTTATCATTGCATTGGTCGACGCGCTGACCGGCCGTGGTCTTAACGTTGCTGTGGTCAGTCGAGGTTACGGCGGCACAGTCATCGACCCGCCAGAGGCTGTGAGCGCGCGGACGAGTGCCAACGCCGTCGGCGATGAACCACGTCTTTTAGCGCTGCGCTGCGATTGTCCGGTCATCGTTGGCAGAAATCGAGCGGCTGCAGTCCGTTATGCGGAACGCTTTGGCCCCGATGTGATTTTGTCCGACGATGGAATGCAACATTACGGTATGGCTCGTGCCTTTGAGATTCTTGTGCTCGATGCTGCACGAGGGCTAGGTAATAAGCACTTGCTTCCTATGGGCCCTTTGCGGGAGCCGGCAACCCGTCTTGAGTCCATTGACTGGTTGCTTGAAAGAAATGGCGAAAAGGCAGAGCATGCATTTCACTACGACATAAGTGGCTTACGGCATCATCACTCGGGTGAACGGATAACAACGCTTAAGGCCCAAGAATATTGGCGAGATAGCAAGGCAATTGCGGCGGTGACTGCATTGGGGCAGCCAGATCAGTTTTTCAATTCGCTAGAATTTCTTGGGTTAACGAGCGTTAACTGCGCCTTTCCAGACCACTATACGTTGACCAAAGAAGATCTTGATGCGATTACCGCAGACATTATTATCATTACTGAAAAAGACGCAGTGAAGATTCCCTCGCTTACGGATGAGCGCCTGTGGGTTCTTGTTATTGACGCCGTCATTCCTGATTCGCTCGTGGCAACATTGCTAACACGTTTTCAAAGTGCAAGAGAGGACGCATGTTCAGAGTTGTAATTCCTGCCCGCTTTGGCTCAACCCGCTTACCGGGTAAAGCGCTCGCGACTATTGCGGGCCACCCTATGGTTTATTGGGCATGGTGCCGAGCGAAGGAAAGCACGGCAGCGGAAGTGGTGGTCGCAACGGACCATGAAGCAATAGCGAGCGCAATGGCCGCCTACGGCGCTGATGTCGTTATGACGCGCGCTGATCATCCCTCGGGCACCGATCGACTGGCCGAAGTTGCGAAACAACGAGGCTGGGGTGAAGACGATGTTGTGGTAAATCTGCAAGGCGACGAGCCACTGATGCCCGCGGCCAATATTGAGCAAGTGGCGCGTGAGCTGCTGACACACCCAGACGCCGCAATCGCAACGCTATCGGAGCCTATCCTGCACATAGACGATATGCACAATCCTGCGGTAGTGAAAGTCGTGGCCAGTGACGAGGGCAGGGCGCTTTACTTCTCGCGAGCGGTGATCCCCTTTCCGAGAGCGGGAGAGTCTGCCGAGTCACAATTGTTACAAACAGCGCGCCGGCATGTCGGCCTTTACGCCTATCGATGCGGGTTTCTTTCACGCTATGTTACGTGGGAGCCTGCAGCGATTGAGCAGCTTGAGAGTCTTGAGCAGCTTCGTGCTTTAGCGCACGGTGAGGTGATTCGAGTGGTTGCTGCGGCCGCGTCAGTGCCTGCGGGCGTTGATACGGAGTCCGATCTCGAGCACGTGCGCCGGTTAATGGAAGGAACGCGTGGTTAGTCCCGAGAGTATGGCAGACATTGGCCATTTGAACGGAATGCGCCTACCCGCCCACGGGGAGTACTTTCTCCGAATCGAGAGCGAGTCCGCATTGGTGGACGCGCTAGCTTGGGCGGCAGATCGAGATGTATCGATTACCGTACTTGGCGAAGGTAGCAACACGGTTATGCAGCCGCTTGTGCAGGGCTTAGTCATGGAAATGGCTATCTCTGGTCTGAAAGTGGTGGACGACGATGGCACACGCTTACTCGTTCGTGCCGCTGCCGGCGAGAATTGGCACAGCTTTGTTTTATGGGCCGCTGAGCAAGGGTTTCATGGGCTTGAAAATCTCGCCTTGATTCCGGGAACCGTCGGCGCCGCACCGGTACAAAATATCGGCGCCTATGGTGTCGAGCTGGCTAGCCGAGTCCAATCAGTTTATTGCTACGATCGTGGGTTGGGAGAGTTCAAAACCTTATCGGCCGCCGATTGCCATTTTGGCTATCGAGACAGTATTTTTAAGCGGGCTGCCGGTGCGCATTATATTATCGTCGCGGTGGATTTCGAGCTCGATCGAAACGCTGCTCCCGTGGTGACGTATCCAGAACTTAAGCAGGCCTTGGGCACGGGGCCTCATTGTGCGACGGACATTTTGGAGCAGGTGGTATCCCTGCGCCGTGCTAAGTTGCCTGATCCAACCAACCTTCCCAACGTGGGGAGTTTTTTTAAGAATCCGACGGTCCCATTGCACGTTGCCCAGTCTATGAGGGTTAACTGGCCTGCGATGCCTCAGTATTCGTCAAGCCCAGATGCCGTCAAGTTGTCGGCGGCCTGGATGATTGATTATCTTGGATGGCGCGATGCGACTCACGAGGGAGGTATCGGTATCTATCGTGACCATGCGCTAATCATGGTTAATTACGGTGCTGGTAGCGCCGCCGGCGTCTTAAGCTTGGCGACAAAGATCATGCAGTCAGTTGAAAATGAATTTCAGATAGCTCTAGAAATGGAGCCTTCGCTCATTGGTCTTCCAGCAGCATAGCGAGTTAAGCGTTGACTTCATTCGACCATAAAGCATTCCTCGAGACCTTGACCGCCCGTCCAGGGGTTTATCAGATGTATGACCGCGAAGGCGGCTTGCTCTATGTGGGTAAGGCTAAGAATCTCAAAAATCGAGTAACGAGTTATTTTAGAGCGTCAGGGCTTACGGTTAAGACCATGGCGCTGGTGAACCGAATTGCCGATATTCAGATTACCGTTACTAGTACTGAAGTCGATGCTCTTCTGTTAGAGCACAATCTGATCAAAGAGAATCGCCCGCCTTACAACATCTCGCTAAAAGATGATAAGTCATACCCCTATATCTATTTGTCTAGTCAAGATCGCTGGCCTCGCCTGGGGCTGCACCGTGGACCGAAGCGGCGTAAAGGCGAATATTTTGGCCCTTATCCCAGTGCAGGGGCGGTTCGGTCAACATTACACCTTCTTCAAAAAGTGTTAAAGCTGCGTCAATGTGAGGACAGTTATTTCCGAAACCGCTCAAGGCCCTGTTTGCAGCACCAAATTGGTCGGTGCACCGCACCCTGCGTAGGACTCGTGAGTGATGAGGATTACAACGAGCAATTAGAAAAAACGGTCATGTTCTTATCGGGTAAATCCCAGGAGTTGATGGGGCGTTTAGCCGATGAAATGGAAAGTGCTGCAGGCGAACTTCGCTATGAAGAGGCGGCTGAGCGCAGAGACCAGTTAGCGCAGCTACAGCAAGTGCAATCGGTGCAAGGTATTGAAGGCAGCACCGGTGATCTTGATATTTTGTCAGCCGCTACAGGTTCAGGAAGTGCTTGTGTACAAGTGCTTTTTGTTCGAGAAGGTCGGGTACTCGGCAGTCGAACGTTTTATCCTCCAACACGGCTCGATGAAGAGGCGGTTCAAGTGCTTGAGGCGTTCATACCGCAGTTTTATTTGTCCGGTAAACAGTCTGTGCCTGCGGAAATTCTTGTCAACGCGCCACTTGATGGCTTGACCGTGCTTGAAGAGGCGCTGTCACAGCAGGCGAAGCGCCGTGTGGTCATTCGTCATAAAGTCCGTGACGCAAGAGCGCGATGGCTGCAACTTGCTATGCAAACCGCTGAGACAAACTTGGCATCTCACCTCAATGGTAAGCAGACTGTGGCGGCACGCTTGGAGGCACTGCGTCGAGAGCTGGCCTTAGAGGTCTTGCCGACGCGCATGGAATGCTTTGATATTAGCCACAGTTCAGGCGAGGCGACCGTTGCGTCATGCGTTGTTTTTGACGCTTCCGGCCCTCGTAAGGCCGATTACCGGAAATTTAATATTGACGGCATTACCCCCGGCGACGACTACGCTGCCATGCAGCAGTCCCTTGAGCGCCGCTATAAACGGCTTTCTAGTGGGGAGGGGGCCTTGCCGGACATTCTGTTCATTGACGGCGGTAAAGGGCAGGTCTCTCAGGCTATGTCAGTGCTTTCGAGTTTCGATATTACCTCGGTGCGGGTTGTCGGCATTGCCAAAGGCACTACCCGAAAAGCCGGATTTGAGACGCTGATTGATGGCGATACGGGTCGAGAGAGTCAATTGAGAGGTGATAATCCTGCCTTGCATCTCATTCAGCAAATTCGAGACGAAGCCCATCGCTTTGCTATTACGGGGCATCGTGCGCGCAGATCAAAAGCGAGAAATGCTTCATCCCTCGAAGGTATTCCTGGCGTAGGCGCAAAGCGTCGTCGGGAGCTTTTGCGGCATTTCGGAAGTGCGACTGGGGTTGCTGGCGCAAACATAGACGAATTGATTAAAGTGACTGGCGTTAGTCAGTCACTCGCGCAGACAATTTACGATCACTTACACAGCGTGGGTGATTAAGCGTGTTCTGTGCGACACTACAGACGATTCCTAAGGAACGAAACTGTGCGCTTTAACTTACCCAACACACTGACTCTGCTACGTGTCGCCGCAATCCCTTTAATGGCAGTGCTATTTTATGGTGAACAGCCGTTCTCCACTTGGGGCGCCGCCAGTGTATTTACGATTGCGGCCGTTACCGATTGGTTTGATGGGTGGCTAGCGCGGCGCTCTGGACAGACGACGGCGTTCGGTGCTTTTCTTGACCCAGTAGCAGATAAACTCATTGTGGCAACCGCGCTGGTGCTGCTAGTGCACCGCTTCGATAGTAGTCTGATCACGCTGTGCGCGTGCGTTATTGTCGGCAGGGAGATTGTGGTCAGCGCGCTCAGAGAGTGGATGGCGCAATTAGGCAGGAGTACCGCTGTCAAGGTGTCGCAGCTTGGGAAATGGAAGACTGGATTTCAAATGACAGCCATTGGCATGCTGCTAGTCATTCTCCCGGATACCTATAAATACTGGAGCTGGTTTGCACAGACTATTCTGTTTCTCGCCGTCGTGTTGACGCTGTGGTCTATGATGATTTACCTCCAAGCGTTTGCCCAAGTTTTGCGCGAACAAGAAGGGTAGGTCGTACGCTTCAGTTGCATCGGCATAGTTCTCGGTGACTTGAGTGCAGCGCGTTCGCGTAGCGGTTGGAGGCGTGTCGACATCGTTGATGATTGGGGTGCGGTGCACACTCAAATGCGTGAATCATTGGCAACGTTTGTAGGTTGTGTGTATACTCGCCGCGCGCTGTAAACGACTCACTGTGTATATTTCCAGAGCAGTCTAAAGCGTAGGTTTTTGTTGGCTCGGTGGCAGAGTGGTGATGCAGCGGATTGCAAATCCGTATACAGCGGTTCGATTCCGCTCCGAGCCTCCA
>DAIRTN010000016.1:0-11382 GCA_036803865.1 Luminiphilus sp.
TACTTCGGTAACGCGTTTTCAGATGTCTTTTTTCAAACTATGAGCGGTTTAGCGCGTTAGAAACTTGACTGCATGTATCTGTGACGTATGGTGCCTGTGGCATGAAATAAACTGGCGCTGCCAGAAGATGTTCGAGCCAATGAATCCCGCCATGTTCATATCGGAAGCGTCAGTTAACATCAGTGCTCCCTTATCATTGATAATCAAAGATACCAGACGCGCGACAAGTAATAAGATGACGAATGAGCAACTTAAGTTGGCAATATCGCAAATGAGGTGTCTTACGGCCCTTTCATCGTCTGTACGATCGTCGTTCGTTACATTCAACGCATCGTTGCGTCGTCGAGGGCTCCTTCGCCGCGCGCTTGGTTCACTTGCGCAGATGGGTGTAGTTTTTTGCTTACTTCAGCCATCTTATCTAATGGCGCAGAGGCCGGGGGGTGACACACCATTGCCCTCGCTGTTGGCGCAGCGCTTACAGCTAATGCGCGACGTCGCTGCCTATAAGTGGCACCACGCGCACGCTATAGAGGATCTTGAGCGTGAGAAAGCTGTACTCGATAATGCACAGTTGAGCGCTCTTCGCTTCGGATTAACCTCTGAGTCTTCCCGTGCCTTTTTTGAAGCGCAAATTGAAGCGGCAAAAGTTATTCAGCGCGCCTGGTTTGAACAGTGGTACGAGCAGGGCTCGCCCGCGATTGCGCCCGACTTAAATCGTGACTTGCGACCCGGTTTGCTGCGATTAGGCGATCAGATTGTTCAAGCGTGGGCGGAGCAACCGATCGCAGCCGATGAAACACTCGAACAAGTGTTAACTAACATATATGGCTTAAGTGATGCAGCGATAGATAATCTAATACACGGCGTCCGAGGCCGCGCTTTTTATCCTGACACCATGAGCCAGATTCTGGGAGCCAAACGACTGCGAATTGGAACAACGGGGGACTATGCGCCGTTCTCGCTAGTATCGACGGATGGTTTCTCCGGAGTCGATGTATCAATAGGCCAGTCAATTGCCAAGGCCCTGGGCGTCGAGCCCGTATTTGTAAAAACGTCCTGGCCTACTCTAATGGCCGATTATGAGGGGCGGTACTTTGATATTGCCTTGAGCGGTATCACCGTGACAGAAAAGCGCGCGTTAGTGGCCAACTTCTCTGTTCCTTATTACGCCGACGGCAAGGCCATGCTAGGGCGTTGCAGCGACGGCCGCCGCTGGTCAACGCTTGCCAGTATTGATCGACCTGAGGTCCGTGTCATTGTAAATCCGGGCGGCACTAATCAAGCCTTTGTCGACGAGCATATTCGCAACGCCACGATTACGGTATTTGATGACAACCGCACAATTTTTCACGAGATAGCGGCTGGGCGTGCGGACATCATGATTACCGACGCCGTGGAAATACGCTTGCAAACTGCACGGAATCCATCATTGTGTCAGCTAAGTGAAGGTTTGCTGAGCCATCACAACAAGGCGGTGCTTATGACCCGTGATAGCGCGCTTAATGCATCGGTCAACGCAACTGTGGAACGACTGTTACAGGAAGGTCGGATTAGCGCCTGGCTTAACGATGCACTGGCGTATTAGGGAGCGCCAAGTCCTCCAACGCTTGGCCAGTAAGTCGATAGACCATCCATTCTGACTGTGGTCGAGCACCGACAGATTCATAAAAATCGATCGCGGGCTTATTCCAATTGAGAACACTCCACTCGAAGCGTCCGCAGCCCTCAGCAACCGCGATGCCCGCCAAATGCTGAAGGAGCAATTTGCCGGCTCCGCGACCTCTGAAGCTCGGTGTGACGTACAGATCTTCGAGGTAGATCCCGTGCTGACCGAGCCATGTTGAGTAGTTAAAAAAGTACAGCGCGAAGCCAACGGGCGTATCGTCTTCCCAGCATAAAACGGCAAACACTTTCGGTGCTGGGCCGAACAACGCGTTGCGAAGATCATCATGGGTGGCGACAACCGCATCGGGTTCTCGCTCGTAGACGGCAAGCTCCTGAATAAAGGTCAATATTTGCGCCACATCTTGCTCGCGCGCGCTAGTGATTTGAAAAGTGCCTGACACACAAACTCCTTATCTACCAATAATGATCATGTTGACGCTCGGGCTCGGTCAGCCGACACTTAAGCATAACAAGTGGCGACGAATCCAAGCGCTTAGGCGCAGACAATATAACGATAAATCGATTCAATAGGTGGGCTCTTGGCAGCAATAAATCATGTAACACTCAGCGAGCAGGTCGCGAGCCATGGGCGTCTGTATTCCCAGCAGCTCGCCATCATCGAAGCACCCAACACCTTCGAACTCATAGGCAGGCAGCCTTTGCGCTTAACGTGGTCGGCGTACGATCAGTTGGTCGATCGATTGGTGAGCGGTTTGCTCCGAGCAGGCTTGAGGGTAGGCGATGTCTTTATGGTGCAGCTGCCCAATACAGCCGAGCTTTGTGCGCTTTATGTTGCTGCCAGTCGTATGGGTGCCGTTATCTCACCGGTGGCGGTACAGTACAGTGCATTTGAGCTACGTCATTTCGCCTCGATAGTTAATCCAAAGGTGATGATAACAACCGCAGCTTTTCGTGAGGGTGAATTGATTACTCGGGCGAAAACCAGTGACTTACCTTGTGCTGTTCTTGATGTCGTGGATCTACAGTCAGAGCCGCTATTTGACTTGCCCGTAGACGTTGACTCGCCCCTGGAAGCGAGGGGCGATCGGCTTTTGACGCTGTGTTGGACGTCGGGTACTACTGGGCAGCCTAAACCAGTCCCGCGGACAGAGACGATGTGGCAAGTTCAAGCAAGACTGACTGCAGAGGCCGCTGGCTATTGCATGCATGAACGTTGGTTAGTGCCTTTTCCTTTGATCAATATGGCTGCTCTCGGGGGATTCATCTTCCCGGCTGCACAGTTTGCAGCAGAGCTGGTACTGCATCATCCATTGGATCCGCAGCTTTTCTTATCTCAGCTTAAGCAAGAAGCGGTTCAGTTCACGGTAGCGCCACCGCCGCTACTGAACAAACTCGCTGCAGCACCGGCGATGTGGGAAAGCTGTGGGATTAACTCTTTGCGCGCCATAGGTTCGGGGTCGGCTCCTCTAGCGACGGAAATGATTCGCACCTTCGAACAAAATTACGGGATACCCGTTATTAATTTTTACGGCAGCAACGAGGGCATCGCGTTGTATGCAACACCTCAAGACACTCCAAAAATTGAGCATCGCGCACACTTGTTCGCGCACCGTGAAGACGGCGCAACGCCCAATTTTGAGACCCAGCTTCGTGATCCCGAGAGTGGTGCGCGGGTAGTAGACCCTGAACAGGCAGGCGAACTGGTAATTCGCGGGCCCGGTGTTTTCGCCGGGTATCTCGGTGTTGATAATAGCGATGTCTTTACCAGAGACGGCTGGTTTCGAACGGGTGATTTGTTGGCGCTCGACGCCAATCTACCGAGCCATTATCGAATTGTTGGTCGCATTAAAGACATCATTAATAGAGGTGGGTTCAAAATCGCGCCTGACGAGGTTGATGGTTTATTGACGCAATTACCAGGCGCACTCGAAGCTGCCGTTTGTTCTGTGCCCGATGCGGTACTGGGTGAACGTTTGTGTGTTTGTATCGTACCCGAGGCTCGCGATAATCCGCCGCAGTTAAACGATGTGATTGCTTTCCTTGAAGGGTTCGGCTTGGCACGACTGAAATTACCGGAATTTCTCGCTGTTGTGGAAAGCCTGCCACGCAATCCGCTGGGAAAACTGGTCCGACCTCAACTTAGCGCGCAGGTTGCCGCACAGTTTGAGACCCAAGGCTAGGTCGGTCCGCGTCTGGCGTATCCTTCATTGTGTCGCTTAAGTCCGTTAACCGCGGTAATCTCTGTACGCAGTGAGACATCAGTTTTGTCACGCGCTCGTTTGTGTAGCAATGAGCCTGTGCAAAATGACGTTGAAAGCACCTTGCTAGATCTTGGAGACGAATAATATGCAGCAGGTATATGTGCTTGGCGGTTCACAGAGCGACTTCGCCCGCAACATTACGCGAGAGGGCTCGAACGCATTTGAGTTGTTCAGTGAGGTCACGTTTGCAGCTCTCGACAATGCGCAAGTAGACCCTGAAGATATTGATGTGGGCCATGTGGGTAACTTTGTTGCTGAGTTGTTTGTGAAGCAAGGCCAATTGGGCGGTTTTTTTGGGCACTTATCGCCCGCTTTCAGAGATCTTCCGACCTCGCGTCATGAGGCCGCATGTGCCTCTGGTTCAGTGGCGATTTTGGCCGCAATGCGAGAGTTAATGCTGGGACATTATCAATGCGCCCTAGTGACAGGCATTGAAGTCATGCGCAATGTCGATGGCCGAACCGGCGCGGATTATCTGGGTGCGGCAGCGTGGCAGGGACAGGAAGCGACGGATTGTGAATTCCCTTGGCCGCACCTGTTTGATCGCATAGCGACCGAATACGATAGTCGCTACGGTTTAAAACATGAGCACCTAGCAGGCATTGCCGAGATTAACTTTGCTAATGGCAGGCGCAATCCATTAGCGCAAACTCGAGAGTGGCGAATTGATGATGCATCTTTCTACGCACCGTACTCGGGCAACCCATCCATCGAAGGGGCGATCCGGAAGCTCGACTGCGGCCAAATAACTGACGGTGCTGCGAGTATTGTGCTCGCTAATGAAGCATTCGCGAAGGTTTGGGCGGCGAAACGTTGCATATCACTCGCTGACGTTCCTCGTATTAAGGGGTGGGGACATCGATCAGCGCCCTTGCTGTTGGAAGAGAAAATACGAATAAGCCAGGGAGAGCCCCTCATCTTTCCCCATGTGGCCAAAGCATTCAAAGAGGCCCTCAATCGTGCGGGTATGAATGATATTCGTGAAACCGATGGCTTAGAGACTCACGACTGTTTTACCGCTACGGAATACATGGCAATCGATCATTCGGGCTTGACCGCGCCGGGCCAAAGTTGGCGTGCGGTAGAGGAAGGCCTCATTGCCGCCGATGGTGATTTTCCGATTAACCCAAGTGGAGGCCTTATGGGTCTTGGTCACCCTGTGGGTGCCACGGGTGTTCGTATGCTTTTAGATGCGCACCGGCAAGTTTCAAGAACAGCGGGTGCCGCACAAGTGGCGGAAGCTAATAATTTTATGACGTTTAACATGGGGGGTAGTGCGACTACCTGCGTGAATTTTGTCGTAGGTCGAGACTGAGGTAGCGCGCTGTGAAGTTTGTCGGAATTGCGGGCGTTTTAGTCTTCATTACCCTGGGTTTAGGGTGGCTTGCCAACCCTCCTATGGCTCTCTTGATGGGTTGGCCATCGCTACCTGTCATTTTTGCAGTGATTTATCTGGTGCAGTGGCTTGGCTTTCTGCATGCGTGGTATCACAAGACTGAGCATTTCTACGACCTCATAGGTAGCTGTTCTTTTGCCTGCGCCGTCGTCGTGGCGTTGTGGCTGGGAGAGGGCGGTCCATTGCCAATATTGCTCGGCACCATGGTTGTGGTTTGGGCATTGCGGTTGGGGTCATTTTTGTTTTTACGCGTACGTGAGGTTGGTGAAGATCAGCGCTTTCGCCAGCTCAAACACTTGCCGGCGCGTTTCTTCTTGGTTTGGAATTTACAGGGCTTATGGGTATCTCTAACATGCGCTGCCGCACTAACTGTTATTCTAAGCGGTACCAGTGAGCCACTTACGCCTCTCTCTTGGCTTGGTTTTGGACTGTGGTGCATGGGCCTTGGTTTTGAAGCCTACGCCGACCATCAAAAAACCGTCTTTCGTCGCAATGCCGCTAATCACGGTAAATTCATTTCGAGCGGGCTGTGGTCGTTGTCCCAGCACCCTAATTACTTTGGTGAAATACTGCTTTGGGTGGGGGTTGCTCTTGCAGCACTGCCCGCAATGGCTGGCGGGCAGTTTTTGACGCTTATATCGCCGCTTTTTGTCATTGTTCTACTAACGCGCGTCAGCGGTATTCCGACGTTAGTGCAGAAGGCGAAGCGACAGTGGGGCGATGACCGCGATTACCAGGCTTACGTTAAGCGCACTCCCTTATTAATACCTAAGCTACTGAGGCGCTGATCGTATAGGCCCTAGCTCTGGTACGGCTCGCCGAATCACGTCCCAATAGCCGTATGCGAGCGCATCGGGATAACCCTCGTAAAAGCCCTTTGCCTTCAGGTGGCGGTGTAACTCAGCCAGTCGATAACAGGGTACGCTCGCCAAAAGATGATGCTCGAGATGGTAGTTGACGTAGTTCGGACAGAGGACTGCACGCTCATACCAGCGCGGTAGTGTTGTTCGAGTGTTACGTCTTGGATCGGCATCAAACAGATTAGGCACGGCGCCATGCTCGGCAACTTGTCGGATGCGCGCTAACAATGGGTAGGCGATCACGTAGGCCGCCAACCAGAGTAAATAGAGTGCCGGCTGTCCGACTGCCAGTAAAACGCCAAACAGCAGAGAGTTGGCGATAAGACCTTGTGTGACCGACGTTTTTTCACCTTCTCGCATCATAATGCTTCGACCGCCACCGGTGACTAGCCCCGCCAATAATTTGAAGCCCGTCTGCCCCGATAGATCGCGTTTGAGTTTGCGAATAAAACGTTGCTTGCTTACGGGGTAGCTCTGATAGTTAGGCAGATCTGGATCATTTTCGGTGCCCGCGGTTCGGTGATGCACTCGGTGCGAAGCGCCATAACGATCGCAGTCACCCATAACGGGATACGCGCAAAGCCATTGGCCAATCAACTGATTCATGCGCTGGGAGCGAAAGAGTGTTTTATGGCCTGCTTCATGCATCAAAATTGCCAGTCCGAGCTGCCTCCCTCCCAGCAGTAATATGGCGAATAGTAGGGTGATGGGATTCGTCCACAGCGCGACGGTCGTGAAAGCCGCGGCAATGATTAGCCAGTTGCTGAGCACCATCCACGCGCCGGCTAGGTCGCTACGTTCAGTGAAGCGCTGAATGTCATTTTTAGAGAGGAAGTCGGTGGGCTTCATGCCAGTTCCTGTGGGTTAATACGACTAATGTGTTTCGGCTATTATAAAATAACAGGTTTGGCGAGTTGATACATTTGTGCAGTTCAGCGACCATGCGAGCGTCCCGCGTATGGCACAACAACAATAGGAAAAGCATTATGAGCACATATTTTCAGGGCAAGCGTGTCGCAATTACGGGTGCCGGTGACGGTATGGGACGTGAATTAGCCATTCAACTCAACGCCCAAGGCTGTGATCTTTGGCTGTGCGATATCAGTGAAGCGCGACTTCAAGAGACACATGCGTTGTTGAATGAAGACGATGGCGCTGTTCACCTTGCAGTGGTCGATTGCGGCGACAAAGACGCTATCGATGGTTGGGCTTTGCAGGTTGCGAACGCTACTACCTCAATTGATGCGCTTTTCAATAATGCGGGCGTTGCATACGCGGCCCGTTTCGAGCACGCCACTGAGGAGAACTATCAGTGGCTAATGAACGTTAATTTCTGGGGTGTCGTGTGGGGGTCGCGCGCTTTTTTACCCTTGCTCACCAAGGCTCCTGTGGGTCACTTGGTAAACCTATCGTCGATATTTGGCATGATCGGTGTGCCCACGCAATCGGCCTACAATGCCGCTAAGTTTGCTGTGCGTGGTTTTTCTGAGTCGCTAGTGGCTGAGTATCATGGCACGTCTATCCGCGTGAGCTGCGTCCACCCGGGTGGTATTGCAACCAATATTGCCCGCCGTGCTCGTGCCGATAGTGATCAACCGAGCACTACGCCAGACGAACGGGATCGGCAATTTAAGCAACACACCCCCACCACGCCCAAGCAGGCAGCCAGTATTATTTTGAAGGGCGTTTCACGTTCAAAGCCTCAAATTATGGTCGGTAACGACGCTAAATTCATGCAATGGGTGTCCCGCTTGTTTCCAGTGGGTTACCACACATTTTTGCGGAAATTCTTGGATATCGAGCTGGTCTAGGGTTCAGTTAATTCAGTGCGTGTTCAATGACGCCAATGGTGGCGCTCCATTTTGGCCTCGATGGCGTTCGCAGTAGCTGCGGGTACTAGCTCTCCGCCCGCTTGTTCGAAGAAAAATGGCTGGCGTTCCCGCTTACCCGTGAACACTTCATTCAGGGTTTCCGCATCAAAAATGCGGCCATTGAGTACGGTGAAGCTAACATTCTGAGACTGCCGAATATCCGTTAAGACATCGCCGTCGATGACGACCAGGTCTGCAAGCTTGCCCACGTCAATCGAACCCAAGTCTGCATCCATGCCTAAGTGAATCGCCGCGTCGCTTGTTGCACCTCGCAATGCTTCCCAGGGTGTGAAGCCGCCTTGTTCCATCATCCACATCTCCCAGTGTGCAGCTAAGCCTTCACGCTGACCGTGCGCGCCAATCATCACTCGCACGCCATTATCACGAAGCTGCTTAGCAGTTGCAGCGACATTGAAGTGGTTGTAGTGGTGATCTGGCGCTTTGGTTCGGCGCATGCTGCGTGGCTCTACAAACTGTGCGGGCGTATAGCGCATCAGTCGTTCGTTACGCCAAACATCGGTTCGGTCATACCAATAGTTTTCACCCGATATACCTCCATAGGCTACGCCGAAGGTCGGTACGTAAGCTGTTTCAATTTGGCCCCATAGTTGTGTGACGTCATCGTAAATGTGCGCTATGGGTAATGCGTGTTCGATACTCGTATGACCATCAACAAGCTGATTCATGTTGTGTTGAAATTTCATGCCGCCTTCTGGCACCACCATGATTCCATGCTTATCCGCCGCTCTAATGATCTGCTGGCGTGAGCCGCGACCGAGCTGGTTATAGCTTTTAACCGAAATGGCACCTGCTGACTTCAAGCGGTCAATGTGAAATTCCGCATCCTCTAAGCTGTTCACTTGAGACGTGGCCCCCGGCGAATTAGCACCGTACAGTATGGTGCCCGTTGAGTAAGTGCGAGGTCCTAACACTTGTCCCGTACGCTGTAATTCTGCGTGGGCAAATATTTCGCTCGTGTCGTTGCTGGGATCGTGAATCGTTGTGACGCCAAATGACAGGTTGGAGTATTGGGTCCAGTTTTGCTCGGGTATGATCTCGTAGCTGCCGACACCGCCGTGCGCATGAGCGTCAATGAGGCCTGGCACAACGACTTGGCCGCTGATATCAATCACTTTGGCGTTGCTGGGTAGCCGGACTTGGTCCCGTGTTCCAACGGCTTTTATACGATTATTTTCTACGACAATGACGCCGTCTTTTATGATTTCTTGCTGGTGGTCAGCATCGCGCATCGTGACGATGGTGCCGCCGACTAGGGCAACGCGCGTATCGGGACTGTCCGCCTTCGCTTGGAACCCAAGATTGATGGTTTCTATCTTGGGTTCTGCTTTAGATTCTGCCTTAAGTTCTGCGGTCTCCTCGGCTTCACTGCCGCGCTCAAAATAAACAAACGCATCGGCTAAGTTGCGACTGCTGAGGCTCGGCCCATTCGACCATCTAAGCGACTGGCTGTCGGCGGACCAGTGTAGAAACTCGCCTGCTCGCTGAGACACACGCTTAACCGGCACAGATGTTCCCGTACGGCTCGCTGTGAGGGGTAGGCCTGCCTGGGTGAAGGGCATGACATAGGCGCTAAAATGTTCGGTGTAGGCCAGCCATTGCGCATCGGGAGACAAGGCATAACTCGTGACGTTCTCACCTTTTGCGAGCTCGCGTTCGTCAAGCCCATTCAGGTCAACGCTTTTCAAGACCAGACCATCGGGACCGCGTTGGGAGAATACAATGCGCTGCCCATCGGCGCTAAATTTGGGGTCTCGCCCGCTTGATGCGATTTTTACGGGCTCGCCACCATCAACGGCGACTCGGTAAATCCCAGGTTCTACCGACCACTGAGGAGAGAGTAAATAGCCGCCGGTTACTTTGCGGTAAACGATGTGCTCGCCATCGGGCGAGAACGTTGGCTCGACGTAGTGGCCGGGTACATTAACCACGGTCTGGCTTCGCCCGCCTTTACTGCTGACAACCCGAATACGCCCTAAATCGTGGTCATCCCATGTTGTATAAACCACTTTCTTGCCGTCAGTAGACAGCGAAGGCCAAAACTCAAAGTGATCAGTTTGCTGGGTAAGACGCTTGTGGCCTGCCGACTGCCCACCCTTAACGGTTGCGGTGTACAGATGCCCGAGTGCTTGAAAAATAGCGTGATCGTTATTGTTCGACAATTGTGCCCAGCGGAGCATGCGCACATCGAAGGTTTCGGGCGCAACCACCACGGGGAAGCGCACTGTTTTACGCACCTGCTTCGTAACCTGCACTCTGACTGGAATGTCGACGACATCTCCTGATTCGGTGTCCAGGCGGTGGAATTTGCCTGCACTCCAAAACACGAGGTCGCGATTATTGGGAAGCCATTCAAAGGCGGTGGTATTGCCGTGAGATCCTGCAGTTTCTTGGTTGTCTCTCTCGAGGGTTTTGTAGACGGGCCGCTCGTTGCCGGATGTGAGGTCTTTGATATAAATGGCGCTATTGAAATCTGGCAGTCTTTTTACGAAGGCCAATTTGTGGCCATCGGGTGAGGGCGTCGGTCGTACCGCTCCGCCGGGCCCGCCTGCAAAGGTTTCCGTCTCACCTGTCGCGAGCTCAAGGCGTTTGATGGCAAAAATTTCTCCTGTAGAGTCCTTACTGTACTGCCAAATCCACCCTGACGTTGTGTCCTGGCTGTAGTACAAGAAACGCCCGTCTGGTGAAAAGGCCGGTTCAGCAATCGATTTCTGCGCTTTTTTGCCGTCGGGGTGGTCGACAAGTTCGACGCCGCTGCCGCCATTGATGTGATACATCCAGATTTCGCCCGCCGGGATGCTGCGTCGTGAAACGGTTCCTTTTCGCACGGCGAGCCATTGACCGTCGGGGGACCAGGCTGGATTGTGAACGTTGTGCTCGGTTTCGGACGTAATCTTGACGAGATTGCTGCCATCGGTATTCATAACCCAGACATTATCAAAGCCATCTCGATCCGAGATGAACGCGATTTTCTTACCGTCAGGACTGAAGGCCGGCTGGAAATTCCATTCAATTCCATGGGTTAATGCCGTTGCCTGCCCACCATTAACTGGCACGGTGTAGATATCGCCCAGCATATCAAAAGCAAGTGTTTCACCGTCAGGGCTCACATCGACAAACGACCATGTCGTGGTACTCGTGTCGATAGTGATTTCCCGCCATTCTCCGGGCGGATTCGACACGTCCCAAGGAGCATCGTCGGGCGATACAGCGTAAGCGCTGCTAACGAGTAAAAAAGTGGCGTAAAGGCACAGTAATCTGATCATTGTTTTCATTGGGTACGACTTCGTCCTGTTGGGCAGAGAGCCAGATTAGTTAGAGGGCTAGGTTAGAGGGCCAGGTTAAAGGGC
>DAIRTN010000016.1:11482-21991 GCA_036803865.1 Luminiphilus sp.
CAGGTTAAAGGGCTAGCTTAGAGGATCAGGTTAAAGAGCCCGGTTCGAACACATTGGGTGACACGTTGGGCGCTAGTTTACCGATAGTTCGTTTGGATGCCATAGCGTCCCCAGATTGGTGATAATCTCCCAAAAATTTAAAAACTCGATTGTCAGAAAAAACGATTGTCAGAAAACTATTATAAGAGAAACCTAATGCCTCAGTCTGATTCTCAAATCGACGTATCGCAGCAGTTCACGCCGCGCTATCGAAATTACGTGTTATTCATATTGACCTGTGGTTACGTGCTCAATTTTGTCGACCGTCAGGTCATGACAATTTTGCTCGAGCCGATTAAAGCAGAGTTTGGTGCTAGTGATACCCAAATGGGGCTTATATCAGGCCTCGCTTTTGCCCTGTTTTATGCGACTTTGGGTGTGCCCGTAGCGCGACTGGCTGATCGTTGGTCCCGTCGCAATGTTTTAGCGATATCTATGGCGACTTGGAGCGCTGTAACGGCTGCTTGTGGCACGGCGGGCAGTTTCTGGCAGTTGGCCTTGTTGCGGGTGGGTGTCGGTATTGGCGAGGCGGGGGGTACGCCGCCGTCGCAATCCTTGTTGACTGATTATTTCCCAAAGGAACGCCGGGCTCTCGCACAAGGTGTGCTGGCCACAGCGCCCAATATCGGCGTGCTGGTGGGTTTGTTTGGCGGCGCATTAATCGCTGAGGCGTTCGGTTGGCGTACGGTATTCTTCGTTTTTGGGGTGCCCGGCGTGGGACTCGCATTGCTTTTGTTTTTTACCGTCAAAGAGCCCATCAAAGTAAAGCCTCAGGGTCTAGAAGCCGATCGCTCTATGATGAGCGCCGTGAGTGGCATCGTCCGCCTACCTTCCTTCTTTCTGATTGCGCTTGGCGTTGGTTTTGCGGCGATCCCAGGTTACGGACTGGGTGTTTGGTCGCCGAGCTTTCTTGTCCGAGTTCATGGAATGTCCTTAGTCGATGCCGGGCTGTGGCTCGGTATTATTGGTTTATCGGGTGGCACCGTAGGGACCATCGTCAGTGGCGTGTTAGCCGATCGCTTGGCGCTGAGAGATGACCGATGGCAGCTGTGGATTCCTGCCGTCGGTTTAATGGTGGCTTTACCCTTGCAAGCACTCTTTTTGCTGTGGCCTGCGAGTGCAGTATTCACTATCGCGGGCAAGACGGCGCCAGTCGCTTTAGTGTTCATGGGCCTATCCTCGGTGTTCGCCTGCTTTTGGATTGCGCCATCGTATGCGGCGGTACAAAACTTGGTGCCTAGCCACTGGCGCACACAGGCGTCAGCACTGTTGCTTCTCGTATTCAACTTGCTGGGGCTAGGATTAGGTCCGCTGCTCGTCGGTATGTTGAGTGATGAGCTCGCTTCGTTTGGTGCTGCCTCCGTTCGTTGGGCGCTGCTGTCTAGCCTGAGCATGGGTTATGTCGCCATTACCTGTTACTGGTTTGGAGCAGCCAAATACCGTTCGGCGGTCGATTAATAGCTATCGATGCTTGTGTTTGCGGCGTCGTGTTTCGCAGCGCCGTGAATAGGGCTAGTTAGAGATTAGACGCCCAGTGGTCTACTGAGGTTTTGTTGCGTATACACAAGATCTAATATTAATAAAAACTAGGGTATCTGCTATGTCTCCGATCTCTGCTGCTGCAAAAAGTTTTTTCATCCTCGCTATGTTGATAGGTTTGGGGGCCTGTTCTGATTCCAATTCGAACCCCGACGAAGCGCCTCCCGTAGCAACCGTCCCCGAGCCCCAACCCGAACCCGCTCCAGTGCCTTTTGAAGAGTTGTATGCACAAGGCGTGGATCGTTACTTGGGGGAGTTCACTCCGATGTCCTCAGAGACCGCAGGCGATCTTGTTCAGCACACCTTTGGTGCAGGCGATGGGCCGCTCTGCCTGGTGGGTGGGGAGTATACGATGGCTACCCGCGCAGGTTCAGGCGACGAAGTTATGATCTTTCTTGAAGGTGGTGGTGCCTGCACCAGCCAGCTGTGCCAGGCGACACCTGCTGCGGCGCCCGGCATGCCCGAGTTTGGCATTTTAAACCCGAACGACGATCAGAATCCTGCCTCAGGCTTCGATGTTGCCTATTTGCCGTACTGCGATGGCTCGGTCTTTTCAGGCGATGTTGACTACGACGACGATAACGACGGCACAATTGACCGTTATCAACGGGGCTTGCGTAACTTGTCAGCTGCGCTCGATGTAGTAGCCAACACGTTTTCTGCGCCAAGCAAGATTTTACTGACCGGTAACAGTGCTGGTGGTTACGGAACAGATTATGCTTTGCCACTGGTTCGAAAGTTGTTCCCTGATACGCCCATTGAGCTGATTAATGACTCGGGTGTGGGCATTGCTTTTCCGGGTTACATCGACTTTGTCAGTAATGAGTGGAACGCCACGGCGTTTCTTCCAGAAAGTTGCGATGACTGTGTAACGCCTGAGGGGCATTTAACCGGCTACCACAAATACCAGCTGGCAGAGGATGCGAACCTCCGTATGGGCTTTATGAGTACCAAACAGGATTCGGTCATTGCCGATACGTTTCTAGGTATTGGTGGCGACGCTTTTGAGGCGGCGCTGTTACCTGCAATGGCTGAGCTTGAAGAAGCTTATCCCGAGCGCTTTAAATCGTTGATTGCCGACGGTAATAGTCACACGTTTATTCAGGCGCAGTTTACCCGGGAAGTCGGTGGTACGGTGGTGAGCCAGTGGATCGACACTATGCTTACTGGCAGCGCTGATTGGGTGTCAGTCAGCGATTGATCTTCAGGTGTGGTGCATGCAACGGGTAGCGCAAGCAGGCTGATTAGTTGAGGTGTGCCCGCGACTCTTCGAGAAAAAGCCATGGCGCTTGCGCTGTGGTTTTTTTATGCCGGCCCTTCAAAGATGAAGGCGAGCAAATTCTCCTTCGAAGCGCTAGAATTGGCTTCTTTTATTATTCGTGTTGGAGCTGACTAATGGGGCGTGCGTACCAAAATCGCAAAATGTCTATGGCCAAAACTGCGGCCATTAAAACCTCAATTTACTCTAGGTACAGTCGTGAAATCTATGTCACGGCGAAAGCCGGCGGCGCCGATCCGTCAGCCAATTTATCGCTTCGCTCCCTCATCGATCGCGCTAAAAAGGACCAAGTGCCCTCGCATGTCATCGACAAAGCGCTCGACAAGGCAAGCTCGGGAGTAGGCGAGGATTTTCAGGTCGCGCGCTACGAAGGTTTTGGTCCTGGTGGTTCCATGGTGCTGGTCGACTGTCTTACCGATAATGCCAATCGCACTATCGGCGATGTAAGGCCGGCCTTCACTAAAGGTAAAGGCAAGATTGGGACGCCCGGCACAGTGGCGCATATGTTTGACCACGCGGCTATTTTTGTTTTTAAAGGTGACGAAGACGAAGTCTTGGAGACCCTGCTGTTGGGCGATGTCGATGTGACGGATGTTGAGAGTGACGATGGCTTGCTAACGGTTATTGCCCCTCACACAGAGTACGCTCGTGCACGTAATGCTTTAACTGAGGCGTATCCAGGCATCGATTTTGAAGTCGATGAAATTCAGTTTGTGCCTAAGGGTGAGACTGTATTGACCGGCGATGAGCTCGAGCAATTTGAAAAGTTGCTTGACCTGCTAGATGCCTGCGAGGACGTACAACGTGTTTATCACGATGTGAAATTAGATTAGCCATTGTGTATGGGCTTGCTCGCAACGGGGCGATGAATTGTCACTACAAACTATGGCGACGAGCATAGAAGCGGAAGATCGATCATAGAAGCGGAACATAAAGGGGAAATAACAACGATGACGCAGACATGGGATGTGTTGATCAAAGGCGCCACACTTTTTGATGGATCAGGAAAGCCGCCTCGCATTGAAGATATTGCTATCGCCGATGGAAGAATAGCAGCACGCGGGAGCGATTTGCCCGAGCAAGCGGCGCGCGAAGTGGTTGATGCTAAAGATCAGTGGCTAATGCCGGGCATGCTCGATATTCATACCCACCTCGATTTGGAAGTGGATGTAGCCCCCGGGTTACCCGAAGTCGTTCGCCACGGCACGACGACGGTACTGGTTGGAAATTGCAGTCTCGGGACATGCTTTGGTCGCCAGCAAACTGGCGATCAGGAGCCTATCGTCGATTGTTTTACGCGTGTTGAAAATATCCCTAAGAAAGTCCTTCGCCAATGCGCTGACGCGATCACTTGGGACAACACGGGCGATTATCTCGATCATTTTACCGAGGTAGCGTTAGGTCCTAATTTGGCCGCGTTTGTGCCTCACTCCATGTTACGCATTGAAGCCATGGGTTTGCAGGACAGCATCAGTCGCGCGCCTACAGAGGCGGAGCTTCAGCACATGGAGTCGCTGTTACAAGAGGCAATGACTCAAGGCTTCATTGGCATGAGCACAGACGGCTTGCCGTTTCATTATTTGTCCAATGCGCCCAATACAGACAAACGAATTCCGACGCAGTTTGCGAGCTTTGGCGAATTGAAGCGCTTACTTAAGGTGGTTCGAAACAACCAGCGGGTGTGGCAGACCACGCCAATCATTGAAAATAAGTTAATGGCGTTTGCCTATTTTGCGCTCACTAGTGGCAGGCTTTTTGGCAAGACGCTTAAGACATCGGCGCTGTCAGCGATGGAGATGGCTGTGGCACCGAAGGCGGGCAACCTGTTTCTAAACTATGCACGGCTGCTCAATTCTCGGCTGCTAAAAGGGAAGTTACATTTTCAAGCACTCGGTACCAACTTCCGAGTATGGTCTGACGGTATCGTTAGTCCCTTGTTTGAAGAGATGACGGCGACCGCCGAGTTAATCGCTAAGGAATATGATGATCTTGAAGGGCGCCGCGCGTTATTGAATGATGCCGAATGGCAAGAGCGTTTCCGCCGCGAGTGGCGTCATGGTCGCACCGGCGATGATTTCGCCAGTTGGAAAGCTCGAAAAGGTCTGCCAGACAGCTTGGTTATTCGCGACCCTAATCTTTTAGTTTTCGATGGTGCGCCGATTCCAGAGTGGGATGGTGAGACTTTCGCACAAGTTATGACGCGTGTTGAAGCTTACAAATCGGGAGATCTAAGCCAAGCCCGAAGCGATGCAGAGCGAGTCGAACTTGATAAGTTTCCAGGCCATCTTGAGACCGATGCCGATTTTATGATCCATTTGCTGCGGGAGTATGACAAAACATTCCGCTTCTACGCGGATGTGGGCAATGTGGGCAATCGCGCTACGCTCGACTTGTTACTCCATGATGCCGCTATGCCCGGGTTCAATGATTCGGGTGCTCACATAACTAACATGGCGTTTTTTGACGCTAATCTTATGTCTTTAAAGCTGGCTCGCGAGCGAGATGAAGCGACGGTATCTCGCATGGTGCAGCGATTGACCAGCGAGCCTGCTGAGTTTTTCGGTATCGACGCGGGTTCTCTTGAGATCGGCAAGCAGGCCGATGTCGTGCTTATTAACCCCAGCGCCTTCGACGGCTGGGAGCCTGACCAAACACGGCGCCTTGAGTACCGCGAGATATTTCAGCATCAGCAAATGGTTAACAGGCCTGAGGGCATTGTCGATCGAGTATGGATTGCCGGTCAGCTAGCGTGGGCAGAGGGCCAAGCTGCGACAGCGCTTGGGAATACCCGGTTGGGTAGGGCCTTGCGAGCAGCGTGAGTAAAAGCCACGGCAAGATTGCACGGTCAGCTATTCTCGTTTTGTAACGCCAACACTGTCTGTGCGCCGTAGCCGGCAATGGCTTCGAAAAATGTATCGGGGTCAGCGTGTCGCAGTTTCGCGAGCTCGAGTTCATTGTCTTTTGCGTAAATGAGTTCGTTTGTATTGGTCTTGATGGCATCGAGAATGGCGCGCGCGCAATCGAGCGGGTCATCACCCGAGTCAATAATGTCGTCCGAGCGCAGGCGCTGAGAACCGTCGGCAGTAAGCGCATTTCGGGATACATTGGTGGCAACCGAGCCGGGTAGAATATTGGTCACATGAATGTTGTGCAGTGTTTCTACCTCGCAGCGTAATGCGTCCATGTAGCCAATGAGACCGTGTTTGGCTGCAGAGTAAGCGGTGCGCATGGGCGCACCTATACGCCCAGCAACGGAACTGATCGCAACGATATGCCCACCGCCAACAGCAGCCATGCGCCCTAACTGCAGCTGAGTCAGCCAAATGGGCGCGAGCAAATCCACATCGAGCAAGTGTTGGTACACCTCAGGCGTCGTCTCTATTGCGATGCTACGCTGACTAATGCCGGCGTTGTTGATCAGTACGTCGACTTGACCCTGCCAGTTCCATGCCTGCTCGACAACAGTCCCGAGCGCGGGGTAATCCGTGGCTTCAAACGGTAGCGTCAGGTTGGGCCCGACAAGGCTGCGGGCGACCTCGTCTAATGCTTCAAGGCGCCGTCCCGAAAGAATGACTTTGGCTCCTGCTTCGCTCGCAGTCTTCGCGAGTGCTGCGCCTATGCCCGAGGAAGCGCCGGTTATCCATACTGTTTTATTGCATATATCTGTCATTCTGGGGCCCCTGTGCTCTCTCGTTTAGGTACTTGATGCTGTCGAATATAGTTGATAACAAGAGCCGATAGAAACCCCGAGGTTCAAATGCGGCTCATTATTTTGTTATTTCAGTCGAGCAATGCGTATGTGCGGTCAATGCTGACCGACATTATGAGGGCGCGCGGTCCGGGTTCGGGTATGAATCATTTAAATCGGGTGACAGATTGCCGAGCAAAAAAAACCCGCCAGTGCGGGTTTTTTCATTGATTGCCCGCGCCAGCGCGGATGGCGAAACAGAAATTACATGGAAATGTCTACAGCATAAGAGACGACAAACTTCATTTGGTCGTTGTCATAGCCACCCTCAGCGGCACCACCTTCGACATTGGTGTCGCTGATCATGAACGAAAAACCATCCTTGCTAAAACTGATGTTGTAGTCGTAGTAACCATCCTCATTGCCATTGAACGCCTCAGCAAAGTCACCGTCGTGATAGCCAAGGTGCAGGCCCACGTCTACGCCATTGCCCACGGTGAAGCCATAGTCAAGGGAACCATAGAATGCTTGGCCAAAGCCAAAGTCCTGATCCGGGCCTTCGTCAGCTTCGGTATTGGCAAGGACGTACAGCGTGGCACTGAAAGCGCCGATACCTACCGAGCCGTACACTTCACCAAAGTCAAACTCTGCTTCTTTGTCGTAGTTGTAATACAGGTAGCCAAAGTCCCAGCTGATATCGCCGGTGTCGAAGGCGAAGCCCGCATAGATGTCATGCTCATACGAGTACACATCGCCGGCGCCGTAGTTGACGTTAGATGCCCAGGTGCCCGCATAGAAACCGCTTTCATGGCTGTAGTCGATGCCACCTTGAACCGCAGCTTCGTTTTCTGTCTGTGTAAGACCTCGCCAAATGTAGTTGCTGGTCATCGCTGCATTGGCACTCCATTCCCCCGCTTGAGAGGGTGCTGCTAGGGCGCAGCCGGCAATAGCTGTTGCGGCGACTAGGCCTTTAAGTGAGCGCGCTTTAGTGTGCAGTGTGTACATAGTGGTTCCTCGTAAACTGGATAACGTGTCTTAAGTGTGTGCTGGGGCGCCGACGTGGGAACTCTCGACGGTGATCCTTTGCACTCCCACCCAGAATTAGCAATCACTGTGCCAGTTTTTTTAAGTCATTGTTAAATATAGATAATTTATCATTTTGCATCATTTTTCTTTAAACGCGACTGCAAGGGTTCGGTGCGAAGCTGTCTTTTTTTGGGGCGGCTATACACCGCGATGCACTGAAAAGGTGCGATACACCAACGCGCATCTATGGGAGGATTTACGTGCAATAACACATCAATTAGCAGCAAGAGTGAGGGCACTATGCGTAACGTTTTAATGGTTTTGGCACTACTTCCTTGGTCAGTTATATCCCCTGCAGATGACAGCACCTGCGGCCAAATCGTATCGGACACGGAAGCTGAGACTCGTGCTGGTATGGCGGCAAGCTGGGATGACGATACTGCCGAGTTGGTACGAGCGGTAGCGGGCTCTGCCTGCGTCAAAGCGCTATCCGGTCGATACGGTGCCCGCAGTACTGTCACTGAAGAGTCATTAGACGGCCCGTCGTTCAACGCAAAGGAAGAGCAGGACATAGGTATTCAGCCGATGTCCGGCTCGCCCGGTAAAAAGCCTTATGAGCGTCGGCGTGTGTCTGATGATCAATAACTGTAGGCAGTTTTGAGCTAACAATTAAGGGCTGTTACTACCTTACAAAATGGCATATGCTTATTCCTTGCAGTGATACTCGCATAACAATCTTCGACTCACATCGGGCTGAAGTGCTAAGGAGGACGTTTCAATGCAGGAACAAAAAGCAATTATCTCGTGGAAGGTAGCGGGTGTAGCACTTGGACTGTTGCTGACGCTCGCAACATTTCTGGTCAAGCCACTTGGCGTGTCCACACAATTTGTCGTTACCGACGCCATAGTGGCGCATCAAGTTGCTCCCGAAGCGACCGAAAACAATGCCTACCTCAACAAGTACGGTGAAAAAGACGATTGGGGTGTTGGTTACGGCTGGATGCTAGTGTTTGGCATGTTCGCCGGCGGCTTGGTCACGTCGCGTCTTCTTTCGAAAAAGCAGCCCGATCTCGACAAAGGCTCAATGCCTAAAATGTGGGAGCTCGTGTTCGGTGGTTCTCGATCAAAGCGTCTTGCGGCTGCATTTTTCGGCGGTGTTTTGCTGCTTTTTGGCGCGCGTTTAGCAGGTGGGTGTACCAGTGGCCATATGATTAGTGGTATTTCTCAGTTGGCTGTCAGCTCGTTCATTTTCGGGATTTTCACCTTTGGGTCTGCTATTGCCATGGCTCATTTCCTTTATCGCAAGCGAGGTTAATCTCATGCAGACGTTGACTATTGGATTTCTGATTGGCTGTGGTTTCGGCGCAATTCTCTACATGGGTGGCGCCACAAGTTACCGTCGTATTCTCGGCACGTTGCTGCTCAAGGACATGACCATTATCAAGCTTATGTGCACGGCCATTGGTGTCGGTACTTTGGGGATTTATTTACTTGATCTTGGTGGTCTCGCCAATATGAGCATTAAACCCGCTTATGTTGGCGGTGTCGCGATTGGCGGTATCGTTTTTGGCATCGGCTGGGCGATCTCAGGCTACTGCCCAGGTACCTGTGTCGTTGGTGCTGCAGAGGGTAAGAGTGACGCTTTGTTCACTATTCTTGGTGGTTTGACCGGCGTGTTCTTGTTCGCTCTCGCCTTTCCTTTTCTCGAGACTGCCATTTTAGAACCACTGAATTTCGGTAAGATCACCTTGCGCGATCTTACCGGTATTAGTGGTATCTACTTGGCGATTCCCTTTAGTGCAATGCTCTTGGCGTTGGCTTTCTTTGTACTGAAAGATAAGTACGAGTAAGCCTATGCGCTAAGCATGCTTGCGCGAGCGCTGGGGTTCGCCTTACCAAAGCAAAATTGGCCAAAGCAAAATTGGAATAAAAATGGCTCCGCTTAGCGGGGCCATTTTTTTGTGCCCTAAAGCGCATTTCCGATGAAAAAACCGCGCAAGCCACATTATCCAATTGTGTCCATTGTCGCTTTGTCTTACCGTGCGCTTTCAGTGGGTAACATCCAGTAGAGTAGGTACAGGTCAATGAAGCAGCGCAACAAAGCACGTTTTGAGTCACGTAATGTCAGGGGCTTTAGTCTTATTGAGCTGCTTATCGCAGTGGCTATTATTGGCATCATCGCCATGATCGCCTTGCCTTCTTATCGGACCTATATGCTCGAGAGCCGGCGCGCCGATGCCCGAAATGCTTTGATGCAAGTACAAGTGAAGCAAGAAATGTATCGCGGAGGGCATTCGGCTTATGCGAGTACCGTTACCGACCTAGGCTTGTCGTCCACCTCTGAGAGTGGGTATTACACCTTGAGTATTGGAAGTGCCGATGCCTCGGGCTACACCGCCACTGCAGTACCCAGCGGCAACCAAGCCGATGACACTGAGTGCGGTACCTTTGCGGTAACAGAGGACGGTAAGGACACTACAGGGAGTTATGCTGGCACCGGCTGTTGGTAACTTGCTGATGGTCGTAATAGCGCCCCCGCACACGTAGCGCAGGGGGGCGTGTCCTCGGTTTAGTTGGAGTAGGTTATCTTCGCGGCGTCAGAGCCCTTACACTGTTTTACCCCACCGCGACGGACCAATATTACTTTGGCGTTAGGGTTACTGGCGCTAATGTTTAGCGTAGTGCTCCAGCTACCCGTAACGCCTGTCTTGTTACCCGTACAGATGAAGTTCTGTGAAGCGATATTTATAGTAACAGTGACGGATTTGCTGGCAGCATCGCTGGTGAAAGAGCAGGTAGTGTTGTGCTTCTTACCGTTGTTTTTACCAAACATACCGCATATTTGTGGGCGCAAGATCTGAAACCACTTGTTGGAACTGTACTGAGTCAATTCAACTCGAACGCTACCCGTCCAGCTGGTATCGATCGCCTCGAAGAC
>DAIRTN010000016.1:22091-24526 GCA_036803865.1 Luminiphilus sp.
GAAGACGGGTGTCACGGTACAGTTACTGGCAACATCCGATACAAAAATGGTATCGCCACCGCTGACAGTTACTGATGTGGCGTCGTCGCAACCCGTGGCGGCGGTCATAACCTGGCCTGCAGGTACACTGCTAAGATCGACTTTCACCATCGCATTTTCACCATTGGCTACGGTATCGCTGCCATCACTTCCGTCGCCATAGGCGCTTAGGCTGACGGTCCAATTGGTGACCCGGTCGGTGTCAGTTTCAGGGTTAGACTCGTCGTCAGAGCCCGAATCATCCACGTCGCTTGGTGGCGTCGGGACGCCGGCGCCAGGCGATTGAATATTGAGCGATGCGACCAGCAACGATGGCTTTATTACGCGCGCCGAATCCGGCACTACGACTGCGGCCGACATACTGCGCGCTGAATCATCGTTGAAGGCATCATTCCATGTCAAAGACACACCGAGTTCGGAGCCTTCGGTCACCGGCGTAACACTGTAATTGCGCGTTAGATCGGTGCGGATTGAGGCGATCGACTGTGTGGCATTACAGCTACCAGGATCGAGTCGCCCCGCTTCGAGGCAGTCGGCGGAAGCAAGTAACGCATCTGAGCGAATAGAAGCGTCAGACAGCGACCGGACAGAGTCGACCAGCAGCATAGATGTGCCGACAACCGCCACTGCAAGCACAAGGCTCGCAATTAAAACTTCAATGAGTCCTACGCCACGCTGATGTGTCATTTCGCTATCCACTAGGGTGCCTCAAGTGTGTCGGTCCACGTGCCCGGTACTATTGCAAGGGGCCCGTCGAACAAGTTGGTAACAGGTTCGCCATCGTTTCGCGTCCAGGCATAGATTTCACCGTTTGCGTTCCACTTATCGAAACGCCCATTGACGATAAGTGCGCCGGTTAATTCAAAATTTCCCCAGCCGTTGCCTTGACATGTGCCTTCACCAATATTGTCGGGGTCGGGCTCGATGAATACTAAGCCGTAATAGGTACCCTTTAGTTTAGGACAGCCTTGAAATATCATGATGACGGGGTTGTCAGTGGATCCGAAAGTCCCTTGCGAATTATCTCCATCGGCGTCGTTGTACCAATAGAGATCGTCGATATTGCTCGCGCGTGCTTCCATCCATGCTCGGCTCTGACTAAAGTAGTAATCCCACAAATCGGCTGCTCCACCTGCAATGCCGTCTGTGGCTACTACGGTCTCTTCATTGTGGTTATTGAGGTGGCTTGAAAAACTGGGGTAGTCGCCGTCCAAGTCATCGCAGGTCTCGTCGTTGGCCGCCGTACCGTAAGTAATGCCATTAAAAGCGAGTTCACTCGATTGCGCCGCATAGATATCTGGCTGGCCTTTTATATCCGAAATACACTGCCCTACGACTAACGGCGGGGTATCGAAGCTGGGCGAATTCAATAGCGATTCGGCCACCATGATCTGCGATACTGTTAATGACGCTTCTGCGCTTGTCGCTGTCGAATAGACTCTGATATAGGGCTTATTAGCGTCAATTTTTTCATAGACATAGGACAATGTGTAGCTGCGACTGTTGTCGTTGCCGTCGACACTGTGAATATAGGCGAGTGGTGCAACTAAATTGGCGGAGTGGCTTGAGTCGGGCACGAACGTATTAGCGCTAGAGAAATCAAACCACGAGGTCTCTGTCTCATTTAACGCTTTAGCAAGACCTGTCTCTGCTGCGTTAAAAGCCTCGGTGAACGCCATACTGTTGTTGGTAATTCGGATGGAGTCGATGGTCGCACGGCTCAGTGCATAGCTGGCGATTAGGGTTACCAGCGATAAAATGACGACCACCGCAAGCGTATAGGCACCAAGCTGCCTACCGCGGCCTTGAATCGCAGTTGTAGCGGCAGCTCTCATCTAGTCCCCAATGCCATTTCTGCTGTGAGCTTAGTCGTCATCGTCATCGCTGCCATACCCACCGCCAGAGTATCCCGATGCTGACTCCGAGAAGAAAAGTAAATCGTTTCGTGATGTGCTATTGAGCACTGCATAAAGCTGGCCTTCAGGGCTGCTATCGTCATTGTTTTCTTGGCAGTCCCCGGCGCTACCGGAATCAAGAGGATAAGCACAGAGCGCTATACTTAACTGCCGGCGCTCAAAGCACGATATGGCGCCGCCGCAATCGATACTAGTGTCCCTGCAACTTAGTTCGGAATTGGACGAGTCAGCGAGAGACCCGTCTTCCGCATCGTAGCAGCGGTAGTTGGCTGAAAAAGCGAGCTTATCGATCCATACACTGTTGGCGTCGGTGGCGGCCTCCCAGTGCGTGGCTGCATCACAGGTCGCGGCGCCGTTATTGGTCGCTTGGACTGTTCCCCCAACTAATTTAAAGCCATAGTGACGGGTTTCGGGTAAACCCGTTGCGTCATTCACGGCTTCATAGGAATAGGTGATACAAGAATTGGCTGCTTCGCCCGA
>DAIRTN010000016.1:24626-49255 GCA_036803865.1 Luminiphilus sp.
GTCCACGATATCCCACGCGCCTGAAATCATGAGCGATGGTATCGATGACGGCGCGCGCCTGCTCTGTGGCGCGGGTTTTGTTAAAAATTGTTTTACCGGTGGAGACGGTGGTGACGTAGAACGTGCTGCCCGCAAGTGCTACGAATGCCCCTAGGGTAATCGCAATCATTAACTCCGTTAATGAAAGCCCTAGCTGCCGGTGCATGCTGGATACCCCAGCGAATCGCCGTTGGAGCAAATAGAGACCATGCCCATAACATTGCGATCAAGCTCAACGCTTGCAGTCCCAGAGGTGAGAGTCAAAATGCCGGTGCCACCGTGTGTGATGGCGCGAACACTCGAAAATCGAATGTCAGGATGACCGTCGGCGTCGGCATCTGAAAAAGCGCCCGTGCTTGTTGTCATAGAAATCACGTTGCTAAAGTCTGCGCTATTACGAGTAACGATGATATCGCTGCCGTTCGCCAGTGTATACGTCCAATCACTAGCGTCACTGACGTCAAACTCCATGACAACGTCACCGCTAGCGCCTCCGGCAATGGCCGCACTTCGTGCCCGACGGAGGTCGGAAGCCAATGTCTCGGTTGCGCCTTTGAGCTGCTGTTGGTTGACGACGCTACTGAACGCAGGAATACCGACGCTGAGCAGCACTGCGACAATTGTTATCGTTACCATGAGCTCTATGAGAGTGAAGCCTTTTTGTACTTGCTGCATTGTCATCTCCGACGCACGCTCAAGCGGTGCAATTACCGTGCGAGCAAAGTAATACAAATTTGTAGCTGCAACACAGAAAGGTTCTAAACTTGTGATGTGGATCACGTAGTTTTTCAATGTTTGCGTTGGAAGCTAGGTTTCATGCGCCCCGAGAGGTCATTCAATGGGCGTATCGCTGACCGGCGTCAGTTGTTAGGGGCATAAAAAAGCCCGGCACAGGCCGGGCTAAAGGGGTATTACTTTTGCATCTATTTAACGAGCAGCCATTCCTGAGTGAGATGCACCAACAGCGTCTAGATCAAAGCGGTCGTTGGTCATTACTTTTGTCCATGCATCCACGAAGTCTGCGACGAACTTGGCTTCGCCATCGCTAGAAGCATAGACTTCTGAAACAGAGCGAAGTTCCGAGCTCGAGCCGAACATGAGGTCGACAGGCGTTGCTGTCCACTTGCGCTCACCTGTTTCGCGGTCGACACCTACGTAGGCGCCAGCGAATTCGCTAGAGGGTTTCCATTCGGTGGACATATCGAGCAGGTTAACAAAGAAGTCGTTGCTTAATACGCCTGTTTCCGCGGTAAATACGCCTTGCTCTGAACCGTCTGCGTTGCCGCCCAACACCCGCAAACCGCCGACAAGAGCAGTCATCTCGGGTACGTTAAGGTCAAGCAGGTTGGCCTTATCGATCATCGCTCTTACGGGTGGCAGGTAGGTGTTGTCTGCATCGTAGTAGTTACGGAAGCCATCCGCAGTTGGCTCGAGGGCGCTGAATGATGCAACGTCTGTCATCTCCTGGGTAGCGTCTGTGCGACCTGGAGTGAAGGGCACTTCGATATCATGACCGGCTGCCGCCGCGGCCTGTTCGATCGCCGCAGCACCACCCAGTACAATAACGTCCGCCAGTGACACGCGCTTCGCGCCTTTCTGAGCGTCGTTAAAGTGTTCTTGAACCATCTCAAGGCGCTTGATCACATCGCCAAGCTCGGCGGGGTTGTTCGCAGCCCAGCTGTTCATGGGCGCCAAGCGAATACGTGCACCGTTTGCGCCGCCGCGCATGTCGCTATCTCGGTAGGACGATGCTGACGCCCACGCTGTGCGCACTAACTCGGGGCCAGTGACGCCTGTCTCAAGAATAGCTGCTTTGAGTTTCTCGGCATCCTTGGCGCTGATCAGTGCGTGATCGACTTCGGGAATGGCGTCTTGCCATAGCAGCACTTCAGCGGGCACATCGGTTCCCACATAGCGTGCACGTGGACCCATGTCGCGATGAGTGAGTTTGAACCACGCCTTGGCAAACGCTTCTTCAAATTCAGAAGGATTCTTCAGGAAGCGCTCGGAAATTTCTCGATAAGCGGGGTCTACTTTGAGTGATAGGTCTGTTGTGAACATGATCGGCGTGTGGCTCTTATCCGCGACATGCGCATCAGGGACTGTGTTAGCTGCTTGCCCGTTTTTGGGAACCCACTGGGTCGCACCTGCAGGGCTCTTAGTCATTTCCCATTCGTAAGCAAATAAGTTTGCCAGATAGAGCATGCTCCACTGAGTTGGGGTTGCGGTCCATGCACCCTCTAAGCCACTCGTAATGGTGTCTTCAGAGTGGCCTTTACCACAGTTATTTTTCCAGCCCATACCTTGCTGATCAATGCTACCCGCAGCGGGTTCAACCTCAAGACAACCGTCAGGTTTATGCGCGCCGTGGGCTTTGCCAAAGGTGTGGCCGCCGGCGATGAGCGCAACGGTCTCAGCGTCATTCATTGCCATTAGGCCGAACGTCTCGCGGATATCGTGAGCTGCGAGTGCCGGGTCAGGCTTGCCGTTAGGTCCCTCTGGATTTACGTAAATCAAGCCCATTTGCACAGCGGCAAGGGGTTTTTTTAGATCACGTTTTCCCTCGTAACGCTCGTCGGCAAGCATCGCGGTTTCAGGTCCCCAATACACGAGATCAGGTTCCCAGTCATCGCTGCGACCGCCTGCGAAGCCAAAGGTTTTAAAGCCCATATCTTCGAGAGAAACATTGCCTGCGAGTACCATCAGGTCCGCCCAGGATAGGCTGCGACCGTATTTTGCTTTAACAGGCCAAAGTAGCCGCCGAGCTTTGTCTAGGTTGGTGTTATCGGGCCAGCTATTTAATGGCTCGAAGCGCTGCTGACCGCCACCCGCACCGCCTCGACCGTCTGAAACGCGATAAGTACCGGCACTGTGCCACGCCATACGGATAAAGAACGGACCGTAATGACCATAGTCCGCGGGCCACCAGTCTTGCGATGTCGTCAGGACGTCACGGATGTCACTTTTAACCGCGGCGAGATCAAGCGCTGCAAAGGCTTCGGCATAATTGAACCCGGCACCATAGGGGTTGGACTCAGGACTGTGTTGGCGAAGCGGCGTCAGATCAATGCGCTCAGGCCACCAAAAGCTAGGCTCTTTAGCAAACGTATTTTCTGCAGTTGACGGCATGGACACCGCAGCCGCCATTGCTACCGCTGCTATTAATATTTTTTTCTTTCCAATCATGTCGACTTCTCCTTGGTATAACGTTCAAGCGAAATGCTCGATTGCTTCCCGAGCTAACGCCGCAACGGCGTTCTCTCTGTTTTATTTCAAACGCCAACATAAGCCACTAATGCGGCTAGCACCAATTGAATTAGTAGATAAAATCGATCGAAAATAGCGATAAGATCGGCGCAGGCGATAAATGCGACGGTAACTTTTAGCCTCGCAGCGTTCATGAGTAAGTAATGACACGCGCCGGGGTGCAGGTACACTGCCCATGACTACCGTAGTGACAGGTTTAACCATGGGATACGCCGCCACCTTTACACAATCAATTAATGATCCTGCCGGGTTTTGGCTCGACAAGGCAGGTCTCATCGATTGGATTACGCCTCCTTCCTGTGGCTCGGCCGAAGATGTCAACGGCATTGAGCGTTGGTACCCCGACGGTGTTCTCAACACGTGCTTTAACGCGATCGATCGACATGTTTTGGCCGGTAGAGCCGAGCAAGTCGCTATTTATTACGACTCACCGGTCACCGACGATAAGTTGGCGATTACCTATGCCCAGCTGCTTGAAAAAGTAGCACGGTTTGCCGGCGGGCTGCGTTCGCTGGGCGTTGAGAAGGGCGATCGTGTTGTTATTTACATGCCCATGATTCCCGAGGCGGTTATCGCGATGCTGGCATGCGCCCGCCTCGGAGCCATTCATTCGGTTGTTTTTGGTGGGTTCGTTGCCAGCGAGCTGGCGGCTCGCTTAGCCGACGCAGCGCCTAAGGTCATTGTCACAGCAAGCTGTGGTATCGAAGTAGATCGCGTCATTGAATACATGCCTATTGTTGATGAGGCGCTGGCTATCGTTGAGCAGCCTCCGCAGTCGGTGATCGTTTTCGAGCGACCGCAGTCAAATTACGTGGTTAAGCACGGACGAGATACCGACTGGGGTGACTTGGTAAAGCAATCAGAGCCTGCAGCCTGTGTTCCTGTTGCCGCGACAGATCCGCTTTATATTTTGTATACCTCTGGCACCACCGGAAAGCCAAAGGGTGTTGTTCGTGACAATGGTGGGCATGCCGTGGCTTTGACGTGGTCAATGACGGCCGTTTACGACATGGCGCCCGGAGAGGTTTTTTGGGCGGCGAGTGACGTCGGTTGGGTCGTCGGGCATTCCTATATTGCCTATGCGCCGCTGCTTGCCGGGTGTACCTCTGTGCTTTACGAGGGAAAGCCCGTCAGAACGCCTGATGCGGGTGCGTTTTGGCGAGTGGTGGAGGAATACCGCGTTAAGGTTCTGTTCGCAGCGCCCACGGCATTTCGTGCGGTGCGGAAGGAGGATCCAGAAGGCGCGCTGTTTCGCCATTATGATACGGGGAGCCTCGATGCGCTTTACCTTGCGGGCGAGCGACTTGATCCGCCGACGTATCATTGGCTTGCGGGGCTTACTCAGTTGCCGATTATTGACCATTGGTGGCAAACCGAAACGGGTTGGGCGATCGCGAGTAATCCTCGCGGGATAGAGAAAGGATTTCCGACAAAGGCGGGATCAGCGACGTTTCCATCTCCAGGCTTTCAAGTGCAGATCCTCGACGAGCAGGGGGTGGTGGTGCCGGCCAATCAGCAAGGCGCTGTTGTCATTAAAAGGCCTTTACCGCCGGGTTGTTTACCGACTATTTGGGGAAACCATGCGCGCTTTGAAAACGCTTATATGGATATTTATCCTGGGTACTACCTGACGGGTGATGGTGGCTACGTCGACGATGATGGTTATCTGTTCATTATGGGCCGGACTGATGACGTTATTAATGTCGCCGGACATCGATTGTCGACAGGTGAGATGGAGGAAATTGTCGCAAGCCATTCAGCCGTGGCTGAATGTGCGGTGATTGGCGTTGCTGATGACCTTAAGGGGCAGTTACCCGTCGGTTTCGCAGTGCTTAAAAGTGGCGTACTGCTCGGCGCCGATGAAGTGCAGCGCGAACTGATTGAGCTTGTGCGCCAGCGTATTGGACCACTTGCCTGTTTTTCTCGCGCGTTAATTGTTAATCGACTGCCTAAAACGCGTTCTGGGAAAATACTGCGCGCGACAATGCGCAAAATAGCCGATGGCGAAGATTATGTGATGCCCTCGACCATCGAAGATCCGGGGGCGCTGGCCGATCTCAAAGAGTTACTCGCGGACCAGTCTCGATAAAATGTAGATCATCCGTATACCAACATACTTGAACGTCAAAAAAACATACTGTATGTTCAAAAGCAGTTTTTGGGGCGCCTTTATCCGCCTCAGTCATTTGTTTGTCATACAGGATGTCGATTATGGATCTGGGTATTTCGCCACGGGTCGCACCTTTGCTTGAGCAAGTACGCGCCTACATTACCGATGAAGTCATGCCGCTTGAGAAAGAGTTTTTTCACGAGCTGCGTATTGGGAGTCCTTGGGAATTTACCGAGCGTCAGACTGAAATCTTAGAAACCTTAAAAGCGGGCGCGCGCGATCGCGGCCTCTGGAATTTTTTCTTAACTGGCGACAAAGGTTCAGGTCTTAATACCGTTGAGTATGCGTATCTCGCTGAAGAAATGGGCAAATGCCACTTGGGTGCAGAAGTATTCAATTGCTCGGCGCCCGATACCGGCAATATGGAAGTGCTCCATAAGTACGGTAGTGAAGCGCAAAAGCAACAGTGGTTGGAGCCGTTGCTGGCGGGTGAGATTCGCTCATGCTTTGGTATGACTGAACCGGCGGTCGCGTCTTCCGATGCAACAAACGTGTCCACTCGAGCGGTATTAGAGGGCGACGAGTGGGTCATCAATGGCGAGAAGCACTGGATTTCTGGCGCTGGAGATCCGCGCTGTAAAGTCATGATCTGTATGGTTAAGACCAGCCCAGATGCGGCAAAACACCAGCAGCAGAGCCAAATTTTGGTGCCATTGGACGCGCCCGGTGTTGAAATTCTTCGTCATCTGACAGTATTTAATATGGATGACGCACCCCATGGCCATATGCATATCCGCCTGAATAATGTTCGCGTCCCCAAGGACAACATAATTTTAGGCGAAGGCCGAGGGTTCGAGATTTCACAAGGCAGACTGGGCCCCGGACGAATTCACCACTGCATGCGCTCTATTGGAGCCGCGGAGCTCGCTTTGGAGCTGCTTTGTGTGCGCGCGACCACGCGCGAAGCATTTGGGCGACCGCTCGCAAAGCTTGGCGGCAATATCGATATTATTGCCGACGCACGAATGGCCATTGAGCAAGCGCGTTTATTGACCCTGAAAACTGCGTGGATGATGGATAACGTCGATGCCAAAGAGGCGCGTATTTGGATCTCAATGATTAAAACTGTCGTGCCGAATATGACGCTTAAAATCATCGATGAAGCCATTCAAATGCACGGTGGTATTGGTGTGTCTCAGGACACTCCGCTTGCTGCTATGTGGTCTGGGCAGCGAACACTGCGTTTAGCCGATGGTCCTGACGCCGTTCACCGCATGGTGGTAGGTCGTCATGAGCTAAAGCAATACGTCTCCGGCGCAGGCGAGCCCACTGCGACATTCCGCGACGGCTAATGGCTTGCTAATAACGCATTTATCTATTGATTAACCGAGGACAATTACAATGAGTATCAAGACAGTATCACCGGACGATTTTGAGGCGTTAGTAGGCACAAAGTTGGGTGTTAGCGACTGGATCACACTGGATCAGGAGCGTGTTAATCAGTTCGCCGATTGCACGGAAGACCATCAATTTATCCATATCAATGAAGAAGCAGCGGCCAAGACGCCCTTTGGCGGCACCATAGCGCATGGATTTCTGACACTTTCTATGTTGGTTAAGCTGTGTGAGAGCGTGTCGGTTCACCCGGAAGGTATGGTTATGGGCGTCAACTACGGCATGAACAAAGTTCGCTTTTTGGCGCCTGTTAGAGCCGGTAAGCGGGTAAGAGCGCATGTTGAGTTGGCAAGCGTTGACCGCAAAGACGAGAAGCGTTTCTTAACGCAGCAGAACATTACTGTGGAGATTGAAGGCGAGGAGACTCCAGCGCTCTACGCTGAGTGGCTCGGCATGAGCATTGTGGGCTAACGACACATTATTAACGGGAGCATGGACAGTATGAGTATTCGGTACGATGGCAAGGTTGCGATAGTGACTGGCGCCGGTAATGGTCTTGGTCGTAGTCACGCAATTGAGTTGGCTAAGCGCGGTGCGAAAGTCGTAGTCAATGATTTGGGTGGCTCGGTATCTGGTGAGGGCTCGAACAGTGATGCGGCGCTCAATGTGGTTGCTGAAATTGAAGCGCTCGGCGGCGAAGCTATGGCTCACCCGGCCAATGTTGCAAACTTTGAGCAGGTCCAGGACATGGTGCAGAAGACCATGGATAAGTGGGGCCGCATTGATATTTTGGTCAACAATGCGGGCATCCTGAGGGATAAAAGCTTCACCAAAGGCAGCATGGAAGATTTTCGCCTGGTCTTGGACGTTCATTTAATGGGCACGGTGTACTGCACTAAGGCTGTTTTTGACATCATGAAAGAGCAGGGATATGGCCGTATTGTTGTCACGACCTCATCGAGCGGTCTGTACGGTAACTTTGGACAGACTAACTACGGTGCAGCAAAGATGGGCGTTGTCGGCCTTATGAATACGCTTGCCCAAGAGGGTGCAAAGTACAATATTCGGGTAAATGCTCTGGCGCCTACTGCGGGAACGCGTATGACTGAGGGGCTTATTCCTGAGCAGGCATTTGCATTACTAACACCGGAAACGGTTACACCTGCCGTGCTTTATTTGGTGTCTGAAGACGCACCGACGCGCACCATTCTCGGTGCAGGTGCCGGCTCTTTCGCAGTGGCAAAAATTGTCGAGTCTGATGGCATGTGGTTGCCGGAGTCCGAGCAAACACCCGAGGGTATTGCTGCTCACTGGGATGCTATTGCCAATGGCGGTGAAAAGGCTCTTCAGGCTGGGTTTGAGCAAACCTTCAAAATGGTGGGTAAAGCCGCCGAAGGTAAAGGTATCAAGCTAGAAGGTTGATGCGACCTCGCAACGCCAACAACATTATTTAGGAGTGACATCATGAAAGAAGCAGTAATCGTGTCAACAGCGCGAACACCTATTGGCAAGGCGTATCGTGGAAGCTTTAACAATACGCCTTCCCCCACTCTCGGCGGGCACGCTGTGCGCGCGGCCGTGGAGCGTGCAGGCATTGATCCTGCGCTGGTAGACGACTGCATCATGGGGTCGGCGATGCCCCAGGGCACGCAGGGCCTTAACGTTGCTCGCAATATCGCTCTGCGTGCTGGCTTGCCAGTGACTGTCTCAGGCATGACCATCGACCGCCAATGCTCATCGGGCTTGATGGCGGTCGCCACGGCTGCCAAGCAGATTATGTACGATGGTATGGACGTCGTTGTCGGTGGTGGTGTTGAGTCAATTTCGCTCGTGCAGAACGACAAAATGAATATTCACAGGCTAGTGGACGAAGAGCTTGTGGCTATGCATAACAATATTTATATGCCGATGCTACAGACTGCTGAAGTGGTTGCGAAGCGTTACAACGTTAATCGCGACGTTATGGATGAATACGGCTTGCAGTCACAGCTTCGTGTTGCAGCTGCCTACGAGGCTGGAGTATTTGACGACGAAATCATTCCTGTTACCGCTAACCGTATTGTTTGGGATAAAGAGACGGGTGAGCAATCTGAAGCTCAAGTCACGGTAACTCGAGATGAAGGTGTACGACCCTCCTCTCTCGAGGGCGTTCAGGGCCTTAAAACTGTCATTGAAGGTGGAACTATTACTGCGGGTAACGCGTCACAGCTATCAGATGGCGCTGCCGCGCAAGTAGTGATGGATAGCAAGATGGCTGAGCGCTTAGGCCTGCAACCATTGGGTGCTTATCGCGGCATGGCCGTTGCCGGTTGCGAGCCCGATGAAATGGGTATTGGTCCGGTGTTTGCTGTGCCCAAGCTGCTTAAGCAGCACGGTTTAACGGTTAACGATATTGGTCTCTGGGAGCTGAACGAGGCTTTCGCTGTTCAGGTAATCTACTGTCGCGATCAGCTAGGTATCGATAATGACAAGCTTAACGTCAGCGGTGGCGCTATTGCGGTAGGACACCCTTACGGCATGAGTGGTTCGCGCATGATCGGTCATGCATTGCTCGAAGGTAAGCGTCGTGGCGTGAAGTATGTTGTGATCACTATGTGTGTCGGTGGTGGTATGGGTGCCGCTGGTTTGTTCGAGGTTTATTGATATGACTAAAGCCCTAGTATGTAGAGAGCATGGACTTCCCGATAAACTCGACCTTGCTGCGGACTGGCAGCTACCCGAGCTCGGTGCCAGTGACGTCCTGGTCCGCGTTCATGCGGCCGGTCTCAATTTCCCTGATGTGTTGATTATTCAGGGTAAATACCAAATGCAGCCCGATTTGCCTTTTGTTCCAGGTGGCGAATGTGCAGGTGTTGTTGAGGCAGTGGGTTCTGCGGTAACACGTTGGAAGGTTGGTGATGAGGTCATAAACACAGCGGGCGCGGGTAGTTTCAGTGAGGCTATTGTGACCAACGAGCACGCATTAATGCCCAAGCCCAAAGCCTTGTCGATGGTTGAGGCCGCAGGTATTGGCATTACTTACTTCACCTCGTATCACGCACTGGTTCAGCGCGCGAAATTGCAGGCGGGTGAAACCCTGCTCGTGCTGGGTGCTGCGGGTGGCGTAGGGAGTACCGCGGTTGAGCTAGGTAAGGCGCTCGGTGCCAAGGTCATTGCCGCTGCAAGCAGCGACGAAAAGCTAGAGCTTTGCAAGCAGCTCGGTGCTGACGAAGTGATTAATTATTCGACCGAAGATCTCAAAACGCGACTGAAAGAGCTGACGGGCGGTCGTGGTGTCGATGTTGTGTATGACCCTGTGGGCGGCGATTTCAGCGAAGTGGCGATCCGCAGCATGGCATGGAAGGGCCGCTTCTTGGTGGTCGGTTTTGCCAGCGGCCCTATTCCTAAAATCCCGCTTAACCTAACGCTCTTAAAAGGGTGTGAGATTGTGGGTGTATTTTGGGGTCGCTTCGTTGGCGAGGAACCTGAAGCGCATCAACAGAATGTCGCAACGTTATGGCAGTGGTTTGAAGAGGGTAAGATCAAGCCTGTCGTGACCGATATTTTCCCCATCGAAGAGTACCAAGCGGGTTATGCCGCAATGATGGAGCGGCGAGCAAAAGGTAAAGTAATTTTCACCTTTAACGCATGACATCATTTAGTTTCCATGCTGTTCCAGAGATTATCGTGGGCGCCGATAGCGCCCTAAGCCTCGGCCATCTCTGTCAACGCCAAGGGATAACCAAGCCCCTGCTTGTCACCGATGCAGGCTTGATTGAAGTCGGTATCATTGGGCCCATAGCGGCGGCGATGGTTGAGCAGTTGGGAGACTTCCCTGTCTTTAGCGGGGTGACAGCCGACCCTGCGGACGTCATTGTCGACGCTGCATGGAGTGATCTTAAGACGTTCGGCTGTGACGGCGTCGTTGCTGTGGGCGGCGGTAGCTCTATGGACGTTGGGAAAGTTGTTGCCGCACTGGCCTGCGGCGATCAGACGTTGACCGAAATGTACGGTGTTAATCAAGTGCTCGGTGGGCGCTTGCCATTAATACTCGTACCTACCACTGCGGGCACAGGATCTGAGGCGACACCGGTGGCGGTCATTACCACCGGCGCGACGACGAAAGCGGGCGTCAGTTCACCAACGTTGCTGCCTGATATTGCCGTGCTTGATGCCACGCTAACCCTTAACTTGCCGCGCGCTGCGACCGCGATGACAGGCATTGATGCCATGGTCCACGCAGTAGAAGCTTACACAACGAAGCTCAAAAAGAACCCTATTTCTGATGCGTTAGCACTGCGCGCACTGCGGCTGCTGTCAGCCAATATTCGACCCGCTATGTCGGGTACTGCTGATATCGCGGCGAGAGAGGCCATGCTTTTAGGAGCCATGTTTGCGGGGCAAGCGTTTGCCAATGCGCCCGTTGCGGCGGTGCATGCGTTGGCATATCCCCTGGGCGGGCATTACCACATCCCTCATGGTTTAAGTAACTCACTCATGCTGCCTAGCGTGCTGGCCTATAATGCTGCTGTGGTTGGGGATTTGTACGCTGAAATGGCGCAAGAGTTACCGGGTGACGTAGCGTTAACAGCCGACAGTTTCATAGGGTGGTTTGAAGCATTGATTGCAGATTCTGGGTTGCCGGCGACGCTTGAAGCGGCGGGCGTACCGAAGGATGATTTGCCGATGCTGGCGTCCGACGCCATGTTGCAACAGCGGTTACTGGTGAATAACCCCGTTCCCGTCAATGAGGCCGATGCGCTAGCGCTTTATCACCGTGCCTGGGGAGGTGGCCGGTGAGTCATCCTGAACCCGCGCCTAGAACATGCTTTCAGCGTTTCTACCCAGTGCCTACACGCTGGGCCGATAATGATATTTATGGCCATGCGAACAACGTCGCTTACTATGCATGGTTCGATACGGTGGTTAATCAATTTCTTATTGAAAAGGGCGGTATGCGGCCGGGTGCGGATTCCGTGGTGGGTTACGTGGTGGCGTCGTCGTGTAATTATTTTGCGCCGGTTGAGTATCCGCAGTGTTTACAGCTGGGGCTGCGTGTTATTCGCCTGGGGACTAAATCGGTCACTTGGGAGATCGGTGTATTTGTCGAGGGTGACACAGTGTCGCGAGCGACCGGTCAATTTACTCATGCGTTTGTGGACCAAGCCAGCAATCAATCAGCACCGATTCCAGAGCGTATTCGCCTCGCAATTAAAGCCGATTTCGACGTCTGAGACGACTACCGCGCAGCGCGATAAACAGCGCTACGAGTAGCATTACGCTCGCGCTAAGCGCTGACATTGTAGGGTCGTACGTGTAGAGACTGCCGCATATTACCGGCCCAAGGACGAAGCCTGCTGCAGGAAAAGCCGTTACCAGCCCGGCGACTGAGCCCTGCTCCTGCGGCGTCACCGCCAGCGAAGCTCCAGCGGCAATGCCCGGCGCGGCTAGCCCGAGCCCGGCACCCATCGATGCCATTCCAACCAGAATAGGTGCAAACGAACTGGCTGCCGCCACAATTAATGAGCCCAGTAGCATCAGCACGACACCTATTCGCAGCAATATGACGGGAGCGCCCTGAAAACGTTGCGCGATCGTCAGCTGCATTGTTAGCGTCATCAAAGCTGCCACCATGAGGCATATACCCATATGTTGGGCGGTCTCGGTACCGGTTAGCAGCAGCATGTCTTGCAGGCGAAACGCCAGGGTTTGTTGAATGCCGGCAAAGCCCGTAAATGCACATACCGAGCACATGAGAAGGCCCCGGACCCGCTTGTCAAAAGTAGCGAGTTTTTTCTGATCTTTTTGGCGGCCTGTGGCGCTGCGATCATTGGGCAGATAGCGCGCGATGATGATCACGGCGACGATTGCAAGCCCTGTGGCCGTATAAAGAGGGAAGAGTAGGCCTAGGCCGGCAAGTGCCCCGGCCATGATTGGGCCAAAAATCATTCCTAGGCTGCCCGATGTTCCTAGCTTTGCCAGCGCCTTTGTGCGGTGTTGGGGTTGGCTGTAGTCGGCGGCATAGGCGCCAGCGGCTGGGCTGGTTGCAGACATAACTGCCGCTTGGCTGCAGCGCACGGCGAGGGCGGCCGCGAAGAGCGGGAATCCCGCTATCCAACCACGCATCGCGGCGTCGAAGACCAGCGTGAAGCAAAGATTTCCAATGGCATAACCCACCAGTCCGGCAAGTATGACGGGTTTGCGGCCTATTCGATCAGAGATGCGCCCCCAAATAGCTGAGCCAAGGCTGAAAATGAGCGCTGAGGATGAAATGAGCGTGTTGATCTGCAACTCATCAAAGCCGACATCACGGCCAAGTGGCGGCAGAATGGCGAAAATGAAGGACTGGCCAATCGCTGTGGTCAGCAGACCGCCGATAAGAAGACCCAGCTGACTCTTGGTTAGGAAAGGTCCATCGACTCTATGTTGGCTCTGGCTGGGCATGATGCGCTCGATATTTACGAGGTTCGCACTTTAGAGGAATCACTGATAAACGCAATCTATTGCTCTTGTCGATAGACACATGCGCCGTACTTCAATAAACTATGGTCCCAGCCTATATAGGACAGCGGAAAGTGCCGAATCGCGCACTCTGATCGATAGTCTGATGGTTATCGATAGTCTGATTGTTATCGATAGTCTGATTGTTAGAGTGCGGCGAGAGTCACTGATCCAGTGGCGAGCCAGGTCGGCCGGACGTCGCACACGCTGTGCTTAATTGCTCTTGTTAAATGCTTTTCGGACGGGCGACACTTTAGGTGGCGCGCTGGATGCACCAGACTGCCCGAAAGCCACATAGACTGGGAGGTCAATTTGTCTACGCTCGCTATCCTCGCACTGGAAGATGGCACCATTTTCCGCGGCCTTTCTATTGGCGCGGCTGGTTCCACGACCGGTGAGGTGGTTTTTAATACCGCCATGACCGGCTACCAGGAAATCCTGACCGATCCATCGTATTCGCGTCAGATTGTTACGCTCACATATCCCCATATCGGCAATACCGGCACCAATGCGGAGGATGCTGAGTCGGAGTGTATACAGGCGGCAGGTCTCATTATTCGCGAGCTTCCTTTGCTGGCTAGTAACTATCGCTCGGAGCAATCTCTCGACGATTACTTGATCTCAAACAATACCGTTGCGATAGCCGATATCGATACGCGCAAGCTCACACGCATCCTGCGAGACAAGGGCGCTCAGGCCGGCTGCATTATGGCGGGAGACGATGCAACTGAAGAGGCTGCTTTAGCCCAAGCACGCGCGTTCCCCGGCTTAAAAGGCATGGATTTGGCAAAAGAAGTAACGACGCCAAAAGCCTACAGTTGGACCGAAGGCAGCTGGGTTTGGAATGAAGGCTATTCTGAAAACACCGACCGCCCGTTTAAGGTGGTAGCTCTCGACTTTGGCGTCAAGCGTAATATTTTGCGCATGCTTGTTGATCGGGGCTGCGATCTCACTGTTTTGCCTGCTCAGTCCGATATTGAGAGCGTGTTAAGCCACAATCCTGACGGCGTATTTTTATCTAACGGCCCCGGAGATCCCGAGCCCTGTGACTACGCCATTACTCTCGCTGAAGAGGTGATGGCGCGCGGAATACCGTTATTTGGTATTTGTCTCGGTCACCAAATCATGGCCTTGGCGAGCGGGGCGAAGACCGAAAAGATGAAGTTTGGCCATCATGGGGCAAACCATCCGGTTCAAACGCTGGCGGATAGCACCGTTATGGTAACCAGTCAGAATCATGGATTTACGGTGTCTGAGGCGGATCTGCCCGCGCACCTGGCGGTGACGCACCGTTCACTGTTTGACGGCACCTTGCAGGGTATCGCTCGTACCGATGTTCCGGCATACAGCTTTCAAGGGCACCCTGAAGCAAGCCCGGGCCCTCATGAGGCAGGCCAATTATTTGATCCTTTTATCGATGCCATGCGCACTGCGCAGGCTAACTGACTCGGGAGAGTTTTCATGCCAAAACGGACCGATATCCAGAGTGTTTTGATCCTCGGTGCTGGCCCCATCGTGATTGGGCAGGCCTGTGAGTTCGATTACTCCGGTGCCCAAGCGTGTAAGGCGCTCCGTGAAGAGGGTTATCGAGTAATACTCGTTAACTCCAATCCGGCGACGATCATGACGGACCCTGCCATGGCCGACGCCACCTACATCGAGCCGGTCGAGTGGCAAACAGTCGCGCGGATCATAGAGCGCGAGCGTCCAGATGCCATTCTCCCGACCATGGGAGGGCAGACGGCTCTTAACTGTGCCCTAAATCTAGCGGCTGAAGGCGTGCTCGAGAAGTATAACGTCGAGATGATTGGAGCGACGAAAGAGTCAATCGATATGGCCGAGGATCGAGAGTTATTCGATCAAGCCATGAAGCGCATAGGTCTGGCAACGCCTCGAGCCTCCACGGCACACAGTCTTGATGAAGCGTTTGAGGTGCTTGAAGAGCTGGGATTTCCCTGCATTATTCGCCCATCTTTCACTATGGGTGGCTCGGGCGGTGGAATCGCTTACAACCGCGATGAGTTTGAAGAGATTTGTTTGCGGGGCCTCGATCTATCGTCAACCAACGAAGTCCTCATCGATGAGTCGTTGATAGGCTGGAAAGAATACGAGATGGAAGTTGTTCGTGATAAAAACGACAACTGCATTATTATTTGCGCGATTGAAAACTTCGATGCCATGGGCGTGCATACCGGGGACTCTATCACCGTCGCCCCAGCTCAGACGCTGACCGACAAAGAATATCAAATCATGCGCGACGCCTCTCTGGCGGTACTGCGTGAGATCGGTGTTGAGACGGGTGGCTCTAACGTTCAGTTTGGCCAATGTCCTGATACGGGGCGCATAGTGGTCATAGAAATGAACCCCCGTGTCTCGCGGTCCTCGGCGTTAGCGTCGAAGGCTACAGGCTTTCCCATTGCGAAAGTGGCTGCCAAATTAGCGATCGGATATACGCTCGATGAGCTGGCCAACGATATCACCGGTGGCAAAACGCCAGCCTCGTTTGAGCCTGCTATTGATTATGTGGTCACCAAGATTCCGCGCTTTGCATTTGAAAAATTTGCCACCGCAGATGCGCGCTTAACGACGCAAATGAAGTCAGTCGGTGAAGTCATGGCTATCGGCCGGACTTTCCAAGAATCTATGCAGAAAGCATTGCGTGGCTTAGAGGTTGGCTCATTGGGTTTCGAGCCGAAGCTTAAGGTCACCGATTCGGATTCACGCGCTGAACTCATCGATTGCTTAACGAATCCCGGTGCGGAGCGTTTATGGTATGTGGCTGATGCGTTCCGAGCAGGCTTCTCTATTGATGAAGTGTACGGTTACTCAGGTATCGATCCGTGGTTCCTGGTTCAAATTGAAGACATAGTCATTCGAGAGACGGCGTTAGTTGGCCGCGAACTGACCAGTATTGATTACAGCGAGCTACGTCAGCTAAAGCGCAAGGGTTTTTCCGATGCGCGATTGGCGAGCCTGCTTGGCACGACGGAAAGTGCATTCCGCAGTCACCGCCATAGTTTGAATCTACATCCTGTGTACAAGCGGGTTGATACTTGCGCAGCCGAGTTTGCTACTTCTACCGCTTATATGTACTCAACCTATGAAGACGAGTGTGAGTCGCAGCCTACCGACCGTAAAAAGATTCTTGTGCTAGGGGGTGGGCCTAACCGAATTGGGCAAGGTATTGAGTTCGACTATTGCTGCGTTCACGCTGTGCTTGCGATGCGTGAGGACGGCTACGAAACCATCATGGTGAACTGTAACCCCGAGACAGTATCCACCGACTATGACACGTCAGACCGGCTTTATTTTGAGCCAGTCACTCTTGAGGACGTACTCGAGATCGTTGCCGTGGAAAAGCCGGTTGGCGTGATTGTGCAGTTTGGTGGCCAGACACCGCTTAAGCTGGCTCGCGCGCTTGAAGCCGCCGGCGTACCAATCATAGGTACGACACCTGATCAAATCGACCGGGCGGAAGATCGTGAGCGCTTCCAGAAAATGATTCAGGCTCTAGGCTTAAAGCAGCCTGATAACACAACGGTGCGAAGCGTTGATGAGGCCTTGGAAGCCGCGTCCCGTATTGGTTATCCACTCGTGGTTCGGCCTTCCTATGTTCTTGGCGGTCGCGCGATGGAAATCGTTTATCGGGAGGACGACTTATTGCGCTACATGCGTGACGCGGTCCGTGTCTCCGATGATTCGCCAGTGTTGCTAGATAGTTTTCTGAGTGCTGCTATTGAGGTAGATATCGATGCAGTTAGTGACGGGACCGATGTTGTTATTGGTGCCATCATGCAGCATATCGAACAGGCTGGCGTGCACTCGGGTGACTCGGCGTGTTCGCTGCCCCCCTACAGTCTGGCCGCCGACGTTCAGGATAAGATGCGGGACGTCGTTAAGGCGATGGCGCTAGAGCTGGGCGTTTGCGGATTGATGAATGTGCAGTTGGCGTATCAAGATGACGAGATTTATGTAATTGAAGTGAATCCGCGCGCCTCACGAACCGTGCCGTTCGTTTCGAAGGCGGTCGGCGTTTCGCTTGCAAAAGTGGCCGCTCGCTGCATGGCTGGACAATCCCTGGCCAGTCAAGGGGTCACCAAAGAGGTTATCCCTAGCTATTACTCGGTTAAAGAGGCGGTATTGCCCTTCAATAAATTTCCTGGCATTGACCCTATTCTCGGCCCTGAGATGAAGTCCACGGGCGAGGTCATGGGTACAGGCGATACGTTTGCTGCGGCGTTTGCAAAAGCGCAATTGGGTGCCGGTGACATTCCACCTCAGTCAGGCTTGGCGTTATTTAGCGTTCGTGACGTCGATAAAGACGAGGCCGTAACCTTGGCAGCTCGTCTTGTTGCCCGAGGGTTTACGTTGGCTGCGACTGGTGGCACCGCAGATGCCTTCGAGGCAGCAGGGCTTAGCGTACGCCGAGTGAACAAGGTTCGAGAAGGGCGGCCACACATTGTCGATTTGATAAAAAACGATGAAGCAAGTTTGATTGTGAATACGACCGAGGGTCGCACGGCCATTCTCGATTCTGCGCCCATTCGAGCGAGTGCTGAACGGCACAAAGTATATTACACGACGACCATTGCAGCGACGGAAGCGGTTTGTATGGCCCTCGAGCAAGAGAAGGACGTTACCGTTCGGCGTTTGCAAGACCTGCATGAGAGTATTGCGTTATGAACAAAGTGCCAATGACAGTAGCTGGCGAGAAAACGTTACGAGCTGAACTCGAGCAGCTAAAGAAAGTCGATCGGCCACGCATAATCGCGGCGATCGCTGAAGCGCGTGAGCACGGTGATTTAAAGGAAAATGCGGAATATCACGCCGCGCGTGAGCAGCAGAGTTTTGCCGAGGGGCGCATTAAAGAAATCGAGCATAAACTTTCCCACGCTCAGGTGATCGACGTGACGGCAATTCCTCACACGGGTAAGGTTATCTTTGGTACCACGGTCGATCTCATCAATGTCGATAACGACACTAAGGTGACGTATCGTATTGTCGGTGAAGATGAGGCTGACGTGAAACAAAATCGCATTTCTGTCGGCTCGCCGATTGCCCGCGCGCTTGTTGGTAAGAGCGAGGGTGACGAAGTCGTGGTGAAAGCACCGAGTGGCGACATCTTCTATGAAATCGATCGCGTGCACCATCTCTGATTATTATTTGATAATCATTATCATCTTTGTTACCGTCCCGACCCCTTTCGTTGGATCGCGTTGATGATACTTCCCTCACACTGCAAGCCTCTTTGGGTACTTCGCGAGAGTGATTGCGGCGTTGTCGAAGGGTTCGATGACAACATGCCAGAGGCATACCGCATTCGTTTGATGGAGTTTGGTTTTCACCCAGGGGAGGTCGTAAGCTGTTTATTAACACCTGGCTTGGGTGCTCCCCATGTGTATCGTGTGAGTAATACCGTGTTCTCACTTGACGAAGATATTTCCGCTCATGTTTTCATTCGTGTAACGAGTGACGAATCAAAGGTGGGAAACCAATGAGTCGCGTACTTCTCATTGGAAGCCCCAATTCAGGCAAAAGCTCGTTATTCAACCGATTGACTGGCCTCAATCAGCGCGTAGCTAATTATCCGGGAATTACGGTCGACGTATCGGCAGGCGCGCTCGCGAAAATGCCCGATGTTGAGTTGGTCGACTTTCCGGGCACGTACTCCTTAAGCCCTATTTCTTCGGAAGAAGCTGTGGCGGTAGAGTACTTTCAGCGCTCATTGGCTGACCCACAAGTTCGGCACGTGTTGTGTGTTGTTGACGCGACGCGGCTCGAGAAAAGTCTCTATTTTACCTTGCAAGTCATTCGCGAAAGCCAGCGGCATAACAAAACCGTTTCGGTGCTGGCCAATATGACCGATATCATCACCAGCAACGGGTTGAGCTTTGACGATGAAGGTTTGGCGCAGCAACTTGGTGCCCCCGTATTTCGAGTTTCCGCAAAATCCGGTGTTGGCCTGGACGCCGTGATAGCTAGGCTGCGTCAATCGTTGATTCGTGAGGACGCGCCTATCGCTAAGTGGGCTGATACACCCGACACTTTGCTGCGCGGGACGGCCCACCAGCTTTCCCATCGTTATGGGCCCAAAGGTGATTTGCTTATTCGTCGTCAAACGCGGTTGGATCGTTTCTTCTTGGGAACGGTGACCGGCGGCATCGCTTTTTTTGTCATCATGCTAGTTCTTTTCCAGTCAATCTTTACGTGGTCGGCGCCGGTGATGGACGCAGTCGAGGCGTCGATCTCGGCCATTGGTGCTGCCGTTGTGCCAATGATAGGCAACCCCATCCTGGCTGATTTCACGGCAGATGCTCTGTTCGGCGGCGTTGGTGCGTTTCTAGTATTCGTACCTCAAATCTTTGTACTGACGCTTATTATTGGGATCTTAGACGACACAGGTTACTTGGCGCGTGCGGCGCTTATTTGCCATCGCCCGCTTAAGCTTTTCGGTCTTACAGGGAAAAGCTTTATCCCAATGTTATCTGGGGTCGCCTGCGCGATCCCTGCGATCTACGCAGCTCGCGCGGTAGATTCACCGCGCCAACGTATGATGACGTATCTCGCGATTCCCCTCATGCCATGCTCAGCGCGTTTGCCGGTGTACGCCCTGTTAATTGCCATCTTTATACCTTCAGGCACGACGTTTTTTGGTCTCGTCGGTTGGCAAGGGGTTGCAATGTTTTCGATTTATTTTTTCGGCATGCTATGCGCCTTATTGGTGACAGGCATTGTGAGCCGGTTTACCAAAAATGAGGGCACGCCTGATCTACCCTTTGTGCTGGAGTTGCCGCCGTATCGAACGCCATCACCGGTACCCATAATTCGTAACGCTATTAATCGCAGCCGGCACTTTGTAACAAAGGCTGGCAAAGTGATTCTTATGGTCACCATCGTTGTGTGGATTTTAGGCTACTTTCCTAATCAGGGCGCCGGTCTTGCGGACAGCTGGCTAGGGGTTATCGGACGGTTTATCGAGCCCGTGTTTGAGCCGATCGGTTTAGACTGGCGCTACGGCGTAGCCATACTCAGCTCCTTTTTGGCGCGTGAGGTGTTTGTCGGTACGTTGGGAACGATATTTGGTATTGATGGCGCCGAAGACAATATGTTGCCACTGGTCGACCAGATTCAGGCGAGTGGTTTGCCGCTGGGCTCAGGCCTCGCGTTACTGGTGTTCTTTGCGATTGCATTACAGTGCGTATCAACCGTAGCAATTTTGTCTCGCGAGGCAGCCTCGCCGCGAGTCGCATTGCAAATGCTCGTCAGCTACCTAGTGGTCGCATACGTCATGGCGCTACTGGTTTTCAACGTCACAGAGTTATTCGTTTAACTATCTCAGCGGCCTCAGCGGCGCCGTAGTCGCTTTGGCTAGAGCGTTCTTTGCAGGTTGGATTTCTTCGGATCGGCCTTCTTTGCGCGGCGCAACAACGTTGCGGTATTACCAATGCGCTGCACTAAGGCGGCTTTTGCCGTCGCACGCAACTCATCGATAAGCTGATCCCTTAGTTCGCGCTCACCAACGGCAACCTTAATTTTAATAAGCTCATGGTCATCGAGGGCGCGCTCAATTTCCGCGAGCACGTTTTCGCTCAAACCATTGCCGGCAATGGTGACTACGGGCTGAAGTTTGTGCGCGAGTGCTCGGTATTGTTTGAGTTCGGCGTTGGTCAATTTTACAGGGCTATCGTTTGTCATTGGCTTAGTCGGTACACTGGGGACCCTAAGTTTACGCTACCCGAGCCACCCGAGTCTTATTTCATGGCGAAAAAAAAATCATCGAGTCGTGCCTGGTTGAAAGAACACCACGATGACATCTACGTTCAGCGAGCCCAAAAAGAGGGTTATCGTTCGCGGGCATGTTACAAGCTCCTCGAGCTTAATGATCGAGATCGGTTAATTAAGCCGCGTATGACGGTGCTGGATTTGGGCTCAGCCCCCGGCGGTTGGTCTCAAGTGGCCGCTAAGCTGGTAGGCCACAATGGGCGCGTTATCGCCAGCGATATTCTCGCTATGGATAACATCGCCGGCGTGGAATTTATCCAAGGCGACTTCACCGAGGAAGTGGTTTTCGATCAATTACTGGCGTGTATCGGCGATGACTCTGTCGATGTGGTGCTGTCTGATATGGCGCCTAATATGAGTGGTGTGACAGCGGTAGATCAGCCTCGGTCAATGTATTTGGTGGAGCTTGCTCTCGATCTGTCAACGCGGGTCTTACCGCCAGGCGGGATATTTGTCGCTAAAGTCTTCCACGGCGAGGGGTTTGAAGAGCTGATGGCTGAAACTCGGCGCCTGTTTTCCAAGGTCTTAACAAGGAAGCCGGAAGCGTCTCGGCCTCGCTCCCGGGAGGTCTATTTGGTGGCATCCGGGTTCAAAGGCGCGTGATTGCGCGTTTTTTTCGTTCAAAACCCCTCAAAATCGACCTTAGCTCTTGAAAAATGATGCTCGGGGTCGCACATCAAATGTAACCGCATGTTGTTTATGGGCCTGTTGTCGACCCATAAGCGCGTTATACTGTCTGGCCCGCAACGATGTTAGCGGCGCTTAAGAGGGACTTATTTTGAACAATATGGCGAAAAATCTTCTGCTTTGGTTGGTGATTGCTGCAGTCTTGCTGTCGGTATTCAACAACTTCAATATGCAGGCTACTACTGAGGAGGTTGGCTACTCAGACTTCATAGAAGAAGTGCAGAACGACCGCGTACGCAAGGTTGTCGTCGACGGGCTGACCATCAGCGCCGAGCGCTCAGATGGATCTGAATTTGAAACCATACGTCCCATGGTTGAAGACCCCAAATTAATGGATGATCTTCTGACGCATAACGTGGTTGTGGAAGGCCGTAAGCCTGAGCAGCAAAGCGTCTGGATGCAGCTACTTGTGGCCAGCTTCCCCATCCTGATCATTATTGCAGTGTTCATGTTTTTCATGCGCCAAATGCAAGGCGGTGGCGGCGGCCGTGGCGGCCCCATGAGCTTTGGTAAGAGCAAGGCTAAGTTGCTGGGCGAAGACCAGATTACGACCACTTTTGCCGATGTAGCGGGTGTGGAAGAAGCTAAAGAGGATGTGCAGGAGCTGGTTGAGTTTTTGCGTGACCCCAGTCGTTTTCAGAAGCTCGGAGGTAAAATACCTCGCGGCGTGTTAATGGTTGGCCAACCAGGCACAGGTAAAACACTGCTTGCGAAAGCGATTGCGGGCGAGGCAAAGGTGCCATTTTTCACCATCTCAGGCTCAGACTTTGTCGAGATGTTTGTCGGCGTGGGTGCATCGCGCGTGCGCGACATGTTTGAGCAAGCTAAAAAGCAGTCACCTTGCATTATTTTTATTGACGAAATTGACGCTGTGGGCCGCCATCGTGGTGCCGGTCTTGGCGGTGGTCACGATGAGCGAGAGCAAACCTTGAACCAACTGCTCGTCGAGATGGACGGTTTTGAAGGTAACGAAGGGGTGATTGTTATTGCCGCGACCAACCGCCCTGATGTACTTGATCCCGCGTTATTGCGCCCTGGACGGTTTGATCGTCAGGTTGTTGTTGGCTTGCCAGATATTCGCGGCCGTGAGCAAATTCTTAAGGTTCACATGCGAAAAGTACCTTTGGGTGAAGATGTCGAGCCTGCGAAAATTGCGCGCGGCACACCTGGGTTCTCTGGTGCAGATCTCGCTAACTTAGTTAACGAGGCGGCATTATTTGCCGCTCGAACAGGCTTGCGCATGGTGAACATGCAGCAATTCGAACTGGCAAAAGATAAAATCATGATGGGGGCTGAGCGCCGTTCGATGGTGATGTCGGAGTCAGAGAAGCGCAATACAGCCTTCCATGAGGCAGGCCATGCCATTGTAGGGCGCCTCATGCCTGAGCATGATCCTGTCTATAAAGTATCGATCATTCCTCGTGGCCGAGCGCTTGGCGTCACGATGTTTCTACCTGAGGAAGATCGATATAGCCACAGCCGTCGCCACATAATTGGTCAAGTCACGAGTTTGTTTGGTGGACGCGTTGCCGAAGAAATGACTTTGGGGGTGGACGGCATCACCACGGGCGCATCTAACGATATACAAAGAGCCACAGAGATCGCCCGCAATATGGTCACTAAGTGGGGTCTGTCGGAAGCTTTGGGCCCACTTATGTACGACGAGGGTGGCGAAGAGGTCTTTTTGGGGCGATCCGCTGGGCAGCCGGCTAAGGCTATGTCAGACGAAACGGCACGAGCGATTGATCATGAAGTTCGGAAGATTATCGATGAATGCTACAGCGAAGCGCATCGCATACTTGAGGAAAATCGTGGCAAGCTAGATATCATGGCAGACGCGCTTATGCGCTATGAGACCATCGATGCTGAGCAAATCGACGATATTATGAACGACAGAACACCGCGTCCGCCCGCAGATTGGAACGGCGACAGCTCTGGTGATTCACATGGCGGCGGTCAATCGGCGGACAGTAAAGAGTCCACAGGACCTATTGGCGACCCTGCCGGAGAGCACTAAGTCCGGTTGCTACGTGATCAACCTACCCACAGCCGGCACGGTCTTAGACTGTGCCGGTCGTTCTTTAAACCTCGGTGCGCCACGCGTCATGGGGGTTCTCAATATCACACCCGATTCCTTCTCCGATGGCGGACAGCTACTTAATAGTGGGGGCATCGCGAGCGATAGCCTGTGCCAGCGGGCCGAGCACATGCTCAACGCCGGTGCTGCTCTGTTAGATATAGGCGGTGAATCAACCCGACCCGGCGCGGTGGCTGTGGGCGAGCAAGAGGAGCTCGATCGGGTTCTGGGTGCGCTCGCTATTTTAGCCCCGCGTTTCGATACGATTTTCTCAGTCGACACGAGTACGCCCGCTGTAATGACTCAGGCGTGCCGGTACGGCGCGGGTATGATCAACGATGTTCGCGCTCTTCGCCGGCCGGGCGCCTTAGAAGCGGCTGCGGCGACCGAGCTGCCCGTTTGCTTAATGCATATGCAAGGGTCTCCGGATACGATGCAACGTGATCCCAGCTACGATGACGTCACTGAAAACGTATGCTCGTTTTTACGCGGGCGAATTGAGGCGTGTCGCGAGCATGGAATAAGTGATGAGCGCATTGTGCTCGACCCAGGCTTTGGATTTGGTAAGACCGTCGAGCACAACTTTAAGCTGTTGGCGGAGCTGTCTCAGGTTGTGGCTATGGGTTACCCGGTACTGGCTGGTTTATCCCGAAAATCGATGATTGCAGGTGTTTTGGATCGGTCGGTAGAGCAGCGCCTGCCCGCCAGTATTGGCTTGGCGGTTATTGCCGCAATGCAGGGTGCACGCTTAATTAGGGTGCACGATGTGCCCGAGACAGTTGATGCGCTGGC
>DAIRTN010000016.1:49355-52410 GCA_036803865.1 Luminiphilus sp.
TATGACAGGGGCTGTCAGGGTAGGCGCGACGGAGCAATTGGATCAATGAAGAAGCACTATTTTGGTACTGATGGTATTCGGGGTCGAGTGGGTGACGCACCAATAACCCCCGACTTTATGCTTAAACTTGGCTGGGCCGCGGGCCGTGTTTTTCGAGAAACCTGGGGTTCGCGTCCCACTGTTATTATTGGCAAGGATACCCGGGTTTCAGGCTATATGTTTGAGTCCGCGCTTGAGGCGGGGCTAGTCGCTGCGGGCGCCAACGTAAAACTGCTAGGCCCAATGCCAACGCCTGCCGTGGCGCTAATGACTCGCACACAGAATGCAGCGGCGGGCATCGTGATCAGCGCGTCGCATAACCCATTTTACGATAACGGCATCAAGTTCTTCTCTGACCAAGGCGCCAAGCTGTCGGATGTAACTGAGCTCGCAATCGAAGCGGCCATAGAGGCCCCGCTGGTGACCGTTGATCCTAGCGAGTTAGGAAAGGCGACGCGGCTTGTTGACGCTGCCGGCCGTTATATCGAGTTTTGCAAAGCGACCTTCGGTGAGGAGCGTTCTCTACGCGGTTTGAAAGTAGTCATCGATTGCGCCCACGGCGCTACCTATCACATCGCACCGTCAGTATTCAGCGAGTTGGGTGCCGAGGCAGATATCGTAGCGGCCAGTCCTGACGGTTATAACATCAATGATAACGTTGGCTCCACATCGACACGCGCGCTGTCTGAGCGTGTTCGAGCGGTTGGCGCGGACCTAGGGATCGCATTTGATGGCGACGGCGACCGAGTGGTCTTTGTCGATGATCAGGGCGTTCTCGTGGATGGCGACGAGCTCCTTTATATTTTGACTATGCATCGTGTAGCCACCGGCCGAGCAGATTCAGGCGTGGTAGGTACGCTCATGTCGAATATGGGCTTAGAGCTCGCGTTAGCTGAGCACGGCATTAAATTAGAGAGAGCAAAAGTCGGCGATCGACATGTGAAAGAGCTCATGCAGAAACAGGGCTGGCATCTCGGCGGTGAGTCGTCAGGCCACTTGATTTGTAGCGATGTCTCAACGACCGGAGATGGCATAGTGTCTGCGCTTCAGGTGCTTGCCGCGATGGTCGACGGGAAAAAATCTCTGCGTGAATTACTGGCAGGCATGGTAAAGCTGCCACAAGTATTGCTCAATGTGCCTGTGACGGCCTCGATGAATCTGGATTCCCCCGCGATTCAGGCGGTAACTCAACAGGTAGAGGAGGCGCTTCTTGGGCGCGGTCGTTTACTGTTGAGACCGTCGGGCACAGAGCCTGTGATTCGGGTGATGGTTGAAGGCGACTCTCTTGAGGAGATACAAGCGCACGCGCAGCATGTCGCAGATGTACTGACGGCCGCGGCGTAATGTTGAAAATAACGTCTGGTAGATTTGTTGCTTGCGGCCTAACGTTCCTTTGGTTAGACTCGCGCGCCTGTTTCGGGAGGGTTTTGGCATGAGCGCTTTGGTCATTGCCAACTGGAAGATGAACGGTGCGTTATCTGCGATAGAGACTTTTGCGGAGGCGTGGGCTTCGGTGGTTGTGCCGGACGACGTACACATCGTGATTTGCCCCCCTTACGTGTATTTATCAGCGGTTCGAGAGGCTATGCCTCGCGGTGTGCAGCTTGGGGCGCAAGATTGTGCCGGGCATAAAGCCGGCGCATTTACCGGCGATGTCGCAGCAGACATGTTGGTAGAGTCGGGCTGTGATTGGGTTATTGTTGGGCACTCTGAGCGCCGTCAGTACCATGCTGAGACCGACGAGCAAGTGGCTCAAAAAGCACGTCTAGCGCAAGAAGCGGGTTTGTGTGCCGTTGTTTGTGTGGGTGAGCAGCTTGCGCAGCGCGAAGCAGGCGAGCATAAACAGGTCGTCTCAGGGCAGCTCGTCGGATCACTTGACGGTGTAGGCCTGGAAAATTTGGTCGTTGCTTATGAGCCTGTTTGGGCCATTGGCACGGGGCATTCCGCATCCCCACAACAAGCGGAAGACATGCATCGTTGGATTAAAGACTGTCTAATGACGCGATACGGCGCTAACGCACAGCAGATTCCAGTAATCTACGGTGGCAGCGTTAAGCCAGAAACAGCGGCAGAGCTGTTTGCTTGCGAAACAATTGACGGAGCGCTGGTAGGTGGCGCATCTCTTGAGGCGATTAGCTTCGCAGAGATCGCACAGGCAGGAGCTTCCGGGAGGAATTAGTGGAACAGATTATTCTAGTCGTACACTTGCTAGTATCACTGGCAATTATCGGCTTGATCATGATGCAGCGAGGCAAGGGCTCTGATATCGGTGCTTCCTTTGGCGCTGGCGCATCGCAGACGTTGCTTGGCAGTTCCGGTAACACGAATGTGTTGACCAAGGGCACTGCTTGGTTAGTTGTGGCTTTTTTCTCAACGAGCTTTGGGTTGGCAGTGATCGCTGACAGCCGAACGGCGGGGGAAGATAATTTAGGCTTTGAGTTGCCAACTGACTTGGCGCCTCTACAGGCCCCTCCTATGGACAGTGAGCTGCCCCAGGTTGACGCAGGAATTTCTGCGCCTGATGCAACTTCTGACCTACCGGTGCTTGAGTTGGAGGGTGGGTCAGCTGTAGACTCCTCCAGCGATTTACCTCAAGGTTAAAAAAATACGCGGAAGTGGTGGAATTGGTAGACACGCTATCTTGAGGGGGTAGTGGCCATAGGCTGTGCGGGTTCAAGTCCCGCCTTCCGCACCAACAGTAAAAAAGGCTCCCATGATTGGGGGCCTTTTTTTTGCTGTTGTCATTTGCAAGCCAGACAATTGAGCAACGTGACCGCAGATATATGATTTTCTTTGGCGCAATAGGTTGACCCAGCGAGTTCGCGTGCCTATACTCCTGCGCCTCTGATCGAGACAATATGTTCGATCTTAGTGACAGCCAGCAGCGTTGTAATGTGTTTACGATGGTGCCAAGGGGGCGGTCACTACAGGTTTTTGATGCGGGGTGGAGCAGCCTGGTAGCTCGTCGGGCTCATAACCCGAAGGTCGTCGGTTCAAATCCGGCCCCCGCTACCAA
>DAIRTN010000017.1:0-3089 GCA_036803865.1 Luminiphilus sp.
GCTGGATCCCGTCGCGGAAGATCATCAGTGTCGGGATGGAGCGGATTTCGAGTGCACCGGCGATCTCCTGCTGGGCCTCGGTGTCGATCTTGGCGAAGGTGATGTCGAGATTCTTCTCTGACGCCGCTCCGAAAACCGGGCCGAATGATTTGCACGGGCCGCACCATTCGGCCCAGAAGTCGACCAACACGATGCCGTCGGCGGTGACGGTCTTTTCGAATGCTTCGCTGGTGAGGTCAATGGTTGCCATGAGAAACTCCACTTCGGTTCTTGATCGGGGGGCGAGATGTACAACAGAGGGCCCCTCGACACTATTCCGGGCCGTACGCCACACTCTCTGCGTGGCGCAGCCAAGCGCTGCTCGGGCATGCTGGAGGGGTGACGACACCTCAGTCCATCCCACTCTCCATTCTGGACCTGGCGATTATCGGCGAAGGCGAGACCGCATCCGATGCGTTCGCAGCAAGCGTGACCCTCGCCCAGACTGCAGAACGGCGCGGCTACCAGCGCGTCTGGTAGCCGTAGGCCTCGAGGAGCGCTACCTGCTCGTGTGTTAACGCGAAAGGCGCTTCGCGAGCATACCGGCCTGTGGTGCTCGGGGGGTCAATATCAAAGGCGCTATCACAGCTACTATTACAAGCACCATCACAGGCGCTATTACTAGCACTATTACAGGCACCATTACAGGCGCCATCACAGGTACTGTTACAAGTACTATTAGCTGACAGCCCAAGTGCACTCAGCACGGGGAGCAGACGTTCTTTCACTGTGTCGCGTCCCTGGTCAATAGGACAGACTGACACTCGACCGGGAAACTGCGTCGCCACAGTGGCGAGTCGTCGGTGGACGGCGCACCAGTAGGTGAAACGGTCTGCGGGCTTGTCGGCATCGAGAGTGTTGCCGGAAAGCAGTGCACCCCACAAGCGGACCTGCGCGACGTTGCTGCTAAAGGCCATATCGAGACCGTGGCGGATAACATGGACGTAGTGCAGATTGGGCAGGGCTGCGAGTAGGTAAGGCAGTGTGACGTGGGTATTGGGCTCTTTCCAGCCAGTTAACTGGGGGGACGCTGTTACGTCTGCAAGCCTACCGATACGTTCCTCTAGCCACTCGGTGTTTTGCCACTCGCAGTTCGCTTCAGCAGCGCTTGACTCCGGCAGCTGACTGAGAAAATGATTAAGCCTTGCTGTTCTTGTGGTTCTGGGTGTTGTTGTGGGTGTGGGTGTTGGTGTGGGTCCTGTTGCTGGCGTGTGTGCTGGTGTGGTCGTTGTATCTGCGTCAAAGACGTCAAGCCCCCTCGACTGTAAGTAAAGCGTCAAGGCCTCTCGCAAGGCATCTTGGTTGCGCTCGGTAGGGAAAAGCGCATGCCGTTTAAACAAAGCCGTAAAGCCCAAGTGGTCTAAGGAGTCGTTGAGGTCGGCGCCCATATCCGCCCCCGCTTGAGCGGCTAGCTTGGCAATAGCCCGGGTGCCACTCCCACCGATTCCCCCGATGGCGAGCATAGGTTGCTCCGACAAGATGCTGAGCCTGTTGGTGTTGTTCATGTCTTCATGCTACTCGTGTGTGGGTGGCAGTTATGCTATGAAAGTTTAACCTAAGACTAGCAAAGCATCGTAAGCTGTGACTATGAATCAAACATCGTCGTCTGCCCAAGGCACTTCTTCAAGCAGTAGTTTCCGTGCGATAGTTAATCGCCGCATGTTGACCTGCGTGTTTACGGGTCTCGCCTCCGGTATGCCGTTATATCTGCTTATCCAGCTGGTTCCTGCGTGGCTTCGCGATTCGGGGGTCTCGCTTGCGGAGATCGGGTTGTTTGCGCTGGTGGGCTTGCCTTACACATGGAAATTTCTCTGGGCACCGCTCATGGACCGTTGGCAGCTCCCTTTAGGGCTGCGCCGGGGCTGGATGCTATTTGCGCAGTTAGGTCTGATTGTGTCTATTGGCTCGCTGGGCAGCATAGACCCCGTAAGCAACACGGGGCTAGTCGCAACATTGGCCGTCATCATTGCCATGTTTAGCGCAACCCAAGATGTCGCTATCGACGCCTACCGGCGCGAGCTGTTGCCGGATGCGGAGCTGGGTTTGGGAAACTCGATTCATGTGCAGGCCTACCGTATTTCGAGCCTAGTCCCCGGGTCACTGGCGCTTGTGCTCGCCGACAGCCTTCCATGGGCACTGGTTTTTTGGATTACCGCAGCGTTTATGGCGGTGGGTATTGCAATGTCGCTCATGGTGTCAGAGCCCAAACGTGAAGTCCTTCCCGCACTGGGTTTATCCGAGGCAGTGATAGCGCCTTTTAGAGAGTACGTGCAGCGCCGAGGCTGGCAGTCACTGTTACTCGCGCTGACCTTCATGGTGCTCTACAAGCTGGGTGATAACATGGCCACGGCATTGGCGACGCCTTTTTATTTGGATTTAGGCTTTTCTAAAACGGAGATTGGCTTGGTGGCCAAGCATGCAGCGCTGTGGCCCGCCATCGCCGGTGGCTTGGTGGGCGGCGTGCTCATGATTCGCCTGGGTATCAATAGGGCGCTTTGGTTATTTGGTCTGGTACAGCTTTTGAGCATTCTCGGATTTGCCTATCTTGCAAGCCAAGGCGCCATACTCTGGTTACTGGCGGCTGTTATTGGCTTTGAGTACTTGGGCGTTGGTCTGGGCACGGCGGCGTTTACTGCGTTTATAGCGCGCGAGTCGAGTAAGACCTTCGCGGCCACGCAATTTGCGTTGTTTACGGCCCTTGCAGCGCTTCCGAGGAGCCTAGCGAACGCCACAACAGGTGTGTTAGTGGAGACGGTTGGGTGGGTCGAGTTTTTCCTGCTGTGTGCCGTGCTCGCTATACCCGGGATGCTGCTACTGTTTTGGGTGGCTCCGTGGGGCGCCGGTGATCCTGAGTTTGAGCCTGAGCCTGAGCCCGCGCCTGAGCCTCTGGCAGAGCTTGAGTGATCTTTTGTTTGAGTTGCCTTCTTTTAAAGTGTCCTTGCGTTTCAGTAGCCTTGTGTTTCAGTGGCTTTGTGTTTCAGTAGCCATATGTTTCAGTGTCCGTGCGTTTAAGCGTGTTCACTCAGGCCGATCCTTGCTAGGCTTTTTTC
>DAIRTN010000017.1:3189-20593 GCA_036803865.1 Luminiphilus sp.
CCCGGCACTGTTACTGGGGATGTTACAAGGATTGTTTCAAGAGCTGTTGCAAGGGCTGTTGCAAGGGCTGTTGGAAGCGCTGTTACAAGCACTTTGACACAACATGGATCCAACAGACCCAACGGCAAGACTGATGTAACACACCGCTTTACTACACGGATTCACTACACCATTAACCCGTTTCGATTATTTAACAGCACACCAATAGGTTCATCATGCGATTGCTACTGCTTATCTATCCTTGGCTTGAGTTACTGAGCCTCATTCAGTTGGGGGTCGAAACCAGTCCGCTCACGGCTATCGCGTGGGTTATTGGTATGATCTTGATCGGTTCAAGCATGCTTCGTCATGTCGGTACAGCGAGCGTTATGCGTCTGAGAGAGGCCCAGCAGAGTGGCATCTTGCAGCAGCATCTTTTCGTTGACGATATGGCCGTCGCAGTCGCTGCATTGCTGCTGATCATTCCCGGTCTTGTTTCAGACTTTTTTGCGTTGGTCGTACTGATTGGTCCCATGCGGCGCGGACTTGGGCGCTTATTGCTGGGAAAGGTCACCAAAGACGGCACGTTTAGCGCGCATTCATCGGTCCATCGTTATGATCCACACCAGTCCGCGGGGCACAACGATTCTGCTGATGCCGTGACTATTGATGCGGTTACGATAGAAGGTAGCTTCGAGCGGGTCGATGAAGCTTGCGACGGCTCTTTACCGGACAATCAGGCCAAAGACGGCTCCTTAAACGACGATTTACACGGCAATTTAGACGACCATTTAGACGACAATCAGCCCAGCGATCGCCGTTAGGTCAGCCTTAAAGCTCCCTCAGCGGGGGTCATATCGCGTCAATGTCGCTTCACTTTGACCCAGCGCGACCATTCTGACTGGGTAAGAGTGGTAATTTTATAAATTTTTAGCACTCTTTTGGCTCGAGTGCTAAAAAATCCCTTGAAACCCATTTTCCTGCCCCCATATCAGTTGTGCACCCCAATAACGGGGCACTTATAACGATATTGTTAACTTGTGGAGAACATTACCCATGAAAATCCGTCCTTTGTACGACCGAGTGGTCGTTCGTCGCAAGGAAGAAGAGGCAACCACCGCTGGTGGTATTTTGTTACCTGGATCTGCGAAGGAAAAACCCAATCAGGGAGAAGTTGTTGCAGTAGGTGATGGCAAGGTTCTGGACAGCGGTGAGCAGCGTCCACTGGCCGTTAAAGTAGGCGACACAGTCGTCTTTGGTCAATACGCCGGTAGCAACACCATTGAGATCGATGGCGAAGAGCTCATTCTTATGGGTGAGAGCGAAATTTACGCGGTCGTCGAATAATCGTCCCCTTTATAGAATCTGACATTGAAGGAATAGAACATGGCAGCTAAAGATGTACATTTTGGCGACAAAGCTCGTCAGCAAATGCTTAAAGGCGTGAACGTTCTCGCCGATGCAGTAAAAGCAACCTTGGGTCCCAAAGGCCGCAACGTCATTTTAGAAAAATCTTTCGGCGCCCCTACCGTCACTAAAGACGGTGTCTCGGTAGCAAAAGAAATTGAACTCGAGAACCGTTTCGAGAACATGGGCGCACAAATGCTGAAAGAAGTGGCGTCACAGGCGTCTGACGCCGCGGGTGATGGCACAACAACAGCAACCGTTCTTGCTCAATCTATCGTAAACGAAGGCCTGAAAGCCGTTGCCGCGGGTATGAACCCCATGGACTTGAAGCGCGGTATCGACAAAGCGGTTGCCGCTGCTGTTGAAGCCGTGAAGGGTATGGCAACGCCGTGCGAAGACAACAAGGCGATCGCTCAGGTTGGTACCATTTCAGCGAACAGTGACAACTCTGTCGGCGAGATCATTGCCGAAGCCATGGACAAAGTGGGCAAAGAGGGCGTCATTACCGTTGAAGAAGGTTCAGGTCTAGAGAATGAGCTGGACGTGGTTGAAGGTATGCAGTTCGATCGCGGTTACCTTTCTCCGTACTTCATTAACAATCAAGAGAACATGCAGGCAGAGATCGAAGATCCCTACATCCTGTTGGTTGATAAGAAGATCTCGAACATTCGTGAGCTTTTGCCCGTCCTCGAGCAGGTTGCCAAGGCGTCACGCCCACTGGTTATCGTTGCTGAAGACGTTGAAGGCGAAGCCCTCGCGACCTTGGTTGTGAACAACATGCGTGGCATCGTGAAAGTCGCCGCATGTAAGGCGCCAGGCTTCGGTGACCGTCGTAAGGCTATGCTTCAGGATATCGCTATCCTGTCGGGCGGTACGGTAATCTCTGAAGAAGTCGGCCTCGATCTTGAGTCGGCAGGTCTTGAGCACCTAGGTACTGCAAAGCGCGTCACCATGGACAAAGACAACACCATTATTGTTGATGGTGCAGGTGAAGGCGATGCCATTAAAGCGCGCGTTAACGAAATTCGCGTTCAGATCGAGAACACCAGTTCTGACTACGACCGTGAAAAGCTTCAAGAGCGTGTTGCAAAGCTCGCTGGTGGCGTTGCGGTAATCAAGGTTGGTGCTGCGACTGAAATGGAAATGAAAGAGAAGAAGGCCCGGGTAGAAGATGCGTTACACGCAACCCGTGCTGCGGTCGAGGAAGGCGTAGTACCTGGTGGTGGTGTTGCGTTGATCCGTGCTATCGCTAAAGTGGGCTCGCTCACCGGCGACAATGAAGATCAGAACATCGGTATTGCAGCGGCGCTGCGTGCTATGGAAGGTCCTCTGCGTCAGATTGTTGAAAACGCGGGCGGTGAAGCCTCTGTTGTTCTCGACAAGATTCGTCAGGGCGAGGGTAACTTCGGCTTTAACGCAGCAACCGACGAATACGGTGACATGATCGAAATGGGTATTCTCGATCCAGCAAAAGTAACGCGCTCTGCACTGCAGGCTGCGGGCTCAGTTGCGGGTCTGATGATTACCACTCAGGTCATGATTGCAGATGCACCAAAAGATGACGCTGCCGGTGGCATGCCCGATATGGGCGGCATGGGTGGTATGGGTGGCATGGGCGGCATGATGTAAGCCTCCCGCTTCTCACTAAAACCCGGCACTCGCCGGGTTTTTTTGTTTTCAGGGCTGGTGCGGAACTTTTTTAGCGTCGCGATGGATCGTAAGCGGTAGAAACTTCAGCGTGTTATTTTGGTCAATGGCCCTTATACTATCGGGGGCGCAGTGCACGGTGGTATGTCTACCGATGCAATGGGTCACCAACACATAAAATAAGCAGGAGAGTCTTCATGTACGAAGTTGAATTTCTAGGTCGCTATTTCCACGTGCTTGCCGGGATTGTATGGATCGGCATGTTGTATTACTTCAATTTTGTTCAAACCGAATATTTTAAAGAAGCTGAGGCGACTGCCAAGTCAGACGCAATGGCTAAGCTCGCACCACGCGCTCTCTGGTGGTTCCGCTGGGGCGCAATGCTGACTTTCCTAACAGGCGCTTATTTGCTCCATAAAGTGGGTGCTTTTGGCAACACAATGCCCGCTATTTGGATGGGTGCATTGGCAGGTACATTTATGTTCCTCAACGTCTGGCTAATCATCTGGCCAAAGCAACAGATCGTGCTAGGAATGAAAGAAGGCGATGGACCCGCCGCCGCGGCCAAAGCAGGCCTTGCTAGTCGCACTAACACATTGTTCTCTGGTCCTATGTTGTTGGGTATGCTGGCAAGCAAGCACCTACCTTTGGGTGGTACCGACACGGGTCTTTATGCCGCTATGGGTTTGATCGTACTGCTTGAAGTCAACGCGTTATTTGGCGGACAGGGTCCGATGAAGTCGGTTCTTGGTGTTGTCCATAGTTCGCTTGCTCTGACGCTGGTTGTTTGGGGTCTACTGAACTTTGTATAAAGCCTAGGCACTCCGTAAAAAGCAGCCGATAGGCTGCTTTTTTTTACCTTTTTTTTATGCCGACATCGTTTGAAACCATGACGCGGTGGAAATTTTGGTGAAGTACTCAAGGAATCACTGCATAAGCACTGAACAGATGCGCGGCTCGCGATATACTCTCCACTTCACTTAAAGGGACACAACACATGGACCGCGATGATCTGCCTGACATTCCCTCATTCGCTGCGAACCGTGATGAGGCCGTAGCTAGCGCGCCGCGCGGCGCTGTGCCGAGTCGTGGCCGTTCTACTGGCGGTAGTGGTAGCGGAGCAGGCCTAGGTGTTTTGGGTCGTCTGACGCTCACTCTTGCACTGGTCATAGCGGCAGTAAGCTGTGCGTGGGCCTGGCAGCTTCAGCAGGCACTAGACGCCTCATTGGCTGCCCAGTCGTCTCTGGCATCGAGAACCGCCGATCTTGAGGCACTGTTGTCAGATACAGATGAGAGCGTTGCCCAGTCTAGTGCGGCACTTGGCGCTCAATTAAAAGTCATCGATAAAGAAACGCGGCGCTTAGAGCAGCGGCGACGAGAGCTCGATAGTCGGATTGATAAGTTAGAAAAGGCCAACACATCGCAAGCAGGCGTTTTGAAAGCACTGAACGCGACAGCCAGTGACAGCGCCACTAAAGTTCAAGTATTGACCAAAGATTTAGGTGCTTTGAAGAAGATCGCCGGTGACCTTGAGCGACTTTCTAGCGGTGCCAAGCAGGTGCAAACCAATCTTGAGCGCATTGCCGATAACGTCAATAAAGCCAATTTGGAGCGCGCCGCTCTTAACAAGCGAGTGGCAGCCAATGAGGAATGGATTGAATCCATTAATGCTTTCCGCCGCCAAGTGAACGCCAGTATCAATTCGCTGGAGTCGTCGCTGCGTGACGTCCAGGCAAGCAACAGTAACCCGTCTATGCAATAAACCCCTGCGCCCGCTAGAGTTTGGGCGCATGAACCAGATGTACAGGAAGCCGACATGAGTATTATCCGCCAGCAAGATCTCATTGATAGCGTGGCAGACGCGCTGCAGTTTATTTCTTATTACCACCCCATTGATTTCGTGCAGGCCGTCCACAAAGCGTATGAAATGGAACAAAACCAAGCGGCTAAAGACGCGATGGCACAGATACTCATTAACTCGCGCATGTGTGCTATGGGGCATCGGCCCATCTGCCAAGATACTGGCATCGTCACTGTCTTTGTCGAGATTGGTATGGATGTTAGGTGGGACGCAGACATGTCGATCGATGACATGATCAATGAGGGTGTGCGTCGTGCCTACCAGCATCCCGATAATAAACTACGCGCTTCAATTCTCGCCGATCCAGCAGGTAAGCGACAGAATACGGGCGACAATACTCCTGCGGTTATCCATATGAGCGTTGTCCCTGGAAGTACCGTAGATATTCGCATCGCCGCGAAGGGCGGTGGCTCCGAAAATAAATCGAAGCTCGTCATGCTCAACCCGTCCGACAGTATTGTAGATTGGATTGTAAAAACAGTGCCGACAATGGGGGCAGGTTGGTGCCCACCCGGCATGCTGGGCATCGGCATTGGTGGGACGGCTGAGAAGGCCATGGTGCTCGCTAAAGAATCTCTAATGGACCCCATAGATATTCACGAGCTTCGAGAGCGTGGGCCCAGTAATCGCGCTGAAGAGTTACGTATTGAAATTATGGATGCGGTTAACAAGCTGGGTATCGGTGCTCAAGGTCTCGGCGGTTTGACCACCGTCTTAGATGTGAAAATCAAAGATTATCCAACCCACGCGGCCTCACTGCCCGTCGCTATGATCCCTAACTGCGCGGCGACACGGCATGCGCACTTCACCCTAACGGGGGAAGGTCCCGCCCTGCAAACGCCGCCGGATTTAAGTCAGTGGCCCGATGTCTCCTGGGAGCCAGGTGATTCCGTACGACGCGTCAACTTAGATACAGTCACTGTAGAAGATATTCGCAGCTGGACCCCCGGTGAGACCATTCTGTTGTCAGGCACCATGTATACCGGCCGTGATGCTGCCCACAAGCGGATGACGCAAATGCTTCACAATGGCGAGCAGCTGCCGGTCGATCTTAAAGGCAAGTTTATCTACTACGTGGGGCCTGTTGATCCTGTTCGCGATGAAGTGATGGGCCCTGCAGGCCCAACGACCGCAACGCGTATGGATAAGTTCACGGACTATGTGCTTGAGCAGACGGGTCTTGTTGGCATGATAGGTAAAGCTGAGCGCGGACCTGTTGCTATCGACGCTATTAAGAAGCACGGCGCCGTTTACTTAATGGCAGTCGGCGGTGCCGCTTATCTGGTCTCGAAAGCGATTACCGAGGCCAAAGTTGTCGCCTTCGAAGATTTGGGAATGGAGGCAATCTACGCTTTCACTGTAAAGGACATGCCTGTCTCAGTTGCGGTTGATAGTCGCGGTGAGTCGGTGCACATAACAGGTCCGGCTCTGTGGAAGAAAAATATCGAAGAGCAGGCCATTGAGCTTATCTGACAGCTTTTACTGGCATGACTACGAGACCTCGGGCGCCGAGGTCTCCATCGATCGCCCACTGCAGTTTGCCGGTATCCGTACCGATCGAGAATTCAATGTCATCGGTAAGCCGCTCGTCATTTACAACCGCCCCACGCCAGATTTTTTGCCGCACCCCATTGCTACTCGTATTACCGGCATAAGTCCGTATAAGGCGCTTGAGCACGGATTAGCTGAGCGCGATTTCATCGGCCAAATACACCATGAGCTATCGACGCCCGGCACGTGTGGGGTGGGGTACAACTCGCTGCGTTTTGACGATGAGGTTACACGCTTTGCGCTTTACCGTAATTTTCATGACCCGTATGCGCGCGAACGCGATCAGGGTCGCTCGCGCTGGGATTTAATCGACGCGACTCGTGCAATTTATGCGTTACGCCCCAGCGGCATTGTTTGGCCGAAGCGAGACGATGGCCTGACCAGTTTTCGACTTGAAGAGTTGACGGCCGCAAACGGCATTGATCATGGCAATGCTCACGATGCGTTGTCCGATGTGGAGGCAACGATTGGTCTTGCAGCACTGCTCAATAAAGCACAGCCGGCCTTGTTTGATGCCTTATACGCATCGCGCTTGAAACTTCATGTCGCCGACTTGCTCAATGTCGATGCAATGAAACCCGTGATTTATGTGTCGGGTGTGCTCGGTGGGGCGCGCCACAATGTGACGGTTATTGTCCCGCTCGCCGTGTCCTCGAGTAACAAGAACGACGTCATTTGTGCCGACTTGAGTCGGGCGCCCGATTTCTTACGTGAGGAGCCCGAGGCGATAAAGGCGCGCTTATTTGCCCGCAAAGACGATCTGCCTGAGGGTCAAGAACGCCCGCCATTAATAACGGTTCGTATAAACCGTGCGCCTGTTATTTTGCCAATGCAATGGATGACACCCGAGGTTGCAGAGCGTTTGGGTTATCACGGTGACCGTCTACGGGAACACTTGCAGCAATTGCGCGATCATAGGGCGGTAAACCCCCACGCTTTTCGGGATTTTATTCAAGCCATTTTCACGTCCCGCGAGTTTGCACCTCGAACGGATGTCGATGCCATGCTTTATGACGGCTTTTTTGATCGCACCGATAGCCAACAATTCCCGTCAGTTGTTAAAGCCACAGCTGAGGCTCTCAGAGATAACAGCTGGGTGTTCAAAGACCGCAGACTGCCAGAATTACTGTTTCGGTACCGCGCACGCAATTACCCCGACAGCCTCCTGCCTGAGGAAACCCAACAGTGGCGAGAGCACTGTGCTGCGCAGCAGGCATCCGGCGGTCCGTTTGATAGAGAGGTCCTCCTTGAGGGGGTTTCCTCAGAACTTGCTCAGGAAGGGCTGTCGGATCGACAGCGCAGTGCGCTCAATGATCTTGAGCGGTATATCAAAGAGTTAGCCCAGAGCCTGTCGGAGCAGGGGAACACCGAGTTACAATAAACCCCTCTTTAGGCTTAGCGGAGTTCGCCGTGCATTTTCCGGGCAGTCACATTCTCAGTATTGGTCAGTTTGAACGCTCCGACGTCGATCAGGTTTTTGCTGTTGCCGACGCCATGAGACCCTATGCGCATCGAGACAAAGTAACGCGAGTATTAGATGGCGCCATTCTAGGTTCGATGTTCTTTGAAGCGTCCACTCGAACACGCATTAGCTTCGGCAGCGCGTTTAACTTGCTCGGCGGTGAAGTGAGAGAGACCACAGGTTTTGACATGTCAGCCATTACCAAGGGCGAGTCTCTGTACGACACGGCGCGCGTGCTCTCGGGTTATTCCGATGTGATTACTATGCGCCATCCTGCTGAAGGGTCGGTCGCTGAGTTTGCAGGCGGCAGTCGCGTGCCCGTCATCAATGGCGGCGACGGGGCCAATGAGCATCCCACCCAAGCGTTATTGGATCTTTTTACTATCCGTAGCGAGCTGCACTCGCGCCGTCGAGAGATCGACGATCTGCGCATCGCGATGGTAGGCGATCTTCGCTACGGCCGCACGGTCCACTCGTTATCGCGTCTCCTCAGTTTGTATAAGAACGTGGAAATTCGATTAGTATCGCCCACCGAATTACGAATGCCCGGTGATATTGTCGAAGCGTTGCGGTCGTCGGGACACAAAGTGATTGAAACGGAAGTGCTCGAAGAGGGAATCGCCGGTGTCGACATTGTTTATTCGACGCGGCTTCAAGAAGAACGCTTTGCGTCGCCCGCCGATGCTGATTTGTATCGCGGTCGTTTCCGACTTAACCAATCGGTTTATACCGCGAACTGCGAGCCCAACACGGTCATTATGCATCCGTTACCGAGAGATTCTCGTGAGGGTGCTCGCGAGCTAGATGTCGACTTAAATGACAACCCCAACCTCGCAATATTCCGTCAAAGTGATAACGGCGTGCTAGTCCGCATGGCACTTTTCGCCATGATCCTAGATGTTGTCGACCAAGTCAGTGCCCATGCCACTGACGTTAATTGGTACACGGAGCGTCGGTTTTGAATAATTTCCAGCCCCGATTCAGCGCCGCTGATGTCGATGTGGTGGGTAGCGATTGGTTATATCAAGGCTTTTTTGGTGTCCGCAAATTAACGCTCCGCCACAAGCTTTTTGCGGGTGGTTGGAGTGAGCCTTTTAGTCGCGAACTGTTTGAGCGTGGAGACGCAGTGGCAGTTTTGCCTTGGGATCCGGTGCGCGACGAGATTATCATGGTGGAGCAATTCAGAGCCGGAGCTATCCGCGATGAGGACAGCCCTTGGATGCTCGAGTTACTCGCAGGGATTGTCGAGTCCAATGAAAATGATATCGATGTGGTCCACCGTGAGGCTAAAGAAGAGGCGGGCTGCGTGTTAGACGCGATAAAGCCCATTGCGACCTTTTATCCGAGTGCCGGCGGTTGCTCCGAACAAATTCGCTTGTTTGTCGGTCGCGTGGTTGAGGCAGGTGTTGGTGACGTCCATGGACTCGAGCATGAGAACGAGGATTTGTTGGTTCATGCCGTCAGTCGCCGGGACGCGCTTGCAATGCTTGATGCCGATCAAATCAATAACGGCCACACGCTGATCGCGTTACAGTGGTTGGCGCGTCACGGTGAGGCCTTGCGGCAGGAATGGCTGAGTTAGACCCCAACTCATCGGTGAGTCACGACGACGGCGTCAAGCGACGCGGTCTGCTACATTCTAGTGCCGTTGTAAGTTCGGCGACGATGTTGTCCCGTGTGTTGGGCCTCGCTAGAGATGTCGTTCTTGCGGGTCTCGTAGGAGCTACCAGTAACGCTGACGCATTTTTTGTTGCTTTTAAAATTCCCAATTTCCTGAGACGACTGTTTGCTGAAGGCGCCTTTGCTCAAGCCTTTGTGCCCGTATTGTCTGAAACCCGCGAGCAGGGCGGTCGTGAAGCCGTCAAGGCATTGGTCGATCGCGTCGCTGGCGTGTTGGGCGGCAGTTTATTGCTGCTTACGACGCTGACGATTATTGCTTCCCCTCTGGTCGCAGTGGTATTCGCCCCCGGTTTTAGTCGTGATGCAGCAAAGCTTGCGCTTACAGCCGACTTAATAAAAATCACGTTCCCGTATTTATTTCTTATTTCAATGACGGGATTCGCCGGCGGCATACTGAACAGTTACGGGCGTTTCGCGGTGCCGGCTTTTACCCCCGTGTTGCTTAATATGTCGCTCATCGGTGCCGCTGTGTTTGTTGCTCCGATGATGGATGAGCCCGTATATGCGTTGGCACTCGGCGTTATGGTCGCCGGTATGATGCAGCTGCTATTCCAGCTGCCCGCATTGCAGGGTATTGGATTAATACCGCGACCCCGCTGGGATACTCAGCATGAGGGTGTCCGTCGAATCCTAAAGCTTATGGTGCCCGCGCTATTTGGCGTCTCAGTTAGCCAAATCAACTTGTTACTCGACACCGTGCTGGCATCGTTGCTACCTGCAGGTAGCGTGTCCTGGCTTTACTACAGTGATCGACTGACTGAGCTACCGCTTGGCGTGTTCGCCATAGCGATAGCCACTGTCATCCTACCGGCTTTGGCCAGCCAAAAGGCACGCGCGGAGCAAAATGGCGACAACAGCGAGTTTTCGAATACGCTCAATTGGGCGTTGAGTGCGGTTTTGCTGATTGCGCTACCCGCCACGGCTGCGCTCGCTATTTTGGCTGAACCGATACTGGTCACGCTGTTTCAGTACGGGCAGTTCACTGGTCGAGATGTGAGCATGGCGGGGGTGTCATTGCGGGCCTATACCCTGGGGCTGACCGCATTTATGTTAATCAAAGTGCTGGCCCCGGGTTTTTACGCGCGCCAAGATATGCGTACACCGGTTCGTATTGGCATTATTGCGATGGTCGCTAACATGGTCCTGAATCCTTTGTTTATCTTTCCTCTTATGTGGCAGTTTGATGTTGGACACGCGGGGTTGGCATTGGCGACGAGCGTGTCTGCATGGCTTAACGCCGTGCTGCTTTGGCGAGGGCTGCGTCGACAGGAGGTGCTACTTCCGACAGCCAATGGTCCATCGTGGCTTATTCTGCGTTTGGGGATTGCTGTCGGCCTAATGTCGGTTGCATTGCTCGGGTTATCGCCTTCGGTCGAGTGGTGGCTGGCACAATCGGTAGGGCAGCGCATTTGGGCGATGTCCGGATTAGTCGCGCTGGGTGCGGCGAGCTATCTGCTAGCACTTTTTGCCGTCGGTATCCGCCCGCGGCAACTGCGAACACCTTCCAGCACCTTTTAGTAACCAAGGCCGCCACAAGAGTGACTCATAGCCGCGCTTTTTCTATATACTTGACCGCTGTCTGGAGCCTTTGAACCTTTCGCCCATGGAACTGATCCGCGGACTGCAAAATTTGCGACCTAAGCACCGCGGCTGTGCCGTCACTGTGGGTGCTTTTGATGGCATTCACCTAGGGCATCAAGCTGTTTTGAGCCGTTTGCAACGCAAGGCAGAAGAGCTGGGTTTGCCGTCGACAGTCATCGTGTTTGAGCCGTTGCCGAGGGAGTTTTTTCAGCCCAAGGAGGCGCCGCCGCGTATCACCAATTTGCGGGAGCGATTAACAGCGCTCGCGGCTACCGGCATCGATCGAGTGCTTGTGCTTCCTTTTAACAAAAAGCTCCGTTCAATGAGCGCGGATGCGTTCATACAAACGGTTTTTGTCGAAGGCTTGGGCGCCCGTTATTTAGAATTAGGCGACGACTTTCGCTTCGGCAATAGCCGTGAGGGAGATTTTGAGTACGCTAAGCAATTTGCTGAACAGTATGGGTATGACGTGCAGCGTACAGAGACCCTGACCTTTGACGGGATTCGCGTCAGCAGCACCCGTATTCGTGAGGCGTTAGTACGTGCTGACTTTGACGAAGTAGAGCAGCTGTTAGGCCGACGCTTTACCATGACAGGTCGCGTTGAGTATGGGCAACAACTGGGTCGTACCCTGGGTTGCCCAACGGCTAATATTCGGATCGAACGTTTACGCAGCCCCATGTCCGGCGTGTACGCTGTTCGAGTAGATGGGCCAGGTTTCACTGCGGCTGACGGAGTTGCCAATGTTGGGACGCGGCCTACAGTCAGCGATGGAACCCGCGCTAATTTGGAAGTGCATCTCATCGATCGAACGGTAGATTTATACGGTAAGCGACTAACCGTTCAGTTTATGCAAAAGCTACGGGAAGAGAAAAAATTTGAGTCTGTAATGGTCCTTGAAAGCGCCATTAAGCAAGACATTGAAACCGCGCGGAATTGGCTGGTGAGCCATCCCGCGCACACTGACTAATACTTAATCACGCCGATAGCGGCGTTTAAAGCGACTAAGCCATGAGCGATTACAAAGACACCCTAAATTTACCCAGCACCGCCTTTCCTATGAAAGCCAATTTGGCCCAGCGTGAGCCCGCGCGCATCAAGCAGTGGCAGGCCATGGATTTGTACGGAAAAATACGTGCTGCAGGGGAAGGGAAGCCCAAGTTTATTTTGCATGACGGCCCTCCCTACGCGAACGGTGATCTGCACGTGGGGCATGCAGTGAATAAAATCCTTAAAGACTTCATTATTAAGTCCCGTACTCTCTCCGGTTTTGACGCCCCTTATGTACCGGGCTGGGATTGCCACGGCTTGCCGATTGAGCTGAATGTAGAAAAAAAGGTCGGTAAGCCGGGCCAGAAAGTTTCTGCCAGTGAGTTTCGACAGAAATGCAGAGACTACGCTGCAGGCCAAGTCGACAAACAAAAAGAAGATTTTGTTCGTATGGGCGTCTTAGGTGATTGGGATAATCCTTATCTCACCATGAACTTTAGCTTTGAAGCCAATATCGTCCGTACCTTGGGACGTATCATCGACAATGACCATTTGCACAAAGGCTTCAAGCCGGTGCACTGGTGTCTTGATTGCGGGTCGGCATTGGCTGAGGCCGAGGTTGAATACCAAGATAAAACGTCTTCAGCGGTAGATGTCGCCTTTGACGCAATCGATCCGGCCGCTTTTGCCTCGGCATTTGGCGTTGATTGGCAGGGTCCTATCGCTGTTGCAATTTGGACGACGACGCCTTGGACCTTAGCGGCAAACCGCGGTGTCAGTCTTAATGCTGACTTAAGCTACGTGCTTATCAGAGTCGGCGATCGCGCCGTTGTCATCGCTGAGGGGCTTCTTGAAACCTGCGCCGAACGTTTTGGCATTGAAAGTCCAGACGTATTGGGCTCGGTGATGGGTGCAGCGCTTGATCGTCTTATGCTTAAACATCCTTTTGCTGAACTGCAGGTGCCCGTCATGCTAGGTGATCATGTCACCCTAGACGCGGGTACCGGTTGTGTGCACACCGCCCCAGCCCACGGCTTGGAGGACTTCGAGATAGGCAAACGCTACGGACTGGAAGTGTATAATCCCGTTGGCGGTAATGGCGTTTACTTACCGGGCACTCCTGTTTTCGAAGGCAAGCATATTTTTAAGGCCAATGATGAAATCATTGCCGAACTTGAGGCGCGCGGCTTACTGCTGTGCCACACGCCCTTTGAACATTCTTACCCGCACTGCTGGCGGCACAAGACGCCCATCATCTTTCGCGCCACGCCGCAGTGGTTCATCAGTATGCAGCGCAACGGCTTACTCGATGCCGCAAAGAATGCAGTAGAGGATGTTCAATGGGTACCTGACTGGGGTCGTGCACGCATTGATAGCATGCTCGAACAGCGCCCCGATTGGTGCATTTCACGACAACGCACGTGGGGAGTCCCCATTGTGCTGTTTGTACACAAACAAACGGGTGACTTGCATCCGCGCACGGCTGAGCTCATTGAGCAAGTGGCGCTGCTTATTGAGGAGCGAGGCATCGATGCCTGGTTTGATCTCGAGGTGGAGACGCTGCTGGGTAGTGAGGCGTCGGATTACGATAAGGCCACTGACACCTTAGATGTCTGGTTTGATTCTGGTGTCACTCACGCGTGCGTGCTGCGCGAACGAGATGAACTCCAGTCGCCCGCCGATTTGTATCTCGAAGGCTCAGATCAGCACCGTGGTTGGTTCCAGTCGTCCTTGCTTACTGGTATCGGTGCCTATGGCGACGCTCCCTACAAGGCTGTTTTGACACACGGGTTCACGGTAGATGGCGAAGGGCACAAGATGTCGAAGTCTTTGGGGAATATTATTCCCGCCAAGAAAGCGATGAACGACCTTGGCGCTGACGTCCTTCGACTGTGGGTTGCAGCGAGCGATTACCGTAACGAAATATCGGCTTCAGATGAAATTTTCAAACGCACCGGTGACGCGTATCGGCGTATTCGAAATACAGCACGCTTCTTGTTGGCGAATCTCGCAGGCTTCGACCCTAAAGAGCACGCATTGGCACCTGCCGACATGCTGCCCCTCGATCAATGGATATGTTCACGCGCAGCTGACTTACAGGGTCAGCTAGTGACCGCCTATGAGGAGTACCAGTTTCATCAGGTATTTTCCAAGGTGCATAATTTCTGCGGCGGCGAGCTAGGTGGTTTCTATCTCGATATCATCAAAGATCGACAGTACACCACTCCGACGGAATCGGTTGCGCGTCGTTCGGCCCAAACAGCGCTCTGGCATTTGGCGGAGGCGCTGTGTCGTTGGATTGCGCCTATCCTAAGCTTCACCGCCGAGGAGGTTTGGGAGAACTTACCGGGTACTCGGGCAGAATCTGTTTTCTTGGCTCAGTGGTACGACGCGCTTCCAGCCCCCAGTGAAGGTCCAATGGGTGACGCATTTTGGTCAGAGTTGCTCTTGGTGCGCCAAGCAGTGAACAAAGCGATGGAGGCAAAACGTGCGGCTGGAGAGCTCAAGGGTGGGCTGGATGCTGATGTGACGTTATATGCTGATGGGCCCCTTTATGAGACGCTGGTCTCGCTCGGTGATGAGTTACGTTTTGTGCTGATCTCTTCTGCCGCCACTGTGAAACCGATGAGCGAGGCGACGGCTTCAGCACTACATGCCGATCTCGATGGTTTAAAAGTGACCGTTGCGGTGTCAGCAGACGATAAATGTGAGCGTTGTTGGCATCGAGCTGACGATGTCGGCAGCCATGGGGATCATCCAACGCTCTGTGGTCGGTGTGTTACTAATATTGCGGGCCCAGGAGAGCAGCGCGCCTATGCCTGAGACTGGTTTTTGGTCGTTGCGAGCGCGCTGGGGCTACGCCTTGGCGTTGGCGGTCATCGGCCTCGACTACTGGACTAAAGCCTGGGCATCGTCAACGCTTGCGTATCGCCAGCCGGTTGCTGTGACCTCTTGGTTCGATTGGATGCTGGCGCATAATACCGGTGCCGCATTTAGTTTTCTCGCCGACGCAGGGGGCTGGCAGCGCTGGTTTTTCACGACTGTTGCGCTCGTTGTGAGCGCCGTCATGGTGGTTTGGCTGTCCCGACTACCGACGACTAAACGCTGGGTTGGTGCGGCTTTAGGGCTCATTTTAGGTGGCGGCTTAGGTAATCTGTGGGATCGTCTTAACTACGGCTATGTTGTCGATTTTATTTCAGTTCATTACGATGATTGGTACTGGCCGGCCTTTAATGTTGCGGATTCTGCGATTTCATTGGGCGCGGCTATTCTGATTCTTGACAGCCTTTTTCAGAGTGATCAGGCACAAACGGCGAACAACAACAGGAAGGACTCATGACCGATATCGCGATTAGCGAGAATACCAAGGTAACCTTGAATTTTGCGTTACTGCTTGACGATGGCTCAGAGGTGGACTCGAACTTCGGCAAAGATCCTGCTACGTTCGCGGTCGGTGACGGCTCTTTATTGCCCGGATTTGAACGCGCACTGTTTGGATTGTTGCCCGGGGCAGAAGCTGAATTTTTGGTGAAGCCAGAGAATGCCTTTGGTCAGCCGAATGACAACAACATCCAAGTGGTTGGCAGAGATCAGTTTGAAGAAGCACTAGAGTTAGAGCGCGGCATGGTCTTTGCGTTCGCGGATGCCGCTGGCAGTGAGGTCCCCGGAGTCGTCGCTGACTTTGATGACGCTGAAGTTACCATTGACTTCAATCATCCATTGGCGGGGCGAACAATCACATTTCGTGTTCACATACACGATGTAGAAGCAGCGGAGTTGCACTAGTCATGGACGTTGTTCTTGCTAATCCTCGCGGATTTTGTGCCGGTGTAGACCGCGCGATCGATATTGTTAACCGCGCGCTGGAAGTGTTTGGGCAGCCTATCTACGTTCGACATGAAGTCGTTCATAACCGGTTTGTGGTCGAAGATCTTCGCTCTCGCGGTGCGATTTTTGTCGATGAATTAGACGAAGTTCCCGATGATGCCATCGTCATTTTTAGCGCGCACGGTGTATCGAAGGCAGTTCAAGACGAGGCTGCCCAACGCAGTTTGAAAGTGTTTGATGCGACATGCCCTCTTGTCACCAAGGTGCACGTTGAAGTTTCAGCATTCAGTGCATCGGGTCGTGAATGCATTTTGATTGGGCATGAAGGTCATCCGGAAGTCGAAGGCACTATGGGCCAGTACGACACTCGCCATGGTGGGCGCATTTATTTGGTCGAAGACGAGGCACAGGTAGCATCGCTTGAGGTGAGCGATCCCGATAATTTAGCCTATGTCACGCAGACTACACTCTCGGTTGATGACACCGCGAAAGTGATTGACGCTTTGCGCAGTCGTTTCCCTAATATTGCGGGCCCTCGAAAGGATGATATTTGCTACGCGACGCAAAATCGACAGGATGCAGTGAAAGTACTCGCTGATCAGGCGGATGTTGTGTTGGTGGTAGGTTCCCCTAATAGCTCGAATTCCAATCGACTGCGTGAGTTAGCTGAACGCTGTGGCTCAAAGGCGTACCTTATCGACGACGCCAGTATGCTGGAGTCTGCGTGGCTCACAGGTGCAAAGAAAGTGGGCGTAACAGCGGGTGCCTCGGCACCTGAGTCTCTGGTCGAAGAGGTCATAAGCGCACTTCAGGCCTCCGGTGCCGATACGGTTGTTTCCATCGACGGCCGTCCTGAAAACATTACGTTTTCGCTACCTAAAGAGCTACGCATACCGGCTAAAAATATCTAACGTGTCGCGATGGCGGCGCGGCTTGCGTGCAGCCTGCCATGTTATTTAGTTGATCAATTCTGAGCGTTAGTTATCTGCGGTTGTTAATGGCATTTGCGGGTTATTTGTCGAGACCGATGATGCGGCTATGCTCACTTCTCGACACTGTTATTTAAAACGCGGCTTTTCCCTGCTCGAACTTCTCGTGGTGGTGGCAATCATTGGAATCCTTGCGGCGCTCGCCGTGCCCCTGTTTACCCAGCAATTAGCGTCTCACCAAAATAAAAATGTCGCTCGTAAACTGTTAAGTGCTGTGATCTTGGCACGAGGTCTGGCGCAATTGGAGGCAACAGAGTTTTTGATGTGCCCTTGGTCGAACGAAACTGCGCAGTGTGAGGGCGACTACAGGGATGGCTTTGCTGTGGTCAATACCGAAGGGAGACTGGTACGGTTTTTTGACGTGCCGGCAAATACACGTATCACTAACCGACGGGGCACAAGTGAAATGAGCGCGTCAATCGAGTGGGA
>DAIRTN010000017.1:20693-27693 GCA_036803865.1 Luminiphilus sp.
TGAGCAGTGAGTGGTAGCTAGTCATCAATACCTAATTTTTTGAGTCGATAGCGCAAACTTCTAAAGCTTAATCCCAAGGCCTTTGCCGTCGCTGTTTTATTCCATCGGTGCTTGAGTAATGCCGCATTTAAAATACGTTTTTCGACCTGTTCGATATAGCCTTCGATGTCACCATCAACGTCCGTTAGAAGGTCGGGGTCGTCACTATTGCTGCCCTCTCGCGGCGTCATTTCTTTAGGATTGCTCGAACCGCGGATATTTACGTCGGCGTCCGGAAGATTGCTTTCGACTCTGGTTTCAAACGATAAGTCGCCGGCCTCAATGGTATCTCCATCGGCCAGGGCCTGCGCACGTGCCAATATATTGTCGAGCTCACGGATGTTACCCGGGTAGTCGTGCTGAATAAGAGCATCCATAGCTTCGTCGCTAATAGCTAGCGAGACATTGCTGTTATCTGACTGTTGTTTGGAGAGCAGGTAACGCGCCAGCAGGGGAATATCAGCCTTACGCTCTCTGAGTGTCGGCACCTGTAGTCCAATAACGTTGATTCGGTAGTACAGGTCATCTCTGAATCGACCTTCTTGCGCTTCTAAGGCGAGGCTTTTATGGGTTGCACTTAATAGCCTTACGTCGGTCGCTATTTCCTTCTCACTACCAACAGGGCGCACGGATTTTTCTTGAATAACTCGCAGCAATTTAACTTGTGTGGGGAGGGGAAGGTCAGCAATCTCATCTAAAAATAACGTGCCACCCGCCGCGGCTTGGAATAAGCCTTGCTTGTCGGCAGTTGCGCCAGTAAAAGCGCCCTTACGATGACCAAACAATTCACTTTCTACAAGGTCGGGGGGTATCGCACCGCAGTTGACGGCTATAAACGGTCTCGACGCACGCGGCCCTAATTGATGAATCAGTCGTGCTACCACTTCTTTACCCACGCCCGACTCGCCATTGATATGAACCGGGGCTTGGCTACGAGCCACTTTCTTAATTTGAATGCGTAATTGGTTGATCGGTGGCGTGTCACCGATCAGCGTTTGATCGCTGGAAGCATTATTGTTTTTGTGAATGTCGAGTGCGTGACCGACGAGTTCACGGAGCTTTTCGAGTGCGAGTGGTTTGGTGACGAAATCAAAAGCGCCCAGTTTTAATGCGTCAATTGCGGTCTCGACGTTGCCGTGGGCGGTGAGCATAGCAACCGGAAGTTCTGGGTAGTGGTCTTGTATGTGTTGAATAAGCGATAAGCCATTGCCATCGGGCAGTTTCATGTCGGTGAGGCAGAGATCTGGCGTGAATTCAGCCAGTGACCTTTTTGCAGCCTGCAGTGTTTCTGCGCGACGCGTATTTAAATTCATACGTGCTAACGTGATTTCTAAAAGCTGTAGGATGTCTGGTTCATCATCGACCAGTAGCACTGTATTACCTTTCATTAGTACGCCTCTTCCCTAAAGCTCACACGAAATGCGCTTTCTTTCTCAGGTGTCCGTCTATAAAAAAGCCCTGCGCCGTTGATCTCGCACAAATCTTTGCACAAATACAAACCTAGACCGCTTCCCTCTTTCGACGTTGTGAAAAACGGTTCAAACAAACGTCCAATATGATTTTCTGATACGCCGAGACCGTAGTCGATGATATCCATGTGGACTTGCTCTTGGGTCGCGTCTACCTCTAAGCGTACGGCGGCGGCGTTCCGCTGAGTGTCCAGTTTAGAGTGCCGCAGTGCATTGTCGAGTAGATTACTTAAAATACGTTTTAAATGGCTTGGATCGAACGCGACAAGGGCCGTCTCTTCACTGGGCGTTAGGCTTATCTCGGCCGGAGAGGTTAGCTGTTGCTGATACTCATCCAAGTAGTTTGCGACCCACTTGTTCAAGTCGAGCTGCTCAGGATTAGGTGCTGCGCGGCGAGAAACTTCCGTGACATTGTCAATGATTGCGCTGACTCGATCACTGTTGCTAACTAATATGTCGCACAGAATTTGATCGGCCTCTGCAATAGTTTGGCTCTCAGCCATGAGTTGCGCCGCATGGCGAATGGCCGTCAGGGGATTACGAATCTCATGCGCGATACTCGCGGTTAATTGACTCAAAGAGTTGAGTTTGATGGACTGTGCAAACTGGGCAACGGGCGCGTAGTCCTCCACAAAGATCAAGCTTTGCGAGTGATTCTCCTCATCGAGCTGAGAAAAGCTCGCGATCAGCGCGGGCCCGTTGGCATCAACACGAAACGGTTCGGTACGATGTCGGCCACTTTCTAGCCATTCCTGATATTGGTTCGCAAGCTCCGGGCTGATAATGCCGATAGGGTGCTCATCGTGATCACTGAGGTTCAAGAACCGTCGGGCTGCAGCATTGATCGGACGGAGTGTATTTGCCTCGCTTGCGATAAGAATTCCGGTGTCCATGTGGACAATAATTCGCTCGTTAAGTTTTTGAAGTCCTGCAACTTGTGATTCGGCCTCGTCTACCTGAGCCTCTGCTTGAGCAAGCCGAGAGGTCATTAATTGAGCGAGTAATGATACTGTGAATAACAAACTCCCTAGAATGCCTGCTGGGAGCAACGTGCTGATATCAGCGAGCCCTATACTCACTATCCAGAAGCTATCTAGCAGTATGGCCAGTACTGCCAAGGCGGCAACTAAGGTGGCGAGAGTGCGCGTTTTGAGCATGACCGCGGCGGCTGCTACGGTGATGAGGTAAAGAGCAGAGAATGCGCTGAGGAAGCCGCCACTGCCGCTAGAAATGAGTGCAGTGCCAGTAATGTCGAAAAGCATCAGGGCAAGAATGCCCGAGTCAGACTGCTGCAAAAGGTTACCCCAGCGGCCGGTCAGTGCGACAGCACTAAGTAGCAGCACGCAGCAGCCTGCAACGAAAACACTCCGATTGTATCCTTCGATCAGTTGCTGAGTACTGGGGATGATGATTAATGCCAGCACACCGAAGGCAACCAGCGCACGGTAGCCGTTGTAGATCGCAAATAGTCGCGCAATACTTCGTGGGGCGACACTGTTGTTGGCAGTATCGATTGCCAGAAGATACTCGGCTGTATGCGGTGTCAGTTCGTTATCCATAGTTTGACTATATCAGCGGATGATGGATGGATGGATTTTTCAGCCGATAAAAAGCCTGCAACAAGCACTTTGTGCTGTGATTTTATCCCCAACGTGGGTTACAGGCATTCCCAAGGTCGTTAAACTGCGCGAGCGATTAAGTAGCAGGGCAATTCAATGAAACTGTGTATGGGCCAAATCAATACCTTAGTGGGAGACTGGGAAGGTAATGCTGAGCAGATCTTAACGGTATGCCGTGACGCGGCAGAGCAAGCCTCCGATGCTGTTGTTGTTTTTCCTGAGCTGACCCTCACGGGGTACCCCCCCGAGGATTTACTGCTACGGCCCTCAGTTGCCGAGCGCTCGGACGCGATACTCGCTCGTTTGTGCGCTGAATTGCCTGCGGACTTGTGGGTGATCATCGGCTATCCCAAGAAAACAGAGCAAGGCTTATACAATGCCGCGGGTGTCATTCACAAAGGTGCAGTGGTTGCAGAGTACTTCAAGCAGTTCTTGCCGAATTACCAGGTGTTTGATGAGAAGCGTTACTTCACTGCGGGTAGCGAGCCCTGTGTGCTGGATATCGATGGAGTTTCAGTCGGGCTAACCATTTGTGAGGATATTTGGAATCCTGATCCTGCCGCTGGAGCGAAGGCCGCCGGCGCCGAGTTATTGATCAATTTAAACGCCTCACCGTTTCATCGAGGGAAGCGCCGCGAGCGCTGGGATTTAGTGTCCCAGCGTGCGGTGTTTAACGCCTTCCCCATCGTTTATGTCAATCAAGTCGGCGGACAAGATGAATTGGTGTTTGATGGCGGATCGTTTGCTGTTAACGCCGATGGAGAGCTTGCCGCGGTTGCACCGGAATTCGAAGACGGCGCTTGGTGGCTGGATATAGACTCATCCACCGGTGTGGTCATTACCGATGGACCTCACAGTGAGCCTCTCGATGAATTGGCCGCAATTTGGGAAGCGCTCGTTGTTGGCGTACGAGACTACGTGAATAAAAATGGTTTTCCGGGTGTGGTGCTTGGTTTGAGCGGTGGCATTGACTCAGCGGTGACGGTCGCACTAGCCGTGGACGCATTGGGCGCCGAGCGCGTTCATGCGGTAATGATGCCTTTCCGGTATACCGCGTCTATGTCGATCGAAGATGCAGAGGAAGAGGCGAGAGCACTGAATATTGCGTATCGATCGATTTCTATAGAGCCGCTCTATGAAGGCTTTATGGCATCACTGTCCGATGAGTTTTCAGGATTGCCCGCCAATATTACTGAAGAGAATCTCCAGGCACGTTGTCGTGGCGTGTTGCTAATGTCGATCTCCAATAAGAAGAACTTATTGGTGCTCACAACGGGCAATAAGAGTGAATTGGCGGTGGGTTATTCTACGCTTTACGGTGACATGGCCGGCGGTTTTGATGCGCTGAAAGACTGTCCAAAAATGTTGGTATTTGCCTTAGCTCGCTACCGCAATACCGTGAGCCAGTGTATTCCCGAGCGAGTGATTACTCGCCCTCCTTCAGCGGAATTAGCGCCTGACCAGAAAGACGAAGACAGCCTGCCACCTTATGACGTGCTTGATGCGATCATCGAGTGGTATGTAGAGCGTGACGCAAGTCCTGCCGACATTGTTGCGCAGGGTTTCAATCAAGACGATGTCGCGAAGGTGGTTCGTTTGATCGATTTGAATGAATACAAGCGGCGGCAGGCGCCGGTCGGTGTGCGGATTACCCAGCGAGGTTTTGGTCGGGATCGCCGTTATCCGATTACATGGGCTTGGCGTTCACGTTAACATAAAGTTTTAAAGCAACAATGCCGCGGAAATCGCGGCATTGGGCGTGAGCTTTTGGGTCGCTCGGTCTTAGCTCTTGGGTCGCTAGCTCTTAGCTTTTGGGTCGATAGTCAAACTGCGGAGGCTCGGGGGGATCGAACAGCCCGAACGATAGCTTATTAATCCAGGAACGATTTAGCCCATTGAGATCATAAATACTCTCGAATTCACCCTCGTCGTTAAGGGATGGATGATCAGGATAGTTCGTTCGCAATACCGAGATACTGTCTAAGGCAAGATCATTCATGCCTAACAAAATGTAGCCCTGGGCCATAATGGCCAGTCCATCTGCAACCGATGGGGTTTGCTGCATATGCTCCACGACCCAACGCCCGCGATTCAGTGCCGCCATGTATGCGCCGCGGCGAAAATAGTAGTTGGCTACATGGATTTCATGTCGCGCAATCATATTGCGCATGTGGACCATACGCGCTCGCGCATCGGGTGCATAGGCACTGTCGGGAAATCTTGCTAGCAGCTGCGCAAACTCAGCAAAGGCTTCTTGGATGTGGCCAATATCGCGCCTAGTGTCATCCGTGGGTATGAACGATGAGAGAAAGTCTCCCTCCATGTCGAAGGCAGCAAGACCTTTCATATAATAAGCATAGTCAATATTGGGATGCTGCGGATGAAGACGAATAAAGCGGTTAGCGGCCTCAATGGCGGCTTCATATTCGTAGGCTCCGTAATGCGCATAAATCAGTTCTAACTGAGCTTGTTCCGCATAGCGCCCGAAGGGATAGCGACTTTCGAGCAGCTGCAGTGTTCGAATGCCCATGCCAAAGCTCCCGTTATCAAGATAACGCTGGGCCTCGTAATAGATTTGCTGCTCGCCCGATTCTGCACCGACGTCGAGTTCGTCGTCATCGCCAAAGAACGAGCAACCGGAAAGCAGCAATAGCAGCGCCATTGCCGCGGGCAATTTCACTGCCTGTCGTAAAATGTATGCAAGTTGTTTCAAGGGTGTTTCTTCCATCGTGTTAGGCTTTACAGGTGCCTAGTGTACCGTCAACAGCCACCTGACTGACACCCATTGGGCTAACTGAATTTTGTACCTATTATGAGCTCAAAATACTGGGTTCACATAATGAGAGAGATAAGCTGTGAGTTCAGAGCTCGACAATGCCATTCAATTGACTGCAACGGTACCCGTATCGCTTCATGGCAATCGTTTAGATCAGGCCGCAGCGTCGTTGTTTCCTGATTTTTCACGTTCCAAGCTACAGCAATGGATAAAAGAGGGTGCCATCACAGTGGACGGCGCTGTGATACGGCCGCGAGACAAGGTGGCTGTAAGCCAAGTGCTTACTTTAGAAGCGGTGCAAGAACCGGAAGTGTCATGGGCTGGGGAGGATATCCCGTTAGACATCGTCTACGAAGATTCCCATGTTTTGGTGATTAATAAACCCGCGGGAATCGTCGTACATCCGGCAGCCGGTCATGCGCGAGGTACCTTGGTCAATGCGTTATTGAACTATGCGCCAGAGCTCGATCGCCTCCCTCGCGGTGGCATCGTGCATCGCCTCGACAAAGATACGTCGGGCATTATGTTTGTGGCACGCTCATCGCTTGCACACCAATCGTTGATTGCTCAACTGGCTGAGCGATCGGTGAAGCGCGAGTACGCGGCCATTTGTTTGGGCACGCTCTCGGGAGGTGGCAAGGTGGACGAGCCCATCGGGCGCCACCCTCATGCGCGCACAAAAATGGCTGTTACCCGTAATGGGAAAAGTGCGGTGACGCACTACCGTATAAGAGAACGCTTTGGCCATCACACTTATTTAGCAGTGAATTTGGAAACGGGTAGAACGCATCAGATTCGCGTGCACATGGCTCATAAGCGCCATCCCCTTATTGGTGACCCTTTATACGGTGGCCGTCCTCGAATTCCGGCAGGAGCCAGTGATTTATTGATTAACGCTTTGCGCACTTTTCCGCGCCAAGCGCTTCATGCGCGTACGCTGGCTTTCGACCACCCCGAGTCCGGTGAGCGACTGCAGTTTGAAAGTGAATTGCCCGATGATTTAATAGCGCTGCTGGCGCTTCTTCGCGAAGAAGATACACCCCATGGCGGTCAATAAAGGCGCTGAGACAGTGTGTTGAGACAGGGTGTTGAGACAG
>DAIRTN010000017.1:27793-40881 GCA_036803865.1 Luminiphilus sp.
CATGGCGGTCAATAAAGGCGCTGAGACAGTGTGTTGAGACAGGGTGTTGAGACAGTGTGTTGAGACAGTGTGCTTAACTATGGAGCTTAGTTATGGCGCTTAGCGTGCCTATTATTTGCGCAGACCTGCCTGTGCCAAATGTGCGAGGCTTCACAACGTGTCGTGGATTGAATGAAGGGCCGGGGTTCAGTAATGGTCAGTACGCTCGTTGGAATATGGGCTATCACGTTGGAGATAGCCTTAGCGCGGTCGCGTCTAACCGGCGTTTACTTACGGCGTATTTGCCCGAGCAGGTAAAAGTACAGTGGCTTGATCAGGTGCACGGCACATCCGTGGTCGCAGCTCATCAGTGTGCGGACACCGCCACAGCTGATGCTGTGTGGACGGATAAACGTAATATCGCCTGTGCGGTAATGACCGCCGATTGTCTTCCCATACTACTAGCTTCTACTAATGGCCAATGGGTTGCCGCGGTGCATGCAGGTTGGCGCGGTCTTGCTGGCGGCGTTATTGAGGCGGCGCTGCAAGCAATGCCACAGGGTATGCCGGGGTTTGTAGCTTGGTTAGGCCCCGCAATAGGGCCGCAAGCCTTCGAGGTTGGGCAGGACGTAAAGAGCGCCTTTCGGGCGCGTTATGGGCATGCGATTGACGTATTCTTCAGCCCCGGCATCGGCGATCGATACATGGCGGACCTGCCAGGATTGGCGGCTTGGGTATTGATGGCGCACGGTGCGCAGCAAGTGACCGGTGGTGAGCGCTGTACCTATCAAGAAGCTGAATCTTTCTTTTCCTATCGACGAGACGGGCAGACGGGTCGAATGGCAACGGTCATCGTTATAGAGCCTTGAAACTCGATTATTCGATACAACCGCACTGAAAAAATATCCCCGATCTTTATGTAGAGCGTTCTTCGTTGACCACGCCTGAGGGCGCGCCTTGCCTTTTTCAAGGTGGGTTAATTCCTAAAATGATCCGTCTACTCACTTGAAAATGGCATTTTAAACGCCATTTAAAGTTGTATATGAAAAGAGCGTTAACGCTCATGTGAGGAAAAACTATGCGAATGGATAAATTGACGAACCAGCTGCAAAACGCTCTGGCAGATGCCCAATCCCTCGCGGTGGGTCGAGACAATCAATACATCGAGCCAGCCCATGTTTTAAAGGCGTTACTCGAGCAACAAGGTGGTTCGAGTCGGCCATTGCTGCAAAAAGCGGGGGCAAATTTGAGCGCATTAATCGCCGCGACTGATGCCGCGGTTAATCAATTGCCTACGGTGAATGGTGCGTCGGGCGATGTGCACATTTCGCAAGATTGCAGCCGGTTGCTCAATCGCGCAGACAAGCAGGCACAGGAGCGAAAGGACGCTTACCTGTCTTCAGAACTCGTATTGCTCGCTATGCTAGATTCGGGTTCGCCGCTGGCAACTACGTTGACCCAGGCTGGCGTCACTAAAGCCACGTTAGATCAAGCGATTAACGATGTTCGTGGCGGTGAAGGAGTGAATTCGGCGGAAGCGGAAGAGTCGCGCCAAGCCCTGCAGAAGTACACTATCGATCTCACCGAACGTGCAGAGTCGGGCAAACTCGACCCGGTCATCGGTCGCGACGATGAAATTCGCCGCACGATTCAGGTGCTACAGCGCCGTACCAAAAATAACCCGGTACTCATTGGTGAGCCTGGCGTGGGAAAGACCGCGATCATTGAGGGACTTGCTCAGCGAGTGGTCAATGGTGAAGTGCCTGAAGGTCTTAAAAACAAACGTATCTTGTCGCTAGACCTGGGCGCACTGCTTGCTGGCGCAAAATTCCGCGGTGACTTTGAAGAACGTTTAAAAGCGGTTCTGAACGAGCTCTCTAAGGAAGAGGGGCGCGTGATTCTCTTTATCGATGAATTGCATACGATGGTTGGTGCGGGTAAGGCCGAAGGTTCAATGGATGCTGGCAACATGCTTAAGCCGGCGCTTGCCCGTGGCGAGCTGCACTGCGTGGGAGCGACAACACTTAACGAATACCGGCAGTATGTTGAAAAAGATGCAGCACTTGAGCGCAGGTTTCAAAAGGTGCTCGTCGAAGAGCCCTCCGAGGAAGACACTATTGCGATTTTACGTGGCTTGAAGGAGCGCTACGAAGTACACCACAGTGTTGAAATTACTGACAGTGCAATCATCGCTGCAGCAAAGCTTAGCCAGCGCTACATCACGGATAGGCAGTTGCCCGATAAGGCCATTGACCTTATCGATGAAGCCGCTAGTCGAATTCGTATGGAGATAGATTCAAAGCCCGAGTCCATGGATCGGCTTGAGCGTCGCTTAATTCAGCTCAAGATCGAGCGCGAAGCGGTTAAAAAAGACAAGTCTGATGCAGCTAAAAAACAGGTCGAATTGCTCTGCGAGCAGATCGATCTTATCGAACGTGAATTTTCTGATCTTGAGGAAGTATGGAAAGCGGAAAAGGCTGCTGTTCAGGGTACCGCAAAAATTAAAAGCGATATTGAGAAAGCGAAGCTTGAATTAGAGGCTGCGCATCGCACTGGCGATTTGACGCGCATGTCTGAGATTCAATATGGGATCTTGCCAGAGTTGGATAAGAAGCTCAGCGCGGCAGCTGCAGCTGAGCACACGGCACCTCAGTTGCTACGCAGTCATGTGACTGAAGAGGAAGTTGCTGAGGTGGTATCTCGCTGGACCGGCATCCCTATTTCGAAAATGCTAGAGGGTGATCGTGAAAAGCTACTTCGCATGGAAAGTTCTTTGCATGATCGTGTGGTCGGTCAAGACGAAGCGGTTATTGCGGTATCGAATGCGGTGAGACGGTCGCGGGCGGGCCTATCGGATCCCAGCCGTCCCAACGGATCTTTTTTATTCTTGGGTCCTACGGGTGTGGGTAAAACCGAACTGTGCAAATCGTTGGCAGAGTATTTGTTTGATAGCGAGCAGGCCATGGTGCGCATCGATATGTCGGAGTTTATGGAGAAACACTCGGTGGCTCGCTTGATTGGTGCGCCTCCAGGGTATGTCGGTTACGAGGAGGGTGGTTACCTTACCGAGGCCGTGCGCCGACGTCCGTATTCACTGCTCCTGCTCGATGAAGTGGAGAAGGCGCATCCCGATGTCTTCAATATTCTTCTCCAAGTACTTGAGGATGGCCGCTTAACCGATGGCCAAGGGCGTACCGTGGACTTCCGTAATACTGTGATTGTGATGACCTCTAACTTGGGTTCAGATTTGATTCAGGAAATGGCAGGTAGCGATGACTATGAGGCTATGAAAGCTGCTGTCATGAACGTGGTAGGACAGCATTTCCGACCTGAGTTTATTAATCGGGTCGATGAAACAGTTGTGTTCCATCCACTGCGCCGTGATCAAATACGCGGTATTGCCAATATTCAGTTGGCCTCACTACGCGATCGTCTATCGGAGCGAGACCTATCGATTGAACTGAACGATGCGGTACTCGATCACTTGGCGGAGGCGGGCTTCGATCCTGTTTATGGTGCGCGACCATTGAAGCGCGCCATACAGCAGTTGGTGGAGAACCCCTTGGCGCAGGCTATCTTAGCCGGCGAGTTTGGGCCGGGGGATACAATTAACGCTGAGCTTCGAGAGAGTGTGATCAACTTTACTCGTGCGGAAAGCACTGCCGCCTAAACCGAGTGGGTTATATCTCGCGCCCGGGCCGTGATTAAGGTCACCCCGGGCTTTTTTGTCGGTGTGACTTTTGCCGTCAAAAAAAGCGAACTGTCATCGTTTTGTGGCGCTGATGAATACCGGTAGCGACCGATAGTGAACACTCCGCTAGGTGTTTTCTACGAGTATCTGCGGCAATGGATAAAAATTTAAAAGCGCCCGGTTTTACCCTCATTGAGCTACTCGTTGTGTTGGCGCTAATCGGCATATTGAGTGCCATTGGCTTGCCCTCGTACCGGCAGTACCAATTGCGCGCCGTGGCGACTGAAGGTGCGTTGAGTCTTTTAAGCATGTCCTCGGTCCAGGAGCGGGCTCGTTTAAATAGCGGGCGCTATCTCGATCAGGGTCAGCTAGAGTTACTCGTGCAGCTTCCAGCTCGGGTCAGAGAGCACTTTCAGCTATTAGTCAGTACTGCCGACAAGGCTCAAACTTACACCTTGGAGCTCATTCCTAACGAGACGACGAGTGCTCTGGAGATCATCAGTTTAAATAGCCGAGGCCTGAGACGTCCTGCGAGTGTTTGGCCGTGATTGATGTGCTCATTGCGTGGATAGTGAGCTCTGCAGGCTTAATGGGCCTCTGGCAAATTGCTGAAAAAACCGATGCGTTAAATCAAGAATCTCGCGCGCGATTGCACATGAGTGTTCGGTTTATCGACTTCGAAGGCCGGTTTCGAACGCATGTTCGGTCGGCTCAAACGCTGCCGAAAGAAGGCCACGTTTGCGGTGTATCCCAGCCCGCATGGTTAAATGATTGGTGTGCCACACGTGCGGTTGTTAATGTTCACAGTGGTTTCCAACCCGTGACTTGCTTGTATCGCGAGAGTGTCGAGTGGCAGCTGGTTCTTATTGCTCCATCTACCGAGTGCCAGCGTAATACACCGAATCCTCTATTGTTACGTCGTTGGCAATTTTGATGTCAGCCGTGAGGGTGGTTTCTGATATTACGATTGCCCACGACCCCCCTGTGTCTCACAATAACCGCTCAAACGCTTTTAACTCGCGGCACGCGTCGAAAGGCTTAAGCTTGGTTGAGCTGCTAATCGCCTTGGCGTTGAGCGCAATTATCATTGCGAGCACAATGCGCGGCATCCTTCTATTGAGCGCGCAGGTAAACCTTTCAGCTGATCGCGTTGAGATTATTGAACGGGCACGCCACAGCAGCGTGTATTTGTCCGATTTAGTTACGCGTAGTGCGCTGTCGAAAGAGGGCGCGAAGACAGAGGGCGCGAAGATCGGCTTACTCTGCGATACCCCCTCGGCCGAGAACAGTGTAGGCGTTGTTGTTTTATCCGAGCCTGGGACGCTCTGTATTGCTCTTTCCGATAGGCGGACGAACACGCCGGTACTTTGGGTAGACGCACTGGAGGAATGTCCTGTGCACTGCGAGCCATCGAGTTGGCCCGCGTATGTTTGGGTGCAGCCTGGTTGTCATCCGGTATTTACGCAGCCCGCCGCTGAGCTGCGTGTCTTTTCAGAGGCTAAGCCACCTGCGGAATGTACAGGCACTAAGCGCTACGCACTTTGGTCGCGATCTATCCTGTATTTGAGGGATTATGCGTGGCGACGAGGTGATGGTATTGGCGCGTTGATGATTCATCGCTTGGGTGCCGACGGCGTATTTAGTCGAGCGGAGATGTTGGTATGGGGTTTAGAGAGCTGGGCTATTAGCGAATACACGGGTGAAAATGAGGCAGGCAATCAAAAAACGGGTAGTAAGCAGACGGATAACAGTCAGGCGAACAGCTGGCAGCTGCAGCTGCTTTTTCACGGTGAGCGCAACGACACGCTATTTGACCCGAGTGCATTGAGCATCTGGGCGCAAAGTCAGCGTCGGTCGAGTTTGGGTAACGTGACTCGCGAGGAGGTCAGCTTTCGAGTGGCGGCTATGCATGTACCGATGATTGAGTCGCTGTAGCGCAGGGGGCACATTCGATGATTCAAAAAAACCGCGCGTGCGAGGCGTTGCAGTCATTGAGCAGGCGAAATGAAAGGGGTTTTTTAGCGACCGTGGTTGTCGCAGGACTCTTACTTTTGGCGACATTGGGTCTTTTCGGTGCCTACGAATTAGCGCTCTCAATGGCTATATCCGCAACGTAGTAGCGACCACTATTAGTGGCTTATCAAATACCTTTTTAAGATAAAAATGTCATAGCTGTCATACTGGTAATTATGGCCAGCAGGCGTAGTATTGAGTGGACACATGCACTTCGCGACTCATTTTGAGACACGCAAACAGGCGGCCGAGGTCCGTGGTGGATAAAGCCATCGGAGGTAGTTCATGGGCAATTCTCGTCACCAGCAATCATCAAGAACACCGGCACTGCGCGCGCGCAGCATGCGGGGTTTTACGCTGATCGAGATAATGATTGTCATCGCGATTATCGGTATTTTGGCGGCTGTCGCTTACCCCTCTTACATGGACCACGTTCGAAAAGGCAACCGCGCTGCGGCACAGGCTTTCATGATGGAGGTCGCTCAGCGACAGCAAAACCACTTGATGAACAATAGGGAGTACGCCACCACGTTAACGGCGTTGGGCTATGGAGCAGACTCGCTATCGGGTTTTCCGAGTACACACGCGGCGAAGAAAGACGTTGCGCCGCATTATGAGTTGCCAAGTGGCGCAAGTCTTGGGGTTGATGGGGGACCGCCGCCCAGTTTTACGTTGATGTTAAACCCTATGGCTGGATCTATGCAGTCAAATGACGGCTCTCTGTGCGTGTCAAGCACAGGTGCACGAACGCGAAACTGCCAAAGTGGTGGCACGGCGGAATCGTGGTAGTGCGCCGCTTTCAAGGACTTACGCAAGGGTTTACGCTGATAGAGTTAATGATCGGTATTGTGATACTTGGAATTCTTCTCGTTATCGCTGTGCCTTCGTTTTCACGCCTACTTGCTGAACAGCGTTTGCGAACGGCATCCAGTGAACTCAGAAACACCTTAGCACTTGCTCGAGCCGAAGCGGTCAAACGCAATGAATCTGTAAAAGTACTGGCGTCATCGAGTGGGTGGTGCGCGGTATCAGCATCAAATAGCGCCTCAAACTGTTCCAGTGTTGCAGGTTCAGAGCTTCTTTCAGAGCAGCTGCTTGTCTCATCTGTAAGCTTGTCCGCGCCCACATCTGCCACGGAGTTTAATTCTTGGGGCCGTTCGGCGACTTGCAGCACCTATGATTTTTCGACCAGCGCGCAAGGGTCCACTTGCCGAATGTGTTTGTACGTTGAAACAAATGGTCGCGTAAAAGGCGTTAGTTCTGCGTGTGAAGGGACTTGCCCCGATTCGAGCGAAGAAAGCGTTTGGTTTGGTGCGTGTGGTTGATATGAAGACTGAGAGATTGGCTATGTGGCCGCCAGGGGGTCAGCTTTCACTGTTGAGGGCGTCAAAAGGCTTTACGTTGGTGGAAGTTCTCGTCACGTTTTTGCTGGTTGCGATTGGATTGCTTGGCCTCAGTGCATTGCAAACGACAACGATTAGTGACCAGTTTGAGGCATTGCAAAGACTGCAGGCGACAAATGTTCTGGATGATATGGCATCTCGTATAAGCGCTAACCCAGCAGGCGTGAAATCGGGGGCATATACAGCTAATAGTGGTGCGGTTTATGGCGCTCAAACGTTACAAACCGCCGCAACCTGTTCCTCATCGGTATCGCTTTCCGCTCTTGATCTGTGCGAATGGAATCGCTCTCTTATTGGCGCGTCCGTTTTTCGAGGTGGAGTTGGGCAGGCGGCGCCCTTGAATGCTCGCGGCTGTATAGAAGTGGGTACCGGCAGCGGTAGCGGGGAAACAGTGATAAGAGTGGCGGTTGCGTGGCAAGGATTAGTGCCGTCGGCTGCTCCGTTGATAACCTGCGGAAGTGGTGTCTATGGAGACGATAGGTATCGAAGAGTGTTGTTTCGCGATGTGGCGGTTCGCTAGTCGTGGCTAACTATTCATTATTAAGTCACCATAAAATGCAGCAGCATGGTTTTGGTCTCATTGAAATTATGATTGCGCTTGCGCTCGGCCTCGCAATCCTTTTGGGGATGTCGACGATTTTTGTTAACTCTAGTCGTTCTCTTTCAGAGGTAGAATCAGTTGGCGAATTATTAGAAAACGCGTTTTATACGCTGGACACACTAGCCTCAGATGTCGAGCTAGCGGGTTACTGGGGAGAGGCCGGCTATCCTTTGTCAGCCAGCGGCGATATTTTTGTGGCAGGCGAAGTGCCTTCCGATCCACCGAGCGCTGCGTTTCCTCAGCCACCCTTCGCCTGTGTTGGCACAGGTGACTCTGCATTCTCCGCAAAAGAGGAGTTAAGTTACGCGGCAGAGTTCCCCCTGTTTTCTGAGTCGGGGGCTGATTTGAACAGTGACTTAGTGAGTTGTACGGGGCAAGCGCTAACGGCTAAGGCCGCATCTGAATTTTTATCCGTGCGCCGTGCAAGTACGTGTGAAGCGGCTCAGGGCCGCTGCAGGGACTATCTTAATAATTTTCACATTCAGACGAATGGTTGTGCCGCGGGAAGTCTCGCTGGTGGAGAGGTTAAGCTCTACCAAGTTACAAGCGCAAACGCAGGATCAACGATGACGCATCTGGATGGGTCCTGCATTGCTGGTAACCTCGCGCCAATTTACCGCTATATTTCTCGAATCTATTACGTCAGCCAAGATAACCGGTTGGTCCGTTTGTTTCTCGATTACAGTGAGTCCAAGTTGCAGTATCGACTGCAAGAAATTTCTAGCGGGGTAGAGTATCTCGCCTTCGAGTGGGGTATTGATGGCAATGCAGATGGGCAAATTGATACTAACACCGACGGCAGCATTAAGTTTATTCGAGAGCCCGCACCGGCTGATTGGGCAAATGTCATATCTGTCCGCATTTGGTTAGTAGTACACCGAGACGGTAATTTTCCGTCCGATACCAATAGCTACACGATTGCCGGTGAAGAGTACCTCGTGCCCGAGTCTCTAAAAAAATATAAGCGGATCGTGAAGAACACAACCGTCGATGTCATTAATATTTCGGGACCTCGACGATGAACAGGATTTCATTAAGAAACCAGCGAGGCGTCGTGTTAGTTGTCGCACTGATTATGCTCGTACTGGTAACGCTTATTGCAGTGGTGACAACAAATTCTATCAGGACCAATCTGCAGATAGTTCAGAATATTGAGGCGCGAGCAGCAGTAAAAAATGCCGTTGTTCATGCGCTTGAAGAAGCCATCGCTTACGGACAATTTCCGAGTGGGAGCGTCGCATTTCAGACAAGCTGCGGTAATTCATTTCAACGGTGCTTCGATCTTTCGGGTGATGGTGTTGAAGACGATGTCACTGTGCAGCTGACTGGACTGACCTGCAAGGCGCTGCGGCCAGTGTCAATTGGCGAGCTTAATGATACTGACAAAGATATCGGCTGTTTGCCTGATAGTGCGAGTCCAGAAGCACTCAAGCCAGGGGCACCCTCAAAGTGCAGTATGGTTGTTTGGGAGATCACAGCTACAGGTACGGACCAAGTCACCGGTGCCGTCGTAAGCGCGAGGCAGGCAGTTAATCAGCGAGTTTATGGTGGCAATCCATGTGCCTGACCGCGAGACTCAAAAAAGGAACGATAGTTATGAAACATTTTTGTTCATCAATCGCATTTTTAGGTCTCTCTCTACTTTCTACGGCGTCCTTTGCCGAGGATATTGATATTTTTGCGTCGGGGCTTACCAGTTCCGCCGCTGATGATTCCCTCCCAAATGTCATTATTGTTTTAGACAACACCTCCAATTGGGCGCGGCAAAGCCAGCAATGGCCGGACCGCGATACAGACGGTGACGGTGACTTCGAGTCCGAAACACAGGGGCAGGCGGAGGTCGCCGCCATTCGCGGTGCATTAGAGGGTATTGCGGGAGATATTAATATTGCTCTTTTGGAGTTCACAACGGCCGGTGACGCTGGCCAAGATGGCGCATTTGTTCGATTTGGCCTGAAACAGTTTTCCACTAACAAGCCTGCATTTTACAACACGTTAAATACGATTTATGGCGATATTAACGGCAATACTGAAAAGCGCAATTCCAACACGAGCTATGGCAATTTAATTTCTGACGTGCACAACTACTTGTCGGGTGGGCTGCAAAGTATTGTTAGGGAGGGGCAGACTAGCCCGGGTAGTACGGGCACCCCTAGTTTGGCAGACACTTCAGCATACGTTAACAGCACACCCTACAGTGTATTCCAGTCCCCACTCAGCTCGGGCGATGTATGCGCAGAAACCTACGTCATTTTCGTATCTAACCCTAACAGTAGCGGTCCTTCAGATGATGATGCGGCTAACTCAGCCGCGCTTAAAAGCCTTTATCAAGGGCTCGGAGAGACAAACCCGCACCGCTTGGCAGGCGATACCGTTGGGACGCCCCGGTCTATGCGTGAGTTTGCGGAGGTCACGGGAAGCGCTGTTGAGTACGGTTTTTCTGAGCAGTGTTACGAATCGGTAAGCAGCTGCACCGCCGATATCAACGGAAACTCAGGTGAATCCGAGATTATTCAGGCTAACTGTGCAACAGAGAGTGATTGCTCGTGCTTGAGTGGCGGTAGTAACAGAACGAAACGGGCCTCCGGTGGTGGTAACTGCCAAAAGGTTGGTAATGGCAGCAATGCGCAGCAGTGGTATCGCTATACGGTTGCAGGTGAAAACTCGGGCAGCATTATTCCAACAGATACTTATGACGAGACGGGTGGCGCAGACTTCAACTTAGATGACTGGACTCAGTTCCTCAAGGAATATGGTGTGGAGCTAGAAGTGACCTCGGGTAGCGGAGATTCGGCATCAACCGAAAGCTACCGAGTCCCGGTAACCACTTTCACGCTCGATGTTTACAACAAACAGCCCAACGTGACGCATTCGTCGCTTATGGACTCCGCAGCCGCAGCGGGTGGTGGCTATCGTTTGTCTGCCAGCAACTATGATGAGCTGCAAACCGCGCTCAAGAGAATCTTCGGTGACATCATTGGCGCTAGCTCAAGCTTTGCCGCTGTCACATTGCCCCTGAGTGCCTCTCAGCAGGGAACAAGTGAGAATCAGGTTTTCATAGGTGTTTTCAGGCCGGCTAAAGAGCGCAAGCCGCGTTGGCCGGGCAATCTAAAGCAGTACAAATTAGGCCTGATAGATGGAAACGTTGAGCTAGTGGATGCCAATGGCGATATTGCGGTTAATAGTCAGACGGGCTTTATCGGTGCATGCGCTACGAGTGAGTGGACGACAGATACGTCCCAAGTGGCTAAAAGCGGCGGTACAACGGGTCCCTATTTCGAAGGTCTTGGTCTCGATCCCAACCCCGTTAGTGAATGTGATGCAGACTTCTTAAACGGTCGAAGTGTTTTATCGGATTCTCCTGACGGGCCTTTTGTGGAAAAGGGCGGTGCCGCGCAGCAGATCAGAGGGCAGCACAATTCAAGCAGTAGTACTCGGAATATTTTCTTGGCGACCTCATCGGGTACAAGTCTCTCTCTTTCTGATTTGACAGCGTCCGACTTGCCTGCGGTTTCAAGTGCCGTTTCCTCGGCTACGTACACAACGGCCGATGTATTCGACTACGTCCACGGAGAAGACCCTGGTCTGGCGGGTGGTGACCCCATTACCCTCGATTCGAATGCTAGCTATATCGAAAACGACGCAATTTTAGATTCGGAAATAATGCCCGCTGATGGCTTGCGTGCCTCCATACATGGCGACATTATCCATTCGCGACCCCTCACATTAACGTATGGAGCGGCTAACGGGTCGACTGAGTTCCGTGTTTTTTATGGCTCGAATGATGGGCTCTATCGGGCTCTTGACCCTACGACGGGCAACGAAGAATGGTCGATGATGTCTGAATCACATCTTAGTGAGATTGAAAGGCAGTACGCTAATTCGCCGTCCGTTGATTATGATGGTCTCGAGGCATCTTTCGATAGCCAGATGTTGGCAACGTTTGAGCCAAAGCCCTATTTCTTCGACGGTTCCACCGGCGTTTATCTAGACTATAGTGAATCGTCTGGGTCACTTGAAACGGCTTGGATTTACCCAACAATGCGTCGCGGCGGACGAGTGCTGTATGGGCTTAACGTGAGTCCAGAGAATGGCGGTCCGCCATCAGCGTCAATAATGAAGGGCCGCAGTGGGCACTGGAAAGTGGGCTGCGATGCCTCTGGCTGCACCACTGGTTTTAATGATATTGGTCAAACGTGGTCGACGCCGGTTGCCGGTTTGGTTGATGAGACAGGTAATGGTGTGGGCGTTCCTGCGATTATTTTTGGCGGAGGTTGGGACGCGTGCCTTGATGTCGATCAAAAGGCTTTTCCGACCAGCTGCGAGACGGGCAATTCAGTCTATATTGTAGAGGCGACGACTGGACGCTTGATCAAGGAATTCAAGGTTCGATCTGACGGTAACTCCCCGTCGGAATTGAAACATCCAATCGTTGGTGCGCCTAAGCCGGTTTATCTTGATGACGACGATTTTGTCGATTTAATTTATGTGGTCTCTGCCGCAGGTGGGATACACCGTATTTCACTCGCAGATTTGAGTCCTAGTGATCCGGATTTCCTCACGCAACGGGGAGTTGGTAACTGGGCGATGACCAGAATCGCTCAGTCTGGGCGCGCGGGTACCCGTTTTTTAAATGATCCCTTTGCTGTCCGCGTAGCCAAAGGAACAGTAGCGATTGGTATCGGCAGTGGTGACAGAGAGCGTCCTTTAAAAGAAAACTATCCTTACGATACGCAAATGCAAAACCGGTTTTATCTGTTCATAGACAAGCCCTATCCTTCCGATGTTCTCGAAAATATTGACACGCGCACAGCTATCGATCTTGATGTCACATCAAATAACAATATGCTCGATGCCGCTGTGGGTCTGGGTGAGGGTGAGTCGCTTTACAATGACTATAACGGCTGGTTTTTTGATCTCAGCAAGCCCGGTGAGCAAATTGTAACGCCAGCAGCAACAGCTGCAGGCATAGTGTTCTTTAATTCATATATTCCAGAGGGTGGCGCGAGCGGTATTTGTGCCAATCTAGGCACTGCCCGCGGGTATGCTGTTCGACTCAGAGAGCCTTATGAAAATGACGGTACTGAAATTCAGGGTAGTGGATTTCCCATACCACCCGTCATTGCAGACGTAGATATTGAGGGCGATGGTGACCCAGAGTGGATCTGTATCGCGTGTGTGGGTGACCCAGATGAAGGCGCGCCAACGCCAGATCCAAATGATCCCGATCCGACAGACGACGATTGTAATGTGACCTATCAGGGTAGTAATGCGACGTTGGGAGGAGGGCAGTTCGTTCCGAGCGCTTGCGGTGGATTTGAGTTTAACTACCGGGTTCTCGAGACCGATTCGGAGTAACTGATTCGGAGTAAACTGTACTCGCGCTAGTCGCAGTAGCGCT
>DAIRTN010000017.1:40981-49174 GCA_036803865.1 Luminiphilus sp.
GATTCGGAGTAACTGATTCGGAGTAAACTGTACTCGCGCTAGTCGCAGTAGCGCTCAATAGCTCGATTCGCGGTCTCTATTTGCGTCTGGATTTCCTCGCGTGATAGGAAGCGCACGACACCATTGTCGTCTTGCACGCGAATTCGAGGAAAGTTTGAAAGTTTGAATTGGTTTTCCTTGGCGGCCTCGCACTTCGAGGGGTCGGCTTCGCGTACTGCTGGAACTTCGATGATTTTCGGCGCTTGCTCTTTTGATGCTTCTGGACTGGCTCGGTTGGCAGTTGAGGGCGGAGGGGGTCGCACACTCGTACGCCGTCCCTTCACGCCATACTTGCTGCCGTTGAGCGTCGTATACGGTGTGCCAGCAGGCGGTGGCCGGTCGCTAATGACGGGGTTCCCGTTGGCATCTTGCCAGCGATACAGGTCAGCGGCGATCGCGCTGTTGCTCCCCGCCCATAACAAAACACCCAGTGCGCACGTTGTCGCCAGCCGTTTAGACCAGAGGTGTGCCTTGATGTGCATAACTACCCCCAAGGGTGGCGCAGGCTAGGCCCGATCCAAGCAGTCTACCGCAGGTCACCGACCGATGGGCAGTATCAAGTGTTGCAAATGCGCACCATTACTTGACTTTAACCCATCCCAATCCTCACAATTGCGTTGTCACGCGAACGGCAACGGTTATTGGTGAGTACCCTCATCCTCTTGCCCACCCCCACAACGGGATAGTTGTGTGGGCTGTTTGCGGGTTCCGTAACGTGCGTTTAGCGCACCTCGGGCTCGACACTGCGCTACCCCGCAGGACGACCGATACACGGCTTTCGTGATCGATGTTCCGGTATGGTAGTCCGGAATGATCCGGCCAGTGTTTCGTGCGACAGACGGCGGCGGTAGGGTAGGTCATCTTATATTTCCAGCTCACGCCACAATCTTCACACTCAACTGGTGGAAAACGAGAGTTATGGAAATGTTATCTGGCGGCGAAATGATCGTCCGCGCCCTCGAGGACGAGGGAGTCGAGTACGTTTTTGGTTATCCTGGAGGCGCAGCCCTTCATATTTACGATGCCCTGTTTCAAGCTGAGAACCTGCCACATATTTTGGTGCGTCACGAGCAGGCAGCTACCCACGCAGCCGACGGTTATGCCCGTGCAACCGGTAAGACCGGTGTAGTACTGGTCACCTCAGGCCCCGGTGCGACTAACGCTATCACGGGTATCGCAACAGCTTACATGGACTCCATCCCTATGGTGGTGCTGGCGGGTCAGGTTCAGAGTCACTTAATTGGTGAGGACGCTTTCCAAGAGACCGACATGGTGGGTATTTCCCGCCCTATCGTGAAGCACAGTTTCATGGTCCAGCGCACGGAAGACATTCCCGCTATTATTAAAAAAGCGTTTTATATTGCGAGCACAGGTCGCCCTGGCCCAGTGGTGATTGATATCCCCAAGGATCTCACGCACCCAGAGCACAAGTTCGAATACTATTACCCGGAGTCTGTGAGTCTGCGTTCTTACCAGCCCTCTCAGAAAGGGCATACAGGCCAAATCCGCAAGGCAGCGCGTTTACTGCTGGGTGCTAAGCGTCCGGTTATTTATGCTGGCGGCGGTGTTATTCAAGGTGGTGGTACCGAGTTACTGACGAGCCTTGCGCGTAAACTCAATTATCCCGTGACCAACACCCTCATGGGCTTGGGTGCTTATCCGGGATCAGATCGCCAGTTTCTTGGCATGCTCGGAATGCACGGTTTCTATGAAGCCAACATGGCGATGCATCACAGTGACGTGATTCTAGCCGTAGGGGCGCGTTTCGATGACCGTGTCACTAACACCGTGGGCAAGTTCTGTCCCGGCGCCAAAATTATCCATATCGATGTCGACCCCGCATCAATCGCTAAAATCATTCCTGTCGATGTCCCCATTGTTGGGCCAGTCGAGGCAGTTCTGACCGAGCTCGGTGCTCAGATTGATGCACAAGTAGCGGCATCAGATCGAGCACTGCCTGACACTGATGCGCTAGCCGATTGGTGGAAGCAAATCGAAAGCTGGCGAGAAGCGCATGGCTTATGGCACGGGCGTCGCTACGGCGAAAGTGATTTAGTCATGCCCCAAGATGCGATTAAGTGCCTTTATGAGGTGACGAATGGCGAAGCCTATGTGACCTCCGATGTAGGTCAGCATCAAATGTTTGCGGCCCAGTATTACAAGTACGATCAGCCTCGACGTTGGATAAACTCCGGTGGTCTTGGCACCATGGGCTTTGGTTTGCCGGCTGCGATGGGCGTGAAGCTGGCGTTTCCTGATGCTGATGTCGCCTGCGTTACCGGTGAAGGCAGTATTCAAATGAACATTCAGGAGTTATCGACCTGTACTCAATATGGCTTGCCGGTAAAAATCATCAACCTGCGCAACAACTATTTGGGCATGGTTAAGCAGTGGCAAGACATGCAGTACGAGGGACGATATTCGGAAAGTCACTATGCGGCATCGCTGCCTAACTTCGTGAAACTTGCCGAGTCCTATGGGCATGTAGGCATTGAGGTCAAAGATAAGAACGATCTTGAGGGCGCCATGAAAGAAGCCTTCAGTTTAAAAGACCGTATGGTATTCCTTGATATTTTCGTCGAACCCCATGAGCACGTTTACCCTATGCATGTAGCCCCCAGTGGCGCTATGAAAGATATGTGGCTTAGCAAAACGGAGAGAACCTAAGATGCGCCGTATCCTGTCTGTATTGCTTGAAAACGAGCCGGGTGCGCTGTCTCGTGTTGTCGGTTTGTTCTCTCAGCGAGGCTACAACATTGAGACGCTCAATGTAGCGCCCACAGAAGACGAGTCCCTATCGCGGTTGACGGTGACCACCAGCGGCGACGAGCTCAAGATTGAGCAAATCACTAAGCACCTCAATAAGCTGATCGACGTAGTAAAAGTAGTCGATCTCAGTGAGGGTGCACACGTCGAGCGCGACTTGCTACTCGTTAAAGTCCGTGCCGTGGGTGCTCAACGCGATGAAGTGAAACGTACTACCGATATCTTCAGAGGTCAGATCATCGACGTGGGCCCAAGCTCCTATGTGATTCAGCTCACCGGGCCTACCGATAAGCTCGATTCGTTTTTGAGCGCATTGGGTGAGACCGAGGTGCTGGAGGTCGTGCGTTCAGGTGTGGCGGGCATGGCTCGTGGCGAAAAGATCTTGGCGCCGTGAACGACGCCATGCCCAGTGTCTCTATCTATCATAATCCCCGCTGTTCCAAGTCGCGTCAGACCTTGATGCTGCTTGAAGAGCGGGGCATCACTCCTGAGATCATCAAATACTTGGACACGCCTCCAAGCGCTCAGGCGCTGGTCGATGTGGTCAAAGCCCTGGGCATAAAGCCATGGGATTTACTGCGTCGGAACGAAGCCGCGTTCAAAGACCTGCAGCTAGCCGCCGATGCAGCCGATGAGGATGTGATAACGGCAATGCTTGAACACCCCATACTGATTGAGCGTCCAATCGTGATAAGAGGACATCGGGCAGTTATTGGTCGACCACCTGAGGCGGTGCTGTCCTTATTCGACTAGCCGTTGTTGAGAATTGCCACTTTAACCGCGCAGTAAAAGAGCCCTAGGGCTCTTTTTTATTGCGGACAAAAGTCAGTTTCTTCATATTGTGTGGCTAATTTTTTGACGACATTTAGGCGAAAAAAAAGGAGCCCAAAGGCTCCCTTTATCCTATTGCGAGCGTTCTATTAGTTCAGTCCGCTGAAGAGATCGACTTCATACCGGTCATGTGAGCTCGAAGTTCTTCACCGACAATCTCGACATCGTGATTACGGATCGCATCGTTAACGTCAATCAACGTTCGGTTATCGACTGCATTGCTGCCACTAACACCTTCTCCGATAACATCCGCGCCAAGCTTCCCAACAAATTCTTTCAGGAGTGGGCGTGCGGCTTGATCGAATAGGTAACAGCCATACTCTGCAGTGTCTGAGATGACAACATTCATCTCGTAGAGCTTCTTACGTGCAATGGTATTTGCAATAAGCGGTGTCTCATGCAATGACTCGTAGTAAGCAGATTCTTCAACGATGCCTGCTGAGACCATGGTTTCAAAGGCCAGCTCAACCCCCGCCTTAACCATAGCGATCATCAGGATGCCTTGATCATAGTAGGCTTGCTCATCGATAGGTTCATCAGTCAGTGCCTGCTTTTCAAAAGCGCTCTCGTTGGTTTCGGCGCGCCATGTTAGTAGGTTGACATCGTCATTGGCCCAGTCCGTCATCATAGTGCGCGAAAACTCACCCGACATAATGTCATCTTGATGCTTCTCAAACAGTGGGCGCAAAATAAGCTTCATCTCTTCCGACAGTTCGAACGCGCGAAGCTTCCCGGGGTTTGATAGGCGATCCATCATATTGGTGATGCCGCCTTGCTTGAGGCCTTCGGTGACGGTTTCCCAGCCATACTGAACAAGTTTCGCGGCGTAGCCGGCGTCGATGCCTAGTTCAACCATTCGGTCGAAACACAATATGGAACCTGTTTGAAGCATGCCGCAAAGAATGGTTTGCTCGCCCATGAGGTCAGACTTTACTTCCGCGATGGGAGAAGACTCCAATACCCCTGCTCGGTCACCACCGGTGCCTGAAGCAAGCGCCTTGGCGATAGCCATGCCCTCACCGTTAGGGTCATTTTCGCGGTGAACGGCGATGAGTGTGGGTACACCGAAGCCACGTAGATACTCTTCGCGCACTTCGGTGCCTGGGCATTTTGGACAGCACATGACAACGGTAATGTCCTCACGGATTTTCATGCCTTCTTCTACCAAGTTGAAACCGTGTGCGTAATCGAGGCAGGCGCCTTGTTTCATTAGTGGCATTACAGCATTCACAACAGGCGTGTGCTGTTTGTCGGGAGTCAGGTTCATTACTACGTCGGCCGTAGGAATGAGTTCCTCATAGGTGCCGACGGTGAAGCCATTGTCAGTTGCGCGCTGCCATGAAGCGCGTTTCTCGTCGATGGCCGCCTGACGAAGCGTGTACGAGACATCGAGGCCCGAGTCACGCAGGTTAAGGCCTTGGTTTAAGCCTTGGGCGCCACAGCCAATAATAACTATTTTCTTGCCTTTCAGCGGCTCAACACCATCGGCAAATTCTGAGGGATCCATGAATCGGCACTTGCCGAGTTCTTGGAGTTGGATGCGCAATGGCAGTGTATTGAAATAGTTGCTCACCGTAGTCTCCTGAGGTGTTAGTAATAGATGAATAAAATGATGATGAGGGTGAGGGAACCCGTTAGCACAGGCGGAAATCGGCATGTGTGTGTCCGAGAGCACTTCTCAATCAAAATTTCTCAATCAAAAAAATCGGCGCCGAGTATACCCGCTAGCGGCGGAAAAAGCTCCGTTTGCGTGCGCGTTTAAATGTGGAGGAGCACATACCGCCCACAGCTGTTAAAGTATTGATTGCTATATAAGACTAATCACACTCAGTGAGAGCGCGAAATGAGCCAAAGCCACAGTCCCGCAGAACATGACGAAGACGACCTTGAGCGCGCTGCAGAGCAGCTTGAGCGACCACTGACGTCATTGGTAGGTGATTATGAAGAAGATATCAACGCTAAGAGTGCCGCGGCGCAGGATGCCAGTTCAGCGCCGAAAGGGATTTATTGGCTGCCTAACTTGTTTACCACGGGCGCACTTTTTGCCGGTTTCTACGCGGTCATCGCGGGCATGCAGGGCGACTTTTATGCGGGTGCAGTGGCTATTTTTGTTGCGATGATTATGGACGGTTTAGACGGTCGAGTCGCCCGCCTCACAAATACCACCAGTGCATTTGGCGCCGAGTACGATAGCTTGGCTGATATGGTGTCGTTTGGTGTTGCCCCCGCCCTGCTTATGTTCAATTGGGCTTTGGCCGACGCGGGCAAGCTAGGTTGGGTTGCGGCTTTTCTGTACACGGCTTGTGCAGCGCTACGATTGGCGCGATTCAATACCCAGCGAGGCGTTGCCGACGCAAGCTTCTTTACTGGATTGGCAAGTCCCGCGGCGGCTGCGGTGGTGGCGGGTAGCGTGTGGCTTGGCCACGAATATGCATTGCCTGCGGCTGAGGCGCCATTGTCGTGGGGCCACGCAGTGTTACTCATTTCGCTGGGCTTTCTCATGATTGCTCGCTTCCCTTATTACAGCTTTAAGACGCTCCCTCTCGAGGCTCGGGTGCCGTTCGCACGAATTTTGTTACTGGTAGCCGTGTTGGGTTTGATCGCGCTAGATCCACCGCTGGTGCTGTGGTGCTTGTTCTTTGTTTATGCTCTTTCGGGCCCCGTGCAATACTTGCAGCGAAATGTGGTCAAGCCTCAACCTGCTAAGGAGTCTGACGATGAAGCCGAGAATTCCTAATTGGCCTGTCATACCTTCCTCTGAAATTACGCCAGAGTCTCTGTGGTTACGTCGCCGCGACTTCATGAAGGCTGCTGCCGCGGGCGCTATTGTGGGAGGACTGCCATCGCCGGCTGCTGGCGCCACTACGCCGCTAGACTTTAGGCAGGGCAGTTGCGATGGCTGTGCGACAGATGAAGCCGCGACGCCCTTCGACGATGTCACCAACTACAACAACTTTTATGAGTTCGGTACTGACAAAGATGATCCGGCAAAACATGCACATGCCCTGACCACCGACCCTTGGTCCATCGAGGTCACGGGGCATGTGAATAAGCCCGGCAAGCTTAATCTAGAAGATGTGTTGACCGGATTTGATCTCGAAGAGCGGATATATCGGTTTCGATGCGTTGAGGCCTGGTCGATGGTTGTGCCATGGATCGGGTTCCCACTGGCGGATTTGTTGAAGCGTTTTGAGCCGACATCCGACGCGCGTTACGTCGCTTTTAAGACGGCTTATCGACCACGAGAAATGCGCGGCACACGTTCGTTTACGTCCGTTATCGATTGGCCTTACCGAGAAGGATTGCGGCTCGATGAGGCAATGAGCCCGTTGACGCTGATGACTGTCGGCTTATACGGCAAAACGCTGCCCAACCAGAACGGCGCGCCACTGCGTTTAATTGTTCCATGGAAATATGGCTTCAAGAGTATTAAGTCAATCGTATCTATCGAGTTAGTGGATCGGCAGCCACGAACGTCATGGCAAACTTTGGCGGCTCAGGAGTATGGCTTTTACAGCAATGTAAATCCTCAGGTCGATCACCCCCGCTGGTCTCAGCGGTTTGAGCGTAGGTTGCCATCGTCGCTGTTCAACCCCAATCGTATTCCAACTCAAATGTTCAATGGCTATGAAGAACAGGTTGCGTCACTTTATAAGGGCATGGATCTGAAAAAGTATTACTGAGCAATGATTGCAGCCAAGCTAAAGAGGTATATCTCGTTCTCCGGGCTTCAGGGGCCAGCCCCCAAAACTGTGTTTGTGCTCGCGCTCATGCCTTTATTGTTAGTGGTTGTGCAGGTCGCCACTAATGATCTTGGTCCCGATCCTGCAGAGGCGCTCATGCATATAACGGGTGAATGGGTGTTGCGGCTGTTGGTGCTGGTCTTGCTAGCGCGTCCTGCTAGCCAGTGGGGGTGGCCGTTATTATTCCGTCATCGGCGCATGCTCGGTTTGTTTGTGTTCTTCTATGCGACCTTGCATTTACTCGTTTTCGCGCAGGTCTACATCGGCTGGAGCGGGGTGATTCTGGTTGAGGAGTTGGCTGAGCGCCCCTACATTCTTGTGGGTGCAGCGGCGTGGGTCTTGTTGGCGCCGCTTGCCATAACGTCCACCAACGCTATGCGGCGACGCCTTAAGCAGCGTTGGCGCCAACTGCATCAGCTCACTTACGCAGTAGCAGCGTTAGGTTTTCTGCATATCCTCTGGCTGGCACGCTCTGACCTCGGTACTCCGCTGCTTTACGGCGGCCTTTTTGCTGTGCTGTTGGCTTGGCGTCTGCGGGTGTATTTACGCCGTCGAAACAGACGCGAGTCTCCGTAGTTTCGCGTTGATTTTGTTTCGTGATTTTCCTTTGATGGTGCGACGGTTATGGCGGGCGCAGTCCAACGGCCTGGTGGATTCCGCTGGGGCGGCAGGCGCATTCAAAAGCGCCTGCAGGCTGGGCCAGCCGACATCGGTTCTTACGCTACTAAAATAGTCAAAGATAACGCTTGCCAAGTGAGTAAACCTGCGTAGAATGCGCCGTCCGCATCGGGGAACGCTAAGCGTTTTTCTGCTG
>DAIRTN010000018.1:0-47569 GCA_036803865.1 Luminiphilus sp.
TGGCGGCCCTACCATTCGAGCAGCCGTTGACCCCTTGTATTCACCTTCAATGATGAAGCCGAGGCGATTGCACTGGCCAACGATACTGAATTTGGCCTGGCCAGCTATTTTTACACGCGAGACATCGGACGCGTCTGGCGTGTTGCGGAGGCTCTGGAATACGGGATCGTCGGCATCAACGAAGGGATTATTTCCAACGAAATTGCACCCTTTGGCGGCGTCAAAGAGTCTGGCTCCGGACGAGAGGGCTCCAAGTACGGGATGGATGACTATCTGGAGATTAAATATATGCTCATGGGCGGTCTCGATCGGTGAGGCAGTCCGAAACCCAGGAGATAGCCTGACAAACAGGAGATGGGGCTCGACTGATGCGCGCAGTCAGGGCAGCACCAGCGCCTCCACAGAATCGAGCAGCTTGACGCGAACGGCCTCGCCGCAAGGCTGTTTGGCTTGCTGTTCGCCCAGCGACACCATGTCCTGTTTTTTGTTCTACGCTCACCGGTCCGTACGCGTAGTGCAATACGTCTGAAGGTCTAAAAGTTTCTGATCAGGTTTTCATGGAGCGACGATAGAAAGCACCCAGGCCGGCCAAAATAGTCCCTGCTAAGGCCAACAACCAGAACGGGGCAACAGGCACCGGCGCAACTGGACCAAACACGATGGTCACGGGATCCTTAATGCGTCCTGCAGTGGCATCATCATCGAACTCACCGTCATCGTTCAACACATAGGTCACGGCGTTTCCATTGACCACCGCATTCGGAATCAGGCGCCAGGGGTCAGCACCGCCTACCTTATAAGCTAGGCCACCTGACACATTACGACCAAAGTGCGCCGTTACCGTAACCGTGGAACCGCAATTCTCCAGCACAAATTCGAGCTTGGTTTCGAGCGGAGTGCCTGGCGCACCTGTCTCAGTAACAGCGCTTGCCACCACCAATCCCGGCGGAATGGTACAAGCGGCAGGGACCCCGTTCGTTACACTGATACCAACACCAGCGCCATCCGAATCATCAGGATCACCGTTGTCACCAATACCGTCACCATCACTGTCTACGTCCTCGGTCACATTCAGCGGAAAGTCATCGTTACCGTCATCGGTGCCATCACCATCAGTGTCTTCGTTGTTGGGATCAGTGCCCAAATCTGTCTCGGCGTTATCACCCAAGCCATCGCCGTCAGTATCAACCGAATCATTCCGGTCATTGGGGAAAGCGTCTTCACCGTCGTTGGTACCGTCACCGTCGGTATCCGGATTGTTGGGATCCGTTCCCAGAGAGGCTTCCTCGTCATCAGACAAGCCATCTCCATCGGTATCAACACTCGCCGCACAACAGACGGCTACGGGTTCGCCAAACTCGTCATCCTCTCCATTGCCAAGCCGACCGTCGCCCCAGCAATACGCCTCACCATTAAAGATTCCGCAGCTGTAAGCGTCGTCTCCTCCGGTTAACCAGGAAACACCTGCATTTAAAGTACCGTCAAGCGCTGTTACTACTTTGACCGGGAAAGCTGAATCTTCGTCTATGTTGTTGCCCAGTTGCGAGTTGCTACCAAGCCCCCAACAATATGCAGCTCCCCCAGAAATCGCACAGTTGTGGTCTTCTCCAGCAGCAACAAACGATACGTTAGCGGCATCGAAGCCTTCAGAGCCGCTGACAACTCGATCTGGTGAAGTTCGATCATTGCTGTCATCGTCACCGTTACCCAACTTGTCGTAGTCGTCATAACCCCAACAGAATAGGTCATCACTGGCATCTATCGCACAAGTATGCTCGTCACCCGCCACAACATGCTTGACACTGGTATTGACCCAGCCTGAAGTTGGGTTGTTATCCACAAGACTTGGATCCAGTATCTGCCCGCCGCTAACACCAATACCGACTTCACCGTCTCCGTTGTCGCCCCAGCAATAGAGAACACCACTCTCGATGGCACACGCATGGTCATAGCCAACGGCAATATCAGTCACGTTGGTATTGTTGAAGCCCTCGCTGCCAGTGATAACTTTAGCCGCCAACGGCTGAGTGCTCGAGTCGCTAACGCCATCGCCTAGAGCGCCGCCGTACGCACCACCCCAGCAGAACATCGTTCCGTCCTCGACCGCACAGACAAAGTCTTCGCTCGAATCAATCAAAGTGACATTGGTATTGGTGAAATCACCATTGGCCCCAACCTTTGTTGGCAGGCTTTGGTCCGTATTGCCGCTGCCATCGCCCAGCTGTTCATCACCATCATCACCCCAGCAATAAACTGCACCAACCTCCAGCGCACACGTGTGTCCTTCACCTACGGTGAATGCCGTAACGTTTGTGTTAGTAAAGCCATCATTACCAGCGACAACCTCAGTTGCAGTACGACGGTCATCAGTTGTGCCGTCACCAACCTCGCCATCACGATTATGTCCCCAACAATACAAGGTGCCTCCGCTCAAGGCACAGGCATGATCATCGCCCGCCTCAATTTTGCTTGCCTCGAGAGGTCGATACTCGACTGCAAACATCGCCTCGTCTAAATAAGGCACAGTGGTATCGACATCAGCGATGTCGGTCACGCCAGCGTTATCTAAAGCGGTTTGCGTGTAAACCCGTAAAGTGACACCAGTCCCAGAGGAATAATCGGACCAATTTAGAGAGATCGAATCGTCGCCTGCAGGATTAGCAAAGAAACCCACCGGCTGACCGTCGATGTAAGCGACGATGTAAGCCCAAGGTTCCGCACGCGAGCCTGTTGATGGCGGGGCAGAAAAATCTACATCAATCGACCCATCTATTGGAAGTGTGGCGGGGACGTTGGTGAAGCCATACGAGAACGGCCCGCACGCTGCTCCGTCAATAGATACCGCCGTTACCGAGCTGTCATAGTTATTTGCTAAGAAGATACAGCTGCCGAAGAGTAGATCCTCATCGACAAATAACCCGATCGGGTTAGCGTCACCACCTTGCACCTCCACCAGAGTGCTGTCGTAACTGACGGTTGTCAACGTGCCGCCAGTTTGAACATAGTTGACCCACGAAGGGTTAGATGCAATCACAGCGTCGCCATTTGGACGGATTGTCATCGACCTTACGGTGCCAAGGATTCCGCTAGTCTGAAAAGCTACCGAGTCATTGTCATCGAGGTCAATTACAGTGAGCGTTGCCGTCGCAGTATCTAATGAATAAAGCAAGCCTTTGTTATTCACGTCTGCCACGTCGTCGTCATGAACAAGTAAATAATCTGATTCGTAGCTCAGTGTACGGAGGATTTGAGTAGGGTCAGTGCCGTCCAGCACCTTCGTAACTCCACTCCCAGCTTGCGATAAAAATATCTCGCTACTGTCTGCCGAAAGGCCTACCTTCACCTGAGCTTGCTTGGTTGTGAAGCCGATGTCTGCACCAGAAAAATTCTGAGCCGTTTTGCTTGTGGTGTCATAGACTCCGAGCCACGGTTCATAATTGGGATAGCTTAAGAAGGCATTACGACCTGCGGAATAAACTACAATCGTATCTTCATTCCCTCCAAAGTCAGCACTGTACGTATGAAAACGGTCATTAACCCCGCCTACAGGCGTGGCAGCTCCGATCGTTTCGCTGGCGACGTCCATTTCAGAGACGTAGATGTTGTATGGGCTGCTAGTACCAGTAACAAAGTACATCGTAGCCCCGTCTCTTGAAATTATGGGCCCTTTACCAAGAGGCTCACCGGTGGCCATCGGGATATTCGTGCCACGAAAATTGAACCCCGGCAAAGAAATCGGCTGCACACCACCAAAGGTGAGCAGGTAGATGTCATCGCCAGTGTCTGGGGGGGCGTCTCCGAAGGTTGCAATGGCACCCGAGCAACCACTTTGGCAGTACCCAATGGAACCTTCTGGTGTAAGGGTTGGTGCCACAGCACCCGCGTCCAAAACCACGCAGCCAATCGCTGCGCCCAACAAACCTTTGACTTTGACGTTCACGCCCTGTTTACCCCTCGAAGCTATCGATGATTAATGCGGTGTTTCTAAAAATACTGACAGTGTAGGTAATTTAGTACCTAAAATCTATTTTCTGCGTATATTGAATATAAAGGCTCATTTCTGGTCCGCTAAATAGCGAGCGCAGTCACTTCGGTTGAGATACTCATGGGAAAACGGATTTACATTCGCGGCTTTGAACTCACTTAGCGCCTGTCTGCCAAGAAGAAAGCGCTTGCCCTTGTTTTGTTGTCCATAACCTTGCCAGTGGAGCTCAGTGAAAGGCAGGGCACATGCCTTCGAGGGGATTTTTAGCTTACGCCAGGGCGCTAGCCTCAAATACTCGAGCACAGCCTTGAAGCATCAACTTCATCCCTTGCCTCTTAACCGCCATCTGGTCTGCATTAGCCTCACCGCTGGCAGCATAGCGACTTTGCGATCTACCTACGTTTCCGTCGGACCAACCGAGGAGAAGCTGCTGGACATCCGTGCCGACCCCATGCGCGATGGCCAGGTTTCTCACGCCATGTCGTAATGAGTAAGGAACCGCCTCTGGATTCACTAGACGCATTACCTTGGACAGCTGGCGCATCATCGCACTGTCAGTGACATCTCCCGCCCCGGCGAGTAATGAGTCATTCTCTCCCTGCGGTAGCATCTTTTTGATAAACGGTAAGGCCTCATCCAGCAGTGGAACTGTACGCGGCCGAGAAGATGTCTTAGCTCCACGAATGAAGACCTGATACCCCCCATCGCTCTGCTGCAGGTCGCGAGTCCGGGTGTTTCTGATTTCTTTAAGGTGAGCGCCAGCGTGTACTGCTACAGCGTAGAAGAGCCTTATGTAGTCAGGCATCCGCTGCTTCGGATCAGTGATGATACCGATTAGCTTCACGATCTCGCTCTCTGTGAGCGTGTAGCGCTCTTCATGGGTTGAGGAGTTTTCAATGGAGATCTTAGGGATGAAGACATCTGTACAGAACTTATCTGCTGCATACGTAAGAGCAGCCCGTGGCGGCCCTACCATTCGAGCAGCCGTTGACCCCTTGTATTCACCTTCAATGATGTTGCGGTAATCCTTAAGATACCTACCAGCATTTTCTGTCGTGAGTAAGTGATCTCCTACGGTTGTAAGAAAGCGCCGGCAGAAGCGTTCATCTTTAGCTACTAGATCAGCTGCCGCTTGCTTCCTACGCCTACTAGCCAAGTACTTGTCGATAGCCGTGGCGAAAGTCATACGCTCTTCCGAAGCCACTGAAGCAGTCAATAAATCGTAGGTGGTCTTAATAAACTCTTCAGAGAACTTAGGCTTCGTACCTTGGGCAATGTACTGAGGATGCTCCTGGTGCAAGTCAACCCCGAACAGCCCATCCATTGCCTCGTCTAAATACTCGGCCGACGTGCCGTCAGGATTCTTCTCGAATGTCCCCGGCTCTAGTCCTTGGGCCTTGATGAAGCTGAGTGCCATCCGCTTTCTGACTTCTCGCCCAATCGATGCGCTATCGCTGTTCTCAATCATTTGGCAGACGTCATCGTAGACATCATTCCAGTCGGCCACCGCCTTGGCCACTTCATGCTCTGGGCGATCTATGGTCAGGCCGAGCGGCTTCACTAGGTTCTTTGGCAAGCCCATGCGCTCACAGCTAGCCAGCAGACGCTTAGGATAAGTCCGCTGGTAGTAGTGATTATCAGCGATAGTTTTCAGGTACTTCATAACGCGCCTCGCTTGTCTGAGACACGTATTGCACAAGATCTTCTACAAGATTAGCAGCAGAATGACCACTTCAAACGGCTAAATGTTAGTATTTATGCGGCATCTAGTTAGCCACAAGCCGTTGATTACGGTCCCACTCGTGGACCTGGCTAAAGAATGCTCGACCAAACGGGGTGAGTGAAAGCCGCCCAGCGTCAGCCTCGATCACGCCCGAGTCTTTAAGGTCGCTTACAATCGCTGAATCCATTACTGCAGGAGCCTCCGCGTTAAGGTTCGCGGACAAGCACGTTAGTATTTCACGCTCTTTAGCTTTCAGTGTGTTCAGCTCCACACCTTTACAGACAGCCGGTAGACCAGCCGTTACTAACGCAGACCAGGTCCGTAGATCTTCGTGGTTTTGCGCAATCAAACCAGGCAGCTCAGTGACAGCCCCTAACCCGAAACCTAATACCGAGAAGGCGCGCTGCGTGGTGTAGCCTATCCAGTTTCTGTAAAGCCGGCCTTCAGCCTGGGCTTCACACCATGCATCGCCCGGCAAGGCGAAGCCGGAAACGCCCACCCACTCGTAACCGAATAGTTCGAATACATCGAGCATACTCACGAACATGGAAAGCTTCGCCGCTTGGCTCAATGGCTTAGACTGGTCGCTTACATGATGCTCGCCATTTTCCGCAAAGCTAGTTTGTGCTGCGTGGCACAAAATCCGATCGGGCTTAAGTTCTAATAAACACTCGAGCTCTTCCAGCACGTCATCGTGCGAAGTATTACGAGCGCCGTAGGTTATATCGACTGCAATGCCTTTGAACCCAAGTGTCCGCGCAGTGCTGAAAACGTCGTGTAGCAAATCCGGCGAGCATGAGCGACCAATACCCGCATCGCGGGCACTTAAGAATTCACGCAACTCAATTTGTAGATGGGTAAAGCCCAAGCCCCGCAGAAGGCTCAGCTGTGCGTAACTTGCCCGACTTGGATCGATTTCAATCGTTCGCTCTGCTCCCTCAACAACATCGAAGTGCGCGTCGATGGTTTCAGCTAAACGGATCAGCTGACTGTTGCTGAGATAGTTTGGCGTACCACCGCCGACGTAGAGCTGAGAAACACGCCGACCGACACCAATATTCTTGGTAACTGTGGAAATTTCAGCGTGCAATAACTCTAGATAGCTATCAATTGGCGGGTCGCTGTGCGTAATTTCCGCAACACGGGTAGATTGGGTGCCACGAACAGGACAAAACGGTAGGTGGAGGTAAAGCGGCACACCCTCGTCAACTTTGGAAGCGCGTGCCCAGTCGTGCATAGCGCGCCAATAGCGCTCTACACTCACATCAGCCGCCTCGCCATCGAACGACACTCGAGGTGCTCTAGAGAAGGCTGCATCAGCTATTTTGCTATGACCGCTTAGAGCTTTACTGTCAAATTTTTTCGCCACGTCACTCGTCTCCGCCTGTTAAGTCAACCGAGCTCACCGGGCAAACCGGAACCGAAACGTGTGCTTGATTCCTTTCAACGCAACGTGTCGTAAAATATCCGCCAGTCAGTACGATCAGAGAACCGTCCAATCTCTGTCCAAATTCAATGTAGTCCCTCATGCTGCTACGGTCAAACAAAGCCTTAGACCGCTTCCTTCTTAGAATGGACTTATTACAACTAAATAGTTTTCCGGCCTGAATTGTTGCGAATTGCGATGCCATTTTGCACGCCTCAGAGAATTAGCGAGGCTTTCCAGCAACGGCTACGCTAGGCGCGGTAGTCGTGGCGAGAGACCCTTCACAATGCTCTTCAGGTGCCGCCCAACCCCATAGACGCCCTTCTCGCAGTGGGAGCATCAAGAAAACGTGCTCAAGCGCACCCAGCGCAAGCAGTGTTGCGACCAGGGTCAACCCTATTTGGGTGCCGATCGAGGACGCGTCGAGTGATAGATAAAACACCCAAGCGGCAACACAGGTAGCAACGCCCAGCGAAAGCGGGAACAGCGGATTCATTGATCTTCGCTGAATATAGCTATCGATATACTGCAAATCATCGGGCAGCCAATCTCGGTTGTAGTTGCGCACGCCTAAAACGAGATTAAGTTTCGCACTCCAACGCATAGCCCATAGCGTGGCGTATGTCCAAAACATCACTGACATCCCGCCGCCATCGGCGAGGACGAAAATAAGTGCGCCCGTAAGAACAACACCAAGCTCATGGTAAATGCAGGTACCCAAGCCACGCCGAATTCGCTCGGCTAGATCGACATTCGCAGGGCAAGGCTCTTTGTGCATGCCTGCGATGATATTCATGAGATAACCCAGCTCAAGCCAGCCCCACAAGACAATGGCGAGGGTAAAGCTCATAACGGTTCCAGTGACAGACTCCATCGCGCTTACGCTCGGGGTAATCGCGAGAGCCATTAAGAAGATAAGAGTGGCTAATCCAAAGACCCGTGAGTGAAGCGGCTTCGGCAGGTGGACGCTCCAAAGAATAAGCCCAGTGAAGAACCACCAGCCAGTGATGGCAACCCCAATCGCCATCCAGAACTCAAACACAGGGAACCCCCACACAGTTAGCGATCAGGTCAATACGATGCACTATCGGATAGTTACTGTTCATCAAGTAGCTGACTAAAGGCGCGAAAATTTGTTGCTCCAAAAGCTACAAGATCGACCGCTTCATGGGTTTCAGGATCGGACAAGATCATGCGACCGTCTTCATACAGTACGAGGTCAAAAGCGCTGGCCTGCGTTAAACCACGCGCGTTGCGTGCGCGCACTAAGCTACGCAGTACACCCCGAACAAAACTGCCATCGCCACTCGCGAAAACATTGACCAAGGTGCCCGAATTCACGTCGATAACATGAACACTACCGTCAACCTCATCGGCAAACTGAAGGGCTTTCTGGGCCACTACTGCACCCTGCGGCGCAGGTGCGGCAACAATCGTATCGGTTTGCTTTGCAAGACTCACAAAACCAACCACGAACAGTAGGCCCGCCATAATGACAAACATGAGGCGGTCATCGACACGCCTCACAAAGCCTGCTGATGATCTGCCATCAGCTATTGGGGATGGGGTTCCCATGCGTGCTGCCCTCACTGTCATCGAAAACATGGCTCGGCGTCACTCGGGGGGTATTGTCTTCTAACTTCAGCTCAGACATTACCCGACCAAGCGCCTCAACTAACGCTTCTGGCTGTTCAATCGCGCGCATGAGCGGTTGAACAGGCCTAAAGTGCCATGGGCGGACATTTGGCCAAAGCAAGGTGTAAAACAGCTTGCGAGTACCTGGCTTCAAGCTAAGCAACACATCGCCCGTGCCGTCGCTGCAATAACGAACGCCCGCAGACTCCATGCCATCAAGAGGCAAATTCACCATCATGGGTGTAACGACGCCAGAGCGGATTACAATTCGACGATTAGTCAATGTGTAAACTGCCCCGCGAGCATATAACCACCCCGCAAGCGCCATCAGACCTACGCCCGTTAGCGACAGTGGAACTTGCCAAGTCATCGCAATCAAGATGTCGCCCGCAGTTTGGCCATTCATCAGCAGATACACTGCATGTATTGCCATAACAAGCGCAAAGTAGATGGCTATAGTATCGACATGGAATGCTCGGCGGGCCAATGCCTGCCAGCGCGGCGCGCCTTGCCACACCATATACTCGCCTTCGGGAAGCTCTTCCGGCAGCCCCTTAATGGGTTCGTACTCGTGTTCTCTCATAGCACGGGTTCCATTCGTTCAGGTAACGCATACAAGGTCCCGCCACCGTAGAAGGCCGTAATCTTGTCCTCCTCTTGCAGCGTCACTTGATCCGGACTTGCCAATCGAGGCACCTGCTTGAACTGATCACTGCGAATGGACTTAACTTGTACTGAGCCATCCTTACTTACGCGCGCCATAGTCATAGGGAGTAACACCGTGTGTTCACCAACGTCTACCTCGGCATAGCGGAAAATAGGCTCAGCTCGATCGACCCAAAGATCAACCACCTTGCCGCCCACTTGACCATCGCATCCACGCACGTCCTGGCCTCTTGGATCTGGATCACGGCGATTAACTTTATGATCATGATCTACACGCAGCGGCACAATGCGTGGTTCACCATCGACGGTTAAATCGGGCCGCTCTGGACGGATCGCCCATGCTGCAGGACCAATACCATCCACCATGGGATCACCGAGGGGATGAATAGGATCGCCTGGAGAGCTTCCCGTCGCAACGGCATTTAGCGCATAACCCTCAGCTGCCGGTCCGGGCAGAACCCGACTACCTTGACCATTGGCGAGTTCGTACGTCTTCGGGGTAGGCATACCCGCATACCCTTCTACAAACTTTTCACCGCGACTATCAAGCTCCAGTGGCCAGCCTTCACGCTTACCTTCCCTGTGCAAATGTCGAACCAACACAAAAAAGAAAATCCAGAAGATATACAGCGCCAACTGGGCGACGTCGATATATTCAGTTATTGCTCCTGTGCCCATAATTAAGCCTCCTTAGTTACCCGTCATGCGGGGAAATCTGCCAAACCAAATGGTTTATTTTTTTCAGGTTGCTGCCATGCTTTGCGCACTACTGGCCCAAGAGCTATCAGCGAAATAAATAACAAAAGAATTTCTAAGTGATAGACCGCGCCATAGGCAGCCACCGCATCATCGAGTAGAGGATCAATTGCGCCGCTTAACGACAGCGTCGCAAATAAGTCGCGCAAAGCACCGCCAGCAAATACCGCGACCCCTGTGGCCGTCGCGCTAACCGCGCCCCAAGCGCCCAGAGCGAGTCCGGCTTGGCTCTCTTCACCCAATGCCATCACCGCGGTGAGAGTGCCCACTGCAAAAAAGCCACTCCCTAATCCAATTCCGAAGACGCCGATATAAAATAACAGTACGCTGCTAATCGGTGCAGCGAGAATAACCGTGGCAAAGGCGAATATGCCGATAACGCAACCCGCGGCCGCAAGACGAATAGGGTCACGCGAATCACTGAGTAGCCGAGCGGATACTACGAACGCAATCAACATGCCCAAAGCCCAGACCGCTGTTAACGATGTCGTCTCGCTAACGCTCATATGCAAAATTTCTGCGCCATAAGGTTCCAACAAAATATCTTGCATGCTGAACCCCATCGTTCCAACACCAAGACCAAGCAGTAATCGACTTGTCCGACCGCGCTCAGAAAACTGTCGCCACGCTGCTCGGAACTTAGGTCTTACTTGGTTATGGTGCGTCAAATCGGGCCGCCGAGGTTCTTGCTTCCAAAGCGCTACCAGATTTAAGACAACCGTCGCCATTGCGGCGCCCTGCAATACCTTAATTAATCGTATGTAATTGAAATCGGTGAGCAACCAAGCGAATCCAAGACTTGCGATAATGGTGCCGACAAGCAAAGAGATATAAAGCAAGGCCACGACTTTTGAGCGGGTTTCTGCGGTAGCAAGATCTGTCGCTAACGCAAGTCCAGCAGTTTGCGTAGTGTGGAGGCCTGCACCAACGAGCACAAACGCTAACATCGCCGCGGCAGGCCCTAGAATGGCTGGACCATTATGAGGCTCGGTCATCACAATAAGCGCGAAAGGCATGATCGCTAGTCCGCCAAATTGCATCAGAGTTCCAAACCACAGATAAGGCACTCTGCGCCAACCAAGGTATGACCGATGATGATCCGAGCGGTAGCCTATTAAGGCGCGTGCAGGAGCAAGCAATAGGGGTATAGCTACCATCAGTGAAACCAGCCATGCAGGCTGCGCTAGCTCTACCACCATAATTCGATTCAGAGTGCCGGTGAGTAACACTACCGAAATAGCTACCGACACTTGAAAAAGGGCTAATCGCAGCAATCGCGGCATTGACAGCTCGATGCTCGCAGCGTCCGCAAAGGGGAGCCAGCGTGTGCTAGCCCCCTGAACCGATGCAATAAAGCGCTGTCGAGAAATAATCACAGGCGCACGATCTCCTGAGCCTGCGATATATAGAAACCGCGATTAACCCGGTGGCTACGTGCGGATCGCCAGTCTTGCAACTCGCCTGAGCCTTGAATATCGCGCGCTAGTCCTTTTTCACTTATTGGGACTATTGCTGGCGATCGATCTCCCCGAGGGAAGAACTGTCCCAATGAATGCATCAGCGCGAGCAGCGGGGTACGTGGTGCAAACGTAAAAATAATACTAGCTCGCACTGTTTTAGCCATGGACTCCAAGGTCTGCATTCCGTCCACGGGGTCGTAATGAATAAGCGAGTCCATAGCAACAATATGATCAAACTCACCCAGCGATGCCTGGCGCATATCACCCACTTTGAAATCGATCTGCCCGGCCATTTGCTCACCTGCCACGCGCTCGGAAGCCAAGTCAACGAGCGTCGGAGACAAGTCCATTGCAACTACCTCCGCCCCACGGCGCGCTGCCTCTAGCGCCAGCGCACCCGTGCCACAGCCTGCATCAAGAAGCCGTTTGCCGTGTAAATCCTGCGGCAGCCAACTCAAGATCGTGGCACGCATCTGATCGCGCCCTTCCCTCACTGTTTGGCGAATGCCACTCACAGGTTCATCTGATGTGAGCTTCGCCCAAGTGTCTGCAGCGGTGCGATCGAAATAGTGTTCGATCTGCTCTCTGCGGCGCTCGTAGGACATCAAATTCATTACTCGAATCCTAGGAAATCGAAAAGATCGCGATCGCGCATGGGCGTTACCGGTATAGCCTCTGTACCATTCCACAAGTTCTGCGCGAGCTGTAGGTACTCGTCTTGGACTTTCTGCAAGCCCGGTGCGTCATCCATTTCAAACAGCGTTGATTTTCGTAAACGACTACGGCGAATGACATCTAAGTCAGCAAAATGAGCGAGCCGGCGCATTCCCGTAGCGTCATTGAAGCGATCAATCTCATCGGTGTCTGCACTGCGATTCGCTATGACACCACCAATGCGAACACCGTAGTTCTTCGCTTTAGCGTTGATTGCGGACGCAATTCGATTCATCGCAAAAATGGAATCAAAGTCATTGGCAGTCACTACCAGTGCCCGCTCGGCATGCTGTAACGGAGAAGCAAATCCGCCGCAAACCACATCGCCCAAGACGTCAAATATGACGATGTCCGCATCGTCGAGTAAATGGTGCTGTTTAAGGAGCTTCACGGTTTGGCCCACCACGTAACCACCACAACCTGTGCCCGCAGGAGGCCCGCCAGCCTCAACACACATCACGCCGTTATAGCCCTCGTACACATAATCTTCAGGGCTTAGTTCCTCTGCGTGAAACTCGACAGATTCCAAAACATCGATGACGGTTGGAATCAATGACTTAGTCAGGGTAAAGGTTGAATCATGCTTGGGATCGCAACCTATTTGGATCACGCGCTTGCCGAGCTTGGAGAAGGCCGCCGATAAATTCGAGGAAGTAGTGCTCTTACCAATTCCCCCCTTGCCGTAGATAGCAAAAACTTTGGCCTTGTCAATCTGGACGTCGGGTTCGAGGTGCACTTGTACACTGCCCTCTCCATCGAGCCCTTTACCACCATTATCAAGTTGCTTTACGGGTATGTGCTGTCTGACGTTCATACTGCTGCCTCAGTTGAGATGCCTTCCACCCAATCTTCAAGATCTTCCCCCGCCCGCTGAAGCGCTTCGAGACACGCATCATCAGGCTGCCAATATTGGCGTTCGGAGGCTTCCAAGAGTCTATTTGCGACTTTTGAAGCGGCCTTGGGATTGAGTTTGGCAAGACGTTGCCGCATGGCATCGTCAAGAATGAATGTTTCCGAAATTTGCTGATAAATCCAAGGAGCTACCTTGCCGGTAGTTGCTGACCAACCCATAGTGTTTGTGACATGGGATTCAATAGCGCGAACGCCCTCATACCCATGATCGAGCATTGACTCATACCACTTTGGGTTCAGCGTCCGCGTACGTGTTTCGAGTGCAACTTGCTCGCTCAGCGTACGTACCCGCTCAGCGCCGCCCGTGTGATCCGCGATATAGACAGGTACGTCCTTGTCGCCTTGGCTCTGAATCGCACGGCTAATACCACCTAAGGTATCGAAGTAATGATCGACTGTTGTAACACCCATCTCTACTGAATCGAGATTTTGGTACGCTAAATCGACCTTCCCCAACAATGATGTGAGTAAGAGTGGATTTGCGGTCACCGCACCATTTTTGCCGTATGCATGACCTTTGCGCTGGGTAAATGTTGTACCTAATTCGTTTTCCTCTTCCCACGCACCGCTATCGATCAACATGTTGACGTTTGAGCCATAAGCACCCTCAGCATTACTGAAGACTCTCAGAGCTGCGGTCTCAAGATCACAGCCATCTGCAGCTTGAGTGCTTAACGTGTTGGCGAGAATAGGATTCATCGCCAGGGGCTCGTCTGCGGTGGCCGCCAAAAATGCGGCCTCAGCTAACAACCGAATTTGTAAGGGCAAAAGATCGCGGAATATACCGGACAATGTCATCACGACGTCAATGCGCGGGCGGCCTAATGTCGTCAGGTCGATAAGCTCCGCCCCAGCAATTCGGCCATAACTGTCAATGCGTGGTTTTGCACCCATCAAGGCCAATGCCTGAGCGATTGCAATACCTTCACTTTTGAGGTTATCCGTACCCCATAAAACGAGCGCGACCGACTTGGGCACCTCACCCGTATCTTTAAGGTGCCGTGCAATTAACTGATCTGCCTGGCGAGCGCCCTCGCTCAGTGCAAACTGGCTGGGTAGCCTAAATGGGTCAAAGCCATGGATGTTTCTTCCTGTCGGAAGCATCTCGGGATTTTTGAGGAGATCGCCACCCGCAACCGGCGGAATGAAAGCGCCGTCGAGAGCCCGCAAAATAGCGCGAATTTCATTGCCTGAATCCAGCGCTTTTAAGGTCTGTTCAAATAACGTTGCCATCGCCTTTATTTGCTCAGGATCGAGAGCTTGCAAGTCCTTCGCTGACAGCATTCGGCTCATGTCGGCATCTTGCGCCAGCTGCTCTAGAAGCTCATCAGACAAATCGATATCGAAAGTTGAGCGACCCAAGGTTCGGAGTAAATCGACTTTGCGCGCAAGGGGAACGTCTTCTCCCACGACGTGCATGCCATACGGGACGAGTGATTCTTCAATTTCCATCAAGGCAAAGCGCAAAGTATCAATATGCTGATCGGCATTCGATAATGTCCAATCAGCACTGTCGGTAGCCAACAAATCTGAAGCATCAGCAAGAGCCATGATGAGCTCTAGCAAGGCCTGCTGTTGCTCGCGGTCCATGTCGTCCTCTCTACGACGCCAGCGATCAACCGCATCCTTCAGATCTTGTAGTTCTCGGTACAGGTCGGCATTTGCAACGCAGGGCGTTAAGTAACTGACGAGAGTCGCAGCAGAACGTCGCTTAGCAATGAGTCCCTCTGATGGATTGTTTGCCGCATACAAATAAAAATTCGGTAATGCACCAATAAGTCGGTCAGGCCAGCAATTTTGCGAGAGGCCTACTTGCTTACCCGGCATGAATTCTAACGCGCCATGGGTACCAAAATGCAGTACGGCATCCGCACTCCAATCTTCCCGAAGGTAACGATAGAAAGCAGAAAAAGCATGAGTCGGCGCGTGCCCACCTTCAAACAGCAAGCGCATGGGGTCTCCCTCATAGCCCATCGATGGCTGAACGGTTACCAGCACGTTGCCGAATTGCTTACCCATCACAAAGAGTTCGCGGCCATTGGTCAGGTGCTTACCTGGAGCCGCACCCCACTGTTGTTCGATTTCTGAAAGCCATGGTTCGCGCGCAACGTGGTCATTGACGGGTATCTGAGCGCAAACGTTCGCATCCATACCGAATTGCTTGGAATTACCCTCGAGCAACAGGTTGCGCAACGCGTCAGCGTCGGCGGGTAAGTCAACGTCATAACCCTCAGCGTGCATCGCTGATAAGGTGTTGAACAGCGATTCAAACACTGCGAGATGAGCTGCAGTGCCGGTACTGCCACCGTTGGGCGGGAAGTTAAATAACACCATGGCAACTTTACGTTTTGCACGCTTGCTACGCCTAAGTGTCACTAGTTTATGAACACGACTGGCAAGCATCTCAATACGTTCTGGATGTCCTTCCATTTCCTCGTGAACGGACCCTTTTTCTCCCTTGCGGCCTCCGTAGACTAAGGAGCCGGTCGCGCCATCGAGCTCTGGAATAGAGACCATCATGGTCGACTCAAGCGGCGTCAGACCAAGGTTTGAATCCTGCCAATCGCTGAGGCTTTGAAACTCTAGGGGCTGCACGGCGACATACGGCACATCGAGTGCGCTAAGCACTTCAGCCGCAGCATCTGAATCATTGTAAGCAGGACCGCCCACAAGCGAGAAGCCCGTAAGGGAAAGCACGGTATCAACAATCGGCTTACCGTCGCGCAAAAAATAAGCATCTATAGCAGGGCGAGCATCAAGACCGCTGGCGAAAGCGGGTATCACGCGCAGTCCTCGCGCCTCTAAAGACGAGATCACGGCATCGTAATGTGCGCTATTTTTAGCGAGCGCATAGGAGCGCATCAGTAGCACTCCAACAGTCCCCGCTTTTCCGTTATGCGTCGGTAACTCTGCTAAATCACGAACAACTCGATCCGCCGATTTTGGATGGTATAGCCCAACTTCTGGGTACTCAACGGGCGCGTCGGGTTCGGGCAATGCTGTGCGCAACCATTCACGGCTACCCTGCGAGTAACGCTGAAGAAGCAGCCGCACCATGTTTTCAAGATTGATATCGGAGCCGGCTAACCAGTACTGCAGCGTTAGGAAATACACTCTTACATCTTGAGCCGTGCCTGGAATAAATCGCAGAATACGAGGCAAGCGGCGCAACACAGAGAGCTGCTGAGCACCGGCGCTTTTATTCGCCTTTGGCTTTCCCCTGAGCCGCTTGAGGAGCGCCATCGCGCCCTTGGCTTCACCACTCATAGAGAAACGACCCATTCGAGTCAATTTCATGATTTCGGGGGCCGACATGCAACACACCATTGCGTCGCATTGATCTCTGCGCGCCGTTAACGCCGGAAGTACGGCATTGATATGGGGTTCCATGAACAACATGTTAGCGATAATCAAATCCGCGCAGCCAATGTCCTCAACGCAGCTTTCCAACCGCTCAGGTTGCGTATCCCAATCAGATGCGGCATGCACAGCAAGCGACAGACCGGGCATTGCTGCCTGTAATCGCGCGCGCGCACGATTGAATGCGCCACCGACGTGACCATCTAAAGTGATCAATACGACATTGACCACGGTATCGGTGACCGTGCTAGCGGCTGAAGTGCGCTTTGGCTTCATACAAGGTCTCCACTTCAATCACGTTTAAACCGTGTTCGACAGCAAATGACTCAGTATTGCGACGGGCTTTGCCGCGCACAAAGAACGGGATTTTTTTCAATTCAAGTTCAGCCGAGTTTGCCCATGCAATCTCAGCATCATCAGCGTTTACTTGCTCCTCAGGACGCTTGCTGACGCCACCCTCTTCCGCCAAATGCGAGGGGACGGCACTGTCATTGAATTCAAAATCGTCTCTGAACATCGTGAGAAGATGCTCTTCAAGACCCATAACGAGAGGATGCACCCACGTGTCAAACATAACGTTTGCACCCTCGAAACCCATTTGTGGCGAGTATCGCGCGGGATAATCTTGCACATGCGCAGGGGTTGATATCACCGCGCAACCAATACCTAGACGCTTGGCGATATGACGCTCCATTTGAGTACCCAGCACCAATTCAGGCGCCAGTCGCTCTACCGCTGCCTCGACCTCAAGATAATCACTGGTAATCAGCGCTTCTAAACCGAGCTCCTTAGCCGCAGCGCGGACATCACGCGCCTGCTCTCGGGCATAGGTACCCAGTCCAACAACCTCAAAACCCAGTTCTCGCGAGGCGACCCTGGCCGCCGCAATAGCATGGGTTGCATCGCCAAAAATAAATACGCGCTTACCGGTGAGATAAGTGGAGTCAACGGAGCGCGAGTACCAGGGCAAGCGGCAATGATCGATAGCATCAATATTAATTGGGTAATCGAGTGCCTCTGAAACAGCGGTGAGAAAATCGCGCGTCGCGCCGTAACCCAGCGGAACAATATCGACATAAGGCATACCGAATTGCCGCTTCAACCATTGGCAGGTCGACGCAGCCACTTCGGGATACAAACAAACATTAAGATCCGCATTAGGAATTTCGAGCAAGTCAGCCGGTGAAGCACCCAAGGGTGCTACGACATTGACATCGATCCCGACACCATTAAGTAAGGACTCAATTTCTAGAATATCGTCGCGACAGCGAAAGCCGAGCTTTGTAGGCCCTAACAAATTAACGCTAGGCCTGGAGGGTCTATTCTCTGTGTTAGTCGGTGACTTTTCGACGCCCCGCAACAAACCTGCAACCAACTGAAAAAATGTTTCGCTTGCACCCCAGTTTTCTTTGCGTGAATACGCGACCATTTCCAAGGGAACAACGGGTATCGAGATGCCCGCGGTAGCGGCTAAAGAGCCTGGCTGATCCTGCAATAATTCCGCCGTACATGAATCAGCAACAAGCAGCACTTGTGGTTTGAAACGGTCTGCAGCTGCACGCAGTGTATCGAGAAAACAGTTAGCTGTGCTTCCACCTAAATCTCGTGCTTGAAACGTCGTATAGGTAACCGGCGGACGCTTACCATCCCGCTCAATCATAGTGAAAAGTAGGTCAGCATAAGTGTCGCCCTGAGGAGCATGCAGCACTAGATGAACTCGCTCCATCGATGCTGCGACACGAATAGCGCCAACGTGAGGCGGTCCTTCATAGGTCCACAATGTTAGCTCCATGAACCTACCTCCAAACGCGCTTGACGACGCAAGGGACGCGCAAACAATTCGGCTAAATCTCCCGCCTGATCAAACCCTTGAATGGGTGAGAACATGAGTTCGATAGACCACTTAGTACGCAGTCCCTCTGCTTCTAGAGGATTAGCGATTCCCATACCGCAGACTGTGAGGTCAGGCCGTGAAGCCCTCACTCGGTCGAGGGCAGTGTCTAGATCTTGCCCTTCGAACCATTCGACACCCTCTGGCAACAAAGGCGCTTCTTGGGCCATTGTTAGTGCGTCGTAAAAAGGGGTCGATACCTCAGTGGGCACCATTCCGCATTCGCGGGACAGGAAGCGCGCTAAAGGGATTTCTAACTGTGAATCAGGAAGGAACGCGATACGTCGATTCTCCAACGTTTCCTTACAACCCTCTAAAGACCGCTGCGCCCGCTCAAAAGGTGCGCGCATGGTGCTTTTAAAGACATCCTCTGGCACATTAAAGCTCTCTGCAGCCGCGCGGAACCATGCCAATGAACCCTCTGCTCCCAGCGGAAACGGTGCAGCTAGCAGGGTCGCGCCGCGGGCTATTAGCGCTCGCGCGGTTTCACCAAGATAGGGCTGTGCCAGTAAAATGCGAGTACCTGGGCCAATCGAGGGCAACGTTTCCGATTGCCTGCCTGGGAAAAAATTCAATTCCTCGATGCCGAGCTCTCCAAACAACCGAGCAAATTGATCTTCGACGATGTCAGGCAAGCTGCCTACGACGAGCAACTGGTCTTTCTCGACTGTGTGGACTGGCATTTCAGGAACAAGGTTTTGTAAGCAGCTATCTTCACCTTGAGTGAATGTCGTTTCGATACCGCTTCCCGAGTACGAAATCACACGCAGCGAACCTTGTGACCTCTCTCGATAGCGCTTAGCAATGTTCTCTAAATCTATCTTGATGACTTCGGATGGGCAGGAAGACACCAGAAATAAGGTTTTCAAGTTAGGTCTACGCTGAAGAACCTTAGCAATCATCCGCTCTACTTCTTCAGAACAATCGGCCATACCGGCCAAATCACGATCATCGAGTACAGCGGTTGCAAACCGTGGTTCGGAGAAAATCATCACGCCCGCAGCCGATTGGATTAAGTGTGCGCAGGTACGTGAGCCTACCACCAGAAAAAACGCATCTTGGATTTTTCGGTGCAGCCATACAATCGACGTTAACCCACAAAATACAGCACGCTGCCCACGCTCGACCGTGATGTCAGGGCCACCGTCTTTACGGCCAACATCCGTTGCAAGCACCGCACCCATTAGCGACTAACTCCCATGGACATGTTAGCTGTATCGAGGGCCGACCCACTGTCGGCTCGACCAATACTGAACTTAAGAAGGAATTGCGCCGCGTTGACCACGTAGGCGACATAGGCGGCAATCGCCAGCCACATAAGTGATTGCGGCGTCATACTGCTAGTGACTAGCGCCACTACATAGGCAGTGTGTAACGCGATAACCACCATGCTGACGACATCTTCCCAAAAGAAAGCACGGGCAAATAAATAGCGCCCAAACACCACTTTCTCCCAAATTGCGCCCGTGACCATAATCGCGTAGAGAAACGCTGTTTTTATGAGTACTGATACCGTGGCGCCATAGTAACCGTCACCCGTCATCAGATAATGAATAATGCAAGCGAGGGATAGCGCGAACGCGAGGAATTGTAGGGGCGCAAGGATACCCTGGACTAACGTCCACTTGGTTTCGTCACGTCGCTTTTTCTGTTCAGGCGTATAGATCTCAGCCACCCCCGGCCTTGATGTTTGTTTTTTTATCATTGTTGCTGCCCCTCCGGTCAGCATGGACCTGAGTGTGTCCAGACAGACTACTGATCACTCACACCATGTGTCAACTTTATTATACGCCTATTTTGTCTTTTTATTTATACGGTATTGATCCAAATCGTGGTGACGTACGTAAGTATTGGACACATGCGCATAATTTGGGTGTCATTCCACGGGCTACAACGCACTTGACGACCTAGACTACCGCGTCCATTCATAAGCCTAGGGGCTGACGATAGTCATGCCCGCTAGTCAACGTAGATTCAGGCAAGGTGAACCATGGACTTCCATCCCGGTACTGCGAATCACGCATTGAACGCCCTCGCCGACGTCACCCTAAAGCTAGATACTGACGGGGTCGTTGTAGAGAGCCAGGTCAACCGCGCTGATGCTGCGGATTTAAGGCAAATAAACTGGCAAGGGAAAGCACTGCAAAGCCTTGTGATAGCAAGCCATCAGGTCAAAGTCGCACAAATGATCGATTGGTGCGTCAAACATCCTGACGCAACTTCCACAGCCACGCTCGCTCACTTCGTTAGCAGCACCGATACCCCCGCCGCCGTGCGCTATATTTTCTTTTACAGCAGCGCAGATCAACGCATCATTGCAGCCGGCCAAGACAAACGAGAGTTAAGTGACGCGAAACAGCAGCTCGTCAATGCCCAGCTCTCGATGGAACGCGATTACTGGTCCATGAGGCAGACAGAGACTCGCTACCGGCGACTTTTAGACATGTCCAACGACGGATTTCTAGTGGTTGACGACAGCAGTCAGCGAGTGCTCGAGTGCAATCAAGCCGCGAGTGCGCTGCTGCAGTTGGCAGAACAGTCTCTCGTAGGCCTGCCTTTTCCCCAGCAAGGAGAGGGCAACTATAGAGCCGAGCTCGACAAACTCATAAGCACCGCACGAACTAAAGGCACTGCCTCAAACATCGTCAACTCCCCGACGTCGAAGGGGGAATTGGTCGTCGACATCGACTATCTAACCCAAACAGCGGGGGCTGTACTGCTGGTCCGTATCAGCCCGGTCTCCGAAAGCAGCGGACTCGGCCATGATCGCGATCATTTTGAACGCGTTCCGGACGCCGTATTACAACTGGATAAATCAGGGCGAATAACTGCCACAAACCGGGTGTTTCTCGACTGGATTCAAGAACCTTCCGATCGGCATGTCGTTGGCAGAAATGCTGACGATTGGCTGGGGCGCACCGGGGTGGACTTACAGGTATTAATGAGTAACTTGACACAACGAGGCGCCGTTACCCGCTACGCATCGACACTGCGCATGCAACCGAACGCACTTACAGACATTGAGATTTCGGCCTCAAGTCACAAACAAAACGACGAGAACGTTTACCTGCTGTTCTTGAGGGACACTTCGCGACGAATCTCTCGCGAAGACATAACTTCCACCGCCTTGCCGGCCTCAATTGAGCAAATCACTCGTCGCGTAGGGCAAACTCAGCTCAAAGAACTCGTGCGTGAATCGACCGATGTTATCGAAGCATTGTGTATCGAATCGGCACTTAAACTAACGAGCAATAACCGAGCCTCTGCGGCAGAACTATTAGGATTAAGCCGACAGAGCCTCTACACAAAATTACGACGTTTTGGCATTGGGGATTCCGACGACGAGTAACAAATATGACGACATGAGTGTCTATTTGAATTGACACTGCCCTGCCGTGCTGCCTATAGTCTCTGTATGCTGCATACACCACACATAGCCGAAAGCGCCAATCGTCGTCGGACAGCTTACGCAATGCTCGAGCTTTTGAAGCCCGTCACCTGGTTTCCGCCCATGTGGGCCTTTTTGTGTGGCGCTATCTCTGCGGGAGCCAACCTTCTCGATAATGCACTGTTACTCACTGCGGGGATCATCCTTACGGGACCGCTTGTCTGTGGCGCAAGCCAGGTCGTAAATGATTGGTATGACCGCCATGTTGACGCTATTAACGAGCCTAATCGACCTATTCCGTCCGGCAGAGTACCGGGCAACATAGGCTTTTATTTTGCCGTAATCTGGACGGCCCTAGCACTTGCCTGGGGCGCCTTCTTTGGCGTCTGGGTTTTTGCGGCTACGTTTGTCGGCCTGGTCCTCGCTTGGGCCTACAGCGCCCCTCCACTGCGACTAAAACTCAACGGATGGATTGGTAACGCCGCAGTAGGACTCAGCTATGAAGGCCTCGCATGGATAACCGGCGCAGCACTTATGCTCGGGGGCCACATTCCGTCTAATGCAATAATCCTAGTCGCCGTTCTCTACAGCGTGGGCGCGCATGGCATCATGACACTTAACGATTTCAAGTCTATCGAAGGCGATCGACAAATCGGGATTAAATCATTGCCCGCCCAGCTAGGCGCAAAGCGAGCCGCTCACGTTGCCTGCATTGTTATGCTCATCCCTCAACTGATCGTCATCGCACTGCTCATACGTTGGGGGAGTTACTGGCAAGCTGTCGCTATCGCTGGACTCGTTGCTGGGCAACTGCTTGCGATGCGCCATATGCTAAAAGCGCCTAAAGAGCGCGCGCCTTGGTACAACGGTACAGGGGTCAGTGCCTATGTAACCGGCATGATGATAGCTGCAACCGCGCTACCTGGAATAACGCTATGAATGCACAGTTAGTTGGCTTGGGATGGGGCGGGATTTTTCGCCTCGGATTAGTACAAACATCCCTGGGCGCTATTATTGTACTGACAACATCGACACTCAACCGAATAATGGTGGTCGAACTTGCTTTGCCTGCAATGCTACCGGGCTTTCTTGTGGCGCTACACCATGTTGTGCAGCTCGCGCGCCCGCGGATTGGCCACGGCTCTGATGTGGGCGGTAGACGCACCCCTTGGATTATCGGAGGCATGCTTCTACTCGCTATCAGTGGTGTCGTAGCCGCCTTAGGCACCGTGCTAATGGCCACATCAACAACCCTTGGCACCCTCGTCAGCGCGCTAGGCTTTCTTGGCATCGGCCTAGGATCGGGCGCGACGGGAACATCACTACTAGTATTACTGGCAAAGACCGTTAGTCCCGATCGCAAACCTGCTGCCGCGACTATCGTCTGGTTCATGATGATTGCAGGGTTTGCAATTACAGCGGGCACCGCCGGTGCCTATCTTGACCCCTACTCGCCCGAACGACTGATTGCCGTAACTGCGGCTGTTTCTGTCCTTGCTGTTTTTGTAACGCTCATTGCGATTCGTGGCGTTGAATCAAGCATCAACCTTCCGTGCGCACCCGCTGATACGCCGCAGCGCCAGGCCAACTTCAAGCTCGCCTTGCGCGAAGTCTGGACTGACACTACCGCGCGCCGATTCACCGTTTTTGTTTTCCTTTCAATGCTCGCCTACAGCTTTCAGGACCTAATTCTAGAGCCTTTTGCCGGGCTCGCATTTGGTATGTCGCCGGGAGAATCCACGCAACTCGCAGGGACTCAACACGGCGGAGTGTTGCTTGGCATGCTCGCTGTTGCAGCTAGCGGCTCACTGGCAAAGCGACATTCGGGTCGTCTACTCAAGCGCTGGGTGGTTGGAGGCTGCATTGCATCAGCTTTTGCACTCGCGGGTATTGCTTGGGGCGGTGCGCACTCAGTTAACTGGAACCTTTCAGCCAATGTGTTCTTGTTGGGCGCAGCCAATGGCGCGTTCGCTGTTGCAGCTATCGCCTCAATGATGACGCTTGCCAGTCAAGGCAACGATGGCAGAGAAGGATTACGTATGGGACTTTGGGGCGCAGCCCAAGCGATTGCATTTGCTGCGGGCGGATTCCTTGGAACTGTTGCAGTCGATCTGTGCCGTCAATGGATAACCGAACCAACTCACGCTTACGGCGTAGTCTTCCTCTTTGAGGCGTGCTTGTTCTTCGTCGCGGCTTATCTAGGATCCGCAGTTGAAGCACTCGGAAGCGAAACAAACGCAGCATCTAAACCCTTACGTTTTGGTGATGTCGCACTACAAGAAGTCATGGATGGAGGTGTTAGATGAACGGTACTGACTACGATGTCGTTGTCGTTGGTGGCGGCCCCTCGGGAGCGACCGCAGCGAACGACTTAGCGCTAATTGGTTGGCGAGTGTTATTAATCGAGCGTGCCTTTCGTATAAAACCGTGTGGCGGCGCGGTTCCCCCCTGCCTTCTTGATGAATTTGAAATCCCACAGTCACTAGTCGTCGCCAAAATCAACTCTGCACGGATGATTTCACCGGCCGAACACAAAGTTGACATGCCTATTGGTAATACGTTCGTAGGCATGGTTGATCGCGATAAATTCGACCCCTGGCTCCGCGCGCGTGCCGAGCAAAATGGCGCGACGTTACATATTGGTGTCTACAAAGGCCTGCACTACGACGATCAAGGCGTTATTCACCTCTCCTATGATTCCAAGGAAGGCGACAAAGCCTCTCGCACTGTGACGACCCGCGCAGTAATAGGCGCTGATGGCGCGCGCTCGAAAGTGGGTAAGCACACGATACCTTGCTCGGCCAAACTGAAATGGGTGATGGCATACCACGAGATCGTGAAAGCGCCCCTAGCTGCGTCTCGGGACGATTATGATCCCGACCGCTGTGACGTTTGGTACCAAGGGGACTTGTCACCCGATTTCTACGCATGGGTATTTCCTCATGGAGAGCACGCGAGCATCGGCGTCGGTAGTGAACAAAAATCGTTCTCTGCGCCTCGCTCAGTTGCAAAGCTGCGTGAAAAGACCGGACTCCAGGATTGTCCGACAATTCGCAAAGAAGGCGCGCCTATTCCCATGAAACCCCTTGAACGCTGGGACGATGGCCGAGGTGTATTGTTGGCAGGTGATGCTGCGGGTGTTGTCGCGCCCGCATCGGGGGAAGGTATTTACTACGCAATGCTATGCGGTCGTATTGCCGCAGACACCGTCAGACTCTTTTTGATGACTGGAAATCCCCAAAAATTAAAGCTCGCTCGTAAGTCATTCATGAAACTCCACGGCCGTGTATTTTGGGCGTTGGGGCTGCTCCAATGGTTTTGGTACGGCAGTGATAAGCGCCGTGAGAAATTTGTCAGCATGTGCCGTGACAAAGACGTGCAGGAGCTCACGTGGCAATCCTATACGACTAAAAAACTGGTTAAGCGACGGAAAGTCGCTCATCTGAGAGTAATACTCAAAGACGTGCAGCAGCTCATGGGTCTGGCTGCAAGTTAGTGCCCGTTATCGAACAGCTCATAACATCTGGAGACTTCTTCGACTGGGTGTTGGCCGGTATCGCTTTCGAAGGGGCTCTGCTGACCGGCTGGTTGATGTATGGGGCCAAAAGTAAACAACCCTTCACGCTGCTGCCCAATCTACTCGCGGGGGCTAGTCTCATGCTGGCCGTAAAAATGGTAGTCACAGACGCGCCATGGCACTGGTTAGCGGCTGCACTCACAGCCGCATTACTAGCACATATTGTTGATTTAATTAGCCGCTTGAGAGAGCAGCTTTAGAACCGCGTTTACCAGGCCGGAGCAACCGTTACGCGCTCTGGAAGCTCATTGGGTATCGTCGGCAATAGATACAGGCGCGCAAACGTTACGCCGGTCGCCACTGCGAGGCCGCCGCGCTTGAGAAGCCCTAACAGTCCACCTTGGCGGCGTGCAGCGTCCATTTTCTCGCTTAGCTGCAGCATTCGCGCCATGCCCCGGCGGAATCTGGGATCATCAGTATTTAGCGCTAACGGAAATACCTGCAAGCTGATGCGGGTAGTGATATCGAACACTTGGTAATCAAACTCAGTAATGTCCATCCCAAAGGCTTTATAAAGCTCTGGCCGGGTGTGATCGCGGACGAACATAGTCGAATAGACGGCCAACAAGAAGAAGCGGATCCACAGCTTATTGTGTCCGCGAAGCAGGCGGGGGTTGGAGCGCATGATTAATGCGAACGCCTCTCCATGGGAATATTCATCGTTACACCACTCCTCAAACCAGCTGAAGATGGGATGGAACTGGTACTCAGGATTGCGCTGTAGGTGACGGAAAATAGTGATGTACCGCGCGTAGCCTATTTTTTCGGATAAATAGGTCGCGTAGTAGATGAATTTCGGTCGAAAATAATGATATTCCTTTGCGTTTTTCAACACGCTCAGATCAACGGCGACACCAAGCTGCTTAAGTGCTCTATTAATAAACCCTGCATGTCGTGACTCATCTCTTGCCATATAGCGCATCAGATCTTTGACATCTTTATTTGCAACGTTCTTTTCAATTTCCTGATACAACACACAACCCGAATATTCCGACGTTATTGAACTTACCAATAAGTCCAGAAAGTCGGCTTTAAGCGCCGGACGATCATCAAGCGACTCGGGGTCAAACGTAAACGCTTGCTTAAAGTGAGCGCGGTTCGTGTCAGCTTCAAAGGCCGCCATCATCTCATCCCACTCTGCGCGAACACTCGACACGTCTATTTTTTCTAGAGCCTTGTAGTCCGTTTTATAAAACCGTGGCGCTAGGAGGTGGTTGTCCAGCGCTTGTTGTGTGGATTCGTTTAAATCAATAGCCATTGCTGTAGTCATGAGCTCCCCCGAACAGACAGTTGTTACACAATATCTATAGTGTGCTCCAAACAATAGACTGTCAAATTTTATTTACATTACAACTGTAAAGGCATATGGTGAGGTATGCGTCGTTGCAAATGGGCCAAGCGAGCCTTCGAACAGATAGCGGCAAAACAGCCCATCCCATAGATTTACCGGAGCAAACCATGACAAACGACAAGAACGCTCCTAATGATGGCTTTTCCGCTGAGCCCGAAACCGATCGAATGTTCCAACTAGCCTATGTCAGCACGCAAACTCAACCATTAAATGCGAGAGAGCTGCTAGGTCTCCTAGAAGAAGCTCGCGTGGCAAACAATGAGCGAGGGCTCACTGGCATACTCTTACACAAAGAGCGCTCGTTCTTTCAAGTGTTAGAAGGCCCTGAAGATGAAGTAAAGCGGGTTTTTAACTCTATTGCTAAAGACAAGCGCCACGATCAAATTGAAGTTCTGGTCCAATCTGAGCTGTCTGAGCGAGAGTACCCAGATTGGCGGATGGGTTTTGTCGATCTCGATGGCATAGATCCGCGGTTACTCGAGGGATACACAGATTTTATGGCGCATACTGAGGAACCGCGGGAGTTTCTTGCGCAACTCAGCAAGGGCGCGCGGCTCGCGCTAATGTTCCGAAAGCTTGCTTAACTCTGCGCTACGGACTTGCGTCTTTTTTTCGGGCGCCAAACAGCCAGCGCAACATTCACGATTGCGACCGCACCTAACACCCAAATGGAACCTACTTCGGCGCTGAGATTGAGCGCAAGGTTATCTGCTGCAGTTGGGTCAGACAGTAACGCTCGTGCTCTAATGGCTTCGCGCTCAAGCGGACCCTGAACGCCAAGCAGCGTGCCCTCGAACATTAATATGCCGGTAGCCAACTTCGCCCACACCCACCCTGCTCCGTGATAGGCGGGTACGGCAGCCATGGACAGCAGTCCTGCGACGATTGTGACACCCAAGGAAGGCAGTAACACGGCTTGCGCAAGGGTATCCATAATGTTGCGCACAGCAACATAGCCCGCGAGATCAAACTGAGGACTGGGTAAGTTCGCATGTAAAACAAGCAGTGCCAGCATAGCACCCAGCAAACCAATGCCGCCGAGGGTGTGTAAAAATTTTAGCAGCTTACGCATGGCCGTCGCTCCGAGATTCGCTCTTTCGGTCGTTATACGTGATCTCGACGTAAGAAGATGACTCGCTTGATTAGCTTATTAAACCTATTTCAGCATCGACTCCGCTCTCGACTTTAATCGATCATGCCGATCTAAATCTGCAAGCGCGGACAATCTATCTGGTGGTATTTCAATTGCCCGCTCGCGCGCAGACGCCAACCCCGGCTCTTTCGAATGGGTCTTATCCGAGGTGTTCGCCTCGCGGGGTGGTTTGAACTGCCATAAGACAAAGACTAATGCACCGTACACAATAAGAATTTTACCCATCAGTGCATAAATCAATGTATCAGGATGCTGCTCTGTCAAATAAGCACTGACATCGCCGTACAAAAAGGATGTAACCAAGGCAAACAATAAAACCGCCACGATCTTGAAGAGTTTGACCTTGTATTTGCCGAAAAAAAACAGCAGCGAGGAATATTTAACAAATCGAAATAGCGACACGCTCAAATACCAATATTGATGCCGAGCAACAGCGCGGCTATACCAAAGCCCTTCCAGCCGATACCCGACCAAATTTCTTTCTCTTTCTCAGCCACCAAGTACTCCAAATCGCAATCATCATAGTCTGACTCAGAACGGCCCGCGTGAATCATATCCTGACGGACTTTAGCGATAGCAGCATCTCGCAGCCGCTGCCTAACTATTTTTGGCGCTGTTATCTTGAACTTTGAATCGTCAGCCATGTCGCTCCTCTTGAGCAGGGTATGGGTTTCCTTACCCATTTTTTTTGATCATTTGATCACCCTCATCTACCCGCGGTGACCTTGATTACCGTAGTGCCAAAAAGCCGCTGAAGCAAGTCGGACATTTTTCTCGAGATATAACCATGCCACAACGTCATGCTTTACCCTAAAATCGACAATCAGTTCGCTCAAGTGCGCCCTAGCGCTTTGATCCACTGACGAGCGAGCAACGAATAAGTTACCTATGCTCGATAACACACTGAGGATTTTACGATGTTCAAATGGATGATCACTGCAGCACTGGTTATGAGCGTTCACCTCGCCAATGCGCAAAATCCTTTCACTACCGAAGTTGTCGCCGATCTACATGAGCCTTGGGCGATGGCCGTACTTCCCGATGACACTTTGCTCGTCACAGAGAAGAAGGGCTCCATTCAATGGCTATCTGCGGAAGGTAAACGCCTGGGCCAGTTGGCAGGCGTTCCCGACGTAGATTACGGTGGGCAAGGCGGCCTTGGTGATATCGCGCTCCACCCCGCCTTCGAAGACAATAACGTCGTTTATCTAAGCTACGTTGAAGCGGGCGTTGATAACACTCGCGGAGCAGCGGTCGCTCGCGGGACGCTCAATCTTGAAGGCCGACGACCTAAGCTCACCAATGTCGATGTCATTTGGCGCCAATATCCAAAGGTTTTAGGTAGAGGTCACTTCGGCCATCGAATCCTGTTCGATGACGCAGGGTACCTCTGGATATCGTCCGGTGACCGCCAGAAATTTACGCCCGCACAAGACATGCAGAGCAACATGGGGAAAATCCTTCGACTCAATGACGATGGATCTACCCCCGCAGACAACCCCTTTGTGAATTACGCGAGCGAGGATCCCTTGGTCGACGATGAATCGACTTATGATCAAGTGTGGTCATTAGGGCATCGCAACCCATTGGGCATGGATTTTGATCTCAACGGCCGGCTATGGGTTATGGAAATGGGGCCTGCTGGCGGCGACGAGCTGAATCTCGTGAAGCGCGGGGCCAACTATGGCTACCCACTGGTATCTGATGGCAACCACTACGATGGACGTCTTATTCCCGCCCACAGCACACGCACAGACCTCTCCGCTCCGGCATTGACGTGGAAGCCTGTGGTCTCTCCCGCTGACCTACTGATCTATACCAGCGAGCGGCTTGTCGACTGGAAAGGCGATGCGCTAATCGCGGGCCTTTCTGCGCGCGGCATAGTGCGTGTCAGTATTACTGGCGAGCAGGCCATTGAAGTGGAACGCTACCCCATGGATGCGCGTATCCGCAGCTTAGCCCAAGCGTTAGACGGCAGTTTATGGGCTCTCGAAGACGAACGAGGCGACAGTCGAGGCCGACTCTTAAAGCTCCAACCTCTCAAACGCCAACCCAAACATTAATCGGATCTACCGCACCAGAGCGTAGCCGATCAGGGCTGCCCTCATGGGCGATAGTCAGTGGCGACACGCAGTGATTGTCGCGGCTCACGAGAGTGACGCTTCCTCAATCCAGCCTTTTATATCGCGCGCCGTGGTCCGAGCCATGTCTGGCAATAGGGCGCCAAATAACTCGTTAGCATGAACACTGCCCATTACCTGCCGGCACTGGGCCTTTACACCGGCCTCGTTAAGTAGTCGATAAAAAGCAACGCCCTCATCCCGTAACGGGTCGCATTCATTGACGCTAATCATGGACGGCGGAAAATCTTTTACATCTTCCACGGTGGCGAAGCTTGGCCACGCCATGGGATCTTTGGCGTCATACGCCTCTATACCGTAGGCCATGGTCGCGTGATTGTTTGATATATCGATGAGTACGCCATTATTTTCAGTCGTCGATGGATGCGCCTCCGAAGGCCAGCGACCGAGAATGTAGGGGCACAGTGCATACAAACCTAACTGTCGGTGATTTTCCCCGATTGCGTTCAAACGCATCGTTGTCGCGATAGCTAAATTGCCTCCCCCGCTCTCACCGGCCACGATTATTTTTTCGGGATCAATATTGAGTGCTTTAGCATGCTCATGCGTCCAGAGAAAACCCGATACGCAATCGTTCAAACCGGCTGGATATGGCGCTACTTCCTCGACCGATGACGGACGAAGGGAATTACGGAAATCGACCATCACAACGCACAGACCTTGATGCGCCAGCATCTTTCCCCATGCTCGATAATTGGGCGCAAAACATGACAACACCATCATCGCACCGCCATGAATATAATAAACGCACGGCAACGTTTCATCGTTATCAGGGCGGATAATTTGTAAATTAATCGTATTGCCGTCGGGTGCCGACACTATCGATTGCTGCTCGATACGCAAGCCCGCTGAGGGCGCTATAGCCTCGTTATCGAGTGGCTCAAGCAGTGCGGCCATAGCTTCTTCAATGGCGAGGGCCTCTGGAGTTGTGGCTATAGCCATCGCCTCTTCACGCGACGCCACGTCATGCTGCTGGGATAGCATCGGCTCACCCACGGCACTTAAAAATCCGCGATTACGCAGATCCAATCGATGGTCGTTATTGGCGTCATAAGTCATGTCTTCGTTCCTTGGCTGTTATCGCTTTAACGTTAGCGCGGTGGTAGTCATTCACGGTCATTCTTATTCTCATTGTCATTGTAGTTCAAGTCGTCGCTGTGCGTTCCGCCTTCCCATGTAGCGACGTTGAGCCCCTAACGTACGATTTTTCCCAGGTCAGAGACAGCAATAATATGTAGTCGTGATAGTAGATGGTAGCATTCGACCACACGTAATCTGGGATACTGCTATGACCACCCTATACCCCACAATTGAGCCCTATCGGCATGGCTGGCTTGACGTCGGTGACGGCCACGAAGTGTATTTCGAAGAGTCGGGCAATCCGGAGGGTAAACCGTGCGTATTCGTGCATGGGGGGCCCGGGGGTGGCGCTGCCCCACAAGCCCGCCAATTCTTCGATCCCGCGCGCTACCGCATTGTCGTCTTCGATCAACGCGGTTGCGGCCGCTCCCGACCACACGCATCGCTAGAGGCCAACACCACATGGCATCTGGTCGACGATATGGAGCGTTTACGACAAGAACTACACATTGATCGCTGGCTGGTATTTGGCGGCTCCTGGGGAAGCACCTTGGGTTTAGCGTACGCCCAAACCCATCCAGAACGCGTCACTGAACTCGTGCTTCGAGGCATTTTTTTATTACGTAAAAAAGAGATTCATTGGCTTTATCAACATGGCGCCAGCGAACTCTATCCCGATGCTTGGGAGAGCTATATCGAGCCGATCGCCGACGTTGAACGCGATGATCTCGTTAGTGCGTTTCACAAGCGCCTCGTGAGCGACGACGCTGATACCCGACTTGCAGCGGCGAGGGCTTGGTCAGTTTGGGAAGCCTCGACCAGTTTCCTCGTGCAGAATCGACACTTTATGGCACAGCTTGACGCACCAGAGGCAGCACTGGCTATGGCACGCATTGAGTGCCATTACTTTGTAAATGGCGGCTTTTTCCGTAGCCCCAATCAGCTCATTGAGGATATTGATCGAATCCGACATATACCCACAGTCATTGTTCAAGGACGCTACGATGTTGTTTGCCCACCAATCACTGCTTGGGAATTACATCGAGCATGGCCTGAAGCCGATTTACAAATGATTGCGACTGCAGGCCACTCCGCATTTGATCCGGCTAATACGGAGGCTCTGGTCGCCGCAACGGACCGATTCGCCCAACAGGTTACTGGTTAATGATACGCTCAGAGCACGACATGCACCTCCCACTTTCGATCACGCAGACCCTAATTCACGCAGACTTCATTCACCCAGACTTTATAAAAGGACCGCGGTTTCATGACGCATAACGCGAAGATCTTTCAAATATGTTACTCGCCAGAGATTCGCGCCCAACTCGATCCTGGATTTGACGTAACAGGTGACGAAACAAATCCCCGTCCCGATTGGTTCGAGTACTGGCATATCAGACAATTTCTGTTGTCTACGCAACTTGAACCGAGCACTTTTTATGGTTTCTTTTCGCCAAAGTTCAAAGAAAAAACCAATCTAGTCGCAAGCGACGTTCACAACTTTATCGACAAACACGGCGACAAAGATGTGATTTCTTTCTCGCCTTATCTAGATCAGAGTGCGCTCTTCCTGAATATCGTTGAACAGGCTGACTACGCCCATAGAAACTCTGCCTCAATTTTTTCTGATATCTGCCAACGCCATTTTAAAGGCGAAGACCCCGAGCTCGTCATAAACTCAAGCTCGGAGACCATCTTTTGCAATTTCTTTGTTGCTAAGCCCGCGTTCTGGAGGCGCTGGCTGGAAATCTGTGAGGACATTTTCGAATTAGTAGAAACGAATCAGGATCCACTGGGCGTAAAGATCTCTGGCAAGATTAACTACAAGGAGTCTGCCGTTCCGCTTCAGACCTTTATTATTGAGCGCATAGCGACTCTGATTCTGTCACTGGAGAAGCAATGGACGTCAGCTAATCACCCCTCCTATCAAATGGCACGAGGAAAAACCTCTCTAGCGCAAGCGACAACGTTACTCTTAGCCCTCGACGCCCTGAAGCAAAGCTACCAGCGAACCCAAGCCAAAGAGTACCTCTACAGCTATTTCGAACAACGTCTGAGTTTATTTCACAACATTACCCCATCGGAGTTACGCGCATCCCCAGCCCCCACCAGCTCGCTGGGGATCATACAAACCAAAACTCAAAATGCGGTCGACAAAATGAGGGCTAAGCACTTACTGTAGCCTTTTAGTTACGCGGTGCCTTTTAACTACGCGGTGCCTTTTAACTACGCGGTGCTTTGCTCTTAATCGACTTACCCGCTTTCTCCAGCAGCGGTTCTTCTGGCCATCGATGCTTGGGGTATCGACCCCGCATATCTTTTGCCACCTCGAAATACGAACGTTGCCAGAAACCTGCAAGGTCGCTGGTGGTTTGGATGGGGCGACGTGCTGGTGACAGTAGCTCAAACCGCAGAGGCACCTTACCTGAAGCGAGCATAGGTGATGCCGTTTGCCCGAAGAGCTCTTGCAGCTGAAGAGATACCGTTGGATCACTGTCTTCGCTGTAGCGAATGGTTACCACCTTGCCACTCGGTGCGCAGTACGTCTCGGGGGCTTCTTGGGCCAGTAATTGCTGCTGTTTGTAATCTAGCTGCCCTTTAATCAGATCTAGCACGCGCAATTTCTTTACATCAGACAGCGACTTGACGTTATGCGCATAGGGCATTAGCCATTCGTCCACGGTAGCTTCGAGACTGGATTTGCGCATAAGGGGAAGCCCATCTAAATAACCACTCAACCAGTTCAAGCGGGTCAAGTAGGCGTCGCAATCGTCAGTCCAATTAAGCAGCTTCATACCTACTTGCGCAAAAAGCGCTGGCAGGGCGTGCGCAAGTTGTTCTGTATTTAAAGGCTCAGGCTGCGATGTACTTATCAGGAGCGCGCCATAATAAGACTTCCGCACACGACTGACCTTTAGCTGATCGGCGCTCATCTGAACATCGTCCTCGTGTCGCATACGACTACGAACAAATGCGAGAGCGCTCTCTCGATGTAAACCGACCGCCGAATAAATGCGGCCGTCTAACTTTTGCCCATCAGCATCGGCTACCACCAACCACTCGAACCCCCCGAGTGCATCGCCTTCCGGCAAGGTGACACCACGACCATTTGCCAACAGATAACGACGGCTATCGCCACGCCGCTTGGCTAGACGATCGGGAAATGCATACAAAAGCAACTCGCCCAAAGCTTGTTGACTGTCTAACCGAGACACCAAGGGCTTCTTCAAGTCGTTGCTTGTAAGCCCACGATGCAGTCTATTGGCAAGTGCGAGCGCATCCGCCGCTGCGGCTGCATGCAACGGAAAACGTTTCAGCGCGCTCTTACGATCGTATTGATAATCCTCAAATGCACCGAGCCGCTCATCGATATCAACTGACTGCCGACCGTGAAAGATATCCCGATCATTAAGTAAGGCGGCGGCACGGCAGGCTATATCGGTGGCGATAGCAGAATTGGGAGACGATGCGCTATCGAGACCGCCGCCGGCGGTACTTGCAGTGAGTAACATCGCACCCAACCGCGGACTGACCCCCAAAGTCACTACCCGCTCAGCAACAACAGTAGGCTGATGCTTAGGGTCAATTAACCCCAGTCGCTCTAGGTTTTGGCAAGCAACATCGAAGTGCGCACGAGGCGGGCGAGTAAGCCAAGGTATTTTCTCGTAATCAGTGAACCCCCAGCAAAAAAGCTCCAACAATGCGCTACTGAGATCAACGGAACACACTTCTTCACTCTGATAGTCCGCCAACTGCTGATGTATTGCTTGAGGCCAGAGCCGCCAACATTCCCCAGACCTTAATCGCCCTGCCCGCCCTGCACGCTGCGTCGCGGATGCCTTGGAAATGCGCGCGGTTTCCAGTCGTGTCATATCACTCACAGGGTCATAGCGCAAAACGCGCTCCAAACCACTGTCGATAACGCCTACGATACCCTCTATGGTCAAGCTAGTTTCCGCAATATTGGTTGCAAAGATCACACGACGCTTTGAACTGGGACCACGCGTGAGGACCTTTTCTTGCGCTTCAAGAGACAAGCCACCGTACAAAGGCAGTAAATCAATATCGCGACCACTCAGGCACGCTTGAGAAGCATTGATGCTCCGTTCTATCTCGCCACGTCCGGGTAAAAACACCAATAAGTCGCCACCAAGCTGCGCATCTAATGCCATTACAACCGTTGTCGCGACTACCTCGGGCAGACTGTAACGATCGGGAGCCGGAAGATAATCAACCGAAACAGGGTGCGCACGACCCGGACACTGAATGATCTCAGCGCCACCGAGATAATTTGCGACTAACGAGGCGTCAAGCGTAGCCGACATAACGAGAATCTTGAGATCGTCGCGCAAGGCTTGCTGCACCTCTACCGTTAACATCAGGGCGAGGTCAGCCTGCAAAGAGCGCTCATGAAATTCATCGAAGATCACTAAACCAACGCCTGATAATTCTGGATCAGTTTGGAGACGCCGCGTTAAGACCCCCTCTGTAACGATTTCTAAACGGGTATTCGCGCTCTGTTTACGATCGTTACGTACCTGATAGCCTATGGTTTGGCCAACCTCCTCGCCTAACTGCCTCGCCAAATAATGTGCAATCGATCGAGCGGCGACACGCCGAGGTTCAAGCATAATGATGCGCTTTCCCCGCAAGAAGTCCTTATCAAGAAGACTAAGCGGCAGTAGGGTCGACTTACCCGCACCCGGCTCTGCTTGTAATACCACGCCCTTATTCTTCTCAATGGAAGCATGGATATTAGGTAATTGCGCGGCAATAGGTAGTGGATGATCAGACATAGGGGAATTCTACGTTAGACTGACAGGCAATCCATGAGTAATTTACGATGTCGAACCATCGACACGCCACCCGCCATGTTACTGGAGGCCCATGTTGATGGTAACCGTCCCAATGAGTAGAGAAGATTAGCTATGCACGATATAAGCTGCCCCAACTGCGGCAAGGCATTTAAGATTGATGAGACGGGCTATGCCGATATTCTCAAGCAAATACGCGACCATGCTTTTGAAGCACAGCTAACGGAACGGCTCGCTCTCGCAGAGAAAGAAAAACACGATGCCCTTGAACTCGCGAAAAGTGAGATGTTGCGGGAAGCCCAAATTATCAATGCGGCCAAGGCGTCTGAACTCCAGTCGATGCAAGCCCAATTAGACGCAGCCGAAGCGGCAAAGACCGCCGCGGTCAACGCGGCTCTCAATAATGCTCAAAGAGAAAGAGATGCCGCTCTGCATGAGCTCGATACCGTAAGACGTGACAAAGACAATGCCCTGAAACTCGCGGAACTCAATCAAAGTCGCGCCCTTCAAGAAGCTAATGGACAAAAAGAACAAGAAATTCAGGCCTTAAAATCAGTGATTGATTCCCATGCCACTGAGAAACAATTGGCGGTTAGTCAAGCTATCAGCGAAGTCGAGAAGAAAAGCAGCGAGCTCAGCAATCAGCTCGAGAGGGCCACACTCGAGAAGCAGCTGTCTGAGCAAGCATTAAAGGACAAGTACGAAACTCAAATCAAAGATCGTGATGATGCCATCGATCGGCTAAAAGACATGAAGGCGCGCCTGTCTACTAAGATGCTGGGCGAGACCCTTGAGCAGCACTGTGAAACAGCCTTTAACCAGATTCGTGCCACGGCCTTTCCACGCGCCTACTTTGAGAAAGACAACGATGCACGATCGGGCAGTAAAGGCGACTACGTTTTCCGAGATACCGATGATGTAGGTACAGAAATTGTCTCGATCATGTTTGAGATGAAAAATGAATCGGACACTACGGCCACTAAGAAACGAAACGAAGACTTCTTCAAAGAGCTGGACCGAGACCGAAATGAGAAAAACTGTGAGTATGCGGTACTGGTGTCTATGCTCGAATCAGAGAGCGAGCTGTACAACACAGGCATTGTCGATGTGTCTCATCGCTATCCGAAAATGTATGTGATCAGACCACAGTTCTTCTTACCGCTGATCACCTTGCTACGTAACGCAGCAATGAATGCCCTTACCTACAAATCTGAACTCGCACTTGTCAAAGCGCAGCACGTCGACATTACTAATTTTGAAGAGGATCTGGACAGCTTCAAGAGCGCCTTCGCGAAAAACTACGATCTTGCCTCGAGGAAATTTCAAACGGCCATCGATGAGATCGACAAGTCGATCGATCACTTACAGAAGACTAAAGATGCTTTGTTAGGTACGGACCGCAACCTGCGCCTTGCTAATAACAAAGCGCAGGACGTGACCATCAAGAAGCTAACGCGTAAAAATCCCACCATGGCTGAGAAGTTCAACAATCTCGATCAGTGAGATACCCCAGCGAGTTGACTCAGGCGCTCGCGCGTAAACTTGCGCCCTCTGCAAAGTCGCGCGCTATCGCGAGCTCAAAACGCTCTAAAAGAATCTCTCGTGAGCGAGCCTTTGTTGCGCGGTGAGACGGCATATCTAACTTGGCAAACATCTCGGCCAACTCAGCAACGCGCCCATGCATGGCCTCGGGCTCCACGACTTCATCGAGGAAGCCAGCATGTTGTGCATCATCGGGGCTATATAGACGCGCAAGTCCAAGCGCTTGATCCATGTGAGAGCGGTTAAGTCGTGCTCGGCAGAGTTCAACGCCAAACCAAGGCATCGTCATACCGATGGCCACTTCATTCAAGCCAAGCTTAAACCCACCACGCACCCCGACACGGTGATCCGCAGCAAGGCATAATAGACCACCCATAGCGAGGGCGTGGCCCGTCACACCAAGAATAACTGGGCCGTTAAATGCCAACAGCCGCATGGCTAGATCTGCGCCACTACGCAACAGGCGCATGGATTCTGCATCGAAATGCTGCATGACGCTTAAATCAAAGCCCGCGCTGAACTTCCCGTCTCGCCCCATCAATGCAACAACACCGCCCCTTGACGCTGCGTGGTCAAGCCCACTATGCACCGCCTCAATCATCGCGAAGCTCAGAGCGTTAGCCTTACCGTCGTCCATATGGATTTCCGTGAAGGATGCGTGATCAGTGACAACGACATGGGACATACTATAAATCTCCAAAAAATAAACAAATATAAAAGTGGTACTACACTACAGCGCCTCAGACCTTTCGCCAACAAGCTTTGTAGTCATCTGCAAGGCAAACTGCGCTGGACCGTTTACGTTTGAATACTGGCAAGGGAATGAATAATCTCCCATTCGTTTGCGGTCACAGGCTGGACGGAAAGACGCCCTTGGCGCAGTAATACCATCGATTCAAGACCGTGCGTCGCTTTTAGCTGTGCAAGTGATATCAGTTCATCGAAGCGGGCGACAAAAATAATATCAACCCGATACCACCTCGGATTATCCGGCGTCGCTTTGGCATCGAAATAATTGCTGTTGGCATCGAATTGATCGGGATCAGCGTAAGCCGCTTTAACCACCTGAGCCACACCCACCAAACCAACGACCGCGCAACTCGAATGATAGATCAGCACGCGGTCGCCCACGGCGACGTCATCTCGCAGGAAATTACGGGCTTGGTAGTTGCGAATGCCATCCCATGGTGCACCCGTCGGTCCAGCATTGGCGAGATCATTAATGCTGTATTCATCGGGTTCTGTTTTGAATAACCAATACTTCATCGCTAGATTAACTGATCAACATTCGCTACGCGTTATCACTGGGCTTTTACAGCTATAGCTGAGTCTTAATATGAAACGATTTAGGCCGTGTCAGAGCCTCGTAACCCAGTGACGATAACGTACACCCGCGGCCCGAATTCTTGATACCTGTCCAGGCAAGCGCTGGATCCAAGTAATCGCAGCGGTTTATAAACAGCGTGCCCGTTTCAATACGCTCTCCTAGGGCCATACCCGCTTCGAGGTCCTGCGTAAAAATAGCTGCTGTGAGGCCAAACTCGCTGTCATTCATCAGCGCGACAGCTTCATCATCACTTTCTACACGTTGAATGCCTACCACAGGTCCGAAGGACTCCTCAGTCATGACGCGCATACTGTGATCGACGTTAGTCAACACTTGGGGCGCAAGATAAGGGGTCCCTACCTGATCCATAGCAAATGTCGCGGGATCAATATGCGCGACAGCCCCTTGGGCGACGGCATCTGCGACCTGAGCACGTACAAACTCCGCAGCTGATGCTTTTACTACCGGACCCAATGTTGTTTCAGGATCATCGGAACGACCCAGCGTATATTGCTTAACCAGCGAAACCGCCTTCTCCACAAATGCATCGTAAAGATTGGCATGGACATAGATGCGCTCGATACCACAGCACGATTGGCCAGAATTAAAAAAAGCGCCATCGATCGTTGTTTCTACTGCCTGATCAAGGTCGGCATCGTGTCTGACATAGGCGGGATCTTTTCCACCTAACTCAAGACCCACGCCGATAAAACGACCGGCGGCGGCTCGCTCTACCATGGCGCCCGCTGGAACAGAGCCTGTAAACGCAACATAATCTATATGTGGGCTAGCAATGAGCGCTTCGGTGTCCTCGTGATCGAGATGTAGGTACTGAAAAACGCCATCGGGCAGCCCCGCGGCATCAAATGCCTCCTGGAAGCGCTCACAACACAGTGGCACCTGAGCGGAGTGTTTCAACAGCACGGCATTCCCCGCCATAATGGCCGGCATCACTGCATTGATCGCCGTCAGATAAGGGTAGTTCCACGGCGCGATGACGAGCGCCACACCTAAAGGCTCGCGTTTGATGTAGCGAACAAAACCGTCTTTCTGCGGCAGTTCGATTGTGGCCAATGCGCTATCGGCGATAGCAATCATATGGTGTGCGCGCTCAGCCAAACCCGCAACTTCTCCCGCGGCATAACGTATGGGTCGGCCCATCTGCCAGCTGATTTCTTCGGCAATAGCTTCTTGGTTAGCGAGGAACACGTCAACGGCTTTGCGCCCGATTTCAGCACGCTCAGCTATCGAGGTGTTACGCCACTCAGCCTGAGCGGTCACGGCCCTTTCTAATGCGTACTGAACATCAGCTGCCGTTGCCAATGGTCGCTCAACGTAAACAGAGCCATCAACGGGAGATACGGTCGCACGTGTTTTACTCATATCGGGTCCTTATTGGCGTCGCTTTGATAAGTTTGAAGTGCCTATGCACATTGTGATCATTGCTGGGCTGCACTTTACCTATCACCTCTTTTTTATGCCAATAGTCTGAAGAAGTTTGACAGCATTTGTAGTTCGAGATTTGATGGCGGCTTGCCGTTACGAAACCGAGGTTTAGATCATGCACTATTTACCCCGATTACTGTCTGCATTGCTCCTAGCGTGCCCTACTAGCCTTGTGTCGTTTGCGCAGATGCCCATGCAAGAAAGCGTATTGACGGCCGAAGAGCAAACGATGGTTGATTGGATTGATGCCCATGAGGCCGATGCCATCGCGCTACTCAAACAAACGGTCAATATTGGAAGCGGTACCATGAACCATGCGGGCGTTCGGGCAGTGGGTGACATCATGGCCGACGCCATGGCAGGTTTGGGACTCCACACGCGATGGATCGATATGCCCCCGGAGATCGATAGGGCCGGCCACCTGTTTGCAAGCAAAGAGGGGCCGGGGCCGCGCTTTTTACTCATTGGTCACCTCGATACCGTCTTTGAAGCCGATGATGGCTTTCAGGCTTTCAGTCAGGAAGGGAATATCGCCCAGGGACCGGGGATTAGTGACATGAAGTCGGGAAACGTCGTATTAGTTTACGCCTTGAAGGCGCTTCATGAGGTCGGCGTACTCGACAATATAGGCGTTACTGTCGCTTTAACGGGTGATGAAGAGAAACCCGGCAAACCTCTTAGCATATCCCGCAAAGACCTCATTGAGGCGGGCGAGTCGGCCGATATCTCGCTCGGATTTGAAGGCGCGATAACCACAGACGGGGCTGACTGGGCGACAATTGCCCGTCGAAGTTCGAGTAGCTGGACGTTAACCATCACCGGCAAACAAGCACACTCCTCCGCAATTTTCAGTGACGATGTCGGCGCAGGTGCGATCAATGAAGCCGCTCGCATTTTGCATAGGTTTTATGAGGACGTTCGAGGGGACTACGGCCTAACCTTCAATGCTGGCACGATTCAGGGAGGGACGACAGTCGACTACGATTCATCGCAAAACCGAGGGGCTACCTTTGGCAAAACTAACGTAGTGCCGAGCAAAGCAGTCGTTCATGGTGGTATTCGCGCTTTAAGTCCTGAACAGCTCGAACGCAGCAAAGCGGTGATGGCTGCCATCGTCGCCGCGCACCTACCACATACTAAAGCCACTATAGAGTTTGAGGATAGCTATCCACCCATGGCTCCGAGTGAGGGCAATCGCGCCCTTGCCGAACAACTCTCTTTGATCAACCAAGCGTTGGGGCGTGGTCCGATGAAAATCTGGGATCCTTTGCGCCGTGGCGCTGCCGACATTGCCTTTGTAGCGCCTTACACAGACGCGCTCGCGGGGCTTGGGGCATTAGGGAAGGGAGGCCACACACCCACAGAAAGCCTCGAACTCGACTCTATGAGCCTCGCGATAAAGCGCGCTGCGATCTTGATCTACCGACTTTCCCAACAGCCAGAGCATCGAGCGCCATAAATACGAGCGCCATAGATATAGGCCGCTTGACTCGGGTAGCTCCAGAGCGCACTGTGTGGCACGTCAAACGCGCATAGTTTGACTTAAACAAAGGTCTGAATGTATGAAAAGACTAGCTCATCTGCAGGGCCTGCTGCCTCTCTCTTCTGAAGAAGCACTGGAGGTTATCAACGCGCTCCCCTTCGCCTATTATCGTGCTGACCTCGACGGCAACATAGTCGCAGTCAGTCAGCGCATGGCTAGTATTTTTGGTTTTAACACATTCGATCGCGCGATAGGTATCAACATCGGTGACTATTACGCTCATCCTGCCGGGCGGGCGCGCTTTCTGGAAGCATTGGCCCAAGGCAATGGCAAGGTGGATGATTTTGAAGCCGAAATGGTGGGAGAAAATGGCGCCTTTTGGATATCGACGAGCGCACAAGTCATTTATGACGACGATGGCAAGCCCACCGGCGTCGAGGGCCTGGCACGCGACATAACCGAACAGAGAAAAATCTTCCAAAAGCTGGGACACGGCGCTGCACTGTTCGAGGCCTTTTCTCGAAGCGCAGACTTCGGTGTATTAATCACGACCGCTGCAGGCCGGGAAGTGTTTGCGAACCCGATGGCTCGCATGCTTCTGGGCGTTCACGAGCGCGAGTCCGACGATTCCTCGATTTACAATATGTTAAGTGATGAAATTCGAGCGCTCGCGCGGCAGCACTATCAAGAGCTCTTAGACGGCAACTCGGTCGCGCACAGAGACTTGCCTCTTACCATAAACGGCGAAACGGAGTGGCGAAGTTATTCGCTCTTCTTACTCGAAACTGATGATTCAGATGAACCCTATCTCTGCTTAAGTATTCGAGATATCACGCAAAAGAAAATAGAAGAAGCGAGACTTATTCAAACGACTAAACTCGCCTCACTCGGTGAGCTTGCCGCTGGCATCGCTCATGAGATTAATCAGCCGCTAAACACTATAGCGCTAGCACTCGCTAATTTGGCTAATCATCTCAAACGATCAGATGTCACTGATGCGAAAACGACAGGATCTTTAGAAAAAATAAAAACACAAGTTAACCGCGCCGGCGAAATAGTCAGGCAACTTTTACTCTTTGGGCGCGAAGCCGATGACACCCACCAGCAGTGCAGTCCAATCGCGGCAATAAACAACATAGCGCAGATGGTAGAGCAAACGTTGAACGTCGATAATATAGCGCTCGACATTGAGCTCCCCAGTCCTGAAAAGCACTCTGGCAGTGGCAACGCCGACAAAGAGGTAACGTGTAATTTAATCAAACTTGAGCAGGTCTTGATGAATTTAATCGGGAACGCTAAAGATGCTATCAACCAGTACCGAAGAGATACCGACTCGCCGCGCTACCAAGGCAAATTGCTTATCAGTCTTTCGTACACGCCAACGCATACGGAAATAAGGGTTCAGGACAACGGCGCAGGTATTGACGAGTCTATCAAAGAGAAGATCATGGAACCGTTCGTTACTTCCAAGCCTATTGGCTCTGGCACGGGCCTAGGTTTATCAGTAAGCCACGGCATCGTAACGTCAGCCGGTGGGTCGCTTGAGCTTGTTAATTGTGACCAAGGTGTGCGTGCAAACATTGTCTTACCCTTGGCGCAGTAGTCAGTCTTCCACTGCGGATGTAAAACCTCTCACTCTCCCGCGAACAGCATCAAGGCGACTGCCTGGAACGGCCAAGCCGGCCCGTTAGGGATAGTCAGAGGGCCATTGGCGTTTCACAGTTCATGCTTTTTAAACCTTATTGCAGGGTCACAAGGTCGTCACAGGGTCGTCACAAGAAAGCTCACTAGTGACAGAGCAAGCAGCCACATGATAATGCCGATCAGTGTGTCGAGTACCTGCCACGCTCTTGGCCTCGCAAACAGCGGCGCTAACCACACGGCACCAAACCCCAGTAGAGAAAACCAAACAACGCTCGCGCTACACGCACCCAAAATAAACCAGCCCCGCAAGGAATCGGGGTGTTGTGCGCCGATACTGCCTACGAGTAGAAGAGTGTCGAGATAAACGTGAGGGTTTAGCAATGTAAACGCCGCAACCTGTAACAGCGCCGCGGTATAACTTAGCGCCTCTCCACCACGCGCTGCCTCGAGCCGTCCCGGAGACATTGCGCGACGCAATGCGACCCAGCCATAAATCAGCAGAAATATTGCGCCACAAGCTGCCAACGCCCGCGTTATAACTACGTTTTTGCCAATAATCTCGGCCATTCCGAGAACGCCCGCTGTAATGAGCGCCGCGTCGACTGCGGCGCAGAACAGCACAATGCTAACAATGTGCTCTCGCCGCAAACCCTGACGCAACACAAAGGCATTCTGCGCACCAATAGCAACAATGAGACCAAAGCTGAGTGCGAAACCCTGCGCAACACTGTCAAAGGGCATACTAAACACGAAAATGTCCGCGCAATTCGGGGTATGGAACGTCTAATATGAGCAAGCGCAGTGCCAACAAGAACTAGCTTTGCTCTGACGTTAAGAGGCGAATACCCGCCTCCTCGAGTGAGATGACACGCCGTTTGTATAACGCGCCTATCCCCTTCTTAAAAGCAGCCTTACTGATACCTAGCTCTTTCTGGATGAGTGCAGGGTCGGACTTATCATTCAGGGTCGAGAAATTGTCGTGATCTCGCAGATACTTCAGAATAATCTCGGCGTTCTTGTCACGCACTACGCCCGCTTCTTGGAGAGAAAGATCCAATCGGCCATCGGGGCGAACAAACTTAATGAACCCCGCGAGGCTCTGCCCAAAACTTAGGCGGGAATGCACTTCATTCTTATACAGCACACCCCAGTGACTGTGATCCACAATGGCTTTAAAGCCGAGCTCTGTACTGTTGGCAATAATCAACTGTACGGGCTGGCCAACACGAAAGGTATGAGGTCGCTCATCACTTAAATACTTGTCGACCTTCGATGACGCGACAATCCGCCCATCAGCTTTGCTGATATAAATGTACACAAGATAAGATTTACCTTTGACCATCGGCCGATGCTGCTCGCCAAAGGGTACGAACAGGTCTTTATCCAACCCCCAATGGAGAAAGGCACCAAACTCCGAGTTCTCAACGACCTCTAGATAGGCAAACTGCCCCACTTCTGCTTTGGGCTTCTGGGTCGTGGCTATTGGTCGACCCTGGGCGTCGAGGTAAAGAAAAACGACGACGCTGTCTGTCTGAATGGCAGGACAATATTTGCGTGGCAACAGCACTTCGCCGTCATCTTCAAGGTCTAAAATAAGTCCCATCGGTACTTCGCGTAACACGTTGGCGCTAAAGGTATGCCCCAGATTCTTCATTTACAGCTCTCGTCGCTAGGTTATAAGACGCACGATACCACTGGATAACCGTCGATACCCTCTAAAAACTCCTGGGCTGCATAGCATTTGACTCGTCGTGCATAACTTGCGGTTGCAATGCCTGTTTGTGGTGCTTGCCCTTCAACACCGGCGCGGGTTACTCGGCTGACCGCAGGTTTTCGTGCGCACCGTGCGCACATTTAGCGCCTGCGCGCTCGGGACTCTTGCTGAAACAGCACTCACAAAACACGTTATCTGCAGTATGTTCGAAACTGAGCAACTCAATTTGCAAAGGTTTTGTCTAACTTCATCGACAGCACGGACTACAAACACGATGAGCGGTCCAGAGTCGCTGGTGTTCCTCGTTCGGTTCTCTGCTATGTTCGACTGTTGAATTTAAGACACGTCCATTTTTGCTGTTAGGAGCATGAACGAAGATGCCTACACTTTTAAAGATTTTACTCATCACGTTAGCGAGCTTCGCCGCAAACACTGGGGCCGTAGAGATCAACTGCGATGAAGACCTTGTGCTGGTGAGAGGAGCAAACATTGAAGTCAAGCCAACAGGTGCCGACGATACAGAAACCGTTCAATGCGCCTTGCAAGAGGCTGCTAGGGTTGGCGTGCAATCTGTCAGATTGCTAGAGGGCGATTTTTCGATTTCATCGGTGAATGTGTCTGATTTCAGAGGACAGTTCGCGGGCTCAGGACGATCCAACACGCAGCTAACTGTTGGCAGTCCGTGTCCAGAATCTGACGATGAAAATACTATCTCTGCAGCTATTACGTTTGAGAACGGAAATGTCGAGGTCCGCAACATGGCGGTTACACGCAGTGAGAACTGCCCGCTGGCGTACGATGCACTGTTTTGGTTTACCGGCGACCCAAGCGACTGTAGCGAGCGAACGGTTTTCGGCAATATGGACCGAGTCGACGTAACAAGCCCCTCTAATGACGACAATACAGCAGTGATCAATCTTCGCAGACCTGTAGCCTGCTCTGAATCCAGCTCTGCAATGACGGGTTCACTCCGAGTCAATCGGCTGAACTATGTTTCCGAAAGCAACGATGGGGGTATCTTCGCCTCCATGACCGACAACGCGAGCATTACCATCACCAACTCGCAAATAACGAGTGGCAACTGCTTTACCCTGTTCGGGAAATCGAGAGCCTCTGTCGTTATGCGTGGTAACGAGTGCTACTTCGCTGACTATGCTGTGGCCGCCACTACCGATACCAATGTGCAGTCGCAGTTTAGCCTGCAGGACAACACTTTCGAGGCGACCGCTGCCACTGACAGCACGTCGATTAACTTATCGGCCTCGAGTGGCTTGCATACTGTGACTGGCAATAAATTGATCACAACTGCCGACACCGAGAGCACTGCACCGGACGGCTTAATGCGCCTAAGTGATGCAAGCCTTGCTCGAAATACGTTCAAAGGGAAAGCAGTCCATGCCGTCACTGCGGGCGATAACACCCTTATTGTAGACAATACTTTCGATTTGATTACGACCGATGGCGATATCAATAGCTACACGCCAGGTTGCCCCGAGGGTCTGATCATAGGATCACAAGAAGCCAGCTTTGGCAGCGATTTTTGCGCAGACGACGATGCGATTATCGGCGACCAGACAGCCTCACCCACGTCTCCCCCACCCACAACGCCACCCTCAACGCCACCCTCAAATAGCCCCGCTGGCTTTATATTCATCGATGACTTCGAGGAAGCTGACACCACTAACGGGGCGGCCATTACGGGCTGGACCTGGTACGTCAATGTCTTTGACGGAGCGGCCTACAAAGGTGGCTACGGCGGATCCGCTGTTTCAAACTCGGAGCAAATTTCAAACATTTCCGATGAAGTTGGGGCGAATCAAGGCACGCAAGCTCTCAACGTGTACTCGGACTACAGTAACCAAGACCATGCGAAAGGTTGGGATATTGAGGTAAATCTGTATCGAGAGTTCACTGTTAAGACATCCGATTCAGGTGAGTTTATTTTTGAATTTGACGTAAAGCGGCCGAGCGACACCAGCGCTGCTGTGACTGCGCCGAGCGTTGCCTCGGCCTTTGTGAAAGTTTTGGATCCCGCGAACGGCTTCCAAACAGTTTCTCTTGTCGAAGTTGACACGACCAGTGCCAGCAGTGACAGTTATAGCACCAAAACCATTAGCTTCAGTATCGATGGTGCCACGCAAGCGGGGCTTCTGGTCCAGTTTGGCTTCTCGAACACCGCAACCAATTACAACTCTTCGGGCGTGCTGTACGATAACGTGTCGGTATCGTCAATCTAATAACTGTTGTGCGTGAGCAGCGGCCCTTGCGGGTCGCTTTTTTTTGCTCGTAATAATCGCCGAAAATATCACGATCTAGACTTCAGTGGCTTACACTGGCGTTAGACATAGCAAATAGAGATCGGATTGTGTCAAAAAATAAAA
>DAIRTN010000019.1:0-20521 GCA_036803865.1 Luminiphilus sp.
TTTTAGCAGGCACCTTAGCGGTAGGCTTGGCGGTTGCCTTTTTAGCAGGTGCTTTTTTAGCAGGCGCTTTCGCGGTCGGTTTTGCGGTTGTCTTCTTCGCAGTTGTTTTTTTCACAGGTGCCTTTTTAGCGGATGCAGATTTAGCGGATGCAGTTTTAACCGGCGCTTTCGCGGTCGGTTTTGCGGTTGTCTTTTTCACAGGTGCTTTTTTGGCAGGTGCTTTCTTGGCCGTGGTCTTTTTCACAGGCGCTTTTTTCGCCGGTGCTTTCTTGGCGGCGGCCTTCTTGATCGTTGGTTTCTTTGTGCTAGCAGTAGCAGATTCTTTTTTCTTAGAGCTTGATTTTGCTGCTTTTGACGACGTCTTCTTGGTAGGCATAGCGTATTCCCTTGTAACCTTGTGCATTGGGACACTGCAGTGTGAACTGACAACCAGTGCGGCCTTTTTCGGGCGAAGGAAGCTACCAGATAATGCGCCTTTGTACCAGCTTTCTTTCACCTATTGGTCAATAGTGATCTTAAGTAAGGCCATCTTGTTACACTTGCGTGATCAGCGGGAGGAATTATGCGGTTACCACCGTTACAAAGGGGTACTTTGATCAGGCGTTACAAGCGCTTTCTGGCCGACGTCTCACTGCCTGATGGGACTGAGGTGGTTGCTCACTGTCCTAACACGGGCGCAATGACGGGCTGCGCTGAGCCAGGTTGGGAGGTTTGGTTGTCTCATAGCGATAACCCTAAGCGTAAGCTAGCTTGGACGCTGGAGTTGGTCGAGTCTCCGGCGGGTCTAATCTGCGTTCATTCTGCCCTCGCTAATCGTGTCGTGGCAGAGGCCTTGGCTGCGAACTTGCTGCCTTCGCTGGCAGGAATTGCGCCGATTCGTTCCGAGGTGCGTTACGGCGACCGAAGCCGCGCTGATTTCAAGCTCGGCAATGAACCATCCGCAGTGTATGTTGAGGTCAAAGCAGTGACCTTGCATGTCGGTGACGGACTGGGTCTGTTTCCCGATACGGTCAGCGATCGCGCGCGTCGTCATGTTGAGGAGCTTGTTGATGTAGTGGCAAGTGGGCAGCGAGGTGTAATGATTTTTTGTGCCTTACATGAGGCTATTGACCGAATAGCGCCCGCGCAAGCCATTGACCCGCGCTATGCGAGGGCGCTCGTTGAGGCACAACGCGCGGGAGTAGAAGTTTATGGGCTTGGGGTGAGTTTTGGGATTGGTCTTGGTGCCGAGCATCTTACGGCTGTATCTATCCTACCGGTTGAGGACGCTGCGGCATGAATCTCGACGCATTGACGCTTAAGGCTTGTGGGCTGACGAGTGGAGATCTTATCGACTGTGGTGGTGATGGTTTATTAGCGCCTCAAACCGCTCAAGCGTTGGCTTCTCTTCGAGCGCGGGCTAAACGCGCAGGCTTCAGCTTGGCCGTGGCTTCTAGCTTTCGCAGTTACTCGCGCCAACTGGCTATCTTTAACGCTAAGGCTCGTGGGCAGCGTCTGGTTACCGATGAGCGCGATCGACCCATTGAACGAACACGCGTAAGTGAAGAGCAATACTTGCATGCCATTCTCCGCTTTTCGGCGCTACCGGGAACATCCCGCCACCATTGGGGTACTGATCTCGATGTTTGGGACTCGGCGGCAGTCGCCAATGATTATGCGTTGCAGCTCAGTGTCGCTGAGTATGGTCATACGGGGCCCTTTTACGATTTCGCAATGTGGCTTCAGGAAAAAGTGCTCCAGGATGATGCAGAGGGGTTTTATTTACCGTATGCGGAGGATAGTGGCGGCGTTGCCCCTGAGCCGTGGCATTTAAGCTATCGGCCAGGAACAATAGGACTAAGAGAGAGACAAACAGCAGACGTCTTGGATGCGCTTTGGGCTAGAGACTTAGCTCAGCCATTGGATTCAGTCATCGAGGAGCCCCTCGAGCTTATTCATATTGTGCGACCACATATAGACAGTTTGTTGTCCCGTTACGTCGTGACGTAATGTGTTGCACCACCGTGATTATCTAGCTGATGCCTCTTTTTCTCGTTCCAGGGGTTAGGCTTTAGAGAGAGTGGTGCCAGTGACACCTCTCGCAACAAAAAAACTGCAATAAAAAACGCCCTGCCCAAAAAATACTCCCAACAAAACCTCACAAAAAAACCTTACAAAAAAAAGCCCCTTTCATCACGAAAGAGGCTGCTTTTTTACATTCGATAATTAACGCTTAGGCATTTGAGGTATGCAAATGGCCGTAGTGGTTTTCGTAGTCTTTCTGCGCCGCAGCGATGACTTTCAGTGCTTCTTCGCGACCGTAAACAGTATCGACGCGAATATCGATATTCTTACCAGGCACCATTTTATACGTCGAAAAATAATGTTGCAGGCGTTCTGTTTTAATCGGTGGGAGATCGGCAATATCGTTAACGCCGCCCCAAATATTATCGCCATCTAACACGGCAATAATTTTATCATCTGCTTCGCCGTCATCGATCATCTGAATGCCGCCGACAACACGCGCATGGAGCAAAATATCGGCGCGATCAATTAGGCGCTCTGAATAAATACAGATATCCAGCGGATCACCGTCGGCTTCTTCGGCGTGCTCGCAGCGCTTCGCAACTTCCTCTGCACAATAAGTGCGAGGAATGAAGCCGTAGAGGGCGGGAGGAGTTGCCGTCGTTCGCTGCGGGCGATCGACCATAAGGAACCCAGTGTCCTTGTCTAGCTCGTACTTCACGGTATCGCTTGGCAACATTTCAATGTAAGCCTGAACAATGCCTTCGTCAGCGCCTTTAGGCATTGCGTCGAGGCCGTGCCAAGGGTGGCGGCGGTAGGCGGAAAATTCACCGTCTTGATACATGGTTGAGCTCCTGATCATTAGCAGAGTTAAAAAGTGCGGGTATATTACGCGAGTCTGTCTGCTGCGACTATCCCAGTCATCGAGAGTTCATTCCGATTGTCGTGCCGTTAGACGTCGAAGCGAGTACTCAATTTTCGAAGTACGGCGTGATTTTTCAATAGCGTGTAGACGGGCATGCCATTTTTGTAGCTCGGGTAGGCTTCGCCGCGGATAAGAGGCTCAAAGTAGCGTCTCGCCTTGGCGGTAATTCCGAAGCCATCGCGGCTGATAAAACTCTTTGGCATTTTCTTTTCGCGGTTGGCTACTTTGGACAAAGGTGCCTCCCCGATCGTCCAGCGATATCGATCGCCTTTGCTGCGAATAATGCAAGGCATTACGGCATTTTTGCCAGCAACAGCCATTTCTACGGCCGCCTTGCCCACTGCATAGGCTTGCTCAACATCGGTTTGGCTTGCGATATGCCGCGCAGCGCGCTGCAAATAGTCGGCTACCGCCCAATGGTACTTATAGCCAAACTCTCTGTGAATGAGATCCGCGAGCACCGGCGCGATGCCTCCAAGTTGAGCGTGACCAAAGGCATCAAGAATGCCGCTGTCGCTGAGGAATCGGCCATCAGCCGTTTGCGCGCCTTCTGAGGCAACAATGACGCAGTAGCCCTGTTGCGCAACAGTTTGCTGTACTTTGGCCAAGAATTTTGCTCGGTCAAATGCGACTTCGGGGAACAAAATGACGTGAGGCGCATCGCCTGCCTGCTCAGCGGCGAGTCCCGAGGCGCCCGCAATCCAGCCTGCATGTCGTCCCATAACTTCAAGAATGAAGATTTTTGTGGACGTCTCGCACATGGATTTGACGTCCAGCGCGGCTTCTTTAGTGGACACCGCAATGTATTTGGCAACTGAGCCAAAGCCCGGGCAGTTGTCGGTAAAGGGCAGGTCGTTATCAATGGTTTTAGGAACATGAATAGCTTGCAGAGGGTAGCCTAGCGTTTTCGATAGCTGGGAGACTTTAAGACAGGTATCTGCAGAATCTCCGCCGCCGTTATAAAAGAAATAGCGAATGTTGTGGGCCTTGAATACATCGATTAGCCGTTCATACTCGGCGCGATTCTCTTCGATGCTGCGGAGCTTGTAGCGGCAAGAGCCAAACGCGCCGGAAGGCGTTGTTAGCAGGCCTCGAATTGCCTTTTTGCTCTCTTTGCTGGTGTCGATAAGGTCTTCTTTAAGCGCACCAATAATGCCATTGCGACCTGCGAATACTTTCCCGATGTGCTGTTTGTGCTTGCCCGCTGTTTCGATCACCCCACAGGCCGACGCATTGATAACAGGCGTGACGCCACCCGACTGAGCATAAAACGCATTCGCTTTTGGCATGAGAATATTCGTTGTTTCGTAACTGGGTAGCGCACACGGTAGACTGAAGCCGAGTTTTACGCAAATCCTCATGTTAAACTTGCGCCCTAGTTAAGAGGTCCAAACATTGTCCAAGCACATTCATATATTAGGTATTTGCGGCACTTTTATGGGGGGGCTTGCGCAGCTCGCGAGCGCGCAGGGCTACCGAGTAACCGGTTCCGATACCAATGTATATCCCCCCATGAGTACGCAATTGAATGCTGCTGGCATTGAGCTTTGGGAGGGATATTCTCTCGATCAACTTGATCCGTTGCCTGACCTGGTGGTGATTGGCAACGCGCTCAGTCGTGGAAATCCCGTGGTCGAGGCTGTGCTTGAGCGCGGGATTCCCTATTCATCTGGACCGCAATGGCTCGGGGAGGAACTTCTCGCAGGGAAGTGGGTTTTGGCGGTGTCAGGCACGCATGGAAAGACCACAACAACCAGCATACTCGCGTGGTTGTTGGATTATGCTGGCATGCAGCCGGGGTTCCTGGTGGGCGGTGTGCCCTTAAATTTTGACCGTTCGGCAAGACTGGGGGAGTCGGATTTTTTTGTCATTGAGGCCGACGAGTACGATACGGCGTTTTTTGATAAGCGCTCTAAATTTTTGCACTATCGGCCACGAACGCTGGTGCTCGGTAATTTGGAATTTGATCACGCCGATATCTTCCCAGACCTTCAGGCCATCGAGCGTCAGTTTCACCATTTGATTCGGTGCGTACCTGGTAACGGCTTGCTGATTAGACCTAAAGTCAGTGAAGCTTTTGACCGTGTTTTGTCTCGTGGCGTTTGGACGCCCGTCACTACGTTCGGGCAGTTGGAGGACGACTCAGAATGGTCCGTTCGCGCGCTTTCAGCTGCGGGAGAGACTTTTGAGTTGCGTAATCCGCGAGGAGAAAGCTGTACGGTGCACTGGGGTATGTTGGGCGCTCATAATGTATGGAACGCGTGTGCGGCTGCAGCCGGCGCACACCATGTTGGGGTTCCTCTAGCAGTGATTGGCGAGGGGTTGCGTACTTTTGCAGGGGTTAAGCGTCGCCTTGAGCTGCGCGGTGAACCTTCAGGTATAGCTGTATACGATGATTTTGCGCACCATCCCACTGCCATTGCTTGTACGCTTGAAACGATGGCAAAACGCGCAGGATCGGGTAGTGTGATTGCTGTCATTGAACCGCGATCGAATTCTATGCGCGCGGGTGTGCACGCGGACCAATTGCCTGCAGCCACACGCATGGCGGACTACGTTTTTTGGTATCAACCCCCCGGTCTAGATGGCTCGCTTGAGCGTATAGTTACGCAGAGTCAAAGCCCATCTGAGATTGTCTCAGACATCAACGAACTCGCCCTCAAGGTCGCAGCGAAGGCCACGGCAGGTGATTCGGTGGTGATTATGAGTAATGGCGGATTTGGTGGTTTTCACGAACTACTGCTCGATACGCTTGAGGCGTAGCTTAGGCGGCACAAAACGGATTGCTAATATGAGTCACTTTTTTCGTAGCGTTGTGCTTGGACGCCCGATATTGTCGTCAAGCTTTGTTCTCGCACTGGCCTTTTTGGCCCTCAGCCAAGTCGGGCAACTGCGGCTAGACGCGTCTTCAGATGCCTTGTTACTGCAGGGTGACCCTGACTTAGCCTTTTACCGAGAAGTAAGTAGTCACTACGACACCAGTGAGTTTTTGGTGCTGACATGGCGGCCGCAAATGCCTTTGCTGTCCCCCGATTCCTTAGAGCCGCTTGGGGCGATGGTCGATGAATTGACCCGAGTAGTGGGTGTCGCGTCAGTGACGAGCGTGCTTGACGTCCCGCTATTAGAGAGCCCGCCCCTGTCACTGACTGATATTTCTCGAGCGGATGCGTTGCCAACGCTTCGAGATTCGTCGGTGGATCGGGGACTCGCGTTGCGAGAACTCACTCAAAGTCCCATTTACAAAAACTTATTAGTCGGCGAGGCAGGTGATGTCACCACCGTGCAGGTCAGTCTTGAGCGTAATCAAGAGCTGGAGCAATTGCTGTCTGAGCGGGAAGCACTGCGCGCGGCGAAAGTACTACAACCGTTAACTCCAGAGCAGACCACTCAGCTATCAACGGTAGAGGCGCGCTACGATCAGCTGCTAGCGCAAGAGACAGCATTGCGCCGTTCGCTGGTCGCCGATGTTCGTGTAGTAGCGCAGCGGTTCCGTCCGTATGCAGAAATTTTTGTTGGCGGCGTGCCGATGATTGCGGCTGACATGCTCGCGTTCGTTGAGTCGGACTTGATCACTTTCGGGTTCGCCATCGTTGGCATAATGATCGTGGTGTTAGCGGCCATTTTTAGAGATTGGCGCTGGGTCCTTGCTCCCGTACTCAACTGCGCTCTGACCGCGATCATGATGCTCGGTTTGCTGGCATTCCTTGATTGGCGGATGACCGTTATCTCGTCCAACTTTGTCGCAGTACTCCTAATCATCACCCTGTCGCTTTCGGTACATCTGGTCGTTCGTTATCGCGAGCTTGAACACACGGCCCCCGATATTGATCGATCGACTCGTGCAGCCGACGCTGCGCGCCTGATGCTAGTGCCCTGTCTGTACACCGCGGCGACAACAATTGTGGCGTTTGCATCGCTGATGGTGGCCGGCATCCAACCCGTGATTGACTTTGGGATGATGATGACCGTCGGCATTGTGGTGGGCTTTTTGTGTACCTTTATCCTCGTGCCTGCGCTCATGGCGATCATGCCTGAGCCGACCCGTGCGCTGCGCACTTCCGCTGACCCCACGTTTACCCGTTTTTTAGCGCTCTACGTCGAGCGATTCGGCGCTGTTGTATTGGTGGTCTCAGGTGGTTTAGCTGTGCTTGCCCTCTTTGGGATTAGTCGGTTAGAGGTAGAGAATCGGTTTATTGATTACTTCAAACCCAGTACTGAGATCTACCAAGGTATGGAACTCCTCGATGCTCGTCTAGGTGGCACCATTCCCCTCGACATTATTTTCTATCCGCCTGCGGCTAAAGAAGACGCCACCGCGGCAAGTGACGCGATGGAGTCGCTTAAGGCCGATCTCGTGAGCGAGCCTTTTGAAGGTGTTGACGACGATTTTATGGGTGACGACCCGTTTGCGGATGATCCTTTTGGCGACGATGCCTTTGGGAGCGATGTATTTGGAGGTGAGCCAGATAGCACGCCCAGCTATTGGTTTACTGTGCAGGGTCGCGCGCTACTTGATCGTGCCCATGAGATTGTCGATGCGCGGTCTGAGACCGGTAAAGTATTGTCACTGTCGACCGCCTTCAAGGTGATGGATGGGTTGTACGGAGCGCCTTTAGGTGCGGTTGAAATGGCTCTAGTGCAAAACAGTATGCCTAAAGATGTTAATGAGACACTGGTGCTACCTTACTTTTCTGCACAAAACGATGAAGCTCGGATTTCAGTTCGAGCAATGGAGACCAGTAAAGATTTACGTCGCGATCAATTTCTTAAAGAGCTTTATGCGACCCTCATCAACGAGCTAGACATCGAGCCTGAGCAACTTCGATTCACGTCTCTTTTGGTTTTATACAATAACGTTCTGCAGAGCTTATTCTCGTCACAAATTCTGACGCTTGGCGCTGTTTTTCTGGCTATTGGACTCATGTTTTGGGTGCTTTTCCGCTCACTTTCACTCGCGCTGCTGGCGCTTGCTCCCAATCTTTTGGCGGCTGCTATGGTGCTTGGTACGATGGGTTTGATGGGTATACCTCTCGACATTATGACCATCACCATCGCCGCTATCGTGGTAGGCATTGGCGTTGATGACTGTATTCACTACATCCACCGATTTCGTGTCGAGTTCGCAAAAGATGCCGACTACCATGCAGCGATGCATCGCAGTCATGCAAGTATCGGTAGGGCTATGTACTACACGACAGTGACGGTCGTTATAGGCTTCTCGCTTCTGATGTTATCTAACTTCACACCGAGTCTGTATTTCGGCGCCTTGACTGTCATGGCGATGGTCGCTGCAGTGGCGGGCGCACTGTTGCTGCTCCCAAAACTACTGCTACTGTTTAAGCCGCTGGGGCCGGCAGTGGTGGCGACCCATGAAATGTCGTGAGGGCTGTGGCGCCTGTTGTATAGCGCCATCTATTAACGAGAGTTTTTGGGGAATGCCGGCGGGTAAACCCGCTGGAGTGCCCTGTGTTCATCTGACTGACAGCTACGCCTGCGCTATTTTTGATGACCATCGACGGCCCGAGGTCTGCGCAAAATTTTTACCGGAAGCTGCATTTTGCGGCGCTGATCGCCAAGACGCGCTTATTCGTATCCAGCAACTGGAAATCATCAGCCGCCCGGAGTAAAGAGATGACTGACATTCCACTGTTTCCCCTATCAACCACGTTAATGCCACACGGCTTGATGGCGCTACAGATCTTTGAGCAACGTTACTTGGATCTAGTTTCGCATTGCTTAAAAACGGGCACGGGTTTTGGTGTGGTTTGGATGCGTCGAGGTGTGGAGGTTGCCGGGGAAGGCATTAATTCTCCTGACCTCGGTGACTATGGCACCTACGGCAGAATTGTTGATTTTGATCAGTTATCGAATGGCTTGCTTGGGATTACGGTTCAGGGCTGCGAGCGATTTGATATCGTCGATGTCTGGCGAGAAAGCAATGGGCTTATTCGCGCTGACGTTGAAATGGGTGAGCGTTTCACGGTGGAGCCCATGCTGGATCAATGGCACTCGTTGACCCGCGTCTTGAAAAGCCTTCAAGCACATCCCCATGTGCAGCGCATGAATCTCGATATTGACTATAACGATGCTTGGCAAGTGGCCTTTACGTTAGTGCAGCTATTACCTTTCGAAGAATCCATTAAATACGAGCTCTTGGGCCTACAGTCGGTCGATATGCTCGTTGGTGAGCTCGATAGCTTGCTAAATCAGATTAGCGGTGAAGATTGAACTCACGCAAAGGCCGATATACCGTTACGCTCTCGTCTTAATAAATAATAAGTAATCAAGAGGAATGTCATGTACGACTTAATTGTGCGCGGTGGAACGGTGGTCGATGGTAGCGGTAACGAAGCTTACAGCGCAGATATTGCTGTTAATGGCGATCGTATTATTGCGATTGGAGAAAGCTTAGGTGATGCCAAAGAGGTCATTGACGCTCGTGGCTGTTATGTGACGCCAGGCTTTGTCGATATCCACACGCACTATGACGGTCAAGCGACGTGGGATCAGGAGATGGCGCCTTCCTCGTGGCACGGGGTGACAACGGTGGTTATGGGTAACTGTGGTGTTGGATTTGCACCGGCTGCACCCGAGCGCCACGACTGGCTGATAGGCCTTATGGAGGGTGTTGAAGATATCCCGGGCTCTGCCTTGTCTGAAGGTATGCCTTGGACGTGGGAGTCGTTCCCTGAGTATATGACGGCGTTGGAAGTCTTGCCGCGCGCGGTCGACGTTGCAACGCAGGTCCCTCACGGTGCTGTGCGCGCCTATGTCATGGGAGAGCGTGGCGCTGCCAATGAACCACCAACCGAGACCGACATTGCGCGGATGTCTGCGATTGTTGAGGAAGGTTTGCGCGCTGGTGCGTTAGGTTTTTCCACGTCTCGAACGGCGCTACATAAGTCAGTTGACGGCGAGCTAGTTCCCGGCACCACGGCAACCAAAGATGAACTAATCGGCATCGGCCGTGCTATGGCGCGAGTGGGGCATGGCGTTTTTGAGCTCGCCAGTGATTTAGAGCCCGAGTGGAACGAGTTCGAATGGATGGGCGAGCTCAGCCGAGAGAGTGGTTTACCCGTCAGTTTTACTGCCTTGCAATCGCCATTAAAGGCCATGCCTTTTGAGCAGCAGCTATCGAGTATGCGTGCCGAGAATGCCAAAGGCGCCAATATCGTTGCCCAAATTTCTATGCGTGGTACTGGCTTACTACTCAGCTGGCAGGCGACCTTCAACCCATTTAGTAACAAGCCGAGCTGGCAGGCAATTAAGGACGAGCCTTGGGCGGTTCAGTATGCGAAGCTGAAAGATCCGGCCTTTAAGGCGCAGCTACTAGCGGAAGAAAATTTACAGCTGTTTGGCGATTTACAGTTGCTTGCCGACATGTTGGCATCGGCGTTTACCATGCAATACGAAATGGGAGACGCGTTTAATTATGAACCGACGCCTGAAGAGTCCATCGCCGCAAAGGCCTCGGCGCTGGGTGTTGATCCTGCTGAATATGCCTACGATATTATGATGCGCGATGAGGGTTCAGCATTTATCTATTTTCCTCTTCTCAACTACGCAGATGGCAATCTCGATTTTCTGGAACCAGTGCTACACAGTGATGATTGCATCAATTCGCTGTCTGATGGCGGCGCGCACTGCGGCACTATATGCGATGCGGCAGCTCCGACATTTATGCTGGAGCATTGGGTACGTGATCGTGCTGGTGCTCGTATATCCCTTGAGAATGCCATCAAGCGACAGTGTCATGATACCGCGATGCTTTATGGTTTAAGCGATCGTGGTTTGATCGCCGAGGGTTATATGGCGGATTTAAACGTCATCGACCTTGATAACATCAAACTCAATAAGCCTTGGGTGGCCAACGATTTGCCGGCTGGCGGTAAACGTCTACTCCAAACCGCAGAGGGTTATCGCGCTACCATTAAGTCCGGCGTTCTAACGTTCAGGGACGGCCAATTTGTTGGCGCAACTCCCGGTGGCGTGATTAGAGGTCCTCGTCCGGCGCCGACCATTGCCAGCCACCGAGCTCCTGCCAGCGGTTGACGATTCCGCAAAATAGCGCGGCGGTTTTTTTACAGTCATATTCGGCAGAGTGTGCTTCCGAATTGCTGAATTGAATGCCTGCGCGTTTGCAGGCTTGAGCGAGGACTGTGTGGCCGTAAGCCAGTCCCGCGAGAGTGGCCGTATCGAAAAATGAAAAGGGGTGGAACGGGTTTCGCTTGATATCACAGCGCGCTGCGGCGGCGTTCATAAACCCTGCGTCAAAGTGCGCGTTGTGCGCAACCATAACGGCTCGCGTGCATCCTGTGTCGCGAATTTCTTTTCGCACGCGACTAAAAATATCTCCGAGTGCAATCGCTTCTGGCACCGCATCGCGCAATGGATTTTCTGGGTCGATGCCGGTGAACTCCAGAGCTGAAGGCTCTAAATTCGCGCCCTCAAAAGGATCCACGTTAAAGCTTAGGGTTTCACCGGGTTGCAGCTCTCCCTCGTCGTCCATGACGAGCAAAGTAACAGCCACTTCGAGTAGGGCGTCAGTGGCCGCGTTGAAGCCACCTGTTTCCAAGTCGACCACCACGGGTAAAAAACCACGAAAGCGCTGGCGAATGAGGCTGTCGTTACTTTCGTTCATGAGGCGATCCGCCAGCGTAATGTTTCACCGGCGCGCAGTGGTATTAGTGTATCGGTACCAAGTGGCAACGTCCCGCTGACAGGATTGGGCTCTTGCACCAAAGTAATAGTGTCTGTATTTCGGGGCAGGCGGTAAAAGTCTGGGCCATGGTGGCTTGCGAATCCTTCGAGCTGCTCCAGCGCACCTTCATCTTCGAATACCTCGGCGTACATTTCGATAGCCGCATGGGCTGTGTAACACCCTGCGCAACCGCAGGGAGATTCTTTTTCGCTGCGAGCATGCGGTGCCGAGTCGGTGCCTAAGAAAAAGCGTGGATTGCCCGATGTGGCAACTTTGCGTAGGGCTTCTTGGTGAATATTGCGCTTGAGTATGGGTAAGCAAAAATAGTGTGGGCGTACACCGCCGACAAGCATGTCATTGCGGTTAAACATAAGGTGATGAGCCGTGATGGTAGCGGCGACTCCCTCACGAGCGCCGACCACGAAGGCGACCGCATCAGCGGTGGTGATGTGTTCAAAAACAACTCTAAGCCCTGGAAAGCGATCGACCAGAGAGGCAAGGTGCTGCTCTATGAAGAGCCGCTCGCGATCGAAAATATCGACGTGACTCGTGGTGACCTCACCGTGTATCAATAACGGCACATCGTACTTTTCCATGGCCTCAATCGTTGGGTAAAGCGCCTCAAGGTCATTGACGCCCTCTGATGAGTTAGTTGTTGCGCCGGCGGGATACAATTTCACGCCGTGGACATGGGCTGACTCGGCCGCTTGAGCTATTTCGTCTGCTGGCGTCTGGTCAGTTAGGTAGAGGGTCATGAGTGGATCAAAGCCGGCATTTTCGGGCGTCAGTGCCGCTAAAATGCGCTCACGGTAGAAATGAGCGTCTGCTACGGTTCTCACCGGCGGTACCAAGTTGGGCATGACAATGGCGCGATGGGCCCATCTTGCCGCATCATTTGCGGTTCGAGGCAGTGCTGTACCGTCGCGGAAGTGGATATGCCAGTCATCTGGGCGTGTAATGGTGAGGGTCTTCATGGTTTCGTTTCCTAGTCTGAACCCGTAGTCTAACAGGGCAGTGCTGGGCAACGCTGCTCAGCAGGCGTAAACTTCGCGCTTTGTGCAATATTTTCATTAACTTTATGGATTTTCCAAACATGTCATCAATTAACAAAGTAGTGCTCGCGTATTCAGGCGGTCTCGACACCTCAGTGATTGTCCGCTGGTTGCAAGACACCTATGGCTGCGAGGTTGTCACCTTTACCGCCGATATTGGGCAGGGTGAGGAAGTTGAGCCGGCACGGGCAAAAGCTGAGGCCCTTGGGGTCAAAGAAATCTACATCGATGATTTACGTGAGGAGTTTGTTCGAGACTTTGTATTTCCAATGTTTCGAGCCAACACGGTCTACGAAGGTGAGTACTTGCTCGGAACCTCAATTGCCCGCCCGCTTATCGCTAAGCGATTAGTGGAGATTGCCAATGAAACGGGCGCGGATGCGATTTCCCACGGTGCGACGGGTAAAGGCAATGATCAAATACGCTTTGAGTTGGGCGCTTATGCATTGAAGCCAGGTATCCAAGTTATAGCACCTTGGCGTGAATGGGAGCTCAATTCTCGCGAATCCCTCATGGCATACTGCAAAGAGCGTGATATTCCCGTGGACTTCGCTAATGCCAAGAAGAAATCGCCTTATTCGATGGATGCAAATTTACTGCACATCTCCTATGAGGGTGACATTCTTGAAAATCCTTGGAATGAAGCCGAGGAAGATATGTGGCGTTGGAGTGTCAGCCCTGAAGCTGCGCCAGATCAGCCCGAGGAAATTACGCTGACTTATAAGCAGGGCGATATTGTGGCAATTAATGGCGAAGCCATGAGCCCCGCGACAGTACTTGAAACCCTCAATAAGCGTGGCGGTGCTCACGGTGTTGGTCGCGCTGATTTGGTTGAAAATCGCTACGTAGGAATGAAGTCTCGTGGCTGCTATGAAACTCCCGGCGGCACTATTATGCTCAAGGCTCACCGAGCCATTGAATCACTGACACTCGACCGCGAAGCAGCGCATCTTAAAGACGAGCTTATGCCGCGCTATGCCAAGCTTATCTATAATGGTTACTGGTGGTCACCGGAGCGTCGTATGCTTCAGGCTGCGATTGACAATACCCAGACCTACGTCAACGGCGATGTGCGCGTGAAGCTTTATAAGGGTAATGTGATTGTTACAGGACGCCGCTCTGTTGATTCATTATTCGATGAGAGTGTGGCGACCTTTGAAGAAGATCAAGGCGCGTATAACCAAAAGGATGCTGAGGGCTTTATCAAGCTCAATGCACTTCGGTTACGCATTGCGGCAGGAAAAGGTCGCGATCAGCGGTAGCGTTTAAATAATAAGCACTGGGAGCAATGATGAATAATACTGAGGAGCAGGGTCAGAACGACGGTATAAACAGTGAGTGGTTTGATGTCATTGTTATCGGCGCTGGCCTTTCTGGGATTGGTGCCGCTGTTCGTCTCCAGCGCGATTGCCCCGACCGTAGTTTCGCACTGATCGAGCGGCGTGAGGCGATCGGTGGTACTTGGGATTTATTTCGTTATCCCGGTATTCGTTCCGATAGCGACATGCACACCTTGGGTTATGACTTCAAACCCTGGCAGGCTGAGAAATCGATCGCCGACGGTGAGTCAATAAGAGACTATGTAAACCAGACGGCGGATGAGTATCGAGTTCGTGAGCATATTCGGTTTCAGCAAAAGCTCGTTGCTGCGGACTGGTGCGGTGAGCGAGCCGAGTGGCGATTGACTGTTGAAACTTCCTCGGGCGAATCTCGGTATTATCGCTGCAACCTTCTGTTTATGTGTTCGGGTTACTACAGCTACGATCACGGCCATGAGCCCGAGTTTTCCGGCAAAAGTGATTTTCAGGGTGACTGGGTGCATCCCCAATTTTGGCCAGAGGATTTAGATTACAGTGATAAGCGCGTTGTGGTCATCGGCTCCGGTGCGACAGCCATGACGTTGGTGCCTAACATGTCAGAGATGGCGGCCAAGGTGACTATGCTGCAGCGTTCACCTACCTACGTTACGTCGGCGCCTTCTGTTGATAAGCTCGCTAATTGGCTGCGATCAAAGTTACCTGACCAGCTTGCTTATAATGTAACGCGCTGGCGTAACACTTTACGGCAACAGATGTTCTACAAGTTATCGAGAGTTGCGCCGAGTGTCTTGAAAATGCTGCTTCTCGGCAGTGTGCGTAAACACATTGGGCACTTGGTTGACGTTGAGAAGCACTTTACGCCGAGTTACAACCCCTGGGATCAGCGCTTGTGTCTCGTTCCTGACGATGATCTTTTTAACGCGATTAAATCGGGCAAGGCGGATGTCGTCACCGATCACATAGAATGTATTACGCCCACAGGGATACAGCTGAAGTCCGGTGAGCACCTAGACGCCGATGTGATTGTTTCGGCGACGGGCATTGAGTTGGTGATCTTAGGTGGTGCGAGCTTCACTATAGAGGGTGAGCCGGTCGATTTCGCTAATGAGTGGACCTATAAGGGCATGATGTGTTCAAACATTCCCAACATGGTGCAGACGTTTGGCTACATTAATGCCTCTTGGACGCTTCGCGCGGATCTAATTGCAAGCTGGGTTTGCCGGCTGCTTAACCATATGAAGGCGCGGGGCTACACCACCGCGACACCTCGCTGTCCCGAGACGCTGGCTACGACTATGCCTAAGCGACTGTGGATTGATTGCTTCCCTGCGGGCTATATGCAGCGGGCATTGCCTTATTTCCCGCGGCAAGGTGATCGAGAGCCTTGGATTAATCCACAGGACTATCGGAAAGATCGTAAGCTGTTTCGCGAATCTCCGATTGAAGATGGAGCTTTGATCTTCGAATCTCGCTCACCGGCTGATACTCAAATGGCGTCCGAAACTACTGACAGTAAAGTGGCATAACCGATGGGGCTAGACGACTGGAAGCCCTTACATGAGGGCAATGAATTGCAAGAAACTGCCATTTATTGCCCTTATTGTGGCGAATCCATCAGCGTGTTGTTAAATGTCGAAGACGCCGGTCTAGACTACATCGAAGATTGCCAAGTTTGTTGTCGGCCGATTGAAATTTCCGTTTCTGAGGGTGCAATGGGTGAGTTAATCGCTCAGGTTAGAACGGATAGTGAGTAATTTCCGTAGATCTAAAAAATCGATCGATTTTTTTCAATTATTTCATTTTATTGTTTAGCATCATTTTGTTACCGTGCGTTCAACCTGTTAATCAACGCAATGAGGTAAGAACATGTCAGCACAACAAGTACCCAACGTAACGTTCAAAACGCGAGTTCGCGATGAGTCTGTTGAAGGCTCTAATCCTTATCGATGGGAAGACACCACTACCGCCGACTTATTCGCGGGTAAAAAAGTGGTCGTTTTCTCGCTGCCTGGCGCGTTTACGCCTACCTGTTCGTCTAATCATTTGCCGCGCTATGACGAGCTCTACGGAGAATTTCAGAAGCAGGGTGTCGATGCCATCATCTGTGTTTCCGTGAACGATGCGTTCGTTATGTTTAAGTGGGGCAAAGAGCAAGGCAATGAAAATATCTTCTTGTTGCCTGATGGTAACGGCGAGTTCACTCGCAAGATGGGTATGCTGGTAGACAAAGCTAACCTAGGCTTTGGTATGCGTTCATGGCGTTACTCTATGCTCGTTAACGATTGCAACGTCGAGAAGATGTTTGTTGAGCAAGGGTTTGAGGACAACTGCCAGAGCGATCCGTTTGAAGTGTCAGATGCAGACACTATGCTCGCTTATTTGCGTGGCGAAAATGTCGATGACACTACTGTTTCAGAGCCACGTAAGGCCTTCGAAGGTTAATTGGTACGGTTGATCATTGATTGATAAAAGCCGCATTTCGATGCGGCTTTTTTTTGCCTTAGGTTAATGAAAGTCACGAGAGCGTATTGCGAGATCTGCTAATGCTTCACTGTGGTCCTCGAGGGAGCCGGCAATAACGTGGGTTACGCCTTCACGGCTTTCAACAGTGCCTTTGATGACCAGTAACTGACCGGTCATAAGAGCCTGTCGATAACGCTCTTGAACGCTGGGCCAAACGACAACGTTATGATTACCGGTTTCATCTTCAAGCGTGAGAAATACCACGCCCGAGGCTGTGCCTGGTCGTTGGCGACATGTAACAAGGCCTGCAATACGTACGAATCGGTGATTGCTTAAAGTCAGTACATCGCGCTGAGGCTTACAGCGGTTAAAAGGTGTTTTGTCACGTAACAATGCAAGAGGATGCTCGCGCAGCGTTAGGCCGGTGGTCTGGTAGTCTGCCAAGACATTTTCGGCAACCGTTGGAGAGTCCAATGTAACGCCATCACTCAGGTCATTCGTATGGCCGCTTTGTGTGCTGTTGAACAGTCCATTATTTTTATCGAGCCCCATGATTTTCCAGTGCGTCTGGTGGCGATTGCCACTCAAGCTTGCCAATGCATCTGCAGCTCCCAACGCTTCCATATCGCCGCGCTCGAGTTGGGCGCGATTTCTTAAATCACTAATGCTAGTGAAAGGTTTTTGTTGTGCGGCTTGAGCCGTTCGTCGCATCCCTGCACTGCTTAATCCTTTAATAATACGTAGCCCCAACCGAATAGCAGGTTGCCCGTTATCGGGCATGCCGAGTAGCTGATGATCGCATTGGCTGTGGTTAATATCGGGAGGCAGCACACTGATACCGTGACGGCGAGCATCTTGAATGAGTTGTGATGGTGTATAAAAGCCCATTGGCTGGCTGTTGAGCAAGCCGGTATAAAACGCAGCAGGGTGGTGGCATTTTAGCCATGAAGACACATAAGCCAGAAGGGCGAAGCTGGCCGAGTGTGACTCTGGAAAGCCATAGCCTCCAAAGCCTTTAATCTGCTCAAAGAGCTGTTCTGAGAACGCCGAACTGTAGCCATTGGCCAGCATGCCATCTTTAAGCTTTTTCTCGAAAGTCAGTAATTTACTGTCGCGGCCCCAATTAGTGATTGCCCGCCGTAACGCGTCCGCTTCACCACCAGTAAAGCCTGCCGCAACCATGGCGAGGCGAATCACTTGCTCTTGAAAAATAGGGACTCCTAAGGTGCGTTCAAGTACCGAACGAATAGCATCATTAGGGTAACTGACGACTTCTTGACCATGCTTACGGCGCAAATAGGGGTGCACCATATTTCCTTGAATAGGCCCGGGGCGAACAATCGCTATCTCAATGACAAGGTCATAAAAGCGCTCTGGCTTGAGGCGCGGTAGCATAGACATTTGGGCTCGAGACTCGATCTGAAAGACGCCAATTGAGTCTGCGCGCTGGAGCATTTGATACGTTGCTCGGTCTTCTCTGGGTATGCATTGCAGTGAATGGATATGGGGATGATCCCGATGTACTAATGCCAGTGTTTTTCGTATGGCGGACAGCATACCTAAAGCAAGAATGTCGACCTTGAGTAGTCCCAATGACTCGATATCATTTTTGTCCCACTGGATCACGGTTCGGTCTTCCATGCTGGCGTTTTCTAGTGGCACTAGATTCGACAGCGGCCCTCGGCTTATAACAAAGCCCCCTACGTGTTGGGAAAGATGGCGCGGGAAGCCAAGAATTTCTTGCACTAGCTGCAGAAATAACTCGGCTTGCCTGCCGTAATTGCTGACCCCCTGTTGTTCAAAGCGCTGTTTTAACTCCCGCTCTCGATTCCACCAAGCTAATGATTTAGCTAGATCATCGATGAAGACAGGGTCAAGCCCAAGTGCTTTTCCGACATCGCGAACAGCGCTTCGCGATCGATACGTGATAACCGTTGCCGCTAAGGCGGCACGGCGACGACTATATTTTTGATAAATATATTGGATGACCTCTTCGCGACGCTCATGTTCGAAATCGACGTCAATGTCCGGCGGTTCATCGCGCTCTCTTGAAATAAAGCGCTCGAATAAGAGTGAAATTTCCTCGGGATTTACTTCAGTAATACCCAGGCAGTAGCAAATGACCGAGTTGGCAGCGGAACCGCGACCTTGACAGAGAATGCCGCGCTCCCGAGCAAAGCGAACGATGTCAAAAACTGTGAGAAAGTAATATTCATAGCTAAGTTCAGAGATAAGCGCCAGTTCTTCATTGATGCGCTTCTGAATGGCGTCAGGAATTCCCCTTGGCCAGCGTTTAGCTGCCCCAAGCGCCACTTCCTCGCGCAGGTAGCTATTGGCATCGAAGCCTGCGGGAACTACCTCTTCGGGATACTCATAGCGCAGCTCATCCAAACTAAACTTGCAGCGTTGCGCGATACGTAATGTCTCGCTAATAAGTGAGGGAGGGTAGAGTCTTAAAAGCTTGTTGAGGCCGCGTAAATGCTGCTGGCTGTTAGCCATGCGGCGCTGTCCTAGACGTTGCACTGTCGTGTGTAGGCGCAGCGCTGTTAGTACATCATGAAGCGGCTTGCGTGTCGCGCAGTGCATTTGCACATCACCACAGGCGACCATGGGAATATCGAGTTCTTGAGCTAATTGCCAGCGCTGCCGGAAGAGGCGAACTTCATCGTTGCCCAGCAGTCGAGCTGCGCCAATCCACACTCTGTCACGGCAGAGTCGTGCTAACTGTAAACCAAAAGGGCGCTGCTGCTCGCTGTCATCGGGCAGCCAAATAATGAAGCAGCGCTTTAAATGGAAGATGATATCTCTTAGGTGCGTGGTGTATTCGCCTTTTGGGCTACGGCGACGGGATCGACTAATTAGCCCCGATAGCTCACCGTATGCTGCTCGGTTCGGTGCCAGAGCAATCAAGCGTAGCCCTTCAGTGACGTTGAATTCGCTACCAATAATGATCTTTAAGCCCAGATCTTTAGCCGCTACATGCGCTTTTACCACCCCGGCCAGAGAGCATTCATCAGTAATAGCTAATGCCGAATAGCCACATTGTGCGGCACGAGCTACCAGCTCTTCAGGGTGAGATGCACCCTTGAGAAAGCTAAAATTAGTTAGGCAATGAAGTTCGGCGTAGGGCATGGGTGATTTTAATTATACTGTACATATATACAGTATAATTAAAATACTGGTTCATTGCGCGTTAATATCGCTCTGCTTTATGCCGCAGGCGCTTCCTTCTATGCCGCAGGCGCTTCCTTCTATGCCGCAGGCGCTTCCTTGCCTGCCTCGCTGTCGCACCACGGTCGAGCAGGAAAATGACCGAGTGCACAGCCCAGGAAAAGGCCCAGGCAAAAGCCCAGTAAAAGAGTATGGTAAGGACCGCATCACTGGCTGTTAGCGTATGCGAATACTGTCAATATGTGTGTTTGCGACATAAGCTGGTAATGAGTGCATCACATGGCCGAAAGAATATAACGGAGTTTTTATGTCGCGTTACCTTAGAACGACTCAACAGAGTATGGCGTCTTTATATCGCAGTTTACGCTGCGGATTATTATTGGCTGTTTCTACGGTGATACTCACTGGGTGTACGGGTATTCCCGATGGTGTAACGCCGGTAACCGGTTTTGAAGCCGAACGCTATTTAGGTCAGTGGCATGAAATTGCGCGCCTTGACCACAGTTTTGAACGCGGCTTAGTTGATGTAACCGCCGTGTACGAGCAGCGTGAGGATGGCAGTATTCGTGTACTTAACAGCGGTACTGACAGTGAGTCCGGTGAGCGAAAAATGGCCGAAGGTCGTGCAGTCTTTGTGGGCGATAGCGACGTGGCGCATTTGAAGGTGTCTTTTTTTGGGCCGTTCTATGGAAGCTATGTGGTTTTTGATCTTGGCGATAATTACGAGTACGCCTTTGTTGCCGGATTTAATACGGATTACCTATGGCTATTAGCTAGAGAGCCTCGTATTTCTGATGATTTACGTGAACGTTTTGTGACTCAGGCTAGGCGTCTGGGCTTTGACATTGATAATCTGATTTGGCTTGAGCCCGCGAACTAAGCCCAC
>DAIRTN010000019.1:20621-31133 GCA_036803865.1 Luminiphilus sp.
AAATAAGAGTGGCATCGAGTGTGTATTCAAGGATCAGCGTGAGTAAGCTAAAGCTTACTCAGGGAAGTATTCCGTGCACATACCAGAGGCGGGTGTGTCGATCTTGATAAAGCCAGAGCGGTTGCCCATCGTCCTGCCGAGCAACGTAGTAATCGCGGCTTGTCGGCTGGTGCCACCAATTATCCTCGATGCGCTCTGGTCCGTTTATGAGTTCTAGAGGACCATTCCAATACAGTAACCCCTGCTCTTGCCTTATAGGTTGCGGCTCTTGCATAAGCCAAAAAGGTCGCTGCGAGTAAGCCTTATATTTTTTGACTGACTCGGGGTTGGTATAGCTTGCATACAAGCTGTCCTCAGGTAGGTGTGCATCTCGAAGTGCCAGCTGGTTGACAGCACGGAGTCCCATTCGGTTACGCAGACGATCTACTAAGTTATAAAGAGATTCATTAGCGCGTCGATCACAGAATAAATCGTCAGCTTGTGTGGGTGGCTCTTGAAGGTCCGTAACGTGTAGTCCTAGCCCTTCAATGTCCTCAGGGATAGTGAGATTCTCCAAGTACAGCAGCGATAGCTCAAGCCAGCGCTGCGTTGAGCGATGAGCCTCACTGCTGTGTATTTTGAAAATGTGAGGTTCTCCACGCATGCGCAGCAAGCACCAATCGATGGTGTCGCAAACACGCTGAATATTGTTTAAGTAATGATTCAAGCCACCAAGTAATCGCTCCATGGCTGGGTGTAGTTCCACGCTGTTACGAATATCGAAGCCGAACCATAGCTTGTCGCTAAACTCGACTGGCGGTATGAAGTCTTTTCGAGCATCGTCGCTGGTGCTGCGTGCGCTACTTAGCCAGTCGATAAATGCCTTGCCGCAGCGACGTCCAAGTGCGCTCGCAGGTATTGGAAATAGCTCTGCAAAGGTTCGCACACCGGTTTTATGCAGATTATCGATTGCGCGACCGAAAGTGTGTTTGGGATCGTTTGTGATGAGATTTATGGGTAGTGCGGCTAAGCGCTCATCGATCGGCCTGTGGTAATCGAGAGCCCAGTCCGGCTCGGAGTAACTTAATAACCAAGCGGCTCGCCGATTACTTGCTAGCCCGATGGCTGAGGTATAACCGCGATAACTCAAGTCTTGTTCAACACGCTTAAGCAATTCATGAACACTGCGATAAAGTTGTAGGCAGCTGCCAATCTCTAGCTGCAAGCAGTCGTTATGCCACTGTTCTAGCGTCGGAGTTATGCCATAAGCCCATGACTGCATTTGCACCATGACGCTTTGTTCACACTCACTATCACGCTCGATAAACTGACCGGCATTCGCTATAGCTTGCGTGGAGTCTACCGTTTTTGAGGGCTGCCGCTCTAATAGCGCACTCGCTGTTTGATGACTCTGACCTGGGCGTATGCCATCAATGTAAGCGGCATCATTCGCTGTCACGACGCGCTGCCGCTCGATGACAATGACCGGGCATTCATGCTCTCTCGATAGGGATTCGAGGGGAAGCTGTGGGAAGCGAATGCATAGCCAGAGAGACATATATCAAAACCAATACTGTATATACATACAGTATTGGTTGGTGGGGCGGTAAGCAAGTACTAATCGACCTAAACCTACCGTTTCGGGGTGTTGGCAGCGGTGTCATTGCGCGAGACTATATTTGGGAATTGTGTTCAGAAGTCATCGGTTTTCGCACCGATGCAGTATTAAGTCCATATTTAAATCTAGAAATGAATAGCGGCCTAGTCTTTTAGGGGGCTAGCTATTATTTTCTGGAAGAGCTTTTTAAATAAATCAGCGTTGCTTTCTATAAGGGCGACTTATAAGGGCGACTTATGAGAGCGACAGAGAGGTAATTTATTGTGATGATTAAACATCTTATACCCACGGTACTGCTGGTGGGCGCCATGATGACAGGTTGCTCTGAGCCGTCCGAGCCGCAAAGTGCTGTGCAGGCAGAGCCTGTGCAATCTGCAGACAGCGCTATGAGTGCTGAAGAACAGCGGCTTAATCAGTTCTTTGCTGATAGTTTCGCTGAAGATTTAGCCCGTAGGCCTTTCAATGCCAGCTATTTAGGCATTAAAGATAATCACGATAAGTGGAACTCAGTATCTGAGTCTTTTCAGGACGCAACGCGAGTGCTCGCGGAAGAGCGCTTGGCGGCTACTGCGGATTTTGATCTCGAGCAGATCGGTGCCCCTCGTCAGCTATCGCTAGACCTCTACCGTCTTAGTATTCAGCGACAGCTCAAGATGGATGATTTTCGGCACGAAGATTATGTTATGCATCAATTCAGAGGTCCTCACACAAGCGTGCCCAGCGGACTCATTAACGTTCACCAAATTGGTGATGTAGCAGATGCTGAAGCCTATATTGGCAGGATCAATAATGTATCTGTGTATTTTGATGAGGTTATTGAGCAGTTAAATATTCGGTCTGAGAAAGGATTGTTTTTGGTGGATTGGATGTATCCACAAATTGTCGCTTCTGCGAACAATGTGATTACGGGCGCTCCGTTTGAAGAAAATGACAAAGACTCAGAAGAAAACGACAAAGACTCAGCAATTTGGGCCGACTTTCAGGAGAAAGTTGCAGCACTGACCATCGAATCAGCGGAGAAGCAGCGATTACTCGATGCTGCCCGCGACGGACTGATCAACAATTTGAAGCCTGCTTATGAACGCTTAATCGCTACGATTGAGACTCAGAGTGAGGCAGCCCATACCGACGATGGTATTTGGCGCTTCGAGAATGGTGATGAGTATTATCAGGCGTTGTTGAATTGGTTTACTACTACAGACCTCACTGCCGATGACATTCACAATTTGGGTTTGGCCAACGTTGAGCGTATTCAAAATGAAATGCGCAGTGTGATGAAGACCGTTGGATTTGAAGGCTCTTTACAAGAGTTTTTCGTTGATCTGCGTGGAAACGCCGATGTACGTTACCCGAATACCGACGAAGGTCGCGAGGCATACTTGAGTGATACACGTAACGCTATTGATGCGATGCGGGCCAAGTTACCCGAGTTCTTTGGCATCCTGCCCAAGGCTGAGCTCAAAGTTAAACGTGTCGAAGCGTTCCGTGAGCGCAGTGCAGGTAAAGCGTTTTATCAAAGCCCCCCGCCCGATGGCTCACGTCCTGGTATTTACTATGCCAATCTCTATGACATGAGTTCCATGCCAAAAACGGATTTGGAGGCGCTAGCTTTCCACGAGGGCGTGCCGGGTCATCACCTGCAGCTATCCATTGCGACTGAACTGCAAGGTGTGCCGGAGTTTCAGCGTTACTTGCGTTTTACAGCATTTTCCGAGGGGTGGGGCTTGTACTCGGAATATCTGTCTAAGGAAATGGGTTTTTATCAGGATCCCTATTCAGAGTTTGGTCGTCTTGCGATGGAGCTTTGGCGGGCAGCACGCTTAGTGGTTGATACGGGGCTCCACTCCAAGCGCTGGACGCGTGAAGAGGCCATTGCTTACCTTATTGAGAATACGCCCAATGCTGAGTGGGACTGCACCAAGGCGATTGAGCGCTACATTGCTATGCCGGGGCAGGCGACAGCGTACATGGTGGGTAAGATTCGTATCTTAGAATTGCGTGAAATGGCGAGAGAGGTACTAGGTGAGCAATTCGATATTCGTGAGTTCCACGATACCGTGCTCGGTAGCGGCCCAGTTCCTTTAGATGTCCTCGAGGCTAATATCAAGGCAATGATTGCCGCGAAATCGTAACGGCCTCTGACGTATCGGCCAGCTGCCCTCATTGTGCAGGTGGCCGATAGGTTCTTCGATTGTATCTATTGTGTTTCAGGCGGTATATCAGCCAATACGGATATCAGTAGCGAGAGATATGGGCGCTGTCATTGAGTTAGTGATCAAGCAGCTCTCTTCCGATTTTTGCAGCAGTCTGGCGAGTTTATCTTCCTGAGATCCTTCGGGTGCTGACAAGCTGACATGGAGCTCAATGGCGGTAAAAAGATTTTTGCGATCGACACGGTCTAGTGTGCCCGTGGCTTTGCAGCTAATCGCTGTCCATTCCACCTTGGATGCCTGGGAGATAGCTCGAAAGCTCAAGACGAAACAGTCGGCAACAGCAGCCATTATTAGGTCTTCCGGGCTCCATTTGTCGCCTGGGCCACCGAAAGCTGCAGGGGCATCAGTCATTATATCTTGCAGACCATCTCGGCTCACACTGACTTGTGATTCACTGGCATTGCCGTTCGCCGTGACGGTGTAGTGATGTGGAAAAGCATCCATAATGCGCACCTTTAAAGTGATATTTTTTGGGGTGCTTATTCTAGCCTGCGAAGGAGGGCAAGCCCAGTATAAATTGCGCTGAGCCTCGCCCCACTAGGTTATCGCCGTTCAAGCAACGGGAGACATGAATCGGCCTTGTGCGGTCTGTCGGTGCTGTACCGGGAGTTCCCACAGTTGTGGTTGCTCGGGAATATCGTAGTCAGTAGTTAGCTTGATACCGGTTGCTTGCTGACCGCCTCGTTGTTTTAGGATGTCGACGGTTCGGTAGCCGCTCATCATTAAGCGCAAACCTGCGGGTGTATGTTGCTGAGCCACATCGGTGGTGCGGAACAAAACAGCCAGCGTGTCATTCTCAGCTGCCGCTAATTGCAATTTACGTAGTTCCGCATAGCGGTACTCACTGGCGCCGAGCCAGCTAAATACCACGCTGCAGGTAGAGCTACGTAATGCTTGCTCCGTTGCCCATAAGCGATCTTCACGGCTCTTCGGATGTACCATGAGTATTTGCTGGGTATCGATGCCTCGAGCGGCCAGAAGTGGCGCGTAGGGCATTTGTGGGGCGCCAATAAATGCTTGCCAGCGGCCTTGTTCGCTCAACGTTTCCATTGTGGGTAAAAAGAGCCCCATTGAGCCCATGCCACAGCTGTCGCTAAGCACTTCGATACTGCCCCGTTGAGGCCAGCCGCCGAGCGTGAGCTGCTTGTCCAATTCCGTAAAGCCGCTAGGTAGTGCATCAACGCCGTGCCAATCGCTATTGGCGGGACGGCTTAAAATAGCGACATTATTAGCGCCTTCTAGGCCGCGCCAAGTATCGGGGCGGCGTATAATATGTTCGAGGGGGTCGCGCATGCTGTGCTCCAGTGTGTATTTTTACTCGTGTTGTTCACTGTTCGCTGACTTGCTGTGTGGTGGAAAGCGAACACCTGTTAAAGTACTGTATAAATAAACAGTATTCCTAGTTGGGTTTAAAAGCAAGAGGGGTTTTCTTGGAGGGTCGTGAAAAGCGACATGTGCGGCGATCGGCGCTGACAGAACCGGCGTTCAAACGCTATTTCCCCGCGAGCTGGTTTTCGAGCTTGGGCTCATGGATGCTACGTTTTCTGCTCGGCTGGTCGGCGTGGGATCTCACCGAGTCCGCTACTTGGGTGGGTATCGTCGCCGCCTTGATGCTGGCGCCTGCTTTTGTCTTATCGCCATTTTTCGGTATCGTCTCCGACCGTGTTAATCCACGTCATGGGCTTATTGTGTCCATGGCTATACACGCTGTGATTGGTTTTATCGGTGCATTAGCGCTCGTTGTAGACGTTTACGATGTCACCTTATTGCTTGGTCTTTCCCTTGCATTGGGGGGTGTTACGTCGGGCCACAGTCCTATGCGGTTAGCGCTTATCCCGCTGCTTGTTCGTCGAGAGGCGCTACCCAGCGCAGTGGGACTGTCAGCGATGACATTCAATGTCGCTCGTATCATAGGGCCTGCTATTGGTGCTTGGCTGCTTCGTAGCGCAGGTCCCGCTGAAGCATTTGGTCTATCAGTCATTATGTTTGCAACATCGGGAGTCATCCTTGCCACGCTGCGCGGGGTTGGCCAGCGAACACCGCGCCCGAGGGAGCCGTTTGCTCAGCAGTTCAAGGCTGGTTTGAACTATGTACGCCAGCATCGAGGCATACAATTGGTGTTCGCTTTCACAGCTTTAAACGGGTTGGTAGGGCGTACCGTGATCGAGCTTCTTCCAGCACTCTCAGGTACATTTTTGGGCGGCGGGCCAAGCGAATTAGCGACACTGACAGCAAGTGCGGGTGGAGGATCTATTGTCGGTGGTCTGATCGTCAGTCGTCAAAGCGCAGATTTAAAGCGTCTATTATTGATAGTTAGTCTTGGTATTTTGTTCGCCGCACTACTCATGTTGAGCTTGCAGTGGATGCAAGATGTAGTGCGGCTTAGCCTTGTTATTGCGGTCTTAAGCTTATGTACCACCATGGCGGGTACCGGTAGCCAAACGTTAACGCAGCTATCGTTGTCCGATGAGTATCGTGGACGAGTACTCAGCTTGTGGACCTTACTTGCTATGGGTGCCCCCGCCATTGGTTCGGCAATCTATGGCGCCCTATCTGATCAGTTGGGTTTCGTTGTTGTGCTGGGGATGGCTGCGGTGTTCGCGCTTATCTGCGTATTAGGGCTTTATGCGCTGCGGCGCCGGATTTTGGAATGATGGCCAAGTGCGATGAGTAATAGCAGTTGCTCTAGGAGAACCCACGGGTCGTCTTTAGAAAAGCCCTTAACTGCGCCGTCTACCTGAACAGTTAGCTGCTGAAGCTTTGCCAGGCTTGCACCGTCATGGCGCGTTAGAGCCTTTTGAACCAAGCCTGCGCGATTGCGCCAGACACCACGCTGAGTTAACGCCTGGTTGAGTGATATTCCCGCTTGAGTATCTTCGTGAAGTTGGATGAGAAGTTTTACATCCCGCGCCAGTGTCCAGAGTACAACAGGTGGAGCCGAGGCTTCTGCTTGTAGGCCGCGCACAGTACGAATGGCGTTTCGCGCGTCACCATCCATGGCCGTGTCGGCAAGGCCAAAGCTATTAAAACGTGCATTGTCGGCGACGCTCGCAATGACCGTATCAACCGTCACTTTGTTGTTTTCGGCGAGTAACTTTAATTTCTCGACTTCCTGGACCGCTGCGAGCAGATTACCTTCCACGCGTTCAGCGAGGAGGGATAGCGCCTCAGGCTGCACGTGTAATCCTGCGGCACTCATGCGCTGGGCCAGCCAGCGCGGGAGTTCGCTCGCGCGTACCGGCCAGACTTGAATCACTACTCCCGCGTTATCAAGACCCGTGTACCACTTTGATCGCTGCGACTGTTTATCTATTTTTCCCGCGACTATAAGCAGAATATCGTCGCTGTTAAGTGCTAGGTATTCCTGCAGTGCTTTGCTGCCCTCGGTCCCAGGCTTCCCTGACGGTAGACGTAGCTCAATCAATTTACGGTCTGCAAACAGCGACAGTGCCCCGGCGCTCTGAGTCAGCTGCTGCCAATCATTGCTACTCGCGCCTATGTCAATAATTTCTCGTTCTAGACAGCCCGCTGCGCGGCTCGCTGCACGAATCGCATCGGCACACTCCTGAATAAGCAGCGGCTCATCACCGCTAAGCAGGTAGCAGGCGGCAGGTCCCTGTTGAAGATGCTGGGTGAGCTGTTCAGGCCTGAGTTGCATTAGTTATTCAAACTGTGGCCAATGCGGCGGATAATTTGTGAGGCCAGATCGACATACATTTCCTCGCGAAGTAGACGTAATTCCTCTGTTTTACCGACCACGTTTTGAGGGTCGTTGAGAAATTGACGAACAACGCTGGCCTCGCTCTTGGGGATCAGAGCATCGTCTGCGCGATTAAGGCTGATATGGGTGCTCATAGTGAGTTCCACTTCTGCAGAGCGAGCTTGCGCCGTCAACGACAGGTTGCGTTGCTGAAACTGCTCAGCCCCTAAACGCAGCACCAGTGTCGCAGCTTCAGGTTCATTGAGAATCGCGCCTGCGAGCTTTAGCTGCTGACCAATGGCCGCAGTGAGCTCATTGCGAGGCTCGTCGCTTATCAGTCGAATACTTTGTCCGATAAGCGATGGATCTGAACCTTGGGCGCTACCCTTGAGTTGAAAACCGCACCCAGTGAGCAGAGCACTCAAAAAGAGAATGGCAGAAGCGCTGCGAAAGAGGTTAGCTAACATCAGTTGGCCACAATGTTGACAAGCTTGCCCGGCACTACAATGACTTTGCGCACTGTATTGCCTTCGATAAAGCGCTGGACATTGGGTTCTGCAAGTGCCGCCGCTTCAACGGTTTCTTTGTCTGCTTGTGCTGATACCAGCATTTTTGCCCGTACTTTGCCGTTCACCTGTATCACGATCTCCAGCTCGTCTCGGCTTAAAGCCTGTTCGTCGACGCTTAGCCATTGGGCTTCTAAGATAGGCTTTCCCGTTAAGATGTGCCATAGCTCCGATGTTACATGCGGAACAATGGGGCACAGCATCAGCAGCGCTGCACGGAGAGCCTCGTCGACACATGCACGATCATTGTCATCACTGACAACGTGCTTACTGACTTCGTTGCACAACTCCATAACCGCAGCAATGGCCGTATTAAAGGTCTGGCGACGACCATAGTCATCGGCCACTTTGGCGAGTGTTTCGTGAGTTTTCCGACGGAGGTCTTTTTGCTCTCGCGTGAGGTTGGCGCAATCGAGCGCTGGTGCTGCTCCACTGGCAACGTGATCGCTTACCAGGCGCCACAATCGCTTAATAAAGCGATTAGCACCCTCTACGCCTGCGTCGGACCACTCCAGTGATTGGTCGGGTGGAGCGGCAAACATACTAAACAGGCGTACGGTGTCAGCACCATAGCGATCAATTAGCGCCTGAGGGTCCACCGTATTCCCTTTGGACTTAGACATCTTGGCGCCATCTTTGAGAACCATCCCCTGTGTTAACAAGCGTTTAAATGGCTCACTGCTCGTAACAAGCCCTTCATCACGCATAAGCTTGTGGAAGAAGCGGGCGTATAGCAAATGCAAGATAGCGTGTTCGATACCTCCGACATACTGATCAACCTCAAGCCAATAGTTGGCTTCATCGTCGAGCATCTTGTCGGTATTTCCCGCGCTGGCATAGCGAGCGTAGTACCAAGAGGATTCCATAAAGGTATCAAATGTATCGGTCTCTCGCGTTGCCTGCTTGCCGCAGGATGGGCAGTCGACCTGATAAAACTCGGGCATTTTTTTCAATGGTGAGCCAACACCCTCAAAGGCTACGTCTGTGGGTAATACGACTGGGAGGTCTTGCTCGGGTACGGGTACCGCGCCGCAGACATCACAATTGATAACGGGGATCGGTGCGCCCCAGTAACGCTGTCGCGAGACACCCCAGTCTCTGAGGCGGAAGTTGACGGTTTTCTCTCCCAGGCCTCGCTGCTCCAATTTTCCGACGATGGCATCGAAGGCTGCGTGGAAGTGCATGCCGTCAAACTCACCCGAGTGAACAAGTGGCCCTTTCTCTGTGTAGGCTGACACACTAAGGTCAGCTGGGTTCTCGTCATTGCCTGCGATAACTTGCTTGATCGGTAAGCCATACTTAGTCGCGAATTCCCAGTCGCGCTGATCATGGCCCGGTACTGCCATTACTGCCCCCGAGCCGTAACTCATGAGAACAAAGTTTGCGACCCATACGGGCAGCTCTTCATTACTGAGAGGGTGACGTACGGTCAGACCGGTTGCCATGCCGCGCTTTTCCATCGTGGCCATTTCGGCTTCAGCTACTTTCATATTGCTGATTTCTTTGATGAATTGCTGAAGCTCGGGATTGTTGGCCGCGGCTTGCTCTGCGAGTGGGTGCTGCGGGGCGACCGCAAGATAGGTCGCACCCATCAGCGTGTCGGGGCGAGTGGTGTACACCTCTAACGCATCACCAGACTCTCGCTCAAACCGTAAGTTTGCCCCTTCCGATCGACCAATCCAATTGCGCTGCATGGCGATAACTTGTTCGGGCCACTGATCGAGCTGATCAAGGTCGTCGAGTAATTCTTGAGCGTAGGCGGTAATTTTTATGAACCATTGATTAATCGCACGGCGTTCAACGGGGTTGTCACAGCGCCAGCACTTGCCATCAACTACTTGCTCATTCGCCAATACGGTTTGGTCTGTTTTACACCAGTTAACGTCGGCTTCTTTTTTATAGGCAAGGCCTTTTTCCATGAGACGAGTGAAGAACCATTGCTCCCAGCGATAGTACTCGGGCGTGCAGGTCGTGACTTCTCGGCTCCAATCGTAAGCAAAGCCTAGCCGTGCTAATTGACTGCGCATCTCGGCAATATTGCTCATCGTCCAATCGGCGGGCGGAACGTTATTGGCGATGGCAGCATTTTCAGCCGGCAAACCAAAGGCATCCCAGCCCATGGGTTGCAGAACATTCTTACCTTGCATGCGATGGAAGCGTGCGATGACATCGGCGATGGTGTAGTTGCGCACGTGGCCCATATGCAGCTTGCCGCTGGGGTAGGGAAACATGGCTAGGCAGTAAAATTTCTCGCGGTTATCGTCGCGTTTTGCCGTGTAAGCGCCGCTTTCAGCCCACTGGGCTTGTACGGCAAGTTCGATGTGCTCGGGGCTGTATTCCTGATTCATAACGCTCTATCTGAATGGGTGCGGTGGGGTAAACCCACGGGGCTAATGAAAGTTCGTGATTGTAGCAGTAAAGGGGCTTTTAGTGCCG
>DAIRTN010000019.1:31233-44186 GCA_036803865.1 Luminiphilus sp.
GCGCGCGAAACTCAGCAGTATAAAGAGGCAGATAAGCAGCACCGGCCAGCTACCGGTCACCATGATCGGCGTATTACCTTGACGAGGTGTAATCTCACCCTGCAGTAATGTTTCCACGGATTGATCGGTGGCTGCTTTAATATCGCCCGCCGGGTTAATAATTGCCGAAACGCCATTATTAGTTCCCCGCAGCAATGGGCGACGTGTCTCTAGCGCACGAAAGCGGGCCATTTGTAGATGTTGAAGCGGCCCAATTGAATCGCCAAACCAGCTGTCGTTACTCACGGTGACTAAAAAATCAGCGTCCCGACTGTTGTTTGTCACAAAGTCAGGATAAACAATTTCATAGCAAATAAAGGGAGCAATTTGATAGCTTCCTGCCCACAGCACGGCTTGCTGCTCGGGTCCCGGCGCAAAGTTCGACATTGGGAGGTCGAAGAATTTGATCAGCCCTCGTAGCCATCCCTCTAAAGGGACGTACTCCCCGAAGGGCACTAGCTTTTGTTTGTGGTGTTCGCCATGCCCCAGCCCGAGAGCCATAATGCTATTGTGTCGCCCGGATGCTGCGTGTATGGGTATGCCCGTGATAAGCGTTGTCTCGGTCGCGATGGCGTGATCCCGGATTTCTCGGAGATAGTCACTGACCTGGTGCCGATAAGCCGGCAATGCAGACTCCGGCCACAGTATTATATCGGCAGATGTGTAGGCGGGCAGCGAGGCTTCACGGTATTGATTAAGATGCTGGTTAAATAACCGTCGATCCCATTTTTCTTTAAGAGGAATATTAGGCTGATAAATAGCCACGGTTAATACCTCTCCCGACGGCTGTGTCCACGACACATTCTTTAACCCTTCGCCGGCCGCCCCGACTATGGCGATTGAGGTCAGAGCTAGTGTCAGTAATCGACGAGCTTTACCCGACGCTAAAAACAGTGCAACGCAGGCACTGCCTAGGCCAACGAGCCATAACGACGCGCCATACACCCCAATAATAGGTGCCCAGCCAGCCACGGGCGTGTCGAGGCTGGCATAGCCTGCATACAGCCACGGGAAGCCAGTTAGCAGCCAGCTGCGCAACCACTCGAACAAGACCCAGAGCGCGGGAAAGGCGAGTAAAGCGGCCGACCAGCCACGCGGCTTGAACCAACGCGCATAAAGGGCACCTTGCACTGCAAACAAGATCGCAAGCCCTGAACAAAAGAGCGCAGTCAGCAACGTCGCGAGCCAGGGGGGCGCGCCGCCGTAGACGTTTATCGATACATAAACCCAAGAGGCGCCAGCGCCAAAAAATCCGAGGCCGTAACGCCAGCCAAGCCAGCCTCCGCCATGGGGCGTGTCACTGTGCAACAGTGCAGCGAACAGCGCTGAACTGAGTGGCACCATGATCCAAATATCGAAGGGGCTAAGGCCTAGGGGGAAAAGTGCGCCGGCAATAAGAGGCGCCAAAAACCGGAGCAACCCCGAGCCATGCCAGCCCATGGAGCTAGTCTTCCTGGCTCGTAGGCGTTACCCGCAAGCTCAGCAAGCGACGCTGATCGGCGTTAACAACCCGAAACTCAAAGCCATCAAACGTTGTTGTGTCATTGCGCGCAGGCACATGGCCGAAGGCATTCACAACCAGGCCGCCAATGGTGTCAAATTCTTCGTCGCTGAGCTCGACATCAAAATAGTCATTGAAATCGTCGATGGGCGTTTGCGCCTGAACGAAATAATCCGAGTCACTGATCTTGCGGATATTACGTCCTTCGGCAGTATCAGTTTCGTCTTCGATCTCGCCGACAATTTCTTCGAGTACATCTTCAATAGTGACAAGCCCGGCAACGCCACCGTATTCATCGATAACAATAGCCATGTGATTTCGGTTCTGCCGGAATTCACGCAAAAGAACGTTTAACCGCTTACTCTCAGGTACCACTACCGTGGGTCGCATTAACACTCTGAGATCAAAATCGCTGTCACGACTGAGTATTAGCGGCAGTAAATCCTTAGCGAGCAAGATGCCAACAACATTGTCGAGGCTGTCATCGATGACGGGATACCGTGAATGACCCGCGTGCACAATCTGTGGCAGTGCTTCTTGAAGGTCTATATCCGCTTTGATGACGACCATTTGCGCTCGCGGAATCATGATGTCCCGCACTTGCATGTCAGACACCGACAGCGCGCCCTCCATAATTGTGCGGGCATCTTCGTCAATAATTTCATTTTCTGCTGCGAGGCTAAGCACGCCCTCAAGATCAGAGCGACTTTGAGGAACGCCGGAAAGAAAGTGGGTGAGTTTTTCAACCCACGATCGATCGTCGTTGTCGGTAGTATAAGAGTCGTTCACTGTGCTTAAGAATCCGTTACGCTGTAGTCAAAGTTGAGTTGTATACATAAGGGTTAGGTAACCCTAATGTCTTCAAAATAGTGATTTCGAGCTGTTCCATTTGCTCGGCCTCATGGTCATCAATATGGTCAAAACCGAGCAAGTGCAATACCCCATGTACTGTTAAGTGAGCCCAGTGATGATCTGCGATTTTGTGTTGCTCTTCGGCTTCGCGCACAACTACTGGTGCGCAGATCACGATATCGCCAAGCAAATCGCAATCGACGCTGTCAGGAATATCGGCAGGAAAAGACAGTACGTTGGTCGGGCCTGCTTTAGCGCGGTACGTATGATTCAGGTTGGCCATTTCATCTGCGCCATTAATACGCAGGCTTATCTCTGGCGAACTCGTCTGTGAAGCCACATGCCCCGCGCCGTTGAGGGCTGCTTCGACCCAGCACCTGAAGCTTTCATCGTCAGGACTTTCTATACCTGGTTCACGATCGATGTGAATCAATGCCGTCATCGTTATCGTTGACCGCTCGTATCGGTGGCAGCTTCAAACTTGTCGTAGGCTGCGACCACGCGCTGTACTAAGGGGTGACGAACAACGTCTTTGTTGGCAAACCAAGTAAAAGAAATGCCTTCGACTTGATCAAGTACTTGCGTGGCGTGGGTAAGGCCTGATTGCTGGCCGCGAGGCAGGTCGATTTGCGTCGCGTCGCCGGTGATCACCGCGGTGGAGCCAAAACCAATACGCGTGAGAAACATTTTCATTTGCTCGCGGGTAGTGTTTTGGGCCTCATCGAGGATGATAAAAGCGTTATTCAGCGTTCGTCCGCGCATGAAGGCAAGTGGCGCGACTTCAATAATATTGCGTTCGAGGTACTTAGTGACTGTTTCAAAACCCAGCATTTCATACAGGGCGTCATACAGTGGCCGCAGATAAGGGTCGACCTTTTGGCTAAGATCGCCGGGTAAGAAGCCCAGTCGTTCACCGGCTTCGACGGCTGGTCGAACCAATAATATTCGCCGTACTTCTTCGTCGATCAGTGCCTGCACGGCACAGGCCACGGCCAGATACGTCTTGCCCGTACCTGCAGGGCCGATGCCAAAATTAATGTCATGGCGGCCGATTGCCTTTACATAGCCCAGCTGGTTGTGGCCTCGAGGTTTGATCGAAGTACGCTTGGTACGAATGATCACGCTGCCATTGGGATCGTCGCCGCTTCCAATATCGTCGCCGCCGGCATGCATCAGATGCTCGAGATCCGATTGCTGTAAATGCAGGTGTATGGTTTCTGGGCTGAGACCAACGCCATTCTTGACGTCGCCGTAGAGCGTATTCAGCAGTGCGGCAGTAGCATTGGCAGCGGGTACAGTGCCAGTCACCGTAAAGTGATTACTTCGGTTGCGAATGACGACGCCCAAGCGCTCTTCTATCTGACGCAGGTGGCAGTCTAGCTGGCCGCAGAGACCTGCCAGATGACGCGCGTCATTGGGCTCAAGTGTAAAGCTGATTTGTGAAGCCTGACTCGACTCCGCTTCTGGGTCGGTGGGCTGCATGTCGGTGTCCAACGCCTGTTTGGTCACTCTTGCTGTCTACGGGGGAAAGTAAGATACAGGGGTTTGCACGTGAGTCAACCTGCGAGAGGATGAAGGAATCACCCTCACACTTGGATGCCGCGCAGTGAATTAGGTAGCGCCTGCTCGATAACAACCTCGGTAAACTCGCCGATTATACTGTGATCGGTACAGTGGAAATTCACGACACGGTTGTTTTCAGTCCTACCTGCGAGTTGTCCTGGGTCTTTTTTGGAGACGCCAGTCACGAGAACGCGCTGTGTTGTACCCACCATGGCATCGCTAATAGCGCGTGCTTGTTGGCTTATTCGGCTTTGGAGAATTTGCAGTCGTTGTTTCTTGACCGACTCTGGGGTTTCGTCCGGTAAATCAGACGCAGGCGTACCTGGACGCGCGCTGTATATAAAGCTAAACGAGTTATCAAAACCGATATCTTCGATCAACTTCATTGTTGCAGCAAAGTCTTCTTCAGACTCGCCCGGAAACCCAATAATAAAGTCAGATGACATAGAAATATTGGGTCGAATTCGGCGCAGAGCCCGAATTTTAGACTTGTACTCCAGTGCCGTATGGCCCCGTTTCATGGCCATTAGAATGCGGTCTGAGCCGCTTTGTACGGGTAAGTGAAGGTGGTCGACTAGCGCTGGTATTTCTGCATAACACTGAATAAGCGCATCGCTAAATTCTACAGGGTGGGATGTGGTGTACCGAATACGTTCAATGCCGGGTACTAAATTAACCAAGTGCAATAAGTCGGCGAAATCAGTAATTTCATCGAGATGATTATTGCCGCGGTAGGCGTTGACGTTTTGTCCGAGTAAATTGACCTCTTTGACCCCTTTTTCAGCGAGGCCAGCAATTTCTGCAATGATATCGTCAACGGGTCGGGACACTTCTTCGCCACGGGTATAAGGCACAACGCAGAATGTGCAGTACTTGCTGCAGCCTTCCATAATCGATACGAAAGCGCTTGGGCCATCGACTTTAGCGTCGGGCAGGCGATCAAATTTCTCGATCTCGGGAAAGCTAATATCGACAACAATGGGCTGGCCTTCACGGCGCGTATCGATCATTTCAGGCAAACGATGCAGCGTTTGCGGGCCGAAAATAACGTCGACAAAAGGAGCGCGCTTGCCAATTTCAGCGCCTTCCTGACTCGCGACGCAGCCACCTACACCTATGATCAAGTTGGGGTTTTTCTCTTTTAGGGGTCTCCAGCGGCCCAGCTGATGAAAAACCTTCTCCTGCGCTTTTTCGCGAATTGAGCAGGTATTGAGCAACAGAACATCCGCTTCCTCGGCGTTGTCGGTGGTCACAAGACCATGGCTTTCACCCAGCAGATCAGCCATACGAGCCGAGTCATACTCGTTCATTTGGCAGCCATGGGTTTGCACGAACAGTTTTTTCGGGGTGGCTTCGCTCACGGGAATTTGGTCATTCATTTGCTCAAAGGGGGAGGAAGTATACCGGCATTGAGACAGATCAACGAGATCTAGGCTGGTCTCAGTGGCAGTAAGTGGTAACATTGCGCCCCTTTTTTTGTTCAGCGCCACCCGCAAGGGATGGCATCGAGGAGCGCATGGCTAGTCAGCCGGTCTACAAAGTGATTTTCCATAATGGGAATCAGGTGTTCGAGCTATTTGCTCGACAGATCTACCAGAGTGATATGTGGGGTTTCATCGAAATCGAGGAGATGCTTTTTGGTGAGCGCTCACAGCTACTTGTTGATCCGTCGGAAGAGAAGCTCAAAACCGAATTTGCCGGCGTGAAGCGCAGCTATATACCGCTCCAATCGGTGATTCGTATCGACGAGGTTGAGAAAGAGGGCTCGGTTAAAGTGACTGAAGGTTCGAGGGACTCCAAGAGCGGAAAAGTAACCAATTTTCCCATGTCCAGTGTGCCGCCGTTTTCCGGTGGTGACGATTAATCGCGCCGATTACGGCGGGGTTGTAGTTGTATAAGTTGCATTAATAGAACAGCGTGGCTCAGCTGATAGCGCTTTAACAGGGCCTAAGAATCCTAAATTACTAGGGTGCGTCGGCGACTAGAATCGCGCGCTGAGGGGCTGGGTAGCCTTCGACGGTTTTCTTGCTATCCGTTGGGTCTAAAAACTGAGTAAGCGAATGGAACGTCATCCAATCTGTGCTGCGCTGCTCGTCCGCCGTGGTATAGCCGCAATCAATCAGTTCGACGTTCTGGAACCCAAGCTTTTTGAGCCAGCCTACGAGGGCGAGAGTGCTCGGTAAAAACCACACGTTACCCATGCGAGAATATCGCCCAGCGGGGACAAGTACTGAATGCGCGTCACCGTCAATGACAAGAGTCTCCAGAATCAATTGCCCTCCGCTTACTAAGGCATCCTTTAGCTCGTTAAGATGATCCATGGGTGAGCGCCGGTGATACAAAACCCCCATAGAAAATACGCTATCGAACGCTTTTAATGGGCGAGGTAAGTGTTCCATTGCGGCCGGCAAAACGTGGATATTGGGCTGTTGTAAGTATCGCTGCAATGCTTTGAACTGCAGAACGAAAAGCGGCGTCGGCTCAATACCAATAACTTCATCGGCACCTGCGCCCAACATACGCCAGCAGTGATAACCGCTACCACAGCCTACGTCCAGAACACGTTTCCCGGTAAGTGGTTTTAACCCGGGCAGCAGGCGATTCCATTTCCAGTCGGAGCGCCACTCAGTGTCAATATGAACGCCGAATAGATTAAAGGGACCTTTACGCCAAGGCTGTAAGCCACGTAAGGCAGTCTCTAGCTCAGCCCGTTGAGCGTCCGTTATTTCGCCGAGGCAGCCGACCGCCGATGCATTGAGTTCGATGGTCGATGGAACGAGCTCGGGAAGTGAGCCTAAGGCCTCTCGCCAGCGCGGTATATCACCGTATCGACTGGCCGACATGCCCCGCTCGAGCTGCTCGGCCAGCAGCAGGCGCCATGGCTCAAGCGCTGTATTGCGCCAGCGTTCATTGAGGGCATCAAAATCGGCCTGTAGCTCGGGCAGGATGGTCATGCTACGGCGATGAGCGAGGCAAAATTAAAGCACTGAAACCAGCACTCGCAATGGCGAAAGCCGGCCTGCTTAAGTCGCGCAAAGTGAGCGTCGCGAGTTTCAGGGATCAGCACGTTTTCAATGGCCTGGCGCTTTTTGGCAATTTCTAGGTCACTGTATCCTTGAGCGCGTTTAAAGTCGTGATGCATGTCGATCATGAGGTCGTTCATGGCTTGTTCGCCGAGTTGGATTTTCTCCGAAAGAATCAATATATCCCCCGGCTGTAACGCCCCTCGCAGTTTGGTGAGCAGGGCTAGACGTTTTTGGGGCGTAATGAATTGCAGCGTGTAATTCATAATAAAGACGCTAGCATTACTGTATTCTTGCTCGGTAATGTCCCCCGCGATTAACGTAATGCGGTTATCTGGCTGCTCTCGATCGAGAGTGACTCGACACTGACTCAGCATTGCCTCGGAATTGTCGATGCCAATCATTTCACAGGCATCGGTTTCGCTGTGGCGTGCGGCCGACAGTAACGATGCACCCAACGAGCAGCCAAGGTCGTAAATGCGGCTATCGGGCCGGGCGTGTCTAGCTGCGAGCAAGCCTGTCATTGCAATAACAGTGCTGTAGCCCGGAACTGAGCGTTGAATCATGTCGGGGAATACGCCAACGACCGCCTCGTTAAAGGTAAATAGCCCAGGGTCCCCTAGGGTTTGTGCAAATAAATTGTCTCGAGGTGAATTCATGACAGTTGGTCAGTCTTGTTGGGTGAGAAAGATCGGTAAAAGTGGCGAACCATGGTAACAAACAGGCCCCGCTAGTGGCGAAGCATTATTCACTGACGCATAATTGGGTTTCTTTTTTTTCCATCCTATGTAGAGACGCTCACATGTTCGACCATCTGCCTGTACTCCCGCCCGATTCTATACTCGGTCTTGCCGCAGCCTGCCGTGCTGACGTCAATCCCAATAAGGTGGATTTAACGATTGGTATTTACATGGACGAGACAGGTTTGTGTCCCGTCTTTGACGCCGTCAAACAGGCGCAGCGAGCGCTTATCGATGAAGAGGTAACCAAGGCTTATATACCGCCTCAAGGTGATCAAGCGTTCGTCGATGGCATGACTGAGTTAGTCCTTGGTGCCGAGCGATTGGCAGCTCGAAAAGGTGTAGTGGCGGCCATACAAACACCGGGTGGTTGCGGGGCTGTGCGGTTAGGCGCCGAGGTACTCAAGGCGTCAAACTCAGGCGGTAAGGTATGGATTAGCGACCCCACATGGCCAGTACATATTCCACTGATTGGCAGCGTCGGTCTCGAGCTCACTGAATACCGCTACTACGACCCCCTCACTCACGGGGTGAATTTCGACGCCATGGTCGATGATCTGAAAGGCGCTCAGAAGGGCGATATCGTGTTATTCCACGGTTGCTGCCACAACCCCAGTGGTGCAGATTTAAATGCTGAGCAATGGCAAGTCATGGCTCAGATGGCAGCCGAGCAAGGCTTCACTCCGATGGTCGATTTAGCGTACCAGGGCTTTGGCGATGGGCTTGAGCAAGATGTCCAGGGCTTGCGGGCACTCATCGATAATACGCCGGAAGTGGTAGTTGCCGCTTCCTGTTCAAAAAATATGGGCTTGTATAGAGAGCGCACAGGTCTAGTGATCTTTATTTGTAAGGATGAGCGAGCAGCAGAAGCGACTGCCAGTCAGGCGAAATCAGCGGCACGCCGAATCTACTCTATGCCGCCTGCGCACGGTGCAATTATTGCTGGCCGTATTCTGAGTGATCCCACGCTACGCAGTAATTGGGAAATCGAGCTCTCAGCCATGTGTGGTCGTATTAATGCGTTGCGCGCCGATTTCCGAGATCGCTTGCAACTGGCAACGGGTCGCGATTTCAGCTTTATCGCGAATGAAAAAGGCATGTTTTCGTTTCTTGGTTTAAGCAAGGAGCAGGCCCAGCGCGTCCGCACTGAGCGCGGTTTGTACATGCTCGATTCGTCGCGCATCAATGTGGCGAGTTTAAACAACCGCAACATCGATAAGGTCGTTGAAGCGGTTGTCTCTGTACTCTGATTGCGGCCTCAGCCCTCGAGTTCGGTCCAGCGCTCGAGGGCAGCGTCTAGAGCTTCTGTCGCCGTGGCTAACTCAGCAAGCTTTGCTGTCAGTACTTCTTGGTCTTGGTTATAGAAGTTAGGATCAGCGATTTCAGCTTCTAGGGCGGCCTGTTTGGCCTCTAACTCTTCCATTTGTTGGGGGAGAGCATCGAGTTCTCGCTGTTCTTTGTAACTGAGCTTCCGCTTTGGTGATTCTGCTTTCTGCACTGAGCTCGCGGTCGAGGCCGTCGATGTTGTTGTGCTCGTAACATTCTCCCCAGTTCCGGAGGTAGCACCCTCGGCCACAAGTCTCCCGCCGCGAGCTTCCCAGTCGCTGTAGCCACCTGCTTGCTCATCGATGCTGCCATCGCCTTGCATTACCAGCAGGCTCGTAACGCAGCGGTCCATGAAATCTCGATCGTGGCTGACGAGTAGCAGTGTGCCCTGAAAATCCATAAGGATTTCTTCAAGTAGCTCGAGAGTTTCGATGTCGAGATCGTTGGTGGGTTCGTCTAACACCAATAGATTTGCTGGTTTGGTAAACAGCTTGGCAAGAATCGCGCGGTTACGCTCACCCCCCGACAGGGCTTTTACAGGCGTTCGCACGCGGTCGGGTGTGAATAAAAAGTCCCCCAAGTAACTTATGGCATGGCGCCTCTTGCCATTGATCTCGATAAAGTCCTGCCCACCACAGACGTTGTCGATGAGATTAGCCTCAGGATTGAGATGACCGCGAAGCTGGTCGGAGTAGGCGACTTCGAGTTTAGTGCCGACCTTAACGACGCCACTATCGGGAGCGAGCTCGCCGAGTAGTAATTTAACAAGCGTCGTTTTGCCGATGCCATTGCGCCCGACAATACCAATGCGATCGCCGCGCTGAATAACCGTTGAAAAATTGCGCACAATCGGGCGGCCGTCATAAGCAAAGTTAATGCCCTCGACTTCAGTAACCACTTTGCCTGATTTACTGGCATCTTCGATATCAAAGCTTGCGCGACCGGTGCGATCTCGTCGCTGGGCTCGCTGTTGTCGCAGCGCTTCAAGTGCGCGCACTCGACCTTCATTACGGGTGCGGCGCGCCTTAATACCTTGACGAATCCAGACTTCCTCTTGAGCCAATTTTTTATCGAACAAGGCGTTGGCGCGCTCCTCTGCCGCGAGTTCGTGAGCCCGAAAATCGAGGAAACCACGGTAGTCTCCCTGCCATACGGATAGATGTCCTCGCTCTAACTCGGCGATAGAGCTAACAACATTCTGCAAGAAGCGACGATCATGAGTTATCAGTACCAGTGCGCCCCGGTATGAGGCAAGCTGCTCCTCTAGCCATTCGATGGTGGGAATATCTAAGTGGTTAGTCGGCTCATCGAGTAGCAATATGTCTGGCTGGGTAACGAGCGCACGTCCTAGTGAAACCCTCCGCCGCCAGCCGCCCGATAAGGCTTTAAGGGGGGTGTCAGCGGGTAAGTTGAGCTGCGAGATAACAGTTTCAACTCGCTGCTGTAATTCCCAGCCGTTTTCAGCTTCCAGCGCTTGCTGAACATCGGCGAGTTCATCCATGTCGACGTCCATGCCCTGTTCAATCAGATGGTGATAGCGGGCTAATAACGTGCCTACATTTGCCAGGCCACTCGCAATGCTGTCATAAACAGTTAAGTCTTCGGCTCCAGGTAGCTCTTGCTCGAGTCGCGCAAGGCGCGCGCTCGGCGTGATCCAGCGCTCGCCGTCGTCTGGTTTTATTTCGCCAGAGAGCACTTTAAACAGCGTAGACTTGCCTGCGCCGTTGCGTCCGAGGAGCCCGAGACGGTCTCCAGCTTCAAGATTTAGGCTGATTTTATCCAGAATGACGTGCGTTCCGAAGTGCAGTTCCACCTGATCAAGGCGTAAAAGGGACATATTGATCTCCAAAAGTTGAGCGCGAAGTGTACGGCAGCGCCATAGCTCCCGTGAATTGGTTAAAATCCCACGCCACTAGAGAGGAGAAAGTGCTATGTATGGCCATATGACCGATACAAATGATCGCTGGATTGCCCGATGGCTCACGCTGTGCGCTGTGGTTATTTTTGGCATGATCCTGCTAGGTGGCGTGACACGGCTTACTGACTCGGGGCTGTCTATGGTCGAGTGGAGCCCGATTATGGGCGCTATTCCCCCGTTATCTGAGCTCGACTGGATGACGGCGTTCGAAAAATATAAGTTGTACCCCGAATATCAAAAAATCAACTACCAAATGGACTTAGCGGGTTTCAAGGTGATTTTCATGTACGAATACCTGCACCGAGTCTTAGGGCGTTTGATTGGACTATTGTATTTCGTACCCCTCGTATTCTTCATGATGAGAGGCATGGTTAAGCGTGGGCTGACCGTTAAGTTATTGGCGCTGTTTGTCATGGGCGGCTGCCAGGGCCTGTTGGGTTGGTACATGGTCAAGAGTGGCCTCGTTGACCGTCCCGATGTCTCTCAGTATCGCCTTACAGCGCATTTGGGTCTCGCGATCGCGGTTTACGCCTTTATGGTGTGGTTAATTATCGGTTTGACGTCTCCACACCGTGTTGTGCCGCCGTTAGCAAGTTGGCGCTCGCTGTGGCTCGTGGGCCTTGTTTACTTGATGATTCTGTCGGGGGGCTTTGTTGCCGGCACCGATGCGGGCTACTCCTACCCCACGTGGCCGCTAATGGGGGACAGCTTCCTGCCTCCGGCGCTTTACGCCGATGGTTGGATCTCTGCTTTCGAGCAGGTAACCACGATTCAATTTAATCACCGAATGTTGGCGTATTTTATCGTCTGCGTCGTCGCCATAGTCGCTGTGCGGAACCTGATGCTGAGTTCAGATACGCGTGTGCGCACCAGCGTGTACTTATTACTGGGCGCTCTTACGGCACAAGTTGTTCTTGGGATTTCGGCTCTGCTGAGCCACATAGCAGTGCCCGTTGCCGCGGCGCATCAGAGTGGGGCGGTGGTCTTACTCACCGCCACGCTATTCTTCGCGCATGCGCGGATTACAGAGAAGTCCCGAATTTGAGAAGAGCCTCTCACTTTCAGGCCGACGTCGCTCTAGTCATTGTTCTTGGACACTGACATACTGCAAGTAAGCCGGCACGTAATAGGCCGATCTTATTTGAGGGAGCTATGCAAAGCTCGGAGCACGATGTACTGCTGCAGTGCCTGATATTAGTGTGTCAGCACCACAGTCTGCCGGCGACGCCAGAATCACTTACTGCGGGCTTGCCGCTAAGTGAGGACGGGCTCACTCCTGACTTACTGACCCGGGCCGCGAAGCGCGCGGGTCTAAACGCGAGCATAAAGCCTCTCGACGTTAACGACGTTCCCAACGCCGTTTGCCCTGTGGTGGTCCTATTAAAGGGCAATAACGCTTGTGTTTATCTCGGACGGACTGCGTCGGGCGAGGCGGAGGTTATTTATCCTTCACTCGTCAACTCGCCGGTGACCGAGGATTACGAGGATTTTCGCGCTAAGCAAGCCGGCTTTGTGCTTATCGCCCGACCGCGCTTTCGCTTTGACAGCAGGGTGAGTCGAGCTGACTTTCGTCGCGACGGCCACTGGTTTTGGTCTGCCGTTAAAGAGAACACGCCGGTCTACAGAGATGTACTCATCGCGGCGTTCTTTATTAATATCTTTGCGCTAGCCTTGCCGCTATTCACGATGAACGTTTATGACCGCGTGGTTCCAAACGCTGCCTTCGATACGCTGTGGGTTTTAGCCCTTGGTGTTTTCTTTATTCTGATTGCCGACGTCGTTCTGAAGACCTTACGAGGGCATTTTTTAGATCTAGCGAGTCGGCGTGTGGACGTGGGTCTGTCGTCTCGAATCATGGAGCACACCCTGGGTATGCGATTGGAGCACCGGCCTGCATCGGTGGGGTCGTTCGCTGTAAACTTGCGTTCATTCGAAACGCTGCGAGATTTTATAACGTCTGCGACGATTACGACGGTAGTGGATCTGCCATT
>DAIRTN010000020.1:0-6191 GCA_036803865.1 Luminiphilus sp.
TTTTGGTAGGACCAGGCGGATTCGAACCGCCGACCTCTACCATGTCAAGGTAGCGCTCTAACCAACTGAGCTATGGTCCTAGTGAGGCGCGCAAGTATAGGGCGTGTAAAGACCGAGCTCAAGTCCTTGGTTGCGGCTATTTTTCAAAGGAACCGTGGCGTCCAGCACCGCGAGCAAATTTTTCAGCACCCGCTACCGCCTCCTTCTCCACAATGGGATAACCCCCAGCGCCTTCTTGGACGAGCGCTTCTTCGAGTGGCAAATCCCACTGCGTCAGTGCCGACTGACGGTCGGCCCGCATACACTGCTGTGGAAAGGCGGCCAGCTCGTGCGCTAATGCTTGCGCTGCGGTAAGTGCATCGCCGGCAGGGACCACGCGCGTGGCGAGGCCAATGCGCAAGGCTTCATCCGCCGCTACCGGACGACCCGTTAAGATCATATCCATTGCCACACCTTGCCCTACCACACGAGGTAACCGCACCGTACCTCCATCGATCAAGGGTACGCCCCAGCGTCGACAGAACACGCCGAACACGGCGGTTTCATCTGCGATGCGTAGGTCGCACCACAGTGCAAGCTCAAGTCCTCCCGCGACCGCATGGCCTGAAACTGCAGCGATGACGGGCTTGCTTAAAAGTAATCGTGAGGGGCCCATCGGTCCGGGTCCAAGGCCCGAGTGTTCGACCTCGTTGCGGCGGTTTTCGTCACCGAGTGCTTTGAGGTCCGCGCCGGCACAGAAGTGGCCTTGCGCGCCTGTAAGTACAGCTACCGAGAGCGAGTCGTCTGCATCGAAGTCTAGGAATGCCTGGCGAAGCGCTTCGGCGGTGGGCTTATCCACTGCATTGCGTGCATCGGGTCGATTAATAGTTACCGTAAGAACCGGGCCATCCCGCTGAGTAATCACAATATTATCCATAGGATGCAGCCTCGCAGATATCAATGAGCCTAGTGGTAGTAGCTTTTATACCAGTCTACAAACTTACTGAGGCCGGTCTCAATATTGGTGGTTGGCTGGTAGCCAATGAGTTGCTTCGCAAGGTCGATATTGGCGCAGGTTTTAAAAACGTCACCGGGCTGCATGCCGATCATTTCCTTGTTGGCCTCTACGCCGAGAAGATTCTCAAGCGTCGCGATAAAATGGCCGAGCTTTTCGGGCGTGTTGTTGCCCAAGTTTAGAATGCGGTGGGGTATTGCGAGCTCGGTCGGCGGTACGTCTGCGATACCGACAACCCCGGTAACGATATCGTCGATGTAGGTAAAATCACGCTCTAAGTTACCGTGGTTAAAAACGTTAATGGGGTCCCCGGCAAGAATCGCCTTAGTGAAAGAGAAATAGGCCATGTCGGGTCGGCCCGCGGGGCCATAGACCGTGAAGAAGCGCAGCCCCGTCATAGGAATGTCGTAGAGCTTGGCATAGCTATGGCCCACCACCTCATTGGATTTTTTGGTGGCCGCGTACAGGCTCACCGGGTCATCGGTTCGATCGCTCTCGCGAAATTCGGAGGCACTGCTGTTGCCATAGACTGAGCTCGACGAGGCGAATACTAAATGCTGTGGCTTATATCGACGGCAATTCTCAAGAATGTTCTGAAACCCGAGCAAGTTACTCGCAACGTAGGCATTGGGGTTCTCAATTGAATAGCGAACGCCTGCCTGCGCGGCCAAATGAATCACGATGTCAAAGTGATACTCGTCGAACAACGCATTAACTGCGGCCGTATCGGCAATATCAATGGGCCTAAATGAAAAGCGAGACTCGCCCAGCAAACCCTGTAAACGATGCTCTTTCAGTGCCGGTTCGTAGTAGTCATTCAGGTTATCAATGCCAATGACTTCGCAGCCCTTGTCGAGTAGCGCGCGGCTTACGTTGGCGCCGATAAATCCGGCGGCGCCGGTCACCAAGATGGGTTTCTGAGTGGTCTGAATAAGAGACATGAAAAAGCACTTCCAACGAATAAGCCCTCATTCTGAAGGACAGAGCAGGGCGCGTCACCCCTTACGGGTAAAACTATTGAGACTTTACGTGGCTGCCGATTAAGTCCACGTTAGCCAGAGTCCGAGGCGTTCTGCTGCACGTGCGGATGATCTGACAATGATGGGAATGAAGAGTGTCGTCTTGAAAGATTGTCTAGACTGATGCCTTATTCCTTTGCTTTTCTATGTATCGAAAATGCGTTGGAGAGAATGTTATTAATTTGTTCTCGATTGCGGTTAAGCGATTCCTTATCGTTCGCTCTGAAGTCTTTCGCTTCATCGCCTTCGCTGGGCAGATGGTTCCAAATAGGCTCTGACTTTATGCTCGACTTCGGTCTGTCTACTTTAAAGGCAACAATCGAATCAAAGACTTCAAGAGAAAAAATTCGGGTGTCTTCTTGCGGTGGCTGAAATTCGCCAAAGCGTGAGTTGATTCTGTGGATACATTGGAAAACATACTTTAAAAAATTCAGGTTCCGATCACCAAAATCATTCATGTACGAAGTGTGTGTATCTTCGACAATCAACATACCGCCGTCAGAAATATTATCGAGTAAACATTCAGTTGTTATGATCTGCTGCAAAAAGGTATGCCCACCGTCATCGAGTACGACGGTTATCTCGCCAATATCTTTACGGAACTGCTCCCAGAAAGTGGGATCTTGTTGCGAGCCTATGTAAATCTCAAACCCATGTTGTTCCCACTTTTTCGCGCCAGGATTCAAATCAACGCCAATGATTCGGGCTTGTGGCCCAAAGAATTCGCGCCACATAAACAATGAACCGCCGTTCAGAACGCCGATCTCAACGAAGGTAATCGGCTTGCCGCGGTACTTCGATAGCAGTGCGTCGTAGGCCGAAAAATACGTTGTATGTTTAAACGACGGCTCTGGGCTGTCTATGAATGCAGCATAAGAGGCAGCGCTTAGCATCTCTGCATTTGGCTTGTCATCTTCCTTCACATTTAAATACTCTAGGTTGTGTGCCTCAACGCGCGCTAATCACAGGTGGTTCAATATTGATAAAAGGGCCGTCCATGCAAATGCGCCGGCCGTCGGGTGATGCACACGCACCGCAAATGCCCACGCCACACTTAGTCACGTAATCAATTGCACTGAAAACTTGTTCGGGTTTGCAATACTTGCGCTGTACCGCCTCCGCCGCATGAATCATAGGTGCGGGTCCGCAGTTGTAAAACATAAGCGTATCGAGCTCAGCTGCTGTCATTGTCGATAGCTGCGCCTCAAGCGCCTCCGTCACACGACCGTGGTGACCGGCGCTTCCGTCGTCGGTAGCAACGACGACCCGTGCTACGGCTTCACATTCCTCGAGGAAGTAGAGACGATCGGCACTTCTTGCGCCGGCGAAAATGGTTGCCGGTTGCTCATTGGTGCCAAAATCCCGCGCTATCTGGTAAACCGCGGCCAGTCCTGTTCCGCCAGCGACACACATAATCGTAGTGTCTTCGGGTGGCTCTACCGGTGTTCCATAAGGGCCGCGGATATAAATTTCTGACCCGGGAGCTAGATCGTAGCAAGCATGGGTGAACTCACCGACGTCGATGACTGCAAGTCGGAGAGGGCTGTCGGTTAGGCATGAAAAGGGCTTTTCTCCCACGCCGGGAATCCAGACGAAAACATACTCTCCCGGTTGAATATTGAGCTGCTCTTTAAAAGTGAGCACGGTGATGTCGTCACACACGGCGTCGTTACTAACAACTGTGACCGCTTTGAACGCCATATCCATATCGTATCGAATCAGTGTTTCGGCGTTCTCGGTGCCGCGATCAAGATCGTGAGTCAACGTTTCGAAGTAGTGCTGCAAGTCAGCGGTGTCCATGCCAGTAAGTGCTGAGCCGACACCGAGTATGCTTGCGCCCGCAGACAGAGCTGCTTTGCAGTCGGCTGCGCTTGAGAACCCGCCGCAGCCTATTATGGGTTTGTCGGTAATCTGTCGGAGCTCTCGAATACATTTTAACGCTATCGGTAAAACCCCCTTGCCCGACATGCCGCCGACACCATTACTCAGCACCGGGGAGCCGTGGCTCTCGGTATAACCTGGGCCTACGGTGTTGATTGCGCACAAGCCATCCGCACCTGCAGCAATGGCCGCTTTCCCAATCTCTGCGATGTCAGCAACATTGGGCGTGAGCTTAGGTATGACGGGCACGCTCACAGCCGCTTTAACTGCGCGGATAATATCTCCCACCATTTGAGGGTCTTGTCCCATCGCCATGCCATAGCCTGAGGCATGCGGACACGACAGGTTGAGTTCAAAGCCATCGGCGACGGGCTCGAGTAACTTGGCAGTGGTCACAAATTCTTCGACGCTGCCACCGAAAATAGACACCAACAGAAACTTGTCATCCGGCACGTTAAGCTGGCTTAGCGCCTCAAGCGATGCATGCGCGCCAGGATTAGTCAGCCCGACTGCGTTAACAAAGCTGCCTGGGGCATATTGGCTGTAGATAGGTTCACGATTGCCTACTCGAGGCTCTAAGCCAATGCTTTTGGTGGTGATGACGCCGACGGCGGGTACATCGCGCATGATGCGCTGAATAATACTCGGGGCGGTGGTCACGATACCTGACGGAATCGTAAAGGGGCCGCTAACAGTTTTGCCAAGGAATTCGTAAGTCACGGGAGCTCTCGATATCAGAATGCGTTAATTATACGTGGCGACGTCATGTGCCACAAAAAGTCCTTTGCACAATTTCTTCCGGTTGAGGGCTGGCGGCCCACGTAGTATCCCCTTCAGACCAAACTGCGGGGGCACTTAAGCGTTTATTGAGCGCTACCATGATGGAGTAATCGTGCGCTTCAGCCGCTTCAATTGCGCGTGCTATTTGATGATTTCTGGGTATGACCACTGGATTAGACGCCGCCATGCGCTTATTGGATGCCTCGGACGCCTTGTTTCTCCGCGTTTGCCACTTGGGTAACCACGTATTCAATGCGGCATTCGGGGTGAACAATTCGGGCATCGGTGTGTGATCAATCGTGCCCTGGGCGGTTTCCGTCAGCCAACGAAATGCGAGGGTGAAATCCAATGCATCTTCGCCGATGGCCTCAAAAAACTCGTCGACTAGCTGCTTGTCATCGGCTCGAAGGCCATCAAGGCCAAATTTTGCGGCCATAAATCCAGAGTACGCGTTGGTGTATTGCTGTGGGAAGGCATCTACGATGCTTTGGGCCACCGCCAGTGCTTGTTCTTCGTCATCACTGATAAGCGGCAGCAGACACTGGGCCAGCACGCTTAAATTCCAGTGCACGATACTGGGTTGATTGCCGTATGCGTAGCGACCCTGCGAGTCGATAGAGCTAAATACGCGCTTGGGATCGTGACCGTCCATAAAAGCACAGGGGCCGTAGTCGATGGTTTCGCCACACAAGAGCATATTGTCAGTATTTAAGACGCCATGGATGAAGCCTAAGCTCTGCCAGTGTGCGGCCAGCGAGGCCAATCGCTTGCCCACCTCGGCAAGTAGTACAGATGCTTTGGATTTATGAACGCCTCTCTCCCAGGCCTCTGCATAGTGGCGCTCTACAACGTAATCTACCCATTCGGCGAGGCCTTCACCACCCTGGGTCATGGCAAAATATTGCGCGGTACCGATACGTAAGTGACTGCTGGCAACACGGGTCAGAATTGCCCCGGGTTCGACCCGCGTTCGATAAACCCGCTCTCCCGTAGCAACTGCCGCGAGTGCGCGCGTGGTGGGTACTCCCAGCGTATGCATGGCTTCGCTAATTACGAACTCTCGAACAACGGGACCCATCGGAGAGCGACCATCGCCTCCGCGGGAGAAGGGCGTAGCGCCCGCACCTTTTAACTGTATGTCGACTCTGCGGCCGGTGTCAGTGAGCCATTCGCCCAATAAAATTGCTCTGCCGTCGCCGAGCTGGGGGTTGTAACTCCCGAATTGGTGGCCTGCGTACACGGTAGCAATAGGTTCACTGCCTGCAAGTAATCGATTGCCAGCCAAGGCCTCGAGGGTCGCTTCCGATTGCCGCCATTCACGTGGCCAGTTAATGTCATTCGCTAATTCGTCGTTAAACAGCATCCAACCGGGATTCGCCGCCGTATCCGGCTGCACCGACGACGAATAATGATTGCCTAGGCGTGCGTAGCTGTTATCGAAATGTGCGCTCATGAACTGTATTACTCCGAGATATCGGTTCCATAGCCTAGCAAGCTTGAGCGCAAACTGGTTTCAC
>DAIRTN010000020.1:6291-39971 GCA_036803865.1 Luminiphilus sp.
AAAGCTGTTTAACTACTGGCGAGTCCAAGCATTACACCAGCCGTTACCGGCCACCTGTCTGCCAGCAAAAATACTGCAGATTCCGTTGCCATTGTCTGTGCTTGTGAATAGCGCGCACGTTTGGCATCGCTGCTTTCCCTGCGCGTCTTGTCCTTTTTTAGGCCACCGTGCCGTATCGACACGGCCGTGATCGGTGCTGTATCCCAATGCAATAGCCGTGGGGCTTTTGGGGTCCACTTTGTCTTGTTGCGCGAAAGCGCTGGTGGTCAGCGCAACAAGCGGGATAAGCCGAATAAATTGGCGGCGATCCATAGCTCAGTTACCGAACAGTTTCTTCAATGCTTTGCCCGCATCTCGGCCTAGCTTATCGGCCTCGCGCTGCAGCTTGGACTTTGCCTCGTACTGAAGCATTTGTTTGACGATGCTGTCCGTGTCAATGCGGCACCACTCACTGGGTTCGCCCATCAGATTTCCCGAGCACTGAACGGGCCACTTCACGGCCAGATAGCGCTCTTCAATTCGACAGGCGCGGTCGAGCTCTTCAAGCGCTTTGTTGACGCTGGCATTCACGGTCAGTTGAAACGTTAAGTCATTGAGCGAGGCCGCTCCGGTGCCTTGCATCGCAAGGCCGGGAGTGGCCACGTCGAAGGTTTTGAGCAAGGCCTGACCGTTATCGAATGCAATGCGTCCACCCAACGACGTGACTTTAGTGGTGGCCGGCATGTCTGCGGTCAGTGACTCTGCGTTGACTTGCGCGATAGCTCGACACATCTCGGCTTGTGCAGACACGGAGAGAATCTCGATATTGCTACCGGTAACGTTCACGTCTCCATCCAAGCCCAACTTAAGGTCTTCCCCCGTCGTGCCCTGAGTGTCAACATCCCAGGTCATATCCACTCGGCCGCGTGCCGTATTAGGGCTATCTAAACTGGTCATAAGGCTGTCGATATTAAAGCCGCTGAGCCCGCCTGCAAGGCTTACGTCGATAACCGGTTTCCGTGCGTCAATAACCATGGTGGTATCGAGCTGACCTTCGTGTAACACCCCGCGTAAGTATTTGAGGTCGCTGACGCCGTTCACAACCCGCATCAATAACTGCGCCCCTGTTATCTCTTGGCCATTACTTAGGAGCGAATTAGCCGTGACGGCTAAGCGCATATCCAAATCCCTTAAGGGACCTACAGGCACGGGGATAGGTGGGGGCTTGATGCCACTGTCTTGCGCCGTGTCGGTCTCTGCGGTGCTCGCGACGGGAGAAATTTTGTCGAGATCAAGTCGATCTGAACTAAAGGTCAGATCAATCTGAGGGCTCTGTTGGCTTGCATACACCAAGTCGCCATCAATATCGCCGCCCGGAAGGTTAGCGACCAGATCCAATGTTGCTGTGAGCGGTGAGAGCATAACGGTACCGCTCAATGTCGTTCGAACACGTTCAGTCAGTGCGCCATCGACGTCTGTTTGCAGCCTATCAATCGAAATGCGGTCGAGATCTTTCGGCACTCGCACCATTCCTTTCATGGTCACTACAATCGGTTCGCCACCGTCGCGATTCGCCAGTGCTAGCTCGGCGCGCAAACCCATAGGGCTATTGGTTGTATTCAAGCCCTCAGCGACTATTTCCTTGAGGGTTAGTTGGGTTGCCACTGCGCCATCGACATCAAACAGCGTGACCTGAGTGTTGTTCAAGGCGACCTGGCCAACTTCGGTGTCCCCCATCAGTAATGACCAGGGTGAAATACTAATATCGATCGTCCCCACCTCAGCAAGAATGCGCCCGCTGTCTTCTCCTTGGGGAGGTAAGTCGACCGTAGTGTCTCCCAAAACGATGACAATCTGAGGGATCAGAGAAAGCTGCGTGTCACCTCGAACAGAGAGTTCACCGCCTGTCGCTTTGCGAACTTGCTCTTGCGCCAAGGCGATAATTTGCGATTCGTCGATAAAGCTTGGCAAGACCACTAGCGCCACTACAACGACAGCGACGATGACACCAATGACAATTAGTAAGAACGCCATGTCTATTCTCCTCTGCTATGACGAGAGCATAACAGACAGCTATGTTTGGGTTGCTACACTTTTGCGGGTTTTCGCGGCGAAAGGCGTCGCCCAAGTCCGACGTTCCACGTGTCGGTTAAGAATACGCTGCCGCTCGTGCGCGATGACAGGATCGTTTTTTAATGCCCACAGCCGATCGCGGGCACGTCGGTGAGCCTCTTCAAGGTCGACGATGGGGTCCGGGTAGTCAACGGGGTGGAGCATTTTTTCCATCGGCGAGCGCAACCATGGCTGGTGCACTAGCGGCGTGGGTAGTTCGGCGAGCTCGGGCAGCCAGCGGCGTATAAATCGGCCCTCGGGGTCATGTTCTAAGGATTGTTTGACTGGGTTGTAGATACGAATGGTATTGATCCCCGTAACGCCTGCTTGCATCTGCATCTGTGGATAGTGAATGCCCGGCTCAAAGTCTAAGAATAGCGAGCCTAGATGGGCGGCGCCTAAGCGCCAATCTAGCCAGAGGTAGTGAGTCAGAAAGCTCACTAGCATGGCGCGCGATCGGAAGTTGATATACCCAGTGGCCAGCAAGCAGCGCATGGATGCATCGATAAGGGGTAAGCCTGTTCGTCCCTCGCACCATGCCGAAAGTAACTCAGAGTCTTGATCTCTAGGGTGATGCAGATAGCCTCTGTTAATGTCTTCGAATTCCATGCGGCATTCACTCTCAAATTTCTGAATGAAATGACAGTGCCAATGCAGTCGCGATTCGAATGCGTCGAGTGGCCGTTTCCAGCCCCCTTGCTGCCTGCGTTGCTCGAGGGCAAACATGACTTGCCGAATCGAGAGATTCCCCCACGCAATGTACGGTGACAGTCGCGAGCAATGGCCGCGACTCTCTTCCGGTTTGGAGATAAATCGCTGATAACCCCAGGCGCGCTGGTTTAAAAAGTCCTCGAGCGTACTTTGTGCCGCGGTGATTCCACCGGTTTGGAAGTTCTTGTGCGCTTGCTGCCATCGCTTAATCCGCTGGCAGCGATTTGATTCTAGGATCGACGGCGCGTCGATACAGAGCTCTGCGAGCCGCGCTAAGTCGGTCGGTAGGATCGGCGATGACATTATTTGATGCCATCGGCGACTCCAGCCTCGTCGATTAGTTCGCCCGCGCTCAATACCGTTGGTGGGAAACTCTTGCCAGATAAATCGACATTGCTGCGCGATCCTCGTGACGTCACGGTCTCGCTCGAAGGTCACCCCGAGTCCCGTTTCCTCATAGCTTAATAATCGATTGAAAGGAAAAGTCTTGTGCAGGGTCGCGAGCAGTTCGGGTGCTGACCCTTCGAGAATCACCACCTCAGCACCAAAGCCGGCAAGCCTTTGATTGATATCGTTGAGTGACTGAGCAATAAAATGCCAGTGCCGACCCCGGTAGTGGGGGTTACTCAGCAGAAGGGGCTCTACAATGTAAACAAGCAGCACGGGTTCCCCTACCGACAAAGCCTCTGCCAGTGGCCCATGATCATCGAGCCGCAAGTCTCGTTTTAGCCAAACAACGGTGCCAGTCATTCGCGCGGACCCGTGACTAGAAACGGATTGTCTAACGGCTCGCCTGTGGTTGCATCGTAGATTTCAACCCGGCCTTTGCTCATGGCTGAAATTAACAGCCGGTAAGCATCTCGATCAAAAAAACGTGCGCCTTCACTCTGCAATAAGGGCTGTGAGGCATTGAGGTTCTCGACGCTCCCGAGATAAGACCAGTGATCCACAATGTGGTATTGGTTCGAAGGCTGGCCCTCCCAGGGTCGAATATTGGTTTCGCCGAGCGAGAGCGGACCCGTAAACGGCCATGCCGCAATTCGGTCGCTATCGAGCACTGATAATAGTCGTGCATTGTGTTCGCTCGCGCTTTCCTGCCCAGCACAGGCGCCATCACAGCGCTTTAGCTGAAATTGAAAGCAGGGGCCGGTACCCTTGTCGAACCCCAGCATCTGTGAACAAAGCCCGTGATCCCGCGCGTGACGCCGCAGGCTAGACTCAATATGCTTTTGGTTACTGTACAGGCCGTAACTATCGATCCGACGTTCCGATTCAGGCTTAAAGTCGGCGGCGGTGGGCTTGAGAAAACCGTCCTTTCCCTGCTGTAGCTGCACCGTCCATAGCTTGTGGAGTCGTCGTTGACGCCGGTTATACAGGGGGGTTTCAGCTTTAATCGCCGCATTCTCTACGAGTAATGCGCCAATCTCACCGGCTGTAGCGGTGCAGTCGATACGCAGAACTTGTTGCATCATGCGCTGGTGTCGACCGGGCTTTCGGCCTTCCTGAAAATGCGACTGTACGCGCGCACGGATATCGACACTTTTGCCGATGTAGAGCAAGCTATTATCTTCGCCAAAAAAGCGATAAACGCCACTAAAACGCGGCAGCTCAGCGCATGCTGCTCCCACGGTGGTAATTTCGACAGTTTCAAGCTCTGGCATCATAGGTACTATGATCGCGCGTTAAGCCGACTAAAAACTGACCCGTCCATCTTTTGTAGGAATCAACCCGTGTACTCACCACCGCTTTACATGCCGCATTGCCGACATCCCGATGTCATCAGCATGGGTATGCAGCCTATGGGATCGCATTGGTTGGAGCGCTCGGAGCATCAAGCTGCGCTAACAGCGCACAAGCAAGAGCGGCGCGCAACCTTGGGTGAGGCTGTTTACAAGGTATTGCCCGAGGGTCTCGATGCGGCCTGTGAGCTAGCACGTAAGGTCTCTGAGTGTGCCCTGCCAGAGCCATTGCCGTTGGAACAGTTTCCGCGGGAAGAGTGGCTGTGGCAGGCGTCAGTGGCAATTCATGAAGATCTAGTCGTTATGGCATCGATCGAAGGTGAGTACACGATGGTAGCGGCAAGCCTGTGCAGCCCAAGCCACTGGCGACTACCTGAAAAAATTGGCCGCCCGATGTCCCGTATTCACGACCCCATTCCCACCATTCACGACCGGCTGACGGCGAAGATCGATCGAGTGTTTGATTTTTTAACCGTCGATCGCCCCATTGAGCGCTTCAATTGGTCGATTCAAGAGGACGACGTGTTGTTCTGCTGGCCTCTGGATCACGAGCAACGCTTTGCGCCAGAGCATCCCTTGTTTTATCGCGTTGAACGCCAAACTTTGTCTCGGTTAGCCGAATCTGACGCACTGGCTTTTACGATCGCGGTGCATATCGATCCCCTAGAGAGTTTGCTGGCATCGCCAGGTGCAATGGAGGCGCTATTTGATGCGATAGAGGCCAATCCAGAGTCTGTTCGCCGATACAAAAACTTCGATGTGCTTGCGCCTGCGCTCGAAAAGTATCGCAAGTACAGCCATCCATAGCCGCCTGTGCTAATTCTGTCGAGTTCTTCTGGCTGTTCTAGAAAACCGTCTCCACTGACCGCACGTAACAATAAAGAACAGTCATCAGAAAACCAGTAAAAGGCGGCCCATGAAAATCACTGAGAAAGAGCTTAAACGCCGAGCAGCTACCGTCGAGCGGATTGTGATCGAGTCTGTGGATCTTAGCTTGTATCTCGCGCGGGCAGTTATTGACGGACAAGAGTTAATGATTACCGACGCGAACGGCAAGTTCGTTAAAACCCATAACTTGCTCGCTATGAAGCGCCGATTAAAAGCGCTGGTGATGTGCGAATTTTTTCTGCGCCAGCAAAGCGCCTACGATGAGATGGTTGGCCATAGCTATGCTGCAAATGCCAATACCATGGAAATACCCATGGGGAGCCAACCTCTGCCGGAGTGGCTCAGCTAATTGGCGTGCCGGCGCGTCTCAAACGCCGGTTAAATCTTCTTCATCGATAGTGTGGCCCCAATCGCGCTTCGCCTGTAAATAGCGCAAGTTACAGTCGTCCACTCCCGAGACATGTTTGATTCTCTCAATATTGGTCAAGCCGTTATCGGTAAGATCCTGAAGTTTCTTGGGGTTATTGGTTAGCAGGCGGAGTGGGCGACCACGACCAAAAAATTTGAGCAGTGTTGCTGCGTCGCTGAAATCCCGCGAATCGTCCGGTAAACCCAGCGAGCGGTTGGCTTGATAGGTATCTTCGCCTGCATCTTGCAATAAGTAGGTCGCCGCTTTCGCCCATAACCCAATGCCGCGACCTTCGTGGCCCGCCATGTAGACGAGGTATCCGCCACCCGGCTCCTCGGCGATACGATCAATCGCCGCCTCGAGCTGCGGGCCGCACTCGCAGCGGCGCGATCCGAACACGTCGCCAGTCAGGCAGTTGGAATGAACGCGTATCATGGGAGATTCCGCGTTAGCGGCATCACCAATGACCAGCACACTGTTTACCGCCATGCTCGATGCCAGTTCGGAGAATAAGTGTTGACCTCCTTGCTCGCGCAGGGTGCTGGCCAAATTTTCCACCTCGCTCAACTCGGTGCTGCGTACCGCCGCATACCACTGAGCCTCGGGGCGAGACTCCCCTCGCATTATGGGTAAGGGTACGGGTCCGAGTAAGTTCAAACTACGCTGGCCCGAAGGCGCCTCGGCCTCAACACTCAATGGCTGCCCCTCGGCGTTGACTCTAACGAGCTTGCCTTGGTCAATCAGGGTTTTGCGCACTGCAGGGTTTAGATATGTGAACATGATAAATCTCGATTTGCGCCTTAAGCATTACACCAAAGGCTGTTGTTGGGTTATGCAATGTACGCCGCCACCCATCGCAAAGATGACTCGAGCGTCAATGCCACGTACCGCTCGATCCGGATACACTTCCACCAGGCGCTCCAGCGCAGGGTCGTCATTGGGATCATCAAACGTCGGGACAATAACCGCACCGTTTAACACGTAGTGATTCAAATAGCTGTAATCGACCCAATCATAGTTATCTCGAAGCACCTTCGGCGCAGCGATCGGCACAACGTTAAGACCGGCGTCCGCAAGCTGTGCTCTGAGTTCTCGACAGTTGATGTGGTCGGGATGTTGTTCTTGAGTTTGCTCATGAAACAAAACATCACCATTGGGAGTAAAGCAGGCCACTATATCCACATGGCCCCGAGTACCGTTTTCCTCATAGTCCCGGTGCAAACCGCGCTCAAGCCATATTGCACGCTCCGTACCGAGCAGCGCATGTATCTCGCTTTCAACGTCCGCCTGACTCCAGTTGGGATTACGCCGAGGATCAAGCTGCACAGTCTGCGTTAACAGTACCTGATCTTGACCGCTCACATGTAGGCCGCCACCTTCATTGGTCAGGGTTGATGATCGTACCTCACAGTCGAGGTATTCGCAGATAAACCTAGCAATACCTGCATCTTGCTGCCATTCAAGCTGGGTGTTGTTGCCCCAGCCGTTGAAGCGCCAATCGATGCCCACTAATCGGTTGCTGTCAATGATAAACGTGGGGCCCGTATCGCGTAACCAGGCATCGTTGAGTGAATAATCAACGAGTTCAATCGCACTGCTGAGTCGCTTCTGGGCCGATTTCCTTTGAGTAGGGTGGCACAGCATGAACAGTCTTTCATGATCTGAAATTGCGTTGGCCACACTAGCCCACGCTTGCTGCGCCTCTTCGGTGGAGACCCCGCAGCCGTCATACGCTGCACTTGGGTAGCCCATCCAGGTGGCGGAGTGGGGTGACCATTCTGGCGGCATGTTGCTCACGTTGAGGCTACTCCTGGAATGCCACCATTGACGCCCTCGCCGGTAGCCGAGCGTGGGTTTTCGATAGCCTTGGTAAGTGCGCCATAGGTATCTGGCCGTCGAGTAGCGTAAAAAGGAAAGAGCGTTAGCCAGTCGGCGCGTTGATTCAGATCAAGCTCTGCGACCAGTACAGCGTCGTCGCTGCGCGGTGCCTGCGCCAAGATCCGCCCAAAGGGATCGACAATAAAGCTTGAGCCATAGAAATTGAGCAAGCCCTCGCTGCCATAACGATTGGGCACGACAATAAATAAGCCATTGGCGATGGCGTGGCCGACAATCACCTGCTGCCAGAGTGGCTGAGTATCAAAATTAGGGTGATCAGGTTCAGAGCCAATCGCTGTCGGGTAGCACAGTAGCTCGGCGCCTTGTAGACCGTAGCAGCGTGCAACCTCGGGAAACCACTCGTCCCAGCAGGTGGGTAATCCCACGTTGATGTCGCAGCTATCGGTGCTGACGGTATGTACAGGGTAGGGGTTTTCAGCAGGCCCTTCGGCAAAGTAGCGGTCTTCAAAATAGCCGGCTGTCACAGGGATATGGAGTTTGTGGGTTTGGGCAACAATGTTTCCGTCGGGCGCCACCAGGATGGCAGTATTCAGGCCGCGCCCATCGGGAGCGCCGCTGTGCTGAAACAGCGACGCATGGATAAATACATCGTGATCGCGTGCAGCTTGCGCAGCGAATTTATGGGTTGCGCCGCCTACAAGCGCCTCTGCGGTACTGCTCGGGTTAACGCCAGGCAGGGTGTCGGCGGGATAGCGTGTAAGCGTTAGCTCCGGGAGGAAAACAATTTCAGCGCCTTGGCACGACGCGGCGGCAATACCTTCTCGCAGTATCTCTTCGTGCCGCTGTGGATCGCTGTGCCAACGAGTTTGAACCAAACCCACCGTTGTTGTTCGCGCTGGACGGTCGTCTTTGTCTGGGGGACAGAGACTGGGCTGCCTCCGTGCTTTGAGTATGTCCATAACATCACCACGAAATAGAAGCGCACAGATTACGGTCTGCTCACCAGCGGCACAACCTACTAACTGAGGTAGGGTTGTGCTACTTCAAATCACCGGTAAGCCGCTTGCGCAATTTGCGGCTCATGTACCAGACGCTGGCAAGTAATAGTGGCGCAGTTGCACCGAGGATAAGTTTGGGGTCAAAGGGCAAATACCCAGCGGCTTCTATACCTACGAGGACATAGCTGAGTATGCCCAATGCATAGTAACTAATGACGAACGTAGAAAAGCCTTCGACTGCTTGCTGGAGACGCACTTGGATCTGAGCATTTTGGCTCATAGTACGCATCATGGCGTTTGTCTGTCGTGTCTGAATCATGTCGACCATGGAGTTGAGAAGCGTCAATGCACGTGAAACGCGCTGGGCTAACTCTTCGATGCGGCGCTCAGCGGCCTCGCAGGTTCGCATGGCAGGCTGCAGCGTTCGCTGTAAAAACATCGAGTACCTTGGCTGAGTTAGTACTCGTTCTTCACGCAGCTCTTTCAGCCGCTGCTGAACAATTTGTGAGTATGCGCGAGCAGCTGCAAAGCGATAGCTACTCTCCGCAGCCAGATGTTCGATACGGGCCGCCATATGCGATAAATCAGTGAGTAGGCGCTCGTGATCACTGTCGTCGCTGGCACGCGTCAGCTGATTCATCAAGGGCTCTAATTCTTCCTCGAGTACTGTCAGTGCGGCCATAGTCTGGCGCGCCAATGGTAGGGCGCTCATAGCTTGCAGCCGATAGCTCTCGCTCTCGACGACCCGCTGTAAGTAACGACCTACCGCGGAGGGGGGTAAGCTGTGATCGACCATAACAATGCGTGCATAACCTTCAGCATCGAGTCGGAAGCTTGACCATAAGGCCGCGTTGCCATCGGCGATGGGGCCGCCAAAAATCTCGTTACTGCCGAGCGTGGCCTTAATTGTTTCTAAATCCATGTCGTCTTTAGATTGTTTGAAAACTTCAATATGGACGCCACAGATGATTTCATCGCCAAAGCATTGGATGAGATCGGCGGGAGTGAAATGAGCGGCATGCTCGCTAAAAAGCGGGTTGGCATTGCCGGGTATCAGGTGTGTTATCGAGTCGGCTTCAGTGTGGCCTTCCCACTTCACGAGGGTGGTGCCCATCTGAACCATATGGTGACGGCTCTCGACGCTCGGCGCTGCCTGCGCATATTGGCCGCACAGTTGCGCGAAGCGCGCTCTGGAATCACTGGCACTTATTGTCCGGCGAATAACTTGATGGGTACAGCGACAGGGAGTGGCCATATTGGCCACTGGGCGCGCATGCCACTCATTATTCAGTTGTACGCGATCTAACTGCGATTCCGGTTTTGTCATGCAATTAGCCTCCAATCACACGGTGTTCCTGAGATCGGATAGCTGACCAAAGGAACTTGCCTAGTCGGCCGCGGGGACGCTGCCAGGAGGAAATCCTTGCAGTGCCAGCCGCACACCTTTTTCAATTAAAGATTGGTCTTTAGTGAACCCAGAGTGTAGCAGAGACACTCGGGATTAGGGCAATGCTCATGGGCGCCACGGGAGAGCGGTGCAATCACGGAGGGCGGCTTGAATTGTCTCTACATGCGCCTTTGGTTCGCCGCGCAAGCTAAGCAGACGAGTATCGCGGCTCATTTGCCAGTCTCGATATTCAGGCGGTAAAACGTCGTTAAGCTGACGTTCAATGCCACGCAAAGGGGGCATGAGTGAAGATTCGCGTAACGCCAATTGCGCGAGCCATTGTTGTACCTGGCCTGCAAAAAACTTGCTCACGACTGTTTGAGTAATCAGCGCGGCATCGGTCGTCCGACCATTTGGGCACAGTGATTTGACTGTCTCCTTGTTACGAAGGATTGCGCTGGCCTGAAAAAGCGTCTTGCTTTGTACGGTACTGGCAAGGAGTAAAGCCCCGCCATCGCCGCTGCGGAGCACCGACAGATGCTGCTCCAGCTCCCCGTTATCAGCGCGGTAATCGCCGTTTAGCCAGCGCTTAATTTGCTGCTCAAGGTAGCTAAGCGTGTCGATAACCTCGCCACTGACTTCCGCAGGATAATGAGCAAGTTCCCGCGGTAGCTGCCAGAAAGCATGAAATTCTGGGCCGACCAACAGCGCATTATAGATACGTTTCGGAAGAAGCTTTGTTCGTTCCAGCGCTAGCATTTGCAGCTGTTCTGCGAGCTCGTTATTGCCACTAGCATGTAAGCGAACGACGCAGGCGGGGACAAGATCGATGAATTCGAGGTCTAGCAGCAGGCGCTGCGAGTGAGATGCGCTACGACCGAGGCTGCTGTTTCGCCTGCCGAGATTATGCTGTAGCTCGCAGCCTGACAGCGCAAGGAAGTCGAGAACTGAAATTGATTGGGCACTGATTGCCAGTGGTTGAAGGTGTGCTTCTGACAATCGCGGTGGACGTATAGGCGGAGGCGATTCACGGCTTGCATCGACGGCACGCTCTAATCGACTGAGGTAATCATCAAGTCGATAAGGGCCCTCGGAATGGGGGCTGCACGCGGTTAGGCAGGCGACGGTGATAACTGCAATTGCGCGGGCTAACCAGTAAAATAGGTGGACGCGAGCCCACCGCTGTCGTGTTGCCATACCGACTCAACTACTAAGCGCTTGTTCTGCTTGCTGTTTCCAGCGGCGTATATTCCCGAGTGAAGCGTCGGGTACCGTCTTTGCTGCCCAGCTTGCAAAGTTCAACATCACCAGCAGGTCAATATCTGCAAATGAGACATTAGCGCCCGCCATAAAGTCGCGCGTGCCCAGTTCGGTATTTATTTCCTCAAAGCTCTGCAGCAACCGCGTTTTGCCGCGTTCTGCTAGCTCGGGGATCTGTGCAACCGGATGGATGCCGGGCAACGCGCGGTCTTTAAAGGCTGGATGTGCATTGCGGAACGCGTCCGCTGTCGCCAGTGCAACGCTCATGAACAGTCGGTGATTCCAATTAAGAATCATGGCGCGCTCAATAGGTGTCTCACCTAAGAGTGGTTTCTCGGGGTACTCGCTTTCTAGAAAATGAACAATGGCAACAACCTCCGTGAGGCGAGTGCCATCGTCTAAAACCAAGGTGGGAACGGTTGCATTGGGGCATACCGTTAAAAATTCTTCGCTGTGTTGCTCCATTTTGGTCATATCGATCTGCTGCGTGTCGATCTCAATGCCCTTGTAGTCCAAAAACATCTTCAAGCGCGCAGGATTAGGTGCGGAATCATAGGTATAAAGCTTCATAATGGGCCCATTAGCAAAAAGTGTGAGAATAGCAGCAGACACGCTCGCTGGTGATAAAAGCCAGTGTCGTCAGTAAGCACACTAATTTAGTGTAAATGAGACACAACTGCGAGTTTTCCCCGAGCTCAGCAATCGCTATACTCCGCGCCACTTTCAAAGGAGATACCCCATGCGTTTTATTGCCATCATATTTGCCCTTATTCCACTTATGGCTTCTGCTATCGATCTTTCGAAAGAGCAGCGCGCCGCTATCGAAGAGCGTATTCAGCCTTACAGCCAAGTCTGTATTGCTGGGGATGACGCTTGTGCCGGTGGCGCAGCGACAGCTGTTGCAGGTGGCCCACGCTCCGGTGAGGACGTCTACAATGGTGCGTGCATGGCCTGCCATTCGACAGGTGCCGCGGGCGCGCCCAAAGTGGGCGACGTAGCCGCTTGGTCCAATCGTCTTGCGAAAGGCATGGACGCGCTTTACGACAGCGGTATAAACGGCGTTGCTGGCACCGGCATGATCGCCAAAGGTGGCTGCATGACCTGTTCTGATGAAGAGATCAATGCGGCGGTTGATTACATGGTAGACAATAGCCAGTAATCCACGCCTTGGCGGGCCTTAAGGTCCGCCAATATCACCGAGGAATACGGCGAGACTTTCGCGGCCACTCAACACCCTGGTCAGCACCTTGGCCAACACCCTGGCCATGTGCCGGGCTGGCATCAGTTTGCGACACGAGGTCTATAGCTGAGCGCTTCCATTAAGTGTGGCTCCTCAACGCGTTCGTGCTCCTCCATGTCTGCCAATGTGCGAGCGATCCGAAGCGATCGGTGTACGCTGCGTGCGGAAAGGTTCAGGCGGTCACTTGCTGATTCGAACCAGCGCTGCACGCTGCTGTCCATTGCGCAATGTCGGAGTAGCGCTTTCCCCTCCAGTTGCGCGTTCAGCACGTGTTGGCGTTTTAGTTGACGTGCCCTCGCGCCTGTTACCCGTAGTCGAATAGTCTTGGAGCTTTCCGCATCTTTATCGGCGTCGAACAGCTGCGCGCTAGATTGCCTTTCAAGCTGAATGTGTAGGTCGATCCGGTCCAGTAAGGGCCCAGATACTCTGGCTTGATACCGTGTGACTGCCTCGTTGCTACATCGGCAACGACGATCTAGAGAGCCGGCATAGCCACATGGGCATGGGTTCATTGCGGATACCAGCTGAAATTGTGCTGGATACGTGTTGGTTATTTTGGCGCGATTAATGGTAATGCGGCCCTGCTCTAGAGGTTGGCGCAACAAATCGAGTGTGCGGGCTGAGAATTCGGGCAGTTCATCCAAAAACAAGACGCCATGGGTCGCTAATGAGACCTCACCAGGCAGCGCGAGGCTTCCACCGCCGACCAATGCAGCGCCCGTCGTCGCATGGTGTGGAGCTCGAAAGGGGCGTCGACTATCGCTTTCTAGGCCTGCCATATCCCGGATCATCGCAAGTTCAAATGTTTCGGCAGCAGTCATCGCGGGCAGCAGTCCGGGCAGCGCTGACGCAAGTAGTGTTTTTCCTGCCCCAGGTGGGCCTGACATCAATAGATGATGTGCGCCGACGGCGCTAATCTCTAGCGCGCGTTTAGCGAGCGCTTGACCTGCGATATCGGCTACATCGGTCTCAACCTCTTGGGTTTGTTCTCGGTGTTGCTGAATCGGATGGGCGGGATTTTCCTGCTTTAAGCGGGCGCACAATGTCAGTAGGTCTGGAGCGCTGATGACCCGGCAATTGGGTACGTGTGCCATGGCACTTCGCTGGCATTCTGGTACGCCGCACGCGCGCCCGGCTTTGGTAGCGAGGCTCACCGCAGGCAAGATGCCTTTTGTCGCGCGCAAGCCGCCATCAAGACCCAGTTCGCCATAGAACTCACGGTTCTCGGTAGCGCGAGCATCAAGCTGTTGAGAGGCAACAAGTATGCCTAGCGCGATGGGTAGATCAAATCGGCCGCCGGCCTTGGGTAACTCCGCGGGCGCTAAATTGACGGTGATCCTATGGTCTGGCCAGTCATAGTGTGAGGTGAGTAGCGCGCTGCGGACACGCTCTCTCGCTTCGCGAACCGTACTCTCTGGCAGTCCAACAATGGTAAAGCAGGGTAAACCGTTGCTTAGGTGGACCTCGACGGTAACTTCGGGTGCAGACAGACCGGCGGTCGCTCGTGAGCAAATATGTGCGGTAGACATTCTTCTTCCTTGAAATCCGTCATGGTCATCCGTGACCACCGAATGCGGGGTTTTACTTGTCGCCCGTGTTGGACTCGATAATTTGACTCAATCGTTCTAATTCGGTTTCTAATTCGACCACCCGTTGGCGAGTGCGTGCGAGTACCGCACTTTGTGCATCGAACTCTTGGCGGCTCACGACATCGAGTTTGCTCAAAGCCGACTGCGCCAATGCACGAGCATTTCTGTCGAGCTGATCCCGCATTGGATGAGTTTCATTCAAAAGGCGATTAAAAAACTCGCCGGGGCCACCAGGTTTGGAGCCTTTCGCGCCGCCTGCGTTTGCGCTACTTGTTGATGTGTCGTTACTGTCATTGTCGTTACTGCTCATTGTGATTCCATAAACATCGTGGTGAGACCCCCAATGTAACCCAGTCGAGCACCCGCAAGCACATCCTAAAGCAGCAAATTCCTCCGCAAGGTACGGTTTTTCAGTGGCTGACAAATACAGCGCCCTTGAATGGGTAGCGCGCACCTTAATGGTGCGAAAACAGCGTGTTGAGCCGCGGTATCGATTGTTCTAATAGTCTATTTTTTACTTTAACGCATTGAAAAAATTGATTTTTTTTATTAATGGTACGGCAATCGCTAAGTCAGGTTGAGTCCGGTGTTTGCGTTTCCCCGCAAACGCGCATCGGTGAAGTTAACTCAGCAACGGGGCCAGTGAGCCACTCCCCGGAGGAAATAATGAAATTAATCACAGCAGTCATTAAACCATTCAAGCTCGACGATGTCCGTGAGGCACTGTCGCAGATCGGTATTCAGGGCATCACCGTGAGTGAGGTCAAGGGATTCGGTCGACAAAAAGGGCACACCGAATTGTATCGAGGTGCCGAATACGTCGTGGATTTTCTTCCCAAAATTAAGATCGAGGCGGCGGTGAAATCTGACCTAGTTGATCAAACTATCGAGGCGATCACCAACGCGGCGCACACCGGCAAGATTGGTGACGGCAAGATCTTTGTAACGTCCCTCGAGCAGACCATTCGCATCCGCACCGGCGAGACCGGCGACGCGGCTATTTAACCCTGATACAAGAGTAAGGATCAGTCATGGAAAACGAAATTTTTCAGTTGCAGTACGCGCTGGACACCTTTTACTTCCTCGTATGTGGCGCCTTAGTCATGTGGATGGCGGCAGGTTTTGCCATGTTGGAAGCGGGGCTTGTCCGTTCTAAAAATACCGTCGAAATTCTGACGAAGAACGTCACGTTGTTTGCCGTTGCTTGCACGATGTACATGATTTGCGGATACGCCGTCATGTATGGCGGAGATATTCTGCTGAGCAGCATCACAGGGGATGGCGTTACAGGCGCTGAGGAAGCCGCAACCTATGCGCCTTCCGCAGACTTCTTCTTCCAAGTGGTGTTTGTCGCAACCGCGATGTCAATTGTCTCGGGTGCAGTAGCGGAGCGCATGAAGTTATTCTCATTTCTTGCTTTCGCCGTTGTTATGACAGGCTTGATTTACCCTATGGAGGGCAGTTGGACCTGGGGCGGCAATGACGTCTTTGGTTTGTACAACCTCGGTGATCTTGGATTCCTGGATTTTGCGGGCTCAGGCATTGTCCACATGGCGGGTGCCGCTGCGGCGCTGGCTGGTGTGCTAATCGTAGGTGCGCGCAAAGGCAAGTACGGACCCAATGGTGAAGTCAATGCGTTCCCGGGAGCTAACTTACCTCTCGCGACCCTCGGTACCTTCATTTTGTGGTTGGGTTGGTTTGGGTTCAACGGTGGTTCCGTGTTGGCAACTGCCTCGGTTGAATCCGCTAACGCGGTTGCCGTGGTGTTCATGAACACCAACGCAGCAGCAGCAGGGGGCTGTATAGCCGCGTTGCTGACGGCAAAAATGCTGTTCGGCAAGGCTGACTTAACGATGGCTCTCAATGGCTGTCTCGCGGGCTTAGTGGCTATTACAGCCGGTCCAGACACACCTACCGCACTGTTGGCGACCATCTTCGGCGCACTGGGTGGCGTGCTGGTAGTGTTCTCAATTGTGACGCTCGATAAGCTGAAAATTGATGATCCTGTCGGTGCTATTTCTGTTCACGGTGTTGTTGGTCTTTTGGGTCTACTCTTAGTGCCAGTAACGAATGATGGGGCGAGCTTTTCCGGTCAAATCATCGGTGCACTGACCATCTTTGGCTGGGTATTTGGAGCCTCCTTGGTTGTGTTTACAGTGATCAAGTTGGTCATGGGTTTACGAGTGTCAGAGGAAGAGGAATACGACGGTTCCGATTTGTCTGAATGCGGTATGGAAGCGTATCCGGAATTCACAACCGGTCGCTAACTTCAATTTCTTTCGGAGTGATCTTGGGGCCTTTGGGCCCCTTTTTTATGCAAATCTTCCTCAAGAAGCATTGCCAAATACGCCAAGGCGCTCATAATGTAGGGCTGTAACCTAACTAAGGAAAAGCCATGAAGCTTGTCACTGCGATCATCAAACCCTTCAAGATGGACGATGTTCGGTCTGCACTCTCCGATATTGGCGTGCAAGGCGTGACAGTCACGGAAGTAAAAGGCTTTGGGCGCCAGCGCGGCCACACGGAGCTCTATCGGGGCGCTGAATATGTGGTCGACTTTTTGCCGAAGCTTAAGCTGGAGGTGGCCGCCGCCTCTGATCAAGTCGATGCCATTGTTGAGGCGATCATTGGCTCGGCAAGCACCGGTAAAATTGGCGATGGTAAAATCTTTGTGTCAGAGCTGGAGCAAGTCGTGCGCATTCGTACTGGCGAGACGGGTGTCGACGCTATTTAACAAAAAGCTTCGTCATTCATAAGACAGGCAGGCATTAATAGAAAACTCAGCCATTCAAGGACTGAATGGACTTTTTAAACTCAAGGAAGAGAACGTTATGAAAATAGTTGCTATCGCATTACTCGCCGCCATCCTGGCCGGCTGCGGCATTGGCCCTATTACCACCACTACGCAAGAAGCGACTCAGGGTCAGCAACTGCTAGATCTGAAGAAAGCTTATGACGAAGGTATTCTTTCTGACGAGGAATATCAGCGAGAGCGCTCTGAGATCCTCAGTAATTGACTCGCAAGTGACGTGTCTCAGCGAGTTAATTTTCCGACTGAAGTGATCTTATAATATTGGGTAGCTCCGATAGGCACTGAATCGTGCTGCTTGCCAGGGTGCTAGGTTGCTGCTCACTGGTGAGCCAGACCGATCGTATACCGACGCCATGTGCACCGACGATGTCATGATCGTGACTGTCGCCTACGTGTACGATGTGTTCAGGGGAGCTATTTGCCTGCGCCATTGCAGCCAGAAATAGATCGGGTGCAGGCTTCGCTGCGCCCACATCTTCGGCTTTCAGGGCGAAGCTAAAAAATGCCGCCAGTGGCGTTTGACTGACGTCCGCGTTGCCATTGGTGAGCGCCGCTAACGTGTAGTCCTGATTTAATTCTTCAAGAACCGACTCCGCGTGCTTAAACAACTCGACATCATTTCTGCGTGCGATAAATGCCCCAAAGGCTTGCATTGCCGCTTCGCAGGCTTCGTTCGGCGGCACTCCTGCATCGAGAAGAAGCTGTTCTAAAAAGATCTGCCGAAACCGACTGATGTGATGTATGAGGTTCGGTTGCTGTTTAATCAGATCTTTTTTGCGTTGGTTTAGATCGTGGCTATCCCTATTTTCTATCGCACGCGGATAATGTTGTTGTAGCCATACGTTCTGCGCTTGCTCGGCTTTTATCAGCGCAGGCCTGACATCCCACAGTGTGTCGTCGAGATCGAACGTTATGAGATTAATCATTCGCTGCGCCTTTTGGCTCTAGGGTGGGCGGCGTCATATACCTTTGCAAGGTGCTGGAAATCGAGGTGTGTATAAATTTGAGTGGTCGAAATATTGGCATGCCCAAGTAGTTCTTGCACGGCGCGTAAATCGCCACTGGATTCCAGTAGATGGCTGGCGAAAGAGTGGCGCAGCATATGCGGATGCAGTTTGCCAGACAGATGATTCACTTGTGCTAAGCGCTTAAGCCGGGCTTGAACTGTTCGTGGACTTATGCGGTTGCCTTGTTGTGACACGAACAGTGGGCTGTCTGGGCCGAGGCTCTCGGCTCCCATCGGTCGACACTGTAGCCAACGGTCGATAGCTGCCAGCGCGAGACTCCCGACTGGAATAGTGCGCGTTTTATTGCCCTTGCCCGTGACGGTAATGAGTTTATCGGCTCGGTCAATGTCGATGATGTTGGCGTATACCAGTTCGGCGAGTCGTAAACCGGAGGAATAGAGAAGCTCAGCTATGGCGACATCTCGCACTGAAAGGGGGTCATCGTCTTGCGCCTGAAAAAGAGTCTCGATGCCATCGGCCTCTATTGCTTTGGGTAACCGCCGGGACGCTTTTGGAGCGCGCACGGCCAGTGCTGGATTGCCTGACAAGCCTGAGTGTTTTGAGAGATATCGGTACAAAGCGCGTAGCGCGGACAAGCCGCGTTGAATGCTGGCTGACGATAGCCCTTTACGATGCATGGTCGCCACCCACTGGCGGACATCGGATTCGCTGACATCGGCCGCTTGCGCGCGGTCTAGTTCATCAAGATTAAAGCGCAGGAAACTATCAAGATCACGTTGATAGGCGCTATAGGTGTGTGGGGAGACCCTGCGAACATCGCGCTGATAGCTCAGAAATGCGTCGCATTGATCTGCCAGCGTGATCAACGTGTTTTATCCTGCCCTGAGCGACGGAAGGTGAACAATGACATCGGCGATGTATTCCAAGAAGAGTGTCCCGACGTTGCTGTCGTAGCGATGAACATCGTTTGAGCCAACCGTTAAAACGCCGACAAGCAGGTCATTAACGATTAGAGGAACCAATGCCGCAGAGCCATCGCTTTCGCTCTCGCCGAACAGCGCAGCCATCTCTTCGGCGCGGAAAACACCGGTAAAAGGCTGCTGATGTTTAATCAAACTCGTCACTGTTGTTAACGCTGAAGCGCCTAAGTCTGGTGTGATGCCCAGCTCGTCAGTCGCGCTTTCGAGCCATATAAGATTCGCCATGTCGGCGTCAAAAAGCGAACTAAAGCATTGTCTGATCGTGTCGCCTATCGCACTGCTCGCATCCAGCGCAAGCAGCCTGAGCACCGTCTCTCGTGTACCGCTGAACAGTGCGTCGTTGTCCTCTGCGTGCTGAGACATACTCGCGAGCTTATGACGCATTTCGATATTGCGCTCACGCAGCAGGTTAACCTGGCGTTCTACCAACGACACCGCACCTGCGCCGCCATGAGGCAATTCCAAGGCGGTTAGCAGTTCGGGTCGATGCTTAAAGAATGCCGGATGCTCCGACAAGAAAGTCTCCACCTGGCGGGGATCGAGGGATTCCGTCGACATATCACGCGGATGTGTGGAGAGGTTCTCGCTGCTCATGATCATTGTTCCTGATAAATGATTAGTCGTATTTACGGACGCAAACGAATCGCGCCCTCAAAAACTGTAGCCGTGGGCCCGCCAAGCCAAACGGGTTCATTGTCCCCGGCCCAGCTCACTGAAAGCTTACCCCCGGGCAGCTGCACTGTCACTGCGTTATCAAGTAGTCCCATCCTCATCCCGTGAACAGCTGCAGCGCAAGCGCCGGTACCGCAGGCCTGTGTTTCGCCCGCTCCTCGCTCAAACACTCGAAGCTTGATCTCCGTACGCGAACATACTTCCATAAAGCCCACGTTGACTCGCTCTGGAAAGCGCTCGTGGCACTCAATAAGCGGGCCCAGGCTCGCCACAGGCGCGTCGTTACACGACGGCACTTGCAGGACTACATGCGGGTTGCCCATTGATAAGGCGCCGACCTGATACGTTTCGTTACCAGCATCAAGCGTGTATTCAAGCGAATGGGCGGTCGCAGTAAAGGGAATGTCGGCTGGCTCAAAAACCGGCGCGCCCAAGTTAGCCAGTACGCGCCCGTCTTCGCCTGTTCGCAAATGCATCATGCCGTTTGTTGTTTGAACGGCTAGCTCACGCTTATTGCTCAGTCGCTGTTCTCTGACGAAGCGCGCAAAGCAGCGGGCACCATTACCGCATTGGCCGGCTTCAGAGCCGTCTGCATTGAAAATAGTGTAGCGAAAGTCGGCATCGGGGTGGTCCGGTGGTCCCACCAATAGTACTTGGTCACAGCCCACACCACGCTGGCGATCGGCGATGAAACGGAGCTTGCCTTGGCTAAGCTGGACAGATTGGCGTACGCAGTCGATGACGACGAAATCGTTGCCGGCGCCGTGCATTTTGGTGAAGTGAAGCTTCACAGATTACTCTCCGGCAGTACCTGCTCTCCCGCCCAGAGTTGCTCGCGGGTTTCTCGGGCGCGAATCACGTGCGCTTGGTCGTTATCAACCATGATTTCAGCAGGTCGCGGGCGGCTGTTGTAGTTAGACGCCATTGCAAAGCCGTATGCACCTGCACCGGTTACCGCGAGTAAGTCGCCCGCTTCAAGTGCTAGGTCGCGATCCTTGCCTAAAAAATCACCCGTTTCACAAACCGGGCCAACGATATCCCAGCACTTCGGCGCCTCGGCTCGTTCCGTTACGGGTAGGATGGCTTGCCAGGCGCTGTACAATGACGGGCGAATCAGATCGTTCATTGCGGCATCTACCAGCGCAAAATTCTTGTGATCCGTTGGTTTCAGGTAATTAACTCTCGTCAGCATGACGCCGGCCATGGCAACAATCGACCGACCCGGCTCAAAAATTAACTCGTAGTTGCGCCCGTCGAGCTTGGCGGTGAGTGCATCAATATAGTCTTGTACTGGCGGAACGTCTTCATCCGCATAGCCCACGCCTAGGCCGCCGCCTAGATCGAGGTGTTCCAGTATGACTCCGTCAGCTTCAAGTTCGTCGACGAGCGCCAAAAGGCGGTCGAGGGCGTCAGTAAATGGGGTGATAGCAAGCAATTGACTGCCAATGTGGCAATCGACACCTACCGGGTTCACGCCCGGTAACGAGAGTGCGCGGCGGTAAAGAGCGTGTGCCGCGGCGATATCGACGCCAAATTTGTTCTCTTTAAGTCCGGTTGAAATATACGGATGAGTGCCTGCATCAACATCGGGGTTCACGCGCAGTGATATGCGCGCCACCGTCCCCATGTCATCTGCTACTTCAGACAGTAGCTCGAGTTCTGCGGCCGACTCTACGTTAAAGCATCGTATGCCAGCTTGGAGCGCCTGGCGCATCTCGTCAGTACTTTTGCAGACGCCGGAGAAAACCACTTTAGCCGGGTCTCCACCCGCTGCAATGACGCGTTCAAGTTCGCCGCCCGATACAATGTCGAAACCTGCTCCAAGCTTTGCGAGGCAGTTGAGTACTGCTAGATTAGAATTCGCTTTAACCGCGTAGCAAATCAAATGAGGCCGATCGGTCAGGGCGTTTTGGTACCGTAAAAAGGCACTCTCAATTGCCCTGCGGCTGTAGACATAGAGCGGGGTGCCGTAAGTATTAGCAAGGGTCTCTAGGTTTATATTTTCACAGAGCAGCGTATTATCACGTCGCTCAAAGCCTTCACCTATCACGACTCCACTCCCTCTTCTTGTTGCTCGACTGGCGGGGTCGATGGCTCAGCGGTGGGCGCAGTCGGCTGCACAAGCGGCCCCTGCTGACCACAGGCTGTGAGGGCCCAGAACAGGGCGACTATTTTTGTCAGTAGTAAGAGTTGGCGCACAATCGAGACCCAAAAGGCGTCAGTATACCAGTGCTAGCGGAGGATTCGGGTAACCTCTAAGATGATTGATGATTAAACAGCCGCGGGTGAGACCGCTGTCACTACTGAAACAAGGAGAGTTAAGCGTGGCCAGTCCAGTGTATTACGAGCGTATAGACAGTATTTTTGAAGAGCTCGAGGATCGCCTCGATATGCTGGACGAAGATCCTGATGTGGCTGCAGCAGCGGGCGTTATTAATGTGACCTTTCGCTCGGGCGTCGTTTTCGTATTTAGTCGCCAGCCTCCAACCGAGCAGCTTTGGTTGGCGACGCCCGGCGGTGGCTTTCACTACGAGTGGAGTGATAGCGCCGACGATTGGTTGGATACGAAGACAGGCGAGGCGTTTAGACCATTTTTAGTGGCTCAAATGGCAGAGCACACCGGGATTGCTTTTTCCTGGTCGTAAGAGTGCTGATCGCTTTCCGGCTAATAGCCGCTTCATGTTTGGGCCTGCTGGCGGTACCCGTCTCGGGTCAGGACGCCTACTTTTTAGAACCTCTTCGGTCAGAACCTCTGTGGGTTGAAAACCTCTCGCCACTAGCGGGTTTGGTTGCCTTACCGTCACAGCGCAGTGCCCGCATCACTCCAGGACTGACCATTGCACTTCATGGGGCGGTGGCGAATCATTGGGTCTCTCAAGACGAAGCCGAAGAAAGTGTATTTTTTGATGGCGAAACCGGACGCGTGACAGCGGCCTTTGAATACGGTTTTAGCGACGCTAACTCCTTTCGCCTCAGTGTCCCGTGGGTTTCGCACAGTCAGGGTTCCCTTGATGGCCTGATAAATGATTGGCACGCGCTTTTCGGTATGAGTGATGGCGGTCGCAGTCATTACCCAGAGGATAACTTCCAGTATCGTTATCGCCGTGATGAGGGTGAAGCCTTGCTAGTCCAAAGCGCATCGGGCTTGGGTGACGTGCGTGCTGAGTGGAATACCGCACTGTTGCAGGCTGATTCCTATGCGGTCAGTGCCTCGGTGGGCTATAAATTTTCTACGGGGGACGACCCTGTTTGGCTGGGAAGCGGGGCAGGTGACGTATTTACCAGCCTGCGCTTTTCTGGGCGCCACCTTAGCGATCTTCCACTCGTATGGCACGGTCAGCTAGGCTATACCTATGCGGGTCAAAGCGAGTTGCTGGGCGCGGCCCAGCGCCGCAATCTCTGGCGCGCGGGGCTTTCTGTGGACTGGCAGCTGGGCCAGCACTGGTCACTGCTAGCTCAACTTGACGGCCATGCGGGGGTTGTTGATAGCACTCTCGGCGCTATTGGTAACGGGCCTTCGGTGCTATTGAGCTTAGGCACTCGCTACCGACTCACGTCAAGTTGGCTTGTCGACGTGAGTTTTGTCGAGGACATACGCGTTGAAACAGCGCCCGACATAACATTTCAAGCAACGTTGCGCTGGCAACCCTAGGGTTGTTCTAGCGTGTATGTAGCTGCCGAGCCGCTTGCTGCGCAGCAGCCTCGACCTGCTTGGGCGCGGTACCACCAATATGATTACGCGCAGCGACCGAGCCCTCGAGGGTCAGAATATCAAACACGTTGGCATCGATAGTGGCGCTGAAGGTTTGTAGTGTCGCGAGTTCTAGCGCTTCAAGATTGCAGTTATTGCTCACGCAGTGGGCAACCGCTTTGCCTACAACTTCGTGGGCATCTCGGAAGGGTACTCCCTTGCGTACAAGATAGTCCGCTAGGTCTGTCGCGGTCGCAAAGCCCGTGAGGGCGGCGCGGCGCATTGATTCTTTCTTGGGTTTCAGAGCAGGCACCATGTCTGCAAAGGCACGTAGACAGTCGTGTAGCGTATCGACACAGTCAAATAAAGGCTCTTTGTCTTCCTGGTTATCTTTGTTGTACGCCAATGGCTGGCCTTTCATCAGTGTCAGCAGACTGATTAGGTGGCCATTGACCCGGCCGGTTTTGCCGCGAACCAGTTCAGGCACATCGGGATTTTTCTTCTGCGGCATAATCGATGAGCCTGTGCAAAAGCGATCGGGAATATCGACAAAATCAAACTGTGCTGATGTCCAGAGGATGAGTTCTTCGGACATGCGTGATAAGTGAGTAAGCACTAGGGCTGCGGCGGCACAGAACTCGATCGCAAAATCTCGGTCAGACACTGAGTCGAGGGAATTGAGCGTGGGGCCATCGAACCCTAGAGCGTGTGCTGTCATCGCTCGATTAATGGGAAAGGTCGTGCCCGCAAGCGCGGCAGCCCCTAGAGGACATTGATTGAGCCTTGTCTGACAGTCGCGCAGTCGACTCCAATCGCGCTCGAGCATCTCGTTCCACGCGAGTAAGTGATGACCAAAAGTCACGGGCTGTGCCACTTGCAGGTGCGTAAAGCCGGGCATTATGGTGTCGGTGTTAGCCGCAGCTAGCCCGATAATACCTTCCTGTAAGCGAGTCAGCTCCTGCATTGCTGAGCTAATCGCTTCGCGCATAAACAAGCGAATGTCGGTTGCTACCTGATCGTTTCTCGATCGTCCTGTGTGCAACTTTTTGCCCGCATCACCAATGATCTCGGTGAGTCGCGCTTCGATATTCATATGGACGTCTTCGCGCTCTACTCGCCAGTCAAAGCGCTGTTCATTGATCTCGGCAGCGACTTGGTCGAGGCCCTGATGAATTAGGGCGCATTCCTCGGCGTTTAGCACCCCAGCCTGGGTGAGCATGTCGGCGTGCGCCCTTGATCCCTGAATGTCTTGAGCGGCTAATCTGCGGTCAAATTGATGCGATGCGGTAAAGCGCTGAACAAAGGCGTCGGTGGGTTCTGAAAAGCGGCCACCCCAGAGATCACTGGTTGTTTCAGAGCTTGAGTCAGAGCGAGTCATGTTTAATCCTACTGGCGGTTATGCGCCCTCTATGAAGGCAAATAATAATCTTTAGAGCGTATTGTACCACCCGCGACGCATTGGTCGCGCACAGAGTGGTTTCTAGTGCCGCATCACATGCTACGATGGCGTCTAATAGGGAGGTCTCATGTCAAAATTGGTTATTGCAACGCGGGAAAGCCCGCTTGCTTTGTGGCAGGCACATTTTGTTGCCGGCGAATTGCGCCGCCTTCATCCGAGCCTGGAAGTTGAGCTGCTTGGGATGACATCAAGAGGCGATCAGATACTTGATACGCCGTTGTATAAGGTTGGCGGGAAAGGGCTGTTTGTTAAAGAGCTTGAAACTGCGCTATTGGACGGTCGTGCAGATATTGCTGTGCACTCGATGAAAGATGTCCCAATGGAGTTACCCGATGGCCTGACGCTCGGCGTTATTTGTGAGCGAGAAGACCCGCGAGATGCGTTGGTCGGTATCGATAGTTTTGACGCCCTACCGCAGGGTGCTCGTTTGGGCACATCTAGCCTGCGCCGGTCATGCCAGATCAAGCGTTCGCGGCCCGATCTCGATATTGGGTTCCTCCGAGGTAATGTAAACACTCGCTTGAGCAAGCTCGATGCGGGTGAGTTTGATGCGATCATGTTAGCCACAGCAGGCCTTTTACGGCTTGGTTTTGATGATCGTATCGGTGCTCGTATCGATCCTGATATCTCACTGCCCGCAGGCGGCCAAGGAGCCGTGGGTATCGAGTATCGTCAGAGTGATACACGCACTGCGGAGCTGCTCGCGCCGCTGCAGCACGATCTCACTGCGCGCTGCGTTCGCGCTGAGCGTGCGATGGTGCGGAAACTTGATGGTGGTTGCGATGTGCCGATTGCCAGCTATGCGGTCATCGAAGGTGATCAACTGTGGTTGCGGGGGCGAGTGGGTTCTCCCGATGGCGAGACACTGCTGTTTGCCGAATCCCGAGGTAGCGACCCTGAGGCGCTCGGAGACACCGTCGCCAATCAGCTGTTAGAGCAGGGGGCAGATACAATTTTGGCAGCGGTGCGCGGATGACTACACTTGTCGTATTGACTCGACCCGAGGGCGACAACTCTCGTTTGGAGTCAACATTGGCGGCTCAGGGCTACGATACGTATATCCAGCCGCTTCTGCGTATTGCATCACTGCCTGAATCCGAGCTTCCTGACCCTCCGGATCTTACCGGCGATGACCTTTGTATTTTTATTAGTGCCAATGCGGCACGGATGGGCTTACCCACTCTCATGGGAGGAATGGTCGAAAACGGCATTGTGAGCTTTGCTGTTGGGCCGCGGACCGCCAATGTGCTCGAGGTTGAAGGCCTGCCTGTTATCGTTCCTGAGCAAATGGATTCGGAAGGTCTTCTTGCTTTGCCTGAGCTTAGCGAGGTCCAAGGCCGCCGAGTGGTAATTGTTAAGGGTGAGGGTGGCCGCGAAGTGCTTGCCCGTGAGCTCGAAGCAAAAGGCGCGCTTGTTGAAGAGTACATTTGCTACCGGCGCGAATCAGCGCTAGTGGATTCGGACACGTTTTGCGCGAGCTTATTAGATTACAAAAAGATCATTTTTCAGGCTAACAGTGGACAAACGCTGGCAGCGCTGACCACCGTGTTAGAACAATGCGAAGGGGCCTCATTCCTGCAGCAATGTGTAATCGTACCCTCTCAGCGGGTGGCAGATGACGCTCGGAATTTGGGCTGGCAGCGAGTGGCAGTTGCTGACAACGCGAGCGACGAAGCCTTTCTTGCCGCGTTAACAAAGGAGCTGCTCATGGATGACGACACAGGCGCAACGCAGCCTTTCTCTTCAGATTCTGCCTCTTTAGATTCCGCCTCTTCAGATTCTGCCTCGCCCCATTCTGTATCGCCCCACTCCTCATCCAAAGCGTCAAAAGAGCAAGCAAAGATAGAGCCTGAATTAACGGGCGCGAGAAGAGGGCTAGGCGCTTTTTTCGTATTTATCTTCATGCTTTTGCTAACGAGTGGCGCTGCGGCGGCTGCGTATTTTATCTTACTGCCCAAATGGCAAGCTCAGACAGCAGTGGTTACCAGCTTACAGCAACAGGTCGAATCCCTGGTCGTGGCTGATGCCACATTGCAATCCCGTTTAGGCGGGCAGATGGATACTCAGGCAGCCCAGTTTGAGCAACGCGCCGCTGAGCTACTGAAGAATCAAGCGTCGCAGCAAGCGTTGGAGTTGGCGAGAAGCCAAGCCGATTTTGATGAGGAGCAGCGTCGGCTGAATGGGCGGCTGGATCGCCTAGACATCCGCATTGCGCGCCTTACTGCGACCGATCGGCGCGCTTGGCTTGCGAATGAAGCCGCTTTTCTTGTTCGATTAGCAGCGCAGCGATTACTTGTGTCGCGAGACATTGAAGCCGCTGAGGCGTTACTGGGTAATGCCGACGCACTGCTGTCAGAAGCCGATGATCCCCGGTTTGAATCTGCACGCGGCGCTTTGGCAGCCGATTTATCAGCCTTGCGGGCGGCGCCTCGTGTCGATGTAGTGGGCCTATATGCGCGCTTCTCCGCGTTAACTGGACAGGCTTCAGCTCTCACTGTAGTAGTAGCGCCGCCAGTATCCACGGCAGAGTCGTCAAGTTCGCAGGGTTGGTTGGCGCGGGCTGAATCGGGCTGGAAAGTCGCACTGGCGAAACTCTCTGACTATCTCGTTGTGCGCAGCCGCGACGCTGAAATGTCGCGGATGATGACGCCCGATTGGGAGGCGTTAGCTCGGCAAAATCTGCGGTTATTGCTCGAGCAAGGGCAGATCGCGGCGCTCTCACATAATCAGGCCTTGTATGACACAGCGCTAGAGCGTGCTGCAGCCTTCGTCGGCGAGTTTATGCCGAATGACCCTAATCGCGTTGCGGCAATGCTTGAGGAGATTCAAGCCTTGAGAGCCCTCAATATTGCCCCGGCATTACCGAATCTATTGACCTCGAGAGCAGCGATCGCCGATGCATTGCGTTCGATTGACAGCGATAAAACCTTGCCATCGGTTACCGATGCTGAACTGGTAGAGCCGACTATTCCGTCCGTGGATAGTTCGAGTGCCGTTATCGAGAGTAACGACTGATATGCGTCGCTTGCTGATCGTCATATTAGTCGGGCTGGTTGTAGGCGCGGCTTTAATCAACCTTGTTGAGCGAGATCCGGGATACCTCTTCATCAGCCTCGGCGATGTGACCATTGAGACGAGCTTTTGGTTTGCGACCATTCTCTGGCTAGTCGTGTGGGCGCTTTTGTCGGCGAGTTTAGCTGCGCTGAGGACGCTGCTGCGGGGTCGCCAATGGATCAGCGGCTGGGTTGTTGGGCGTAAGACGCGTAACGCGGGAGCGCTCACTAATCGAGGCCTCATCAGCTTTATTGAGGGTCATTGGGCGCGAGCGCGACGGCAATTACTCCGGTCAGCACGATACAGTGATGCCCCATTGGTCAATCATCTGCTTGCAGCTCAGGCGAGCTATAGGCTTGGCGATGTTGACGAAATGCGACGGCAATTAGGGCTGGCAGAGACTGTTGAAGCGGGCGTTGGTATTGCACTTGAATTGACGCAAGCGGAGCTGCAATTAACTGCTGGCCATAACGAGGAGGCGTTGGCTACCCTCGTTCGAGCTCGAGCCAATGCGAGTAAACATCCACATGTTCTTGAGCTGCTTGCTCGAGTGCATCGTAAGCTCGCAGATTGGGCAGCGCTCAGAGACCTTTTACCTGAGCTGCGCCGCCACGACTTGCTTGAGTCTCCGCACCTGCAAGGCTTGGAGGCTGAATTATGGTTCGCATTGCTAAATACGGCCTGCCAAAGCGCAATAGATTCGAACGAGCTTCAGCATGTCTGGCAAACTATCCCGTTAAGTTGGCGTGAAACTGATTCTTTACGCTGCCGGTATATTGAGTCTCTTGTCGCGCGTGGCATGACTGCCGAACACGAAAAGCTCTTAATAGCGATGCTCAATAAGCAGTGGAATACGCGATTAGTGCGCGTGATTGGCAGCTATCCTCCAGCAGATCCCAAGCGGCTTATCAAAGCGATACGCCGTTGGTTGGAGGGTCACGGTCAAGAGGCAGTGCTTCTTGTTGCTGCAGCTAGGCTCGCACAGCACATGGGCGATTGGCAGCAGGCGCGTAGCTGGTTTGAAGAGGCCAATAAGATTGAGCCACAAGCAGACACATGCATGGAGCTTGTCCGTCTCGCCAGCGCACAGGGTGATCGAGTTGCTGCCGATTCATATTTGCAATTGGCCGGCAGCCAATTACTCGATGAGCTACCGTTGGCACCTATCCCAGAAAAGGCTAACAGCCCAAGTCCCTAATCCTGCGGCCTATGTAGGGTTAGCTTTTGCGGCCTGGGAGCTCGATGCCCAGCTCGCTCCAAAGAGAATCGACCTTGCTCTTGACCGCATCATCCATCTGAATGGCTGTACCCCATTCACGATCGGTTTCACCTTCCCACTTGTTAGTGGCGTCCATACCTACCTTGGAGCCTAGTCCTGCGACTGGCGATGCGAAATCGAGATAATCAATCGGCGTGTTATCGATGAAGACGGAATCGCGACGAGGATCCATTCGTGTAGTCATGGCCCAAATCACATCCTCCCACGAGCGCGGATCGACGTCATCGTCAACAACAATAATAAACTTGGTATACATGAATTGACGCAAGAAAGACCAAATGCCAAGCATCACGCGCTTTGCATGTCCTGGGTATTCTTTGCGCATTGATACAACAGCCATGCGGTATGAACAGCCCTCGGGCGGAAGGTAGAAATCAACGATCTCGGGAAACTGTTTGCGGAGCAGGGGTACAAAAACTTCGTTGAGGGCCACGCCAAGAATCGCAGGCTCATCCGGTGGTCGGCCGGTATAAGTGCTGTGGTAAATAGGATTCTCGCGTGTGGTCATTGTTTCAACGGTGAATACTGGGAAGCGCTCCACTTCGTTGTAGTAACCCGTATGATCACCGAAGGGGCCTTCGTCAGCTTCTTCGTTAGGGTCAATGTAACCCTCGAGTATGATTTCTGAATGTGCAGGGACGAGTAATTTATTATCTCGGCACAGGGGTGTTAAGCATTCGGCGAGTTCGGTTTTGCTGCCTCGAAGTAAGCCTGCAAAAGCATACTCGGACAGTGTGTCAGGAACAGGTGTTACGGCACCGAGGGTTGTCGCAGGATCTGCGCCTAAGGCTATAGCAACGGGGTAAGGCTTACCGGGATGCTTGAGCTGCCAGTCTCTAAAATCGAGCGCGCCACCACGGTGTGACAGCCAGCGCATAATCAACTTGCGCGGGCCCAAACGCTGCATACGGTATATGCCCAGGTTCATACGGGGCTTCTCGGGCCCACGTGTTATCACCAAAGGCCACGTCACTAGAGGGCCAATGTCGCCGGGCCAGCAGGTTTGTACCGGAATTCGCGTTAAGTCGATGTCGTCGCCCGTAATCACTCGCTCTTGGCAAGGGGGGCGCTTGATCGTTTTAGGGCCCATGTTGAGCACTTTTTTAAGCAGAGGCGCTTTATCAATCAGGTCGCGCATACCTTTGGGCGGATCAGGCTGGCGCAGGTACGCTAAGAGTTCACCAATGTCACGGAGCGCTTCAGTCGAATCTGCTCCCATACCGCGGGCGACACGCTCTTCCGTGCCAAACAGATTGGCGAGCACGGGCATATCGTAGCCTTTGGGGTTTTCAAAAAGCAGAGCGGGGCCGCCGCCGCGTAACGTGCGATCGGCGATCTCTGTCATTTCCAGGTGAGGATCGACTTCTTGATGGATACGCACAAGATCACCACGTTCCTCAAGTTCGTGGATGAAGTCTCGCAGGTCTGTAAAGCGGGCAGCCATGATCGGTTCCTTTTAAGGGTCGGCGGAAAAAGCTCCGCCTAATTCTAGCGAACCAGAAGACCTTATTTGCGCTTCATCATTTACGCTTCATCGATTTGAAGAATTCTTCGTTAGACTTTGTGTCTTTCAACTTATCAAGCAAAAACTCTATCGCAGGAAGGTCTTCCATGCCATGCAGCAACTTGCGAAGAATCCACATGCGCTGCAGCTCGTCTTCACTGGTTAATAACTCTTCCCGGCGGGTACCGGATCGACGAATATTAATCGCAGGGTACGTTCGCTTCTCAGCAATCTTGCGATCAAGATGCAGTTCCATGTTGCCGGTACCTTTGAACTCTTCGTAGATAACTTCATCCATTTTTGAGCCAGTATCGATGAGTGCCGTGGCAATAATAGATAAGCTGCCGCCTTCCTCGATATTTCGTGCCGCTCCGAAGAAACGTTTTGGACGCTCGAGTGCATGAGCGTCGACGCCGCCTGTTAACACCTTGCCAGAACTGGGCACTACGGTGTTGTAGGCTCGCGCCAGTCGGGTAATGGAGTCAAGTAGGATCACTACGTCACGTTTGTGCTCAACAAGACGCTTTGCCTTTTCGATCACCATATCTGCCACTTGCACGTGGCGTGAAGGTGGTTCGTCGAACGTAGATGCTACGACCTCGGCACCGCGAATGCCGACACTGCGCTGCATTTCAGTCACTTCTTCGGGTCGTTCATCGATCAGTAACACGATGACATAACATTCGGGGTTGTTCGAAATGATGGCCTGCGCCATATTTTGCATCATGATGGTCTTGCCCGCTTTTGGCGGTGCGACCAACAGTCCACGTTGGCCTTTGCCAATGGGTGCACACAGATCAATGATACGTCCCGTAAGATCTTCCTTGCTGCCGTTGCCTTTTTCGAGCGTTAGACGCTCATTAGGGAATAGCGGCGTTAAGTTTTCAAACAGGATCTTGCTCTTCGCACTCTCGGGGGACTCGAAGTTCACGTCCTTCACTTTGAGTAGCGCGAAATACCTCTCCGAGTCCTTGGGCGGCCGGATCATGCCGGTAACGCTATCGCCCGTGCGTAAATTGAAACGACGAATCTGACTCGGGCTGACATAAATATCGTCAGGGCCGGCGAGATATGAGCTATCAGAGGAGCGAAGAAAGCCGAAGCCATCTTGTAGAATTTCTAAAACGCCGTCGCCCCAAATATCTTCGCCACTCTTGGCATGACGCTTGAGCAGCGCAAAAATGATGTCCTGTTTACGTGAGCGTGCCATGTTCTCTAGGCCCATCTCACGCGCCATGTCGATCAGCTCTTGCGTCGACTTGGTCTTTAGATCGGTGAGGCTTAGTGGATTTGCACTCGGTGTATTGGGGTCGCGTCGACGCGGACGACGGCCGCGGCCGCGACGGCCATTATTGTTGGCATTGTCAGCATTGTCGACGTTTTCGCCTTGTTGTCCGCCGTCTTCCGTCGCCTCAACAGGTGCTGGGCTATCCGATACACCATTACTGGCATCGTCATCAGCTTTGTTGAGCTTTAACGTTCGCGTTGTTGGCTCTGCTTCTGCGTCGGAGGGGGCTTGCGCAACTGGTTCTGGTTTCGCAACTGGCGCCGCTTCTGCCGGCGCGGATTCAATCGCGCTGGTTACTGCAGATGGCGTATTTTCGCTTGGGGTGCTTTCTGAGCTTTTCTGTTCTTCCACGGGTTAAATCCGAAGTAATGAGGGGGGGGTAAGTATGGGTCTATTGAGATTAACGCTCCCGGATGGGATGCGGTATACAGGGTCATTCAAGACGCCGCTGTTTCCGCTCGGGTATCTATGGCCGCCGAAGCAAGCTGAAAGATGGGTGGTTACAAGGGGAAACAATCGACAGAGCGGTGACGCCAGCTCTCCATTGATGCCTAAGCTAGCACCGCTTGAGCGGCGCGTCCAGCCTTTTAGGTGTTTGATAGTAGCGTACCGTCAATCGAGATATGTTCGATGTTAGGTACGCCGTAAACGTTAGAGACAGCTATCTACGAACTCGGCCAACTGGGTTTTTGAAAGCGCGCCCACCTTAGTGTCGACTGCATTACCGTCCTTGAAAAGGATCAGTGTTGGGATGCCTCGAATGCCAAACTTCTCGGGCACGCCTGGGTTTGAGTCGACATCAACCTTACAAACTTTAAGTTTGCCTGCGTATTCGGTGGCGATTTCATCCAAAATGGGCGCAATCATCTTGCAGGGCCCACACCACTCGGCCCAAAAGTCGACTAATACGGGGTGCTCTGCGGCAAGTACTTCCTGATCGAAGGAAGCTTCTGTAACGTGCGTGATGTTATCGCTCATGACTGCCCTCCTAGGGCTAAATTGGATGAGTAAAATTAAAGAGAAACACAAGGGATAACTATAACACTGTGATGAGCGATGAAGAATCATCTGAGGACAACAAAGCTTGGCATATTTATGTCTTGCGATGCAGTGATGGTTCTCTGTACGCGGGCGTTACCATTGAGTTGGCGCGGCGTTTACGCCAGCATAATGGCGAACTGGCGGGTGGTGCGCGCTACACCCGCTGTCGACGCCCGGTGACGCTAGCCTGGTCGTGTACAGCGCCGAGTCGCAGCGTGGCGCAACGTATTGAGGCTGCTATTAAAGTGCTCTCCCGAGCACAAAAGCAGCGTTTAGTTGCAGGCGATGCGGGTCTCCTAGAGAAAGTAAGCAGCGGGTCAGATGCCGTCGATGAACCCTAGACGCATGTAAAGATGTATAAAAGGCGTATAAAAGGCACATAAAAGTCGGCGCATAGTTCGTAATGCATACCACTAGTAACGGGCGTATGAATGAGTATTGAAAATACATTTTGGCGTTGGGCTGTAGCTCTGTGGCGTTCGTCAGAGCTTGAATCTCAGCTACTTCAGCTGCAAGACAGCCATGGCCTTGTAGTTTTGGAGTTACTCTTTGTCGCTTGGCTCGGCGACCGAGGGGTAAAAATAGCCGAGCCGGATAGGCTGGCGCTACAAAGTGCGTGCGACTGCTGGGTTAAAGGTGTGGTGATTCCCCTGCGTGAACAGCGCAAGCAATGGGCCGATGATCGAGAGACTCAATGGTGTCGGGACGCCATAAAAACCCTTGAGTTGCAGGCGGAGAAAAAGCTTTCTGAACGCTTGGTCGCCGTAGCACAAGAACAGGG